>NZ_JCALCY010000007.1:0-240475 GCF_059812585.1 Mycobacterium sp. NGS48
AGCTGAAACCCGGTTTTGCGCACGCTCGACGCGAAGCGTCGGCGTTTTGAGCAGTAGGCAGGTAGGCGGGTAGCCTGCCCGAGGCAGGGCGCGTAGCTCAGTGGTAGAGCTCTGGTTTTACACACCAGCGGTCGGCGGTTCGATACCGTCCGCGCCCACCAGTGTTGAGCAATCAGCTGTGACGCACCGCCTCCTGGGCCAGCTGCACCCGAGAGGTGAGGCCCAGTTTGCGGTAGATGTGGGTCAGATGCGCCTGCACGGTTCGCGGCGAGATGAACAGCCGCGCGGCGACATCCTTGTTGCCCAAGCCGTCACTGACCAGTCTCACGACGTCGCGCTCGGCACGGGTCAGCGATGACCATCCACTGCTGGCGCGCTTGCGTTCGCCGCGGCCGCGCTGCGCGTACGCGATCGCTTCCTCGATCGATAACATCGCACCCTCGCCATAGGCGGCGCCGAAGTCATTGTCGCCCAGGGCATCCCGAACTGCTGCGATCCTCGCCTCGTCATCGGCCGCGAGCGCCTTGAATTGCACCAATCCGATGTTCTGGCGGGCCGATTCGGCTGCACCGAACAGGCGCGCTGCCATCTGGTGGTTGCCGGCGTCGCCCGCCGCAAAGGCGAGGCAGTCGAGAGCGAACGGAACGGCGACATCGCCTCCCAGCCGAGCAATCAGATTGAGCGCGTCGTGAGCATCACGTTCGGCAGCATCGAACTCGCGCTGCGCAATCTCCACGTACGCGCGTGACGCCAACGCGATCGATAAGCCGCAGCCCTTGATCACCGATACGGCATCATCAGCCCAGCGACGGGCGGTAGCGAGATCGCCGCATGCCAACGGCGCTAACGCCGCCCAGCTGAAGGTGGAAGCGATCTGGGCATCCATGCCGCTGCATCGCAGCGCTGCTTCGTAGGATTTCCAGGCCGCAGAGGCGTCGCCCGCCGCCAGGTGCGCTATGGCAAACGCCGTGTGCACCGGACCTTCGTAGTATTCGAAGAGCGCGGATGCGCTGCGGAGCGCCGCCTCTGCCACGGCTCGAGCACCGGTCAAATCCCCGGTGTACGCGAGCGCGTATGCCCGAAGTACGGACCCATACATCGCGAACATCGGATCGTGCGCCGCATTGGACTCCTCGACCACCTCACCCAACCGGACGGCGCCGCCGAGCAGGTCGCTGCCGTAAATCTTCATCCAGTTCAATGCCAAGTCGCATTGACGAGTGAGGAAGCCGTCGCCGATTCGGTCCGCGATCCGAAGGCCTTCCTCCGCCGCGGCCTGAACATCAGCGATTGGTTCGCCGCCGATGAGACCTGCGAAACTCTCGTGGGCCCGGATTCGGGCCAACGTCCGTAAATCGCCCAGATCTCGGGCAATGCCTGCCGCCTCGGCGTAGTACTGCCGCGCAGCGTCGGCGTCGTTGGCAGCTCCGATCAATCCGCAGGCCGTCAGCGCGACCGCCACCAGCGATGGGTCGCCGAATTGCCGTGCCATTGCCAGAGTTCGTACAGCGTCATCGAGGACATCGGCCCTGCCGAGCTGCGAAAGCAGCTGGACCCTGTTCGCCGACGCCCGTACGAACGCCGCCGAAATCTCGCCGTTCGCTTGGCTCCCGTCAGCCAGCGCGGCGCCGAGCCAGTTCAATCCTTCCTGGATACGGCCCCGCGTGAGCCACAGCGGCTGCAGCGACGACGCCAGCGTCAGCGCAAGCTCAGTTTCAGAACCCTCCCGACTCCACCCGAAGGCGGCTCGAAGATTGTCGAGTTCGGTTTCCGCCCAGTCGATTCGCCGTTCGTAGTCGATGTCTGCCGGCGCGTCGAGCGAGGCGGCCTCCCCGGTGTAGTGGTCGCGGTGCCGTGCCCGCAGATCATCGCCTTCACGAGACTCGCCGAGTTTCTCCTGCGCGTACTGGCGGACCGTCTCCAGCAGCCGGTAGCGGGTGCCACGCGGGCTGTCGTCGGCGACGACGAGCGATTTGTCGACCAACAGCGTGAGCTGATCGAGCACCTGATAGCGCTCCATCTCGCCGACAACGGCTTGGGCCGCATCGAGATCGAACCCGCCGAGGAACACCGCCAGCCGTCGAAACAGCACCTGTTCGGGCTCGGACAGCAATGCGTGCGACCAGTCCACCGATGCGCGCAGTGTCTGCTGGCGTCGGACCGCGGTACGCGCACCACCGGTCAGCAGGCGGAACTGATCATGCAGGCTGTCCAGGATCTCGGTCGGCGACAATGCGCGGACCCGGGCTGCGGCGAGCTCGATGGCCAACGGAAGTCCGTCGAGCCTGCGACAGATCTCGGTCACCGTCTCGGCGTTGTCCGCCGTCACACGGAAGTCGGGCTTGGTCCGGCGGGCGCGGTCGCTGAACAGATCGATCGCTTCGCCGGCCAGCGAGAGGGAGGGCACTCGCCAGCTCACCTCACCGGCAACGCCGATGGGCTCGCGGCTGGTCGCCAGCAGTGTCAGCGCCGGGCACCCGGCCAACAGCCCGATGATCAGCTCGGCGCTGGCGTCGAGCAGGTGCTCGCAGTTGTCCAGCAAGATCAGCATCCGGCGGTCGCGAACGAACCGACGCAGCACGTCCATCGTCGGTTGGCCGGGCTGGTCAGGCAGGCCCAACGCCCGTGCCACCGTGACGGCGACGACGTCGGGATCGGTGATCGGTGCCAAGTCGACGTACCACAGGCCGTCGACGAATTCGCCGCCTATGTTGGCGGCGACCTGCACCGCCAGGCGGGTCTTACCGGCGCCGCCCGCACCGGTCAGCGTGACGAGTCGGTTGTCGGCGAGCGCCTCGCGGATGCCGTTCATTTCTGATTGGCGCCCAATGAAACGCGTCAGTTGTACCGGAAGGCGCTCGTTGGCGAAGGTATTCGCGGTGCGCAGCGGCGGGAAATCGTTATGCAGATCGGGATGGCAGAGTTGCACAACCCGTTCCGGGCGTGGCAGGTCGCGCAGCGGGTGAGCGCCGAGATCGGTCAAGGTGACGCCGGTCGGCAGCTGGTCTACGACGAGCGGTTCCGCCGCGCCGGAGAGCACCGTCTGGCCGCCATGGGCGACATCGCGTAGCCGTGCGGTGCGGTTGATCGTCGGGCCGATGTAGTTGCCTTCGTCGCGCAGTTGGATATCGCCGGTATGCACGCCGATGCGCAATTTGATCGGCGCCAGCGGCGCCCGCTGCAAGTGCAGGGCACAGGCGACCGCGTCGGCGGCGCGGGCGAACGCGATGACGAAGCTGTCGCCCTCGCCTTGCTCGACGGGCCGCACACCGTGGTGGGCCGCGACAGCATCCGACAGCGTCTGGTCGAGGCGCACGACGGCGGCCTTCATCGCCTCGGGCTGGGTCTGCCACAGGCGAGTCGACCCCTCGACATCGGCCAGCAGCAACGTGACCGTTCCGGTCGGAAGCTCGCGGATGTCTCCCATGTCTGTGCCGCTCCAGCTGGTTTCGCTCATGCTAGCCAGCATGCGGTGACGTGCGGCACGAAACATCAGCAAAAGCGCTCATAGTCGCGGCAGGGGTATGCGTACGCATGGCGCAGCGGTGGTGAGGCGGTGCAGACAAGAGAGGACGTTTAGCGTCGCACCGTCCAATAGCCCGCTGACGCCGCGGCCGTCTCGCAAGCCCAACGCCGGCCCCGTTGTCTGGTGGACGCTGGCAGCGCTCATCGTCGTGGCCATCGTGCTGATCATTCTGCTGGCTTAAGACCGCATCACCCTGGCGGCGCGAAGAACTCCAGCGCGATGCCGTCCGGGTCTCGAAAGCTCAACCCCGAGCCGTAGCGGGCGTCCACGATGCCGCCGTGGTGGACACCCAGCTCGTTGAGTCGCGTCATCCATTGCTCCAGCTCGGCGCGGTCGGCGCAGCCGAAGCCAACATGGTCGAGGCCGACGCGGAACTCGCTGAATCGCTCGTCGGGAGCGGAACGTTCGTGCTGGTGGAGGCCGAAGATCGTCCCGCCGTCGAGCATCCAGACCAGATGGCGAAATCCGGCGTCGGTGTGCTCGTCGAGGACTGGGTCAGTGCCGAGCAGTTTGCGGTACCAGGGGCCGCTGACTGTCATGTCGCGCACCGTGATGGCGACGTGGTTGAGCGCCGGGAAAGCCATGAGTCTGCTCCCTTCGGAACATTTCGCGGGCCGCGCCCGGCCCAGCAGTGTGACCTGCGTCGCAATGAGGGGGTCGATGAAACGAGCAACACATTTACTAAGGCTAACGAGTCGATAATGATAGTTAGCATGACTTCACAACTAACGCCGGAGCGTTCCACTTCGCTTGCGCCGGAGGCGCCGGAGGCGCCGGAGACGGCGAAGACGCCGAAGACCGAGGAAACCCGCGAGCGCATCTATCTGCAGCCCTGGTTTCTGCTGGCGATGGTCTGCATGGCCGCCATTGTGCTGCTCGCCATCTACGGCTAGTCGTCACACGATTCGCCACCCGCGCCGAGCGCGAAACCGCATGTCCCATAGATAAAGCCGGTAACCGAAGATCCAGGCCTGATGCGGTATCAGCCGGTCAGCCAGTCGCAGGGCGCTCAGCAGCCACTCGAACCGGCGCTGTTGGGATGGTGACCAGTCCAGCTGCATCAACGCGCGGAACTCCGGCGCCAGGAAACCCGTCGTCGCGAACAAATTGAACGGTCCGGCCAGCGCGCGCAACGGCCACGGCAGGAACGCCACCGAGGCGACGCCGCGAAGATGCTCGCGAACCGGCGGATCGATGTGCAGCTCGTCGAGCGAGCGCTTCCAGTATTCGTCGAACGCGGCGCGGTCCGGCGGCCACATCCCCTCGCGCACCTGCAGCGTGGTGCCCAGCCGTTTGGCGTCTTGATATACCGCGTCGGCGGCGACGTCATCGAGCGCGCCGTGCAAAAACTCGTGCTGGTCGACGAAATAGCGGTACAGGCAGGCCGCCACCCACAGCTGCAACTGCGGGTTGAACGCGTTGTAGGAGACCGGGCTCGACGGCGTCGACCGCACCTGCTGATGCGCGGTGTCGACGGCAGCGCGGATCAACTCGCGGTCGGCGTCGGTTCCGATCGTCGCGACGGCCAGGTAGGTGCCGGTGGTGCGGGCCCGCTTGAACGGATGCTTGTAGACGTTGCCGCTGTCGACCGGGCTTTCCAGCACGCCGTAGCCGACGCCCGGCAACGACAGCTGCATGATCACATTGGCGGCGGGCGACAGCGTTGCGGCGGGATTGAGCAGGTCGGCCACCCGGGTGGAAGGGCGCTTCATCGTGGATACCGCCTCATATCACCGAGTAGACCATGTGTGAGACGCTGCCGGAATGTTTGCGGTGCGACAGCTGCTGGGCGCGCTGGTCGGCTACCTGGCCGACTTGCTGCTGGGCGACCCGCAGGCCGGTCATCCGGTGGCCGCCTTCGGTGCGACGGCGGCGGCCCTGGAGCGGGTCAGCTACCGCGATAGCCGGGTCGCCGGCGCCGCACACGTCGGCGTGCTGGTCGGCGCCATCACCCTTGTGGGGGCAGCGCTGCAGCGGTACACCGAGCGGCGCGGTCCGTCGTGGTCGGTTGCCGCCACCGCGGTGGCCAGCTGGATATCGCTGGGCGGGACATCACTTGCCCGCACCGGCGCGAACATGGCGGAGCTGCTGGAGCGCGGCGACGTCGAGGCCGCCAAGCGACTGCTGCCGTCGTTGTGCGGCCGCGATCCGGCGTTGCTCGACGCTGAAGGGCTGGCCCGTGCGGCAGTGGAATCGGTCGCCGAAAACACTTCCGACGCGCATGTGGCGCCGCTGCTGTGTGCGGCGGTCGGTGGGGCGCCGGCGGTGCTGGCGTACCGCGCCGTCAACACCTTGGACTCGATGATCGGCCACCGTTCGCCCCGCTATACCCGATTTGGCTGGGCAGCAGCACGTTTGGACGATCTGGCCAACTATGCGGCAGCGCGGGTGACTGCGACGCTGGTGGTGATGTGCGCGCCGGCCGTCGGCGGATCACCAGCCGGTGCGCTGCGGGCCTGGATACGTGATGCCGACCGCCATCCCAGCCCCAATGCCGGTGTCGTCGAGGCGTCGTTCGCTGGGGCGCTGGGGGTGCGACTGGGCGGGCCGACGCAGTACCACTACGAACTGCAGATCCGGCCAACCCTCGGCGCGGGGCCGTCACCGTCGGTGGCCGACCTGCGCCGCGCGGTGCTGCTTTCCCGGGTGGTGCAGGCCGCGACGGCGCTGTTGGTGGCGTTCACCGCCGCCGGCCATAGCGATCGGTGAGCTTCTCTTCGACGGTCTTGGGCGCGGTGGGATCGCCGGTTGCCGCCTTTTCCGCACGGCGGACGCGGATCTCGGCGTAGACGAAATAGCCCAGCAGGATGGGCGCGACGATGCCGAACGAGATCCACTGGATGCCATACGACAAGAACGGCCCGGCATCCAAGTGCGGCACCCCGATCACGCCGAGCCCACCGGGCTGGTTGTCCACCAGTTGCAGGTAGGAGCCGGCCAGCGGCACCCCGGTCAGGTTCGCTATCTGATCGATGTCGATGGAATACACCTGCTGCACACCGTCTGTGGTGAACGGATCCTTGCCGCGTGCCGGCGCTTCGGAGTCACGCAACCGCGCCGTGATGGTCACCGCACCGCTGGGCGGTGGCGGTATCGGCGGCACTCGCGAGCCCTGTTCTGGCCGGACATAGCCGCGGTCGACCAACACGGTGGGACCGGCATCCACAACGAACGGGACCAGCACTTCTAACGAGGGCTCCCCGCCGGCCACGCGTAGCCGGGCCAACACCTGCCCATCCGGCAGATAGTGCCCGGTGGCCGTCACCTTTCGCCACTGCGCATCGGGTGCTGACGAATCTTGCTGCGGCAGCAGCGTTTTCACCGGGACCGGGGCGGTACTCAGGGACTGCTGGATTTGGTCGTTCTCTCGCGAGGTCTTGCTGTTTTTTCCCAGCTGCCACGGTGCGAGCACGGTGAGACACAGGTAGGTGAACGCGATCACCACCACCGCCAGCGCCAACCAGCCCGGCCGCAACAGGAACGCCAAACGCCGCATCAGTGGTGACCGTTTTGGGCAAGTCGCTCGTCGACCCAATCATGCAGCCCGGGCAGGGCGGCCTCGATGGTGGCGAAAACCGCCTCGAAATCATCGTGATCGCCGTAGTAGGGATCATCGACGTCGAGCGCGTAAGCACCGGACCGCGGGTCGAACGACCGCAGCATTCGTACCCGGTCGGGGTCGACCCCGAGCTGGCGCAACAGCCAGACGTGGTTCCGCGCCAAGGCGATTACCAGGTCAGCTGTCAGGTGGTCGCTGTCGAGGTGCGCCGCGCTGTGCTCAGTGGGATAGCCGTGCGCGCGCAGCACCCAGTTGGTGCGCTCGTCGGCACATTTACCTATATGCCATTCGGCGGTACCCGCACTGGTCACCCGCACCGCGTCGTGCAGCCCGCGCTGGCTGATCTGATGGGCGAACATTTTCTCGGCCATCGGCGACCGGCAGATGTTGCCGGTGCAGACAAACGTGATGTGCAGCCGTGGATCAGACACCCAGCATCCTCCGCAACTCCGCGACCGTGGCGACCCGGGCGACACCACTGTCTTCGGCGAAGTCGGCGTGCCCGTAGCCCCACTCGACCACCACCGCGTCGATGCCGTGGGCGGCCGCGCCTTCGACGTCGTGCACGCGGTCGCCGACCATCAGCACGCGCTCGGGCAGCGGCCGCAGCTGCGCCAACGCGTGGGCCAGCACGTCGACCTTGCTGCTGCGCGACCCATCGAGGGTGGCTCCGGCGACGACCTCGAAATGCTCGTCGAGCGCGAAGTGGGCCAGGATGCGGCGCGCGGTCGGCTCGGCCTTGGAGGTGGCCACCGCCAGCCGAACATCGGCGGCCCGCAAATCCGCCAACAGCGCCCCAATCCCGTCGAAGAGCGTGTTCATCGCCCAGCCGCGGGTGCTGTAGTCCGCGCGGTAGGCCGCGATCGCTGCATCGGTGCGCTCACCCAATCCCAGCCCGGACAGGGTGTGGTGCATCGGCGGGCCGACGATCCGGCTCGCCAGATCGCCCTCGGGCTCGGCCGCACCGACGTGGCGCAGCGCGTGGCGAAAGCTGGAAACGATCCCGTCGGCGGAATCGGTCAAGGTGCCGTCGAGGTCGAATATCACCAGCTGCGCCGCAGCAGAGATTATGCCGGTCACCTTCTCATTGTCTCCGATGCGCTGACCTGCCCTGCCACTGAGGCCGTTACTGTTTCAAGCGTGGCGAGTCTGGACCCGACCCCGCTTGCGGTGGCGCGCTACCACGGCGATCAGGCCGCTGAGCCGGGCATGCTGGACTTCGCCGTCAACGTTCGTGATCCGCAACCGCCGGCATGGCTGATCCGGCGGCTGACCGACCGGCTGCCCGACCTCGCAAGATACCCGGGAGTCGACGACGAGCGGGCCGCCATTGCAGCGGTGTGCGCCCGCCACGGCCGCGCCCCCGACGAGGTGACGCTGCTGGCCGGCGCGGCCGAGGGGTTCACGCTGCTGGCCAACCTGTGCCCGCGACAGGCCGCGATCATCGCGCCGTCGTTCACCGAACCGCACATTGCGCTGGCCGCGGCCGGGATCCCGGTTCAGCATGTTGTGCTCGATCCACCGTTCGGCCTGGCCGGTGTGCAGGTGCCCGACGAGGCAGATCTGGTGGTGCTGGGCAACCCAACCAATCCGACCTCGGTGCTGCACCGTCGCGAGCAGATCCACGCGCTGCGCCGCCCCGGCCGGATCGTGGTGGTCGACGAGGCGTTCGCCGACGCGGTTCCCGGTGAGCCGGAGTCGCTGGCCGGTGCTGCGCTGCCCGACGTGCTGGTGTTACGCAGTCTGACCAAGACCTGGTCGCTGGCCGGGCTGCGGGTGGGCTACGCGCTCGGGACGCCCCAGGTGCTGGACCGGCTGACCTCACGACGCGCGCACTGGCCGGTGGGCACTCTGCAACTGGCGGCGATCGCGGCCTGTTGTGCTCCGGATGCGGTGGCCGAGGCGACGGCCGGTGCTCGGCGGCTGGTGGCGCTGCGGGCCGAGATGGTGTCCGGACTGCAATCCGTGGGTGTCGACGTGGTTGACGGTCAGGCGCCGTTCGTGCTGTTCACTGTCGGTGACGCCGAGCTGGTTCGAAAGCGGTTGCACGCCAAGGGTATTGCGGTTCGCCGCGGCGACACGTTTGTCGGTCTGGACGGACGGTATCTGCGGGCGGCGGTGCGTCCGGAGTGGCCGCTGCTGGTCGAGGCGCTGCGAGAGGTGCTGGAATGACTGTGCGGTTGGCCGATGTCACCGGCGTGCTCGACGAGGCATATCCGCCGCGACTGGCCCAGTCATGGGATTCGGTCGGGCTGGTCTGCGGTGACCCCGAAGACGCGGTGGAATCGGTGACGATTGCGGTCGACGCCACCGCAGCGGTGGTCGACGAGGTCCCCGACGGGGGACTGCTGCTGGCCCACCATCCGTTGTTGTTGCGCGGGGTGGACACCGTGGCCGCCAGCACAGCCAAAGGCGCACTGGTGCACCGGCTGATCCGTTCAGGACGTTCGCTGTTCACCGCGCACACCAACGCCGACTCCGCCTCACCGGGGGTCTCCGACGCGCTGGCCCAGACGTTGGGGCTGACCGTCGAGGCAGTGCTCGAGCCATTGGCGGCGACGTCCAACCACGACAAGTGGGTCGTTTTCGTCCCGCCGGAACACGCCGAGGCGGTGCGGGCGGCGGTGTTCGCCGCGGGCGCCGGCGAGATCGGCGACTATGCGCATTGCAGCTGGAGCGTCACGGGCACCGGCCAATTCCTGCCCCGCGACGGAGCTTCGCCCACAATCGGCAGCGTTGGCGCCGTCGAGCGGGTGATCGAGGACCGGGTCGAGTTCATCGCGCCGGCCCGACTGCGGCGTGAGGTGCTTTCGGCGCTGCGGGCCGCCCACCCTTATGAGGAGCCGGCATTCGACATCATCGCGCTCGCATCACCGCCCGGCGATGTCGGGTTAGGCCGCATCGGCGCTCTGACGCACCCAGAATCGTTGCGCGCATTCGTCTCCCGGGTCAGCACCGGCCTGCCACAAACGTCATGGGGGGTGCGCGCGGCCGGCGACCCAGACGCGCCGGTATCACGGGTGGCGGTGTGCGGCGGCGCGGGGGACTCATTGCTCGATGCGGTAGCCGGCGCAGATGTGCAGGCATATGTCACCGCCGATCTGCGGCACCACCCGGCTGACGAGCACCGTCGCGCCTCTGATGTGGCCTTGATCGACGTCGCCCACTGGGCCAGCGAATACCCGTGGTGTGGCCAGGCCGCCGACGTGCTGCGGTCGGCATTCGGTGATGCGCTGCCCGTACGGGTGTGCTCCATTCGCACCGATCCCTGGAACGTCGACAATTCCGCCGAAGGCCTACCGTCATGAAAGCTGCCGTAGTGCAACAACAGTCGCTACTCGAGTTGGCCGAGCTGGACGCCGAGCTGTCCCGACTCACCCATCGGGCGGGCCATCTGCCCGAACAGCAGGACTATCAGCGGATGCAGGCTGAACACGGCGCCGCCACCGACCGGCTGGCCGCGGTGCGAATCGCGTTGGAGGACTTGGACGCCCAAGTATCTCGATTCGAGTCGGAAATCGACGCGGTGCGCCAGCGTGAGGACCGCGACCGCTCGCTGTTGCAGACCGTGGCAGACGCCAAACAATTGTCCGAGCTGCAGCACGAGTTGGAAACGTTGCAACGCCGCCAGACCAGCCTGGAGGATTCGCTGCTGGAGGTGATGGAGCGCCGCGAGGAACTGCAGGCTCAACAAACCGTCGAGTCGACGGGCGTCGACAAGCTGCAGGACGATCTCGGCAACGCCCAACAAGCCCTCGACCGTGCGCTCGCCGAGATCGACGACACTCGCCGGCAACGTTCGTCGCGGCGCGACGAGCTGACGGCTGCGCTAGATCCGGAACTGGTCGCGCTCTATGAACGGCAACGTGCCGGCGGTGGCCCCGGCGCCGGGCCGCTGCAGGGACGCCGGTGCGGAGCCTGCCGAATCGAGATCGACCGCGGTGAGCTGTCCCGGATCGCGGCGGCCGCCGACGACGACGTACTGCGCTGCCCTGAATGCGGCGCAATCCTGTTGCGCACCATCGGCTCCGGCAAATGAAGGTCCGTGTCGAGGCCGACGGCGGGTCGCGCGGCAACCCCGGGCCGGCCGGGTACGGATCGGTGGTGTGGTCGGCCGACCGTTCGACCGTGTTGGCCGAGAGCAAGCAGGCGATTGGCCGCGCCACCAATAATGTCGCCGAATATCGTGGGTTGATCGCCGGCTTGGATGAGGCGGCCAAACTCGGCGCTACCGATGTCGCGGTGTCGATGGATTCCAAGCTGGTAGTCGAACAGATGTCGGGACGCTGGAAGGTCAAACATCCCGAACTGGCCGAGCTACACTCCCAGGCCCGGGCCCTGGCAGCACGTTTCGAGCAGATCAGCTACACCTGGATACCGCGGGCGGAGAACTCGTATGCCGACCGGCTGGCCAACGAAGCGATGGATGCCGCCGCGGAGGCCACCGAAACTGCTCCACCCGCCGCGGCAACCGAGACAGTCACGGCACCCGGCTGGACTGGTGCTCGCGGAGCGGCCACTCGGCTGCTGCTGTTGCGGCACGGGCAGACCGAGCTGTCGGTACAACGGCGTTACTCGGGACGCGGTAACCCGGCGCTGACCGAACTGGGGCGGCAACAAGCCGATGCGGCGGCACGGTATTTGGGCCAACGGGGCGGAATCGCGGCGGCGATCAGCTCGCCGCTGCAGCGCTGCTATGACACCGCGACGACAGCCGCCAAGGCGCTGGGTTTGGATGTGACGGTCGACGACGACCTGATCGAAACCGATTTCGGCGCCTGGGAAGGCCTGACTTTCGCCGAGGCCGCCGAGCGCGATCCTGAGCTGCATCGACGCTGGCTGCGCGACACCAGCACCAGGCCGCCCGGCGGTGAAAGCTTCGACAGCGTGCACCAGCGGGTGGTGGCAGCGCGCGATCGGATCGTCGAAGAGCACAGCGGTACAACGGTGTTGGTGGTGTCGCACGTGACGCCGATCAAGATGCTGCTGCGACAGGCGCTCGAGGCCGGAGCCGGCATCCTCTACCGGCTGCACCTGGATCTGGCGTCGTTGAGTATCGCCGAGTTCTACCCTGACGGGAACTCGTCGGTGCGGTTGGTGAACCAGACGGCCTATCTCTAACTGTGTAGGTGCAGGCGTTCGCCGTTGGCGCCGAAGATCACGATGGCCTCCACCGGAGTGTCCACCGCACCGAACCAATGCGGGGTCCAGGTGGAGAACTCGACCGCCTCACCAGGTTTGATCGCGAAGTCTCGGTCACCGAGCAGCAGGCGCATCCGGCCGGAGAGCACGTACAACCATTCCTGCCCCTCGTGCACCGGCAGCTCGGTCGGCGGCGAGCGACGTTTGACGCGAATCTTGAAGGTGTGCAAACCACCGGCCGGACCCTGCCGCGTCAGCGGCCAGTATGTGATGCCGTGCCGGGTATGCGAGGAGCCCCGCACTCGCGGGTCGGGTTGCTCGGGCTCCCGCAGCAACTCATCCGTGCTGACCGAAAGCGCCTCGGCCAATCGGGGTAAGTGATCCAGGGCCAGGCGCCGCTTGCCGGATTCCAGGCGGCTCAGCGTCGAAATGTCGATATTCGCCCGCACCGCCACGTCGTCAAGCGTCATGCCGCGCTGCATGCGCAGCTCTCGAAGCCGCCGGCGTACCACGACATCCACCGAGTTGTCAGAGTTTGCCTGCATGGCAAATTAGGTTGGCAGACCAGATCGGTGCCTGCAAGCTTTGGGTATGGAAACTGAACTCGACGACGTGCAGCAGTTCTGGGAGCAGCACTATCGCCAAGCCGATCGGGTGTGGAGCGGACGGGTCAATGCGCACCTGGCCGAGGTGGCCGGGCAGCTGACGGCCGGCCGAGCCCTTGATCTGGGCTGCGGTGAGGGAGCCGATGCCGTGTGGTTGGCCGAACGCGGATGGCAGGTGGTGGCCGTCGACGTCTCGGCGACCGCGCTACAGCGCGCAACCGCCGACGCTCGCCAACGGAACCTATTGGATCGCATCGACTTCCAACGCCTCGACCTTTCCGATAGGTTTCCGGCCGGGAGCTACGACCTGGTGTCGGCGCAGTACTTGCACTCACCCGTGCGGCTGGAACGCGAGCAGGTGTTGCCACGCGCCGCCGGTCATTTGACACCCGGCGGTGTGTTGCTGATCGTTGACCACGGGTCGGCGCCGCCGTGGTCGCAGCACCAGGATTACCCATTTCCCAGTGTTTCTGACGTACTTGCCGCACTGCCGCTGACCGACACCGACCTGCGTCCGGTGCGTGCCGAGAGTGTGGAGCGCCAGGTTACCGGGCCGGACGGGCAAGTCGGCACGGTCACCGACAACATCATCGTACTGCGACGCGACAGTCAGGCCGCGTCGTGAAAGATCAACCCCAGCGCATAGCGCTCACCGGACCGGACTACGGAAAGACCGTGGCGCACCGGTGATGTCGACCAACCGCGGGTCGATTGCACCGGCCGGTCGCGAGTGGTGAACAGATAACCATGACCCTGCGGCAGTTGGGTTGCGATGCCGCGGGACTGTGCCCGCGGACGTTGTTCGACGAGCAGGAACTCACCGCCGGTGTACTCGGTGGCCGGATCGCTCAGGTTGATCACTACCTGAAGCGGAAAAACCAGCTCGCCGTACAGGTCTCGGTGTAGCGCGTTCCAGCCGGTTGCGCCGTACTTCAGCATCAGCGCCGTCGGTTTGGTCTGATCGGCCGCGTGACACATCGTCAGCCACTCGTCGAGGCTGTCGGGCCACGGTGTGTCGCGGCGAAGCTTGGTGTACCAGTCCCGGGCGATCGGCAGCAGTCGTGGAAACAGCGCCTGTTTGAGCCGCTCGATCGGCTCGGGATACGGTGCCCGGAAGTACCGGTACTGCCCGGCGCCGTAGCGGTGGCGCTCCATCTCGATGGTTTTGCGGAAAAGCTCGTCGTGGTCATAGAGCCCGCGGAGCTTATGCGCCTCGGCACGGGTGAGGAGGCGGGGGAGCAGCGCACCGCCATGGTCGTTGAGGTCGGCAGTGATGGCGTCCCAGTCAGCCGCCTCGACACGCTGGAGCCATCTATTGACCTGCGTCACCGTTCTCACGATAGGCAATGTCGCCGAAGTCGTGTATGATCGAACGTATGTTCGAGAACTTGGCGCTTGTTGACGCGGCTAGCGAGGAATCGGCGCTGGTGGAGCGCATTGCCGAATTGGAGCGTGTCAAGTCCGCGGCGGCCGCTGGGCAGGCCCGGGCGGCGGCCGCTTTGGATGCAGCGCGGCGGTCCGCCGAGGCCGCGGACGGCGTTCCTGCGGTACGTCGCTGTCGTGGCGTGGCCACCGAGATCGCACTCGCGCGGCGCGATTCCCCGGCCCGGGGCAGCCGGCACCTCGGGTTCGCCAAAGCGCTCGTACACGAGATGCCGCACACCCTCGCGGCGCTGGAGACCGGAGTGTTGTCGGAGTGGCGGGCAACTCTGATCGTGCGGGAAAGCGCATGTTTGGACGTCGAGGACCGACGGACACTGGACGCTGAGTTGTGCGGTCAGCCCGCCGATCTCGACGGCTTGGGTGATGCCCGGGTAGCCGCGGCCGCCAAAGCGATCGCCTATCGACTCGACCCGCACGCTGTCGTCGAACGGGCGGCCAAAGCAGCAAACGAACGTACTGTGACCATCCGGCCCGCGCCTGACACCATGACGTATTTGACCGCGCTAATCCCGGTCGCCCAAGGCGTATCCGTGTATGCCGCGCTGCGCCGGGAGGCGGACATTTGCGGTGATGGACGACCACGTGGCCAGGTGATGGCCGACACGCTGGTCGACCGGGTCACCGGGCGCAGTGCGGCGACGGCGACGCCGATCGCCGTGAACCTGGTGCTCTCCGACCAAACCCTGCTCGGCGGCGACAACACGGCGGCGGATATCTGCGGCTACGGCCCGATACCGGCGGCAGTCGCGCGCGGATTGATCTCCGCCGCCGTCGCCGACTCACAGTCGCGCGCCACCCTGCGGCGGCTCTACGCACATCCGCGCTCCGGTGCGCTGGTGGCGATGGAGTCCAGGGCGCGCTTGTTTCCGCGCGGCTTGGTCAAGTTCATCGAGTTCCGGGACCAGCGGTGCCGCACTCCATATTGTGATGCGCCGATCCGGCACCGCGACCACGCTCTGCCGCATCGTCGCGGTGGTGCGACTTCAGTCCTGAATGGGCTCGGGACTTGTGAACGATGCAACTACGCCAAAGAGGCTGCCGGTTGGCGGGTAAACACCAGCGTCGACCAAAAAAGCACCCACACAGCAGAATTCACTACCCCGACGGGTGCGCGCTATCGCTCGGGAGCGCCACCGGTTGCAAGAGCTCCTGCTGGGATCGAGGTCAGCGAGTTGGAAGTCGCCGTCGCCATCCGGTTGTCGGATCTCCATGCCGCCTAGACGGACTGGCCTGGACATTCGACAGCAGGTACGGTGATCAACGCGGACGAGTTGGCTGGGCGGCCGCGGCTCGTGCTGGTTCGCCATGCGGGTCGAGGAAAGTCCGGACTTCACAGAGCAGGGTGATTGCCAACAGCAATCCGAGGTGACTCGCGGGAAAGTGCCACAGAAAATAGACCGCCACCTTCGCGGTGGTAAGGGTGAAACGGTGCGGTAAGAGCGCACCAGCATCCCGGGTGACCGGGATGGCTCGGCAAACCCCACCCGAAGCAAGGCCAAGAAGGCCGCACTGCGGTGCGGTCGCGCAGGTGTCCGAGGGTTGCTCGCCCGAACCTGCGGGTAGGCCGCTTGAGGCACCCGGTGACGGTGTGTCCAGATGGATGGTCGCCGCCTCGCCGCCAGACATGGCGGCGCGGAACAGAATCCGGCTTACAGGCCAACTCGTCCGCCCCGCTCGACGCACTCATCGCAGTGTTTTGCGTACCGCCTTGTCGAGCTTGCGCAGCCCCTTGTCGAGTTGCTCGCGGCGGCGCTGGGCCAGTTCGGCCTCCTGCTGATAGAGCAGACCGTAGGTGAAGGTGTCCTCGCCGGCCGCATGTGCGGCCGCCGCCTGTTGCTGTAAATGGGATCGGCTGACAACGCTGTCCTGGTGATCTCCGAGCAATGTCTGGATGACCTTGGCGCGCTCGGCCACCTTGCCCGCGCCCGTCGCCGCGGCGGTGTAGCGCAGCCGCTTGGCTTTCTTACGGATACCGTGCAGCGCGTCATCGCGGTCTTCCTCGGGCGCCCCGGCTGCATGTTTCGACGCCTTGCGCACCCGCTTGTAGGCGGCCTCGACGGTCACCGGAGCCGACTCCTGATCTGGCCTGGCCGTCGGCTCGGCGACGACGGCCTCGAGGGCATCGAGCAGCCTGAAGTACCGCGGCGAGCGCAGCGCAACTAGCGATCGCGCTAGGCCTTTGCGGTAGCGGCGCTGCGCATCATCGACGAGACGCTCCCAGACCGGCCCGCGCACCAGTTGCGGTGCCAGACCGTCCAAAGCCTGCTCGTAACGCTCGGCGAGCACCTCCGCGTCGCGGGCCGTCCCCAACACCTGGCCCAGTTCGCGCAATTCGTCCAGGATCCACGCGGTGTCTGCCAGCCCAGAGGAATCCGGCGCAGCCTGCAGCAGGCTGCGGATTTTGCGTGCCGCGACCCGCATTTGGTGCACCGCGTCGTCGGCGTCGGCGCGCACCGCGCGGTCCCAGACAAGCAACTCGTCGATCTGATCGGCCACCGCGCGATGTACCGGGTTGGCCGCCTGCGCCGGCGAATCATGCGGCGGCACAATCCCGTCGAGTGCCCGCGCCAGTTTGGACAGATGCCGTGCAGGCGTGGCACCGGCGCCGAGCAGGCGGTTGCTCAGCCGGTCCAGCAAGTCGGTGTCAGCCGTCGCCTCGGCACCGACGAGTTCGAGTTCCCACTCGCGCCAACGCTGTTCGCCGGCGGATTCGTCGGCCAGTCGTGCAGTGACCCGGTCGTCGCAGAATTCCGCCAGCACGCCGTCGGTGCCATGCAGCAGGTGGACTTTGCGGGTGGTGCTGATCCGCGCCACCGGAAGCAGTGGACGATCCCGCACGATCGCCAAGACCACATCCACCAAGTCGGCCGGCACGCCATCCTGGTTGCCTTCGGCATCCAATGACGCCCGAACCTCGGTGCGTGCGTCGGGGCCGGCCGGCAACTTCAGATGCCACCCGGCGTCGGTGCCGCCGGTACGACGGCGCAACGTGACTCGTTTGGACGCCAGGTCACGTTCCGGGGTATCGAAGTACACGGCGTCCAGGGTCTGTGCCGGTGGCCCCTCCACGCGATCGATGGTGGTGATCCCGTCAAACGACGGCGGCGAAGTCGAGTCGACGACGTCGAACTTGCGCTCCACTTCCAGATAACGCGACGTGTCGGGGGCCTTGACAGCCATGTCGTGCCTCCGCCGGGGGATGAAGGATAGGCGTCCAGGGTAACTCGGCATTAATCCGCGAGCAGTCGCAACAGAGCGGTCAGAAGCTGTGCTCGTCGGCGGGAAAACTACCGCTGGCAACCTCCTCTGCGTATTGCGTTGCGGCCCGGCGCAGTTCGGCTCCGACGTCACCGAACCGTTTGACGAAGCGGGCGGTCTTGCCGCTGGTGAGTCCGGCCATGTCCTGCCAGACGAGAACCTGGGCGTCGCAGTTGGGGCCCGCCCCGATGCCGACGGTGGGGATGGTCAGTTTGCCGGTGATCTGGGTGGCCAACTCGGCCGGCACCATTTCCATCACGACTGAAAACGCGCCGGCTTCGGCGACAGCAATCGCATCGGCGATGGTCTGCTCGGCGGCGTCGCCGCGGCCCTGCACCCGGAAGCCGCCGAGGCTGTTGACACTTTGCGGGGTGAACCCGATGTGCGCCATCACCGGGATACCGGCCGCGGTCAGGGTGGCGATCTGCTCGGCCACCCGTTCGCCGCCTTCCAGCTTGACCGCGTGCGCGCCGGCTTCCTTCATGAACCGGGTGGCGCTGGTTAGCGCGGCGGTGGGTCCGGCCTCGTAGCTGCCGAACGGCAGATCGGCGACCACCAGAGCGTGCGGGGCGCCGCGCACCACACCGCGGACCAGCGGAATCAGCTCGTCGACGCAGATCGGCACGGTGGTGTCGTAGCCGTAGACGACGTTGGCGGCGGAGTCACCGACCAGCAGCACGGGAATGCCGGCGTCGTCGAAGATGCGGGCGGTGGAGTAGTCGTAGGCCGTGAGCATCGCCCACTTGTGGCCTTCGGCCTTCATCTTCTGCAAGTGGTGGATGCGGATCTTGGTCCGCGGCGCAGTGGCCGGCTCGGAAGTGCCGTACACGGTGTGTTCAGACATCATTGTCCCTAGTGATGGTCGGGTCGATCCTCGTGGCCCTGCCGGGTCCCCGGGTTCGTCTGACCATGCCAGTCTGCCATCTATCGCGGTGCCGATGCACGCCATGCCCAGTGGACTTCCTCACACCGTGATCAGCACCCGCGATTTTCACTCCATCACGCAGTACCGGACATACCATCTGCGAATGCAGCGGCTCAGCGGACTCGACGCCAGTTTCCTGTATTTGGAGACCCCTTCTCAGCCGTTGCATGTCTGTTCGATCCTGGAAGTGGACACCTCGACAATGCCGGGCGGCTACAGCTTCGACCGGTTTCGCGACGAGTTGGCGATCCGGATCAAGGCGATGCCGCAGTTCCGCGAGAAGCTGGCCGACAGCCCGCTCAACCTCGACCATCCGGTCTGGGTGGACGACGAGAGCTTCGATGTCAGCCGACATCTGCACCGCATCGGGTTACCGCCGCCGGGAGGGCGGATGGAGCTGTCGGAGATCTGCGGCCACATCGCGGCCCTGCCACTGGATCGCAGCCGACCGCTCTGGGAGATGTGGGTGATCGAGGGCGTCGCGGGCACCGATGCCCAAAGCGGTGGCCGGCTGGCAGTGCTGACCAAAGTGCACCACGCCTGCGTGGACGGCGTGACCGGTGCGAACCTGATGTCGCAGCTGTGCAGCACCGAAGCCGACGCCCCGGCGCCGGAGGCGGTGGACGGGGTAGGCGGCGGTGACCAGGTCCGGATCGCGTTGGGCGGCTTGGCGAGGTTCGCGTCGCGACCGCTGTATCTGCGCAAAGCGCTACCCAGCACGGCGGCGTCGGTGGTGAAGACGCTGATGCGGGCGAGTAGCGGGCAGGCGATGGCACGTCCGTTCGCCGCGCCGCCAACCGCGTTCAACGCCAGTGTCACCGCCAACCGCAACATCGCCTATGCGCAACTGGATCTCGAGGACATCAAGAAGGTCAAAAACCACTTCAACGTCAAGGTGAACGATGTGGTGATGGCGTTGGTGTCCGGGGTGCTGCGTCAATTCCTGCTTGACCGTGGCGAACTGCCGGACTCGTCGTTGGTGGCGATGGTGCCGGTGTCGGTGCACGGCAAGTCCGATCGCCCGGGGCGTAACCAGGTTTCGGGCATGTTCGCCAGTCTGCACTCCAACATCGCCGACCCTGCCGAGCGCCTGAAGACGATCTCCGAGGCGAATTCAGTTGCCAAAGGGCACAGTTCGGCGATCAGCGCGACGCTGCTGCAAGACTGGTCGCAGTTCGCGGCGCCGGCGATGTTCGGCCTGGCGATGCGGGCCTACGCCCGGACTCGCCTGACCCGCAGCCGCCCGGTGCACAACCTGGTGGTCTCCAATGTTCCGGGCCCGCAGGTGCCGTTGTATCTGCTGGGCTGCGAAGTCAAGGCGATGTATCCGCTGGGCCCGGTTTTCCACGGCTCCGGCCTGAACATCACGGTGATGTCGCTGAACGGCAAACTGGACGTTGGCCTGATCGCGTGCCCGGAGTTGGTGCCGGACTTGTGGGAGTTGGCCGACGACTTCCCCGTCGGGATGGAAGAACTGCTGCTTGCTATCCGGTGATACGCGCCGGCGTGGTCTGTTCTGAGCGCATGGCAGCATAGGTGACCATGGGCTTGCCTCGCCGCGACACGATCGCGCGCACGATGCTGATCTGGACCGTGATGGCCACGATCGTCATGACAGTGGCGAGTTGCACTCACGTCGTGAGTGGACGCGCGGTGTTGGAGGGCCCGAAGATCGGGCAGGCGCTGGAGTGGGGGCAGTGCCGGGTCACCGGCGGTACTGCGGTGAAGCTCCCGGCCGGCGCGCAATGCGGCAAGATCGCTGTGCCGGTCGACTACAACCACCTCGACGGCGATGCCACGACGCTGGCGATGATTCGTTTTCCGGCGACCGGCGACAAGATCGGCGCACTGGTCATCAATCCCGGCGGGCCCGGAGAGTCTGGTATCGAAGCCGCGGTCAGTGTCGTGCAGTCGTTGCCGACACGTGTCCGCGAGCGCTTCGACCTGGTCGGTTTCGACCCACGCGGGGTGGCGTCGTCGCGCCCGGCGATCTGGTGCAACTCCGACGCCGACAACGACCGGCTCCGCGCCGAGCCGCAGGTCGACTACAGCCCGGCGGGTGTGGCGCACATCGAAGACGAAACCAAGGAGTTCGTCGGCCGCTGCAAGGCCAAGATGGGCAACAACTTCCTGGCCAACGTCGGGACCGTCAATGTCGCACGCGACCTCGACGCCATTCGCGATGCGCTCGGCGACGACAAGCTGACCTATCTCGGCTACTCGTATGGCACGCGGATCGGCTCCGCCTACGCCGAGGCCTATCCGCAGAACGTGCGGGCGATGATCCTCGACGGCGCCGTCGACCCCAACGCCGACCCGATAGAGGCGGATCTGCGGCAGGCCAAGGGATTTCAGGATGCGTTCAACGACTTCGCAGCCGATTGTGCGAAGGCCCCGACGTGCCCGTTGGGCACCGATCCGGCGAAATCCGTCGACGTCTACCAGAGCCTGGTGAATCCGCTGGTCGACCCGGACAACCTGAGGATCGGTAAGCCGGCACCCACCAAAGACCCGCGCGGCCTCAGCTACAGCGACGCGATCGTGGGAACGATCATGGCGCTGTACTCGCCGACGCTGTGGCACCACCTGACCACCGGCCTGAGCGAGCTGAGAGGCGGTCGCGGCGACACCCTGCTGGCGCTGGCCGACATGTACATGCGCCGCGATTCGCACGGTCACTACACCAACGCCAGCGACGCCCGGGTGGCGATCAACTGTGTCGATCAACCGCCGGTCAAGGACCGGGCCAAGATCATCGACGAGGACCGTCGCTCGCGCGAAATCGCACCGTTCATGAGCTACGGAAAGTTCACCGGCGACGCGCCGCTGGGGACGTGTGCGTTCTGGCCGGTGCCGCCCACCAGCAGACCGCACGTCATCTCCGCGCCCGGACTGCCGCCGACCGTGGTGGTTTCGACGACCCACGACCCGGCGACACCGTACAAAGCCGGTGTCGACCTCGCCAAGCAACTGCACGGGGCGCTGCTCACCTTCGACGGGACCCAGCACACCGTTGTCTTTCAGGGCAACGGCTGCATCGACGACTACGCGACGACGTATCTGATCAATGGCACCACCCCGCCGCCGGACGCGAAATGCTAAGACTCCGCGGCAGATAACGAGACCAAGGTGTGACCTTGTGGCCGTGCACCGTGGCTCTGACCCATGCGACGATGGACAGCCATGTGGCGCATGAGACGGCTGAGCGCTGCACTGATTTCGTTTGCGTTGTTGACCGCTCCCGCCGTCGCGCCGGCCGGTGCCACCCCGGAAGCAGACGCCGGCCAACCCACTACGGCGCTCAACTGGGGAAGCTGTGGCCGATTTCTCGATGACACCAGCGACATTCCCACCGCCCGGTGCACCACCGTGCCGGTCCCGGTCGACTACAGCGAGCCAACCGGCGCTCAGGCGCAGCTTGCGCTGATTCGGATTCCGGCCACCGGCCCGCGGATCGGATCATTGTTGGTCAATCCCGGCGGGCCGGGAGCCTCGGCCGTCGACACCGTCGCCGCGATGGGGGCGGCGCTAGCCGACAGCGAAATCGCGCAGCGCTTCGACCTGGTTGGATTTGATCCCCGCGGCGTCGGCCACTCCACGCCGGCGCTGCGCTGCCGCACCGACGCCGAATTCGACGCGTATCGGCGCGAACCGATGGTCGACTACAGCCCGGCCGGGGTGGCCCACATCGAGGCGCTCTACCAGCAGTTGGCCCGACAATGCTCCGAACGAATGGGCGCGGCGTTCCTTCAGAACGTCGGAACCGCGGCTGCCGCCCGCGATATGGACATGGTCCGGCAGGCGCTGGGCGATGAGCAGATCAACTACTTGGGCTACAGCTACGGCACCGAGTTGGGCACCGCCTACGTCGAGCGGTTCGGCGAGCACGTGAGGGCCATGGTGCTTGACGGCGCCATCGATCCCAGCGTCGGCCCGATCGAGGAAAACATCAATCAAATGGCCGGCTTTCAAACCGTGTTCAACGATTACGCCGCGGATTGCGCCCGCTCGCAGGGCTGCCCGTTGGGCACCGATCCCACCAAATGGGTGAGCCGCTACCACGACCTGGTCGACCCGCTGGTCGAGAAGCCGGGCAAGACGTCGGACCCGCGGGGGCTGAGCTATGCCGATGCCACCACCGGGACGATCAACGCGCTCTATACCCCGCAGTACTGGAAGTTTTTGACCAGCGGGCTGTTGGGGCTGCAACGCGGCGCCGACGCTGATGACCTGTTGAAGCTCGCCGACGACTACAACGGACGCGACGACAGCGGCCACTACGACAACTCCCAGGACGCGTTCAGCGCGATCCGCTGCGTCGACGCGCCCGCGCCTACCGATGCGGCGGCGTGGGTGGATGCCGACCGGAAAATCCGGCAGGTTGCGCCGTTCCTGTCGTATGGGCAGTTCACCGGCTACGCGCCGCGCGATCTGTGCGCGCTGTGGCCGGTTCCGGCAACGTCGTCGCCGCATTCGGCCGCGCCGGTGGCGCCGGGCAAGGTCGTCGTGGTCTCCACCACCCACGACCCGGCCACCCCGTATCAGGCCGGAGTCGACCTGGCCCGTCAGCTCGACGCCCCGCTGATCAGCTACGACGGCACCCAACACACCGTGGTCTTCAGCGGTGACCGCTGCGTCGACACCGCAGTAGTGCGCTACTTCGTCGACGGGGCCTCGCCAGGCAGCCTGCGGTGCTGAGACGCGATACGCTTCGCATCATGGATCGACAGAAGGAATTCGTGCTTCGCACGCTGGAGGAACGGGATATCCGGTTCGTCCGGCTGTGGTTCACTGACGTGCTCGGTTACCTCAAGTCGGTCGCGATCGCCCCGGCCGAACTCGAGGGTGCCTTCGAGGAGGGCATCGGCTTCGACGGGTCGGCGATCGAGGGTTTCTCCCGGGTCTCCGAAGCCGACACGGTCGCGCATCCCGACCCGTCGACGTTCCAGGTGCTGCCGTGGACCACCGCCTCCGGCAGCGTCCACTCCGCGCGGATGTTCTGCGATATCACGATGCCCGACGGGTCGCCGTCCTGGGCGGACCCGCGGCATGTGCTGCGACGCCAACTCGGCAAGGCCAACGATCTCGGCTTCTCCTGCTACGTGCACCCCGAGATCGAATTCTTTCTGCTGAAGCCCGGCCCGGACGACGGGCAACCACCGGTGCCGGCCGACGACGCCGGCTACTTCGACCAGGCCGTGCACGACTCCGCGTCCAACTTCCGTCGCCGCGCCATCGAAGCCTTGGAATCGATGGGCATTTCGGTGGAGTTCACCCACCACGAAGGCGCCCCCGGCCAGCAGGAGATCGATCTGCGCTTCGCCGACGCGCTGTCGATGGCCGACAACGTGATGACCTTCCGCTATCTGATCAAGGAAGTCGCTCTGGAGGAGGGCGTGCGGGCCTCGTTCATGCCCAAGCCTTTTGGGCAGTTCCCCGGCTCGGCGATGCACACCCATATGAGCCTGTTCGAGGGCGAAGTCAACGCGTTCCACAGCCCTGACGATCCGCTGCAACTGTCGAGCATCGCAAAATCGTTCATTGCCGGAATCCTCGAACACGCCTGCGAGATCAGCGCCGTCACCAATCAGTGGGTCAACTCCTACAAGCGGTTGGTGCACGGCGGTGAGGCGCCCACCGCGGCGTCGTGGGGGGCAGCCAACCGGTCGGCGCTGGTGCGCATTCCGATGTATAGCCCGCACAAGACCTCGTCGCGCCGCATCGAGGTGCGCAGCCCCGACTCGGCCTGCAACCCTTACCTGACGTTCGCCGTACTACTGGCAGCCGGACTGCGCGGGGTGGAGAAGGGCTATGCGCTGGCACCGCAAGCAGAAGACAACGTGTGGGACCTGACACCCGAGGAACGCCGCGCGATGGGCTACCGCGAGCTGCCGGCCAGTCTGGATCATGCCCTGCGGGCTATGGAGCAATCTGAGCTGGTTGCGGAAGCCTTGGGGGAGCACGTCTTTGACTTCTTCCTGCGGAACAAGCGCCAAGAGTGGGCGAACTACCGCAGCCACGTCACGCCCTACGAGCTGAAGACTTACCTTTCGCTGTAAACGCGCTCCGGTGCGTGCGCTACCGTCGTGGTCGTGAGCCAACCCGCCACGCAGCGCCCAAAAGTGCCCAGCGTGGGCCGGCTCGGGTTGGTCGATTCTCGGGCGAGCGCCAACTTGGCACAGCTGGGCTGGAACACCGACGCACATATCGACTTGTTGTGGTCGCTGTCGCGCGCGCCAGACGCCGACGCTGCGCTGAATGCGATGGTTCGGCTGTCCGAGGCCCTCGACGCGAGTTGGGATGAACTCAACGCCGCACTGCTGACCGATCGCGGGCTGCGGGGTCGGCTGCTGGCACTGCTCGGCTCCTCACTGGCATTAGGGGACCACCTGGTCGCCCACCCGCAGTCGTGGCGTCTGCTGGCCGGCTCGGAGGGCGCCGTGACGGTGCCGTCGGCTGACGAGGTGCGTCGCAGCTTCACCGAATGCGTCACCGAAACCTCAACCGTCCCAATCATGGAGCGGCTGCACACGCTTTACCGTGATCGGCTGCTTGTGCTGGCGGCACTCGATCTGGCACCGGCCGTCGAAGACGAGCCGGTATTGCCGTTCACGGCTGTCGGGGCCCACCTGGCCGATATCGCCGATGCCGCGCTGGCGGCGGCGCTGGCAGTGGCCCAATCCACCGTCTGCGGTGCGGATACCCCACCGCGGCTGGCGGTCATCGCGATGGGCAAATGCGGCGCCCGCGAACTGAACTACGTCAGCGACGTCGACGTGATCTTCGTCGGCGAGCACGCCGACGCAGTGACCAAACGGGTCGCGGGCGAGATGATGCGGCTGGCATCCGAAGTTTTCTTCGAGGTGGACGCCGCACTGCGCCCAGAGGGCCGGCAGGGTGAGCTGGTCCGCACCGTCGACTCACACGTCGCCTACTACCAACGCTGGGCCAAGACCTGGGAGTTTCAGGCATTGCTCAAGGCCCGGCCCGCCGCCGGTGATCCAGAGCTGGGGGAGAGCTACCTGGCTGCGTTGATGCCGATGGTGTGGAGCGCCTGCGAACGCGACGATTTCGTCGACGAAGTGCAGGCGATGCGGCGGCGGGTGGAGCAACTGGTGCCGGCCGATGTCCGCAGCCGGGAGATCAAGCTCGGCAGCGGAGGGCTGCGCGACGTCGAGTTCGCGGTGCAGCTGCTGCAACTGGTGCACGGCCGCGGTGACGAGTCGCTGCACGTGGCGTCGACGGTGGACGCGTTGAGCGCACTGGGCCGCGGCGGCTACGTCGGGCGCGACGACGCGGCGAATTTGACCGCCTCCTATGAGTTCCTCCGGCTGCTGGAGCACCGGCTGCAGTTGCAGCGGCTCAAGCGCACCCACCTGTTGCCCGCCCTTGACGACGACGAGGCGCTGCGCTGGTTGGCGCGGGCGGCCCACGTCCTGCCCGACGGGCGTCACGACTCACTGGGCGTGCTGCGCGAGGAGCTCAAACGCCAGAACCTGCGGGTGTCACGGCTGCACGCCAAGCTGTTCTACCAGCCGCTGCTGGAGTCGATTGGCCCTGCGGCACTGGAGTTCTCGCACGGGATGACGCCGGAGGCCGCCGAGCGCCAGCTGGCCGCGCTCGGCTACGACGGTCCGCAAAGCGCGCTGAGCCACCTGTCGGCGCTGATCAACCAGAGCGGACGGCGCGGACGGGTCCAAGCGGTCCTGCTGCCCAAACTGCTGGACTGGCTTTCCGACACTCCTGACCCGGATAGCGGGCTGTTGGCCTACCGCCGGGTCAGCGAGGCGATGGTCGATCAGCGGTGGTACCTGTCCACGCTTCGGGACAGCAGCGCAGTGGCCAAGCGGCTCATGCATGTACTGGGCACCTCGGCGTACGTGCCGGACCTGCTGATGCGCGCGCCGGAAGTGATCCAGCACTACGGCGACGGACCGGCCGGCCCGAAGCTGCTCGAAACCGAGCCCGAGGCGGTGGCCGGCGCGTTGATCGCGTCGGCGGGCCGGCATGCCGACCCGATCCGGGCCATCGCCGCAGCGCGCACCCTGCGCCGGCGCGAGCTGGCCCGAGTGGCCTCTGCCGACCTGCTCGGCATGCTCGAGGTCACCGATGTGTGCGCCGCACTCACCTCGGTATGGGTGGCGGTGCTGCAGGCCGCGCTGGATGCGGTGATCCGGGTGAACCTTCCCGAGCAGGGGTCCGCCCCCGCCGGGTTTGCGGTGATCGCCATGGGCCGGCTGGGCGGTCGCGAACTGGGCTATGGCTCCGATGCCGACGTGATGTTCGTCTGCGAGCCGGCGGACGGCGTCGAGGACTCGGAGGCGGTGCGCTGGTCGGTGTCGATCGCCGAGCAGGTGCGGGCGCTGCTGGGGACGCCCAGCGTCGACCCGCCGTTGGACGTCGACGCCAACCTGCGGCCAGAAGGACGCAACGGGCCGCTGGTCCGGACGTTGGCGTCCTACTCCGCCTACTACGAGCAGTGGGCGCAGCCGTGGGAGGTCCAGGCGCTGCTGCGGGCGCACGCGGTGGCCGGCGACGCGGAGCTCGGCCAGCGGTTTTTGCTGATGGCCGATAAGACGCGCTACCCCGAAGGCGGGGTGTCGGCCGAAGCGGTGCGCGAAATTCGGCGGATGAAGGCCCGGGTCGACGCCGAGCGACTGCCGCGCGGCGCTGACCCCAACACCCACACCAAGCTGGGGCGCGGCGGGCTTGCCGACATCGAGTGGACCGTGCAGCTATTGCAGCTTCGCCACGCGCACGCTATCCCGGCGCTGCACAACACCTCGACGCTGCAGAGCCTGGACGCCATCGCGGCGGCCGAACTCATTGCCGCCGACGACGTGGAGCTGCTGCGGCAGGCCTGGCTGACGGCGACCCGGGCCCGCAATGCGCTGGTGCTGGTGCGGGGCAAGCCCACCGACCAGTTACCCGGACCGGGACGTCATCTCAATGCCGTCGCGGTGGCCGCCGGCTGGCGCAACGGCGACGGCAGCGAATTCTTGGACAACTATCTGCGGGTAACTCGACGAGCAAAAGCCGTGGTGCGCAAGGTGTTCGGTGACTAGGAGGCCAGTTGAACATTACCTACGAGATCATGAGCGCCGACGAGCATGCGCGGCTGACGGCGTTGTATCATCCGCTGACCGACGCGGTGCGCGACCTCATCGACGCCACGCTTCGGACCCAGGTCGACGGAGACACCGTGCATGACGCGCGAAACGCGATCCAAGCGGTGACTCGGACACTGCGCAGCAGCCAACTCGACGAACCGCAAGGCGTGCGCTACGCCGTCGACGGGCGCCCACTGGCTTGGGGCAACGCCGTGATCGGGATGCGCAACCCGATCTCGCCACCACTGACCATTCACCACGACCCAGACGGCGCCAGATGTTGGAGCGAATTCTCGCTGGGCTCGGCCTATGAGGGGCCGCCGGGGTTGGTGCACGGGGGCATCTGTGCCCTTGTGCTCGACCACATTCTGGGCGAGGCAGCCAGCGAAGGATTGACCAAGCCATTGTTCACCGGCACCATCACCGTCAAATATCTGCGCGGCACGCCACTGGGCCGGCTTCGTGCCGAAGCCACCATCGAGCGCGTCGAAGGCGTCAAAACCATTGCCCGCGGGCATATCTCCGACGGCGACGGGATCACCGCCGAAGCGGAAGGGGTCTTCATCAAGCCGGCCTGGGCGCGGGAAGTCGGATGAAGTTCTACATCAGCAGCGCTTATCTGAACACCCGCGAGATCGTCGAAATCGCCAAAGCCGCCGACGACCTGGGCTACGACGGCATCGGGATCCCCGATCACATCGTGAACCTGGAAACGCTGAGCACGCCCTACCCGTACACCAAGGACGGCGAGCGACGGTGGCAGCCGTTCACCCCGTGGCCTGACCCGTGGGTTCTGGTCGGCGCGCTCGCGCAGGTGACAACCCGGCTACGGTTCGTCACCACCGTCTACATCCCGGCGATGCGAAATCCCTATGCGACGGCCAAAGCCATCGGCACCGCCGCCTGTCTGGCCGAGGGCCGGGTGGAACTCGGTGTGGGCGTCGGCTGGTGCGCCGACGAATTCGCGTTGATGGAGCAGCGATTCGAAGACCGGGGCAAGCGCACCGACGAAATGCTGGAGTTGATGGCCGCGCTATGGAGCCCGGGCTGGACGGAGTTCGACGGCCAGTTCTACCGCACACCGCGGCTGGAAATGGAGCCGACACCGCCACGGATACCGGTGTACGTCGGCGGACTCAGCGACGTCGCACTGCGGCGCGCGGCGCGCCACGACGGCTGGATAGGAGACCTGATCAAAACAGATCGCGCGATCGAGGCCGCTAACCGGCTGCGTGCATTGCGGGCCGAAAACGGTTTGTCGATGGATGATTTCACGATTCTGACGCCGCTCACCGATGCATTCACCGTCGCCGATTACCAGCGGGCCGCCGAGGCCGGCATTAGCGGCATCCTCACCATGCCGTGGATGTTCTACACCGGGCCGGATGCCAGCCTGGCCGAGAAGGTCGACGGCATGCGGCGGTTCCGCAAGGACTTATTGCTCGACGAGTGACATCGGCCAGTGCTGTGTCACTGAAAGCACTTGTATCACTGTGGTTTCAGCTGTTATCCACAGTTCGGCTTTTGTCCACAGGATCCCCTTTGCGGAGCAATTTCGTCGGCAGGCCGCGATACAATTCGAACATGCATTCGAGTAACCGGGAAGAGGTCGAAGGGGTCTTCGATGGGCTGAAGGCATACCTGAAACGCGCGCTGGACTTGTGCTTCGACGTGTTGACCACCCCGGAGCGGCTGACCATGTTGGAGCACTGTGAAACCGTGCGCCGGATGCTGCCCGCCGTCGAGCACCCATTGGTCAACCAGCTTGCCGATCAGGCCGATGCGACCGAGTTGGGCGGCAAGTTAGCGTTTGCGTTGGCCGAACGGCTACGGATTACCCGCGCCGAAGCCTCACGTCGCATCAGCGAGGCTGCCGATCTGGGGCCGCGCCGGGCGATGACCGGCGAAGCGTTGGAGCCGGTGTTGCCCGCGACGTCTGCCGCGCAGCGCGCCGGGACCATCGGCTCCGGTCATGTGGCGGTGATCCGCAGCTTTTACCGTCGGCTGCCCGACGCCGTGGATGTGGACACCCGCGAGCGCGCCGAAGCCCACCTGGCGCAGCTGGCCGGCGAGCATCGTCCCGACGACCTGGCCAAGTTGGCCGACCGGCTCACCGACTGCCTTAACCCCGACGGGGATTTCACCGACGCCGATCGGGCGCGGCGTCGCGGCCTGGCTTTGGGTAATCAACACGCCGATGGGATGTCGCAACTGGCCGGCTGGGTGACCCCTGAGCTGCGGGCCGGCATCGAAGCAATCTGGGCCAAACTGGCCGCCCCCGGCATGTGCAACCCGGAGGATTCCACGCCTTGTCTGGGCGGCACCCCGTCGCAGCAAGCCATCGACAACGACACTCGCAGCGCCGCCCAGCGCAATCACGACGCACTCAACGCTGCCGGGCGCGCGCTGTTGGCATCCGGAAAGTTGGGCCAACACAACGGGCTACCGGCCACGATCATCGTGTCCACTACCTTGGCCGAACTGGAATCCGGCGCCGGCAAAGCCCTCACTGGCGGCGGCACCCTGCTAGCCATGTCTGACGTGATCCGAATGGTATCGCATGCGCACCACTACCTGGCCATCTTCGACAAGGGCAAAGCGATCGGGCTTCACCACACGAAACGCCTGGCCTCACCCGGCCAGCGAATAGTGCTCTACGCCAGGGATCGTGGGTGTACCTTCCCCAACTGCGACGTGCCGGGCTACCTCACCGAAGCTCACCACGTCACCGACTACGCACAATGCCGCCAAACCAACGTCGACGACCTCACCCAAGCCTGCGGTCCCCACCACAAACTGGCCACCTCCGGCGGCTGGAAGACCCGCAAACTCAAAAATGGCGACACCCAATGGATCCCACCGCCGCATCTCGATCGCGGCCAACCAAGAATCAACAGATTTCATCACCCCGAGAAGCTGCTGCGTGCAGCCGAAGACGACGACGACAATCACCCGTGACGGCGCGCGGCCCTTGCCAGTCGGTAGAGCAAGCGCTATCGCATCGGCCGAGCGGTCCACGTCATCATCGGTGGTCGCCCAGTCGCCAGGTCGTGCCGCCGAGCCAGCAGGTCCCGTCGCGCTGGCCGGCGACGTTGAGCCACCTGTGCGTGCTGTGCGGCCGCGGTAAGCCCGGCGGTGCGGTCGGTCATCCACAATGCTTGGGCAACCAGCAAAACGCCGAGGCTGAGAAAGCATTCCATCGGCGGCCCGTTTGTCCTAGCGTTACCAGCGTGGAGGCACACCGAACCCCCGAATTGGTGCCCGTCGAGGCACTGCGCTCAGGTGACCCAATCACCGATGTCCAAGGTGGCGGTCAGCACTACACCGTTCTCGAATCCAAAGCCATCGGCGAGAGTTGCGTTGTCCTCGAACTCGAGTCGAAAGCCAATGATCGGCTTCGGGTGATCGAGATGTCGTTTCCGTCCGGTTACCACATGGGCAGGTCACCTCGTCGAATTCTGTGACGCCGGAAGTCAGGCCGTTCCGCATCGACGTGCCGAGTGAAGTCCTCGACGATCTGCGGACACGTTTGGCGCACACCCGATGGCCGGAAGCCGAGTGCGTCGAGGACTGGAGCCAAGGTATGCCCTTGGCCTACACGCGTGAACTGGCCACCTACTGGGCCGACGGATACGACTGGCGGTCTCGAGAAGCTGCGCTGAACCGCTTCGATCAGTTCGTCACCGAAATCGACGGGCTGGACATCCATTTCATCCATCAACGCTCACCGCATGCCGATGCGCTGCCGCTGCTGATCACCCACGGCTGGCCCGGTTCGATCGTGGAATTCCACAAGGTGATCGAGCCGCTGGTCAACCCGGCGACCGGCCGCCCCGAGGACGCATTCCACGTCATCTGCCCTTCGCTTCCCGGTTACGGGTTCTCGGGCAAGCCGACGACGACCGGGTGGGGCGTCGACAACATCGCGCAAGCGTGGGAAACGCTGATGGGCCGCCTCGGCTACCACCGCTACGGCGCGCAGGGCGGTGACTGGGGTGCGGCCGTCACCACCCAACTGGGCCGTAACCGTGGCGACTGCATCGCCATCCACCTGAACATGCCGATTGCCCGCCCTTCGGCCGAGGCAATGCGCGATCCCACCGAGGACGAGCAGCGCGCGCTGGCAGCGGTCGCCCACCATCGCCGGTGGGGCACCGGTTATTCCAAGCAGCAATCCACCCGACCGCAGACGCTGGGTTACGGGCTGGTCGATTCGCCGGTGGGACAACTGGCCTGGATCGTCGAGAAGTTCTGGGCGTGGATGGACTGCGACGGACACCCGGAAAATGTGGTGAGCCGCGATGAGCTTCTCGACAACGTGATGTTGTACTGGGCGACGGCAACTGGCGCGTCCTCCGCGCGGTTGTATTGGGAGAGCTTCCGAAGTTTCGGTGAGTTCGACCGTGTCGAGCTGCCCACCGGTGTCGCCGCATTTCCCCGGGAAATCCTTCCCGCGCCCCGGCACTGGTGTGAGGCCGTCTACAACATCACGCACTGGACGACGATGCCGCGCGGTGGGCATTTCGCCGCTTTCGAGCAGCCCGACCTGTTCGTCGACGACGTTCGTACGTTCTTCGCGAACTTCCGGTAGTCAGACGTCGGCGATTCGGGTAGCCGGTTACCCTATTGCGCTTCTGCAGACCAGCGGGATACTGATAGCTCTCCGGCGAGGACATCCCTGCGGGGGAGGTGCACGAACATGACGCAGTCACCCACCAGGGTCAACCGCACATTGGCGATCAGCTATGGCGCGGTGAGCTACCTGGCGTTTGTCGCGAGTTTCTTGTACGCAATCGGCTTCGTCGGCAACATCGTGGTTCCGCGCAGTATCGATCACGCTATTGCCGCTCCGATTGGGCTGGCCATTGTGGTGAACCTGCTGTTGCTCGGGCTCTTCGCGGTCCAGCACAGTGTGATGGCGCGACCGGTGTTCAAGCGATGGTGGACCCGCATCGTGCCCGAGCCGCTGGAACGAAGCACCTATGTGCTGCTGTCGAGTTTGGTGCTGTTCTTGCTGTACTGGCAGTGGCGATCGATGCCCGCCGAAATATGGCACATCGGCTCCCAAGCCGGTCGGCTGGTGGTCTGGGCGTTGTTTTGGATCGGCTGGCTGATCGTGTTTGCGGGGAGCTTCATGATCAGTCACTTCGATTTGTTCGGCCTGCGTCAGGTGTATGCGGTCTGGCAGGGAAAACCGCAGAGCGACATCGGTTTTCGTGCGCCAATGCTGTACAGCTTGGTGCGCCACCCGTTGATGCTGGGCTTCATCATCGCCTTCTGGGCGGCGCCGACAATGACGGCCGGCCATCTCCTCTTTGCCGTCAGCACCACGGCTTACATTCTGATCGCGGTGCAGTTCGAGGAACACGATCTAGTGGCGGTGCTCGGCGCGCAATACCGCAACTATCGCCAAGAGGTGCCAATGCTGCTGCCGTATCCGCGCCGACGGCGAAGCCATCCGACGTCGAGCATGGCGGAGCCCTCCTAACGTCGCGGAGAAGACATCCGGCCCAGCCGCGGACGACTTGCCAGCCGGGGGCGTCGTGCCATCTGCCGAGGCCCTCGCCAACGGGTCTGCAACCCCCGCCAACCGGCACCGGTACGACGCGAATCCAACGCGTACGCGCCGCCGCCGATGAAGACCAATAGCAGAAAAGCAAAGCAGTACACCACGGCAAGTTCGCCGTGATTGGTGAGCGGCCAGAATCCGAGCGGCAGGTGCTGAGTGAAGTAGGCGACGGCCATCTCGCCGCAGGCAACGAAGGCCGCAGCCCGGGTGAACAGGCCGACGATGATCAGCACACTGGTGATCAATTCGATCCAACCCGCGTAATAGACCGGCCATTCGCCGACCGGGATCACCGGCCCTGCCGGCCAGCCGATCAGCTTGGACAGGCCGTGGCATAAGAACAGCAGTCCCAACACCACTCGAAACACCGCCACTGCCGACGGTGAACGCGTATTGAGTCGGGCCTCCAGATTGCGCGTCATGCGCCGACAATACGGCGGCGCAGCTATCTTGGAAACGAGCCGCATCGGGCTCCGGTACACACGGTGTACTCATCTGCGAATCGCGGTCCAGTCGCGATTTCGTGGCCCAGAGAGAAAGTGCGACACTGTCTCAGATAACGGCAAAGCCGCCGCTTCCCGTCCGCACCTCGGTGGTCGCAGCTGTCAGGCAGTGCGGTTCCGGAAAGGTCACGAGATGAAAGCCCTCGGGATGGTGGCGGCAGCTGTCTTGGCTTTCGCACCGTTCTCGGCGGTAGCCGCCACATCGGGGGTGGCCCAGGCGGCGCCATGTGCCGGCGCCGGGGCCAATCCTAAGTTCTGCGACGACTGCCTGCGCTGGGTAGTGCAATATCGTCTGCCGTCGTCGCGCTCGTGTTACGAGGCCGCGCCGCCGCGTCCGGCGCCAGCGACCAGGGCGCCCGCGCCGATTCCCCAGGCCCCGCCCGTGCCGATTCCCGTAGTCCCGGTAGCCCCCGCGCCGCCGGCACAACCCCCGGAAGTTCTACCAAAGCCGCCGCCGCTGCGGACGATTCCGGGACCGAAGATCAACCCGCCGGCCCCCGGGGCGCCGCGATACGCGCTGGTGACAGCACCGAAAGACCTGGATGCGTCACCGCAGGCGATCGCGGCCGCCAAAGCCGCACCGGCGACGCGGATTGATTTCAGCACAAGTCACCCGATGCTGCAGATCGCCGACTTCGAACGCCAAGTGCAGAATGTGGTCAACGACCACCCCGGCAACGTCGACGTCGTCAAAGTCGGCTTCCGGGAACTGGTGCGCCCCCGTCATTGGGATTACATCGAGTACGACGAGTACCACCGCCCGACGCTGTACAACCCGCTCGAACAGGCGATGACGTTCCGCTACTTGTACAACGGCGAATACCGGGAGGCCTACTTACCGGCCGGCGGCCGGATCGTGCTCGACGTCGCCGCTCTCGGCCTCTTCCCGTTCACCGCGGTCGGCGACAGCTATGTGGCGTCGGGCAGCTTCTACGGCGGCGCTTGGATACCGCCGGAGGGTTGGCAGGGTCCACCGCCACCGGACTACATCCCGGCGGCGCCGCCGGAGGTGTACCAAAACGTCGCAGCGTATGTCCCGGCCGATGACAAGACCGTGAAAGTCGGCCAAGTGAAGGTGGTGGGCCACGACGACAGCCAACCCCCGGGCAGCAGGGACACCTTCCTCCTTGACGACTCCACGTTGGCGTGGGGCCAGGTCAACGATCCCGAGAGCAACGCCCAGATCAGGGTGACCAAGACTCAGTCGCTGCCGGGCGCCGGGCCGACCGACAATGGCAGCTTCCTGGTGGCGCTGGCCGCTGCGGAGCCTGCTCCGCCCGCCCGACCCTGGTGGCCCTCGGCGCTGATCTACGGCGCGTTGGCGATAGCAGTATGCGGTGTCGCGTGGGGGATCAGCCGTGGGGCCGGCGGGCAGATTGGACCGCCGGGCCCCTAGCGCGATCAGCAGTCGTAGTAGAGCGCGAATTCGTAAGGATGCGGCCGGATGTTGACCGGCTCGATTTCGTTCTCGCGCTTATAGGAGATCCACGTCTCGATCAGGTCGGTGGTGAAGACACCGCCCTCGGTGAGGTATTCGTGGTCGGCTTCCAGATTGTCGATCACGTCAGCCAACTGCGTGGGCGCCTGCGGGATGTTGGCGGCTTCGTCCGGCGGCAACTCGTAGAGGTCTTTGTCCACCGGCGCCATCGGTTCGATCCGGTTCTTGATGCCGTCGATACCGGCCATCAACATCGCCGAGAACGCCAGGTAGGGATTGCCCGACGAGTCGGGGCAGCGGAACTCCAGCCGCTTGGCCTTCGGGTTGTTGCCAGTGATCGGGATGCGCACACACGCCGACCGGTTGCGCTGGCTGTACACCAAGTTGATCGGCGCCTCGTAGTGCGGCACCAGTCGCTTGTAGGAGTTGATCGTCGGGTTGGTGAACGCCAACAGTGACGGCGCGTGGTGCAAAATGCCGCCGATGTAGTGGCGAGCAGTGTCGGACAGGCCGGCGTAGCCCGACTCGTCGTAGAAAAGCGGGCTGCCCGCTTTCCACAGCGATTGGTGACAGTGCATCCCGGAGCCGTTGTCCCCGAACAACGGCTTAGGCATGAACGTGGCGGTCTTGCCGCTCTGCCAAGCCGTGTTCTTGATGATGTATTTGAACAGCATCAGATCATCGGCCGCATGCAGCAGCGTGTTGAACTTGTAGTTGATCTCCGCCTGGCCGCCACTGCCAACCTCATGATGGCCGCGCTCAAGGGTGAAACCCGCGTTGATGAGGTTCGTGGTCATCGCGTCGCGCAGGTCGACGTACTGGTCGGTGGGCGCAACCGGGAAGTAACCGCCCTTGGGGCGGACCTTGTACCCACGGTTAGGTCTGCCGTCGGCCTCGGTGGCCTGGCCGGTGTTCCACCATCCGGAGACCGAGTCCACCTCGTAGAACGAGCCGTTGATGCTCGAGTCGAAGGACACCGAGTCGAAGACGTAGAACTCTGCCTCGGCGCCGAAGAAGGCGGTGTCGGCGATACCCGTACTGCCCAGGTAGTTCTCCGCCTTGCGGGCGACGTTGCGCGGGTCGCGAGAGTACGGCTCCCGGGTGAACGGGTCGTGCACGAAAAAGCTGAGGTTCAGCGTCTTGGCCGCCCGGAAGGGGTCGATCAGCGCGGTGTCCGGGTCGGGCAGCAGCATCATGTCCGACTCGTGGATTGACTGGAAGCCGCGGATCGACGACCCGTCGAAGGCCAGCCCGTCGTCGAACACGCTTTGGTCGAATGCCGAAGCCGGAATCGAAAAGTGCTGCATGACGCCGGGCAGATCGCAGAAACGGACGTCGACGTACTGGACCTTCTCGTCAGCGATGAGCTTGCTGATGTCGTCGGCCGTCTTTTCGGACACCGAGGCGCTCTCCTTCACTACGGGCATTGGTGCGACTGCGGTCATTGAAGCGCTCTCCTCTACTGGCCGTGACGGGTGGCCCGATCAGACGCTAAGGAGGCGATGTTGCCCGGCAGTCAACCTCGTGTTGCGCTGACGTTACGCGATCCGGTCGGCGGCCGTCGAAACCGGGTCCGTGCCGGCCGATGCTTATTGTGGGGCCATGGCCCGCAGCATCGCATCCTGGCTATCCGGTCCCGGGCCGCTGAATTCCGGCGGTCAGCAGCGGCAATACCCCGGCGAGACGCTCGGTTTGCCGGAACAGGGGCCTGGCTCGCTGGCGCGCACCGGGCGCCGGTTCGCGGCACTGATCGTTGACTGGCTACTGGCTTACGGGCTGGCTGCGCTGGGCCTGACGCTGGGGCTCGTCACGCCGAGCCAGCTCTCGACCGCGGTCCTGGTCATCTGGTTGGTGCTGGGCATGATCGCGGTGCGGCTGTTTCAGTTCACTCCGGGCCAGTTTGTGCTCGGAGTGCGGGTGCAGTCCGTCGACGCGCGGATGCACGTCGGGCTTGGACGCGCTGCGTTGCGGGGGTTGATGATCGCGGTCGTCATTCCCGCGTTGTTCGTCGACGTCGACGGCCGCGGTCTGCAGGACCGGGCGACCGGCACGGCAGTCGTGCGACGCTAGCGCCTGCGCACGGTGCGCTGGACGCCACGCATCTTGGCTGCGTTGGGCATCGGGCCCTTGGGCAACGTGGCGGCGCCGGCGCGTGAACCCAGTGCGGTCAACCGGGACTCCAGTGAGTCCATCTGTTTGACGGTGATATTGGCCGGCAGCCGGGTCAAGTGGCGCTCGAGTTTGGCCAGCGGAATCTCGCCGTCGCCGTTGCCGACGACGATGTCGTAGATCGGCGTCTCACCCACCAGCCGCGCGGTGCGCTTCTTCTCCTGCGCCAGCAGCGGCTTGATCCTGGTCGCCGACCCCTCCGCGACCAGGATGACCCCCGGGCGACCGATCACCCGGTGCACGGCGTCGAAGCTACCGGTGGCGGCCACGCCCGGGGTGACGCGCCACTTGCCGCGCAAGTTGTCCAGCGCCCAGGCCGCCGCGCCGGTTTGCCCTTCGGCCTTGCGGTACACCGATCGCTGGGCACGCCGACCGAAGATGATGAACGCGACCAGCGCACCCAGCACGATGCCCAGCGGGATCATCATCAGCATGGTGAACCCGCCGGCGGACACACCGACTGCCACTGACAGCCCCACGACCAGCACGAAAGCGCCGATCATGTAGGGCAGCAGCCGTCTGTCCTCTTTGCGCTGCATGGTGAACGCCTGCCACAGCTGGCTGCGACGCTCCTTGGCAGCGGCCTTACGGGCCGCCTTCGCCTCGGCTCTGGCGGCTTTATTCGCCGCTGCATTACGGGGTTTCGCCATGGATTCAGGATACGGCGGAGCCGGTTGGGCGTGCCTGCATAGCCTGCTGGTACAAGCGCCCGGCCCGGTATGACGATCGCACCAGCGGACCTGCCAGCACCCCGGCGAACCCGAGCTGTTCGGCATATTCGGAGAGCTCGACGAATTCCTCTGGCCGGACCCAGCGCTCCACCGGGTGGTGGCGCGCCGACGGGCGCAGGTATTGCGTGATCGTGACGATCTCGCAGCCGGCGTCGTGCAGATCGACCAGCGCGGTGCGCACCTCCTCGATCGTTTCGCCCAGCCCGAGGATCAGGTTGCTCTTGGTTACCAGGCCGAACGTTCGTGCCGCGGTGAGTACGTCCAGGCTGCGTTGATAGCTGAATGCCGGCCGGATCCGCTTGAAGATTCGTGGCACGGTTTCGACGTTGTGCGCCAATACTTCTGGACGCGACTCGAACACCTGCTGCAACCGGTCACGGTCGCCGTTGAAGTCGGGGATCAACAACTCGACGCCGGTGGACGGGTTGAGTGCCTTGATGGCACGCACGGTTTCCGCGTAGAGCCAGGCACCGCCATCGGACAGATCGTCGCGCGCGACACCGGTGACCGTGGAATAGCGCAGCCCCATCGCCTGCACGCTCTCGGCGACCCGCCGTGGCTCGTCGCGGTCCAGAGCGGCGGGCTTGCCGGTGTCGATCTGACAGAAGTCGCAACGACGGGTGCACTGCTCGCCGCCGATCAGGAAGGTGGCCTCGCGGTCTTCCCAGCACTCGTAGATGTTCGGGCAGCCGGCCTCTTCGCACACGGTGTGCAGGCCCTCACGCCGGACCAGCTTCTTCAGCTCGGTGTATTCCGGACCCATCCGCGCGCGGGTTTTGATCCACGGTGGCTTGCGCTCGATCGGGGTTTGCGCGTTGCGCACTTCCAGTCGCAGGAGTTTGCGCCCGTCCGGAGCGATGGTCACGATGCCGATGCTACGCGGGCGCTGGTGGGCTGCCAGCTCAGTGCGAGCCGACCATCCAGGGCGTCGCACACCGCTCCGGCGACTGCCGACCGAACGTCCTCGACGCCGATCCGGCTGCCCAATTCGGCGGACAACGACGTCACCCCGGCGTCGGTGATGCCGCACGGCACGATCCGCGCGAACTCGTCCAGGTCGCAGTCGCAGTTGAGCGCAAAGCCGTGCAGCGTTGTCGCCCGGGACACCCGGACCCCGACGGCGGCGACTTTGCGCGCGGGTCGGCAGTCACCGGCGGGCACCCACACCCCGGAGCGGCCGTCGATTCGGGTCACAGGCACGCCGAGGCCGGTGCACACCGCGATCAGCGACTCCTCAAGGCGCCGAACGTAATTGATCACGTCGAGCGGTTCGGCCAGCCCGATGATCGGATAACCGACGAGTTGTCCCGGGCCGTGCCAGGTGATCTTGCCGCCGCGGTCCGTGTCGACGACGGGTGTGCCATCCGCCGGGCGTTCGTGCGGCAGGGTGCGCCGGCCGGCGGTGTAAACCGAGGGGTGTTCCAACAACACCAGCGCGTCGGCACCGCCGGCCACCCGGGCGTCGGCCAGTTCGCGCTGCAGCTGCCATGCGGCCCGGTAGTCCAGGCAGCCCAGCTGGCGAACGTCGATCGGGGCCAGGCTGGACCGGATGGAACTCACAGTGGCGAGGCTACTCGGGCGCCGCGCCGGGCGTGACGCTCGCGACCGGATCAGGCTGCGGCCGGGCGTGTGGTGGCGTATCGCAGCGCCTCACCGATGGTGTTGTGGTCGAACTGGAAGCCGGCGCGCTCGAGGGCGCTCGGGATCACCCGCTGACCACACAGCAGGCCCTCGTCGGCGAATTCGCCGAGTGCGGCCCGCACCGCGAACCCAGGCATGATCAGCGGCGTGGGCCGATGCACGGCGCGGCCCAGCGCCGCAGTGAATTCCGCGTTCGTCACGGGTGCGGGCCCGGTCAGATTCACCGGCCCGGATAGTGCGCTATTCGAAATGGCGAACTGCAGCGCCCGCAGCTCGTCCTCGAGGCTGATCCACGACATGTATTGGCGGCCGTTGCCCAGCCGGGCGCCCAGGCACACCGAGAACAGTGGTCGCAGCCTGCGCAGCGCACCGCCCGACGGGGACAGCACCAATCCGCTGCGGGCCAGCACCACGCGGACGCCGGCCTGCTGCGCAGGCGCGGTGGCCGCTTCCCAGTCTTGGCACAACTGCGCCAGGAATCCCCTTCCGGCCGAATCTGTTTCGTTGACGGCATGGTCCTTGGTGTTGCCGTAGTAGCCGACGGCGCTGGCGTTGACGAGGATTCCGACACCGGCTTCGGCGACCGCGGCGGACAGCACTTCGGTCGGCGTGATGCGGCTGTCCCGCAGCTCTTGTTTGAAGGCGCCCGACCAGCGTCGCGCTCCAATGTTGATCCCGCACAGGTTGACCACCGCGTCGACACCACGCAGCGCTGAGGCGTCGAACTCGCCGCTATCGGGGTCCCAGCGGATTTCGCCGCCGTTCGCCGGCGCTCTGCGCACGATCCGCAGCACCCGGTGGTCGGCGCTGCGCAGCGCCGCCACCAGAGCCGAGCCGATCAGCCCGGACGAACCCGCGATCGCGATGACTGATTTGGCCATCCCGTCACAACCCCAGGTCGGCCTCGAACGCTCCCTCTTCGAGCCGATGCTTGATCGTGGTCAGGAAACGTCCGGCGTCAGCACCGTCGATCAGGCGGTGGTCATAGGTCAGTGGCAGATAGCAGATCGACCGCACCCCAATGGATTCGTTGCCGGTGTCATCGACGACGACCCGCGGCCGTTTGACGATGGCGCCGGTGCCCAACATGGCGGCCTGCGGCGGTACCAGGATCGGGGTGTCCAGCAACGCGCCCTGGCTGCCGATATTGGTGATGGTGAACGTACCGCCGGACAACTCGTCGGGTTTGAGGTCACCGGAGCGGGCTCGACCGGCGATATCCGCGATCGCGCGGGCCAGCCCGGCCAGTGACAGATCGCCCGCGTTGTGGATGACGGGGGAGAGCAGACCTTGTTCGGTGTCGACGGCGAACCCGAGGTGTTCGGCGTCGTAATAGGTGATCTCCTTGGTCTGTTCGTTGTAGCTGGCGTTGATGTTGGGATGCGTCTTCAACGCGTCGATCACAGCGCGGGCAATGAACGGCAGGAAGGTCAGGTTGACGCCCTCGCGTTCGGCGAACGCGGCTTTGGCTCTGGCCCGTAGCGCCACGATCCGGGTCATGTCGACCTCGTGGGTTTGGGTCAGCTGAGCAGTGGCCTGCAGCGATTCGCGGGTCTTGGCAGCGGTGATCTGGCGAATCCGGCTGGCTTTCGCCGTGGTTCCGCGCAGATGCGCCAGCGCCGGCGCCGGCGTGGGTGCGGGCGGTGTCGGGGCCGCCGCGGCGGCGGGGGCCTGCGCTGCCGGCGGTGGCGGCGGTGCTTTCTTCGCTTCGGCGGCGGCCAGCACGTCCTGTTTGCGGATGCGACCGCCTACCCCGGTGCCGCTGACTTGAGCCAGGTCGATGTTGTTGTCGGCAGCCAGCTTTCGCACCAGCGGGGTGACGTACGGAGCGTTGGGGGTGTCGGCTGCCGGTGCGGCGTCGGGTTGTGGTCGCGCGGGTGTGGGCGCGGGCTCGGGTTGCGCTGGCGGTTTCGGCGCGGGTGCTTGCGGTGCCGGCGCCGCCTCGGGTTTGGGTTGCGGCTGCGGCTCAGGTGCGGGGGCGGGCGGTGCCTGCGGTTCAGGCGCCGGCGCGGCCGCGCCGGTCCCGATCTTGGCCAGCTCCCCGCCGACCGAGACCGTGACGTCCTCCTCGGCGGTGATGCTGACCAGCGTGCCGGCCACCGGCGACGGTATTTCGGTGTCGACTTTGTCGGTGGACACTTCCACCAGCGGCTCGTCGGCGTTCACGGTGTCGCCGACCTTTTTCAGCCAACGGGTCACCGTGCCCTCGGTAACCGATTCACCGAGTTCGGGCATCAGTACCGGGGTAGTGGCGCCGCCCTCGCCGTTGGACGACGGCGCGGCTGGTTGCGGCTCGGGCCGGGACTCGGCCTTAGGCTCCGGCTGAGCGTCCGGCTGCGGCTCGGCAGCCGGCGCGGGCGGTGCCTCGGGGGCGGGTTGCTCGCGTGCACCTTCGTCGGCACCGCCGATGATGGCCAGCTCACCGCCCACCTCGATGGTGTCGTCTTCCTGAGCGACGATCTTGGTCAACACGCCGGCCGCGGGCGAGGGGATCTCGGTGTCGACCTTGTCGGTCGAGACTTCCAACAGCGGTTCGTCGACTTCGACGGTGTCGCCTTCTTGCTTGAGCCAGCGGGTGACCGTCCCCTCGGTAACGCTCTCACCGAGTGCCGGCATCTGGACTGAGAAGGCCATCTCTGTTGACTCCTCGATCGATCGGTCGGTCGGCACGGGGCGACCGCTGGCTTACCAACGCCAAGGTAGCCGGGGTGCGCACCCAACTGGATGTCGAAACCATCCTGTCACTACGGCGTTGCCGCCACGCGTCCAGGGCAGAGTGCGCTGCGGGTGTGCCGAGCAGACATCATTGCGCGACGCCGACTGTGCACTTTCCGGGACGGAAAATCTGGAAGTCGGACATCGGTGACGGCGGCACCGAAATGAATGGCATCTGCGTGGTGAAAAGTCTAAAAGTCGGATCCAAAAGCTGGATAAGCTGCTCGGCGTGTACCCCGACGACACCGGCAAAGACCTCGCCACGGTTCTCTCCTACCTGGCGGGCCGTCCCCTGAGCAGGGAGCAGATCTGGACCGCGATGGAGCTGCCGCGGTCCACCTATTACGACCAGCTGGACAAGGGGACCCTGATCACAGCGGACAACCTTCGCCGGGCCGCCGCCAACCTTGGCATCAACCGGGCCGAGCTGCTGACGCGCTACCGGTTCATCCATCCCGAAGAGGTCACCTCGCTGGCCGAAGAGATCGGTGGACTTAGCTATCCGTTGCAGATCGCTACGGACGCCGCGGTGGTCACGGCGAAAAGACGTCCCAGAATCGAGGAATTTCGGCCGCGTCTCGACGCGCCGCCGCTGTAGAGCACCGCGGTCGCCATGGCACTCACCGCTCTCATCGTCATCACGCTCGCAGCTATTTCGTGGAGCCTGTGGATACGACGCGTCACCTGGAACTGCCGCTGGGAGGTCGCCGCCACGCTCAACATCGCGTTGCAGGGCTGCGCGGTTGCGCTGATGTCGCCCCTGGCAGCAAATACCCTCGGGGTCGCCCTGCATGACATCACCGGCGAGTGGAATCTGCAGAACTACCTCGGGCACGACTGTTATGTCGTCGCCGCGTCGGCGATCGTCTACAACGCCCTTGGCCGCCTTGCCGACGACGACGCCATGCAGGCGGCGTTCAAGCAGTACGTCGAACGGCCGGCCACGTTGTGTATTCCGCTGCTGCTGGCGACCTTTTCGTTGAGCTACGGCAGCAAAACGTATGCGCGGGATTTCTTCGCGCTGCCCACGGATTTCTGGCTGAGCGTGTACTGGCTGCTGTTGTGCGCAACGCTCGCCTACCTACTGGGGTATGGCGCACGCGCACTGCTGGTCCTACGCAAAGACCCGCGGTCGAGGCGCATCGCCACGGTCTATCTGGTGGCGTGTGTCAGCGGAATCATGGCGTGCGTGGTGCGGTTCACCACCGCGCTGATTCCGCCGTTTCAATGCCCGGCAACCGCGGGCCTGGTGTGGTTTTTCGCGTGCATGTGCGGGGCCGTCTTCGCGGTGACGTCGGCGTTGGCGTGGCGGCAAAAGGTCAACTGGTTTCAGCGCTCAACGCTGCACCGTTAGCCATCGCAGATCGCGGCGGGTTCTGACGCGTCGCTGACCACTGTCGGGGGTATACGCAGGGGTCAGCCTGATGCGAAAGGACCTCGGCGATGATGGCGACACGAGAACTGTCCGCGACTCGAGATGTGCATGCGTCTTGCCAGCGGGTCTGGGAGGTGCTCGCCGACGGATGGACCTATAGCCAATGGGTGGTCGGCAATAGCCGCACCCGTGCCGTCGACTCGGACTGGCCACAGCCCGGCACCGCCATCAGGCACTCGATCGGGGTGTGGCCATTGGTGATCGACGACCAGACGTCGGTCGAGAGCTGTGTGCCGTTGCAGGAGTTGGTGCTGCGCGCGGGGCTGGGCCCGCTCGGCGCAGCACAAATCACGATGCGCCTGGCCGAGATCCCGGATGGGTGCCGGGTGGAGATGATTGAAGTACCCGCCGAGGGGGCGGTCAACCTCATCCCCGACCGGTTGACACTGGTGGCGATCCATCCTCGCAACCGCGAGTGCATCTTGCGGCTGGCCGCACTTGCTGAACGGTTCGACCCCAGTCAGGTGAAGTGACCGCTCACATGGCCGCTGAGCAATTCGATGCGGTGGTGGTCGGCTCCGGGCCGAATGGACTTGCTGCCGGAGTGACGCTGGCAGAAGCAGGCCGACGAGTCCTCATTCTGGAAGGTTCCGACACTCCGGGCGGGGGCACCCGATCCGCGCATGTCACCAATGACGAATCGGTGCACGACATCTGCTCAGCGATACACCCGCTGGCGATGGCCTCGCCGGCGTTTCGGCGTTGGCCGCTGGCAGATTTCGGTCTCGAGTGGATATTTGCGCCGATCGAGGCTGCCCACCCGCTTGATGACGGCACCGCCGTCCCGCTCTACCGTGACGTCAGCAAGGCGGCCGCCGCAATGGGCGTCGACAGGGCCGCCTACGAGGAATTGCTGACTCCGTTGGTGTCCAATGGGATTGAGTTATTCGACAGCATCCTCGACCCTTTCCCGCCCAAGCACCCGTTGACAGTCGCCAAGTTCGCCCGCTTCGGGACGTCATCGATCGTCGGCTTCTCGAAGCGCCATTTCACCGACGAGAGGGCGCCCGCGCTGCTTGCCGGCATGGCCGCACACTCTTTCATGCCGCTCAGTCTCGTCGGTACCGCTGCGGCGGGTTTCATGTTCGCGATAAGCGCGCACCGAACCGGTTGGCCGATGCCTCGCGGCGGATCGCAAAAGATAGCCGATGCGCTACTGGGGTATTTCGAGCACCTTGGCGGCGAGATCCGCCTGGGTCATTGGGTCAGGCGATTGTCGGACGTGCCTTCCCATCGCGTGCTGATGCTCGATGTGTCCCCGACGCAAGTGGCAACCATCCTCGGTGACAGTGTGCCGACCTGGTATCGGCGGCTGTTTTCCAATTACCGGTATGGTCCGGGCCTCTGCAAAGTCGACTACCTACTGGATGGCCCAATTCCATGGCGGGCCGACGAGTGCAAGGATGCCGCTACCGTCCATCTTGGTGGCACGCTGCAGCAGGTCGCCGCAAGCGAGTCGACGGTGAACAAGGGCCGACACGCGTCGAAACCTTTTGTCCTGCTTGCTAACCAGAGCCGCTTTGACTCCACACGCACCTCGGCCGGTCAACAGACGGTATGGACCTACTGCCATGTGCCGAACGGGTCGACAATTGACATGTCCGAAGCGATCGGGAATCAAATCGAGCGGTTCGCGCCCGGCTTCAAAGACAGGATCGCCAAGAAGGTGACGACCACCGCCAAGCAGCAGGAAGCCCGCAATCCAAACATGTGCGGCGGAGTGATCAACGGAGGCTTTCAGGATCCGCTGAGATACGTCGTGAACTTGGCCACCAGACTGCGGCCCTACCGGTTGCCGCGCCGCGGCAGCTACCTTTGTTCATCCTTCACACCGCCTGGCCCGGGAGTGCATGGCATGCCCGGGTATTTGGCCGCGCGCGGCGCCCTGCGGACCGACTTGCGGTAAAGGAACTCAACACCCTAGCCGTGTTCGGCGATGTCCTCCAACGCCGCGAACATGGTGCGGGTCGGCACACCGGTACCGCCCTTGGGCGTGTAACCCCACGGGCTACCGGTGTTGTACGCCGGGGCGGCCACGTCGATGTGGGCCCAGGCCACCCCGTCGGCGACGAACTCGCGCAGGTACACCCCGGCCACCAGCATCCCGGCGAAGCGCTGCCCGCTGACGTTAGCCAGATCGGCCACCGTCGACTTCAAGTCATCCTTGAGTTCGTCGGGCAGCGGCATCGCCCAACCGTTTTCGCCGACGGCCTGCGAGATGGCGGCCACCCGGTCGCGGAACTCGTCGCTGCCCATCACGCCAGGGGTACGGGCACCCAGCGCCACCGTCTGCGCGCCGGTCAGAGTCGACGTCTCGATCAGGTAATCCGGGTTGTCTTCGCAGGCCCGGACGATGGCGTCGGCCAGAATCAGCCTGCCCTCGGCGTCGGTGTTGAGCACCTCGACGGTGGTGCCGCCGTACTGGGTCAGCACATCACCGGGTCGTTGCGCGGTCGCCGACGGCATGTTCTCCGCCATCGGTACGGTGGCGATCACCTCGATGGGCAATTCGAGTTGCGCAGCAAGCGTCACTGTCGCGATGACGGCGGCGGCCCCGCCCATGTCGGAGGTCATATGGTGCATCGAGGCGGCCGGCTTGATCGAGATGCCGCCGGTGTCAAAGGTGATGCCCTTGCCGACCAGCGCGACCCGCTTGGGCTGGCCCTGCGTTTGGGGGCGGTACCGCAGCCGCACCAGCCGCGGCGGGCGCGACGAGCCCTTGCCCACCCCGATCACTCCGCCGTAGCCGGCTTTGTGCAGCGCCTTGTCGTCGAGCACTTCAACCTCGAGACCGACCGATTGGCCTAAAGCCTTTGCCCGGCTGGCGAATTCGGCGGGAAATAGGTGGCTGGGTGGCGTGTTGACGAAGTCGCGGGCAGTGGCCACGGCGGTCGCGACGGCCGCCGCGCGCGAGGCTTCGGTTTTGGCGGCCCTGGCGGTGGCGAGAACGGTGAGCTTGCGCAGACCACGGTCTTTCGGCGCCGTCTTGCCGCTGCGGAAGTCGGTGAAGCGATAACCGCCCAGGATCAGGCCTTCCACCGCGCCGGCCAGGTCCAGCTCGCTCAGGGTGGTGATGACGGCCTCGGTGCCGCCCAGCGCGCGCGCCGCCGCACCCGCAGCGCGGCGAATCACCTCGGCGGGCCACTCGTCACGACGCTTACCCAGACCGACGGTGAGCACACTGGCCACCGGCAGCGACTTCACCACCAGCCGATGGGTCTGTTCGTTGCCGCCGGTGGCGTCCAGCGCTCGCAGGGCGCCCTCGATCTCGGTGATGGCGTCGGCGTCCAGGAACGGCTCGGCTGCCGCGACGACCGCGCCGGGCCTGTCCTCGTCACCGGTCGAGACGACCGGCACGACCAGTACGGCCGAAGCGGCGCCGCGCCGCGGTAGCGAAGAGGCAACAGTGACTGCGGGGGATTGGTAGCCGGGTTCGGTGCTCACAGGGCACCACCTTAACGACCGGTGGACAGGCTCAACTCGTACGCCGTTACCGGCTCGTCGAAACCTTTCAGTGTCAAGGGTTCCTGCTCGATCACCGGCCAGTCCGGCAATTCGGCATGGACATCCGCGGCGGTGAGGACCTGGCCAGGTGAGGCGGCAGCAACCAACCGGGCGGCCAGGTTCACCGCGTTGCCGTAGTAATCGCCATTGATGGCCAGCACCGCCCCGTAAGCCAGGCCGGCGCGCACCTGTAGTCCGGTTTCCCGCGCCAGGGGGTGGCCGACGAGATCGACCGCCGCCCTGGCCAGCCGTTCGGCGCTCGGACTCACCCACATCACGGCATCGCCGATGAACTTGACTACCCGCCCGCCGTCGGCGTGCACCACATCGGAGACATTGGCGGAAAAGCCGTTGAGCAGAGTCGACAACTCGGCGGGCGTGAGCAGTTGGGTCAGCGCAGTGAAGCCGGACAGGTCCAGGAAACCGACACCGCACACCATGCTCGCCGACGGGCCCCCGCCGAGACCCTCGAGGAACGTTCGGGCACTGACCAGGTGGTGGCGGTGCACGGCGTCGATCATGGCGCCGATGCGGGGGATGAGCTCCGTGGTCGTCCGCCAGGCTCGCGCGGTGGCGAGTTCGTCTTGGGTGTGCCCGAGCCACACGTCGGGCAGGCTAAGCCGGATCATCGACGACTCGGCCTCGGCCAGCCGGGCCATCGTCACGCCGAGCACCCGCAGGAAGCCGTCGGCGGGGTCGCCAAGCTGCGCCCGCATCGCGAACCAGGTTCCCAGACCATCGACATCGGCCTCGCTCAACGCCGGCGTGTCGCGGCCCGCGACGCACAGGCCGAGCATCGTCCAGGCCTGCTCGACATCCTCGACCGGAACACTCAGCACGTCGGCGGCGCTTTGCAGGCTGTAGACGGGCGGGCCCGACCAGCCCAGCACGTCACCCGCAAGCCCGAACAGGCGGCCGCGACGCTCGGCCTCGACCATGTCGCCTGGGGTGAACCCGAGGTCATCGAGGTAGTGGATGAGCGGCGCCCGGTTGCGCGCATCGGCGAGTCCGGCAGCTTCCAGCGCATCAAAATTGACCACCTGATTAGTGTGGGGCATCGTGCGCGCCGCGATATGCAGAGCGCGGCGATTAGGAGGAGCGGCGCAGGATGCCCGAAGAGCTGCAGCACGGACCGCTGGAAGACCGCCACCGTGAGCTGGGCGCCAGCTTCGCCGAGTTCGGCGGTTGGCTGATGCCAGTGTCGTATGCCGGTACGGTCAGCGAGCACACCGCCACCCGGACAACCGTCGGACTGTTCGATGTCAGCCACCTGGGCAAGGCGTCGGTGCGCGGCCCGGGCGCCGCGCAATTCGTCAACGCCGCGCTCACCAACGACCTGGGCCGCATCGGGCCGGGCAAGGCGCAATACACGTTGTGCTGCACCGAATCCGGCGGCGTCATCGACGATCTGATCGCCTATTACGTCGCCGACGACGAGATCTTTCTGGTGCCCAACGCCGCCAACACCGCCGCGGTGGTTGCCGCACTGCAGCAGGCTGCCCCGGCGGAGCTCACGATCAGCGACGAGCACCGCAGCTATGCGGTGCTGGCGGTGCAGGGCACGCGTTCGACCGAGGTTCTCGACGAATTGGGGCTACCGACCGGCATGGACTACATGGGATATGCCGATGCGGTGTTATCCGGCGTGCCGGTGCGGGTGTGCCGCAGTGGGTACACCGGTGAGCACGGCTATGAGCTGTTGCCGCCGTGGGAGTCGGCGGGTGTGGTGTTCGACGCGCTGGTGGCCGCGGTGAGCCGAGCCGACGGTCAACTGGCCGGCCTGGGTGCCCGCGACACGCTGCGCACCGAAATGGGTTATCCGCTGCACGGCCACGAGTTGTCGGCCGATATTTCGCCGCTGCAGGCCCGCTGCGGGTGGGCGATCGGCTGGAAGAAGGACGCGTTCTTCGGCCGCGACGCGCTGCTGGCCGAAAAGGCGGCGGGTCCTCGACGGGTGCTGCGCGGGCTGCGCGCAGTCGGTCGCGGTGTGCTGCGGCCCGGCCTGACGGTGAGCGACGGCGACCGCAAGGTTGGCGTCACCACGTCGGGAACATTTTCACCGACATTGAAAGTCGGTATCGCACTGGCGCTGATCGACACCGATGCAGATGTCCAGGACGGTCAGCGGGTGAACGTCGACGTCCGTGGCCGCGCCGTCGAATGCGAAGTGGTCCGACCCCCATTCGTCGAACCAAAAACTCGCTAGCGCCCGGATATACAATCGCCCCATGACCAGCGGCCACCTCGAGTTCACGGTTTCGCGCACCGCAAACCCGACCAGTGACCAGGTGCGCCAATCGATCCTGGCCAATCCCGGCTTCGGCAAGTACCACACCGACCACATGGTGTCGATCGACTACACCGACGGCCAGGGGTGGCACGACGCGCGGGTGATGGGTTACGGCCCCATCGAACTGGACCCGTCGGCGATCGTGCTGCACTACGCGCAAGAAGTGTTCGAAGGGCTCAAAGCGTATCGATGGGCGGACGGCTCGATCGTCTCGTTCCGGCCCGACGCCAACGCCGCCCGGATGCGAGCGTCATCGCGGCGGATCGCGATCCCGGAGCTTCCCGACGAGTTGTTCATCGAATCGCTGCGACAACTGATCGCCGTCGACGACGGATGGGTGCCCCCGGCCGGTGGTGAGGAGTCGTTGTACTTGCGCCCGTTCGTGATTGCCACTGAGCCGGGACTGGGTGTACGCCCGGCGAAGCAGTACCGGTTTCTGGTGCTGGCCTCGCCGGCCGGTGCGTACTTCCCGCGGGGCGTCAAACCGGTCACCGTGTGGGTGTCGACGGAATACGTCCGGGCCAGCCCCGGCGGCACCGGAGCGGCCAAATTCGGCGGCAACTACGCCGCGTCACTGGTGGCTCAGGCGCAAGCCGCCGAGAACGGCTGCGACCAGGTGGTGTGGCTCGACGCGGTGGAGCGGCGCTACATCGAAGAGATGGGCGGGATGAACATCTTCTTCGTGTTCGGCAGCGGCGGATCGGCCCGACTGGTCACCCCCGAGCTGTCCGGCTCACTGCTGCCGGGCATCACTCGAGATTCGTTGCTGCAGTTGGCAACCGACGCCGGCTTCGCCATCGAGGAACGCAAGATCGACATCGACGAGTGGCAGAAGAAGGCAGCCGCAGGTGAGATCACCGAGGTGTTCGCCTGCGGCACGGCCGCGGTGATCACCCCGATCGCCCACGTCAAGCACGGCGAGGGCGACTTCACCATCGCCGACGGCGAACCCGGTGAAATCACGATGGCGCTGCGCGACACGTTGACCGGCATTCAGCGCGGCACGTTCGCCGACACCCACGGCTGGATGTCGCGGCTCGGCTAGCCTGCCGCGAGCAGCACTGCGCTCACCGTCGTGGTCAACTCGATCGCAGCACCGAGCACGTCGCCGCTGATGCCGCCGAACCGGCGTACGCAGTGGGCGACCAGAACGGCACTAAGGCACAGCGCCACCAGTACTGCCACCGGACCCTGCCACAGCCGCGGAGCCGCCCACAGCGACGCCACCACCAGCACTGCGACCCAGACCAGCACCGCCGCCGCGGGCTGGGTGGCGGCCACTCGGGCGCCCAGGGTGCTGCCCTCGGCCGCGGGCACCGACCGGCGGCAAGCCAGCACCGCCGCAACGCGTCCGGCGGCCACCGCGACGACAATGCCGACCGCGGTCAACGACGCAAAGGCCAAGCTCTGCAATGCAATCACCAAGACGACGGCGGCGACTCCGAACGGGCCGCTCGACCCGTCGCGCATCACCTGCAGTGCGCGTTGCGGCGGCCCGTAACAGCCCAGCCCGTCGGCGGTGTCGGCCACGCCGTCGATGTGCAGGCCGCGTGTCGCCGCGAGCAGGGCGGCCACTGCGAGCAGACCCGCCAGCGGGCTGCCCGCCCCGAACGCCAGCACGGCAACCCAGGCCACGCCGGCGGCCAGGCCGCCCAACGCGGCGCCCACCAGCGGCAGCGCGCTCACCGCGGCGCCACCCACCGGCCGGTCCGCCGCACCGGGCAGCGGTAAAACAGTTCCGAAGCCGAAAGCGGTTGCCAGCGAGCGGATCACGATGGGCGCTTGTCGGAGCGGCAGGAAACGCCGGCGGTTGCGAAAGTTGCCATCGACGACAGTGCGGCCACCGCGGCCCGCAGCACCGGCAGCGCCGCCGCCGCCCCGGTGCCTTCGCCCAACCGCATTCGCAGGTCCAATATGGGATCGAGCTCCAACTGAGCCAACGCCAGTTGGTGCGCCGGTTCGGTGGAGCGGTGACCGGCCTGCCACCACAACCGAGCGCCGGGCGCCAACCTGTCGGCGACCAGGGCGGCTGCGGTGACCGCCAGACCGTCCAGCATCAGTGGGGTGCGCCGAACTGCGGCCTGTGCACAGAAGCCGCTCATCGCGGCGAGGTCGGCGCCGCCGCAACACCGCAGCAAGGCAACCGGATCCGAGCGCACCCGCTCGGCCCGGAACAGCGCGTCGCGGACCGCTGCGGTCTTGCGTGCCCACCCGGCATCGTCGATACCGGTTCCGTAGCCGACTGCTGCGACCGGCTCGGTGCCGGTCAGGGCCGCAACCAGAACGGTTGCCGCCGTGGTGTTCCCGATGCCCATGTCGCCGGCGATCAGCAGATCGGCGCCGGCGTCGACCTCTTCGTCGGCGATCCGCCGGCCAGCGTCGATCGCCGCGGTGGTTTCCTCGTCGGTCAACGCGTCCTGCACCGCGATGTCACCGCTGCCGCGGCGCACCTTATGAGCGCCGATCTGCGGCGACAGCGCATCAGCATCCACGGCAAGGTCAGCGACCCGCACGGTCGCCCCGGCGACCTCGGCGAATGCGTTGATCGCCGCGCCGCCGGCCCCGATATTGGCGATCATCTGGGCGGTGACCTCCGGCGGGTACGCCGATACCCCTGACCGCGCGACACCATGGTCACCGGCAAAGACGACAACCCGGGCGCGCTCGAATTGCTCTGGCGGACAATGGCCCTGACACGACGCAAGCCAGACCGCCAAGTCCTCGAGGCGACCCAGCGACCCCGCCGGCTTGGTCAGGATGTCCTGCCGGGCGCGAGCCGCCGCGGCGACATCCGCATCGGGAGGCGTCACCGGCGGAAAGGTCATCAGAACCCCGAGGGCGTGTTCGGCACCGGCCGCTGTCAGGCGACGCTGTCGCCGCGCTTGACCTGGGGCCGAGGAGCTCGCATCCGGCGCATTTGCGAAGCCCGGCCCGCAGCGTAAAGGCCTAACTTCCAACGGCTTTCGGTATTGTCGGGGAATTTCTCGTCAACCATCCTGGTGACCTTGCGGCCCAGGATGACCCCGTCGATCATCATCAGAGCCATCAACGCCAGCATCGCGGGCGACATGTACAGCTGCAGCTGCGGTACGCCGAACATGACGAACATCAGCGTCAGCGCCAACGGCATGAACAATCCCAGCACGTTGCGGCGAGAGTCCACCACGTCGCGGGCGAACCGGCGCACCGGGCCCCGGTCGCGCGGCAGCAGATGGGCCTCGTCGCCGGCCATCATGCGTTCCCGCCGGTCGGTCATCTGCGCGCGGCGGACGGTCCGCTCAGCCCGCCGCTCCTCGCGGGACAGTTTCGGGCCGGCCATCGCCTTGCGCCGGGCGCGGGCTTCAGCGGAGGTCATCGGCGCCGGCGCGACCGGACCGCGCCGTTTGTTGCTTCGTTTCGGGGTGGGCCGCCCCTTGGGCGCGGTGGATTGACGCGCATCCCCGGTGGTGACGACGGCGTCCTGATCTGCCGGTGCCTCGATCTCATCCGGGGCGACACCGACGTCCTTCTTGCGGCCCAGCAGCTTCACAGTCGCCAGGTTACTTCGCAGCCGGTTTCGATCGGTAAACAGCCTTCGACGAGCACACGTGGCACCGAGCCCCTACGCTCGCTGAGATGAGCGGCCCGGACGTGCTGCGCGTGTTGATCGCCCCGGATAGCTATGGCGACACGTTGACCGCCGTGCAGGCCGCCGCCGCCATCGCCACCGGCTGGAATCGCACGCGGCCACGCGATCAGTTCACCATCGCGCCGCAGTCCGACGGCGGACCCGGCTTCGTCACGGTATTGGCCGACCGGCTCGGGCAGCGCCGCCGGCTACGGGTCGCCGGGCCGCTTGACGACGACGTCGAGGCCGACTGGGTGTTCGATCCGGGATCGACGACCGCATACCTGGGCTGCGCGGAAGCTTGCGGCCTGGCCCAACTCGGCGGTCCGCCGACACCGCAGACTGCGCTGGCCGCCGGCAGTAGGGGAGTCGGCCAGCTCATCGCAGCGGCGCTGGCGGCGGGCGCGACGCGTGTCTTCGTTGGGCTGGGCGGTAGCGCCAGCACCGACGGCGGTCGCGGACTCGTCGACGAACTCGGCGGTCTGGAGGTCGCTCGACAACGGCTGGCCGGGGTGGAACTGGTCGCCGCCTCCGACGTCGAATACCCGCTGCTGGGGCCGTGGGGCGCCGCGCGGGTGTTCGGACCGCAGAAAGGCGCCGACGCCGAGACGGTCAGCGCGCTGGAACAGCGGCTCAGCGACTGGGCGGCCGAACTGGACGCGGCGGCCGGACGCCAGGTGAGCGCCGAATCCGGTGCCGGTGCGGCGGGCGGGATCGGGGCGGCGTTGCTGGCGCTGGGCGGCCGGCGCGAATCGGGCGCGGCGATCATCGCCGAGCACACCGGGCTGGCCGATGACTTTGCCGTGGCAGACCTCGTCGTTACCGGAGAAGGTCAACTCGACGAGCAATCGCTGCACGGCAAGGTCGTCGGGGCGCTGGCCGCCGCGGCGCGCTCGCGGCAAATCCCGGTGCTGGTGCTGGCCGGCCAGGTCGGTCTCGACGGCTTCACGCAGCGATCGGCGGGCATAACGGCCGCCTACGCGATCGCCGACTATGCCGGTTCGGTCCGGCTGGCGCTGGTCGATGCGGCCAACCAGCTGATGGGTTTGGCTTCGGCGGCAGCCGCGCAACTCGGGAATAGTGGCCGAACAAGGTACCTTTGACTAGGTGGGTTTTTAATCGGACGCTCAGCGCCGAGCGGACCCATCCCAGGCGATTTAGGCATGTAGGCACATGTAGGGAGACGCAATGACTGTTCAGGACCAGTCGACCGCCACCACCCACGGCGTGATCTTGACCGACGCCGCCGCGGCCAAGGCGAAGTCACTGCTGGACCAGGAGGGCCGCGACGATCTGGCGCTGCGTATCGCGGTTCAGCCGGGCGGGTGCGCCGGTCTGCGGTACAACCTGTTCTTCGACGACCGTTCCCTCGACGGTGACCTGACCGCGGAGTTCGGTGGTGTGAAGCTGGCTGTCGACCGGATGAGCGCTCCCTACCTGCAAGGTGCCTCGATCGACTTCGTTGACACGATCGAAAAGCAGGGCTTTACGATCGACAACCCCAACGCGGGCGGGTCGTGCTCCTGCGGCGACTCGTTCAACTGAGGCTGTCGTCTTCGGCGGATTAGTAGCTGCCGGCTGTTCGCAGCACGTAAGAGCACACTCGCACCTGGTTGTGCTGGAACAATAACTGCGCGATGCCCTGAACCTCGTCGCGCGGCGGCCCGCCCGTTGCGGGGGTGACCCGCATGGTGAACAGCACCTGCGCCTGGTAGTTCGACCAGTAGACAATCTTGTCGATCGAGGTCACCTGGGCGTCGGAGAACTGCTTGCGAAAGGCGTCGCTGGACAGTTTGGCCAGCGCCTCGTCCGGCCGCCGGTCCCGCACGGCGTCGTAGATGCCGCACAACGTGTTGCGGGCGATGGCTTCGGTATCGCGCTGCTCCAGCGCGTCCAGATAGCCCTGGATCGCCGATTTGGCCGTTGCCTCGGAAAATACGGCACCCGTGGTGGCCGATTTGTCGCTTCGCACCCCGTACACGATCGCCCCGATCATCACGGCGATCAGTGCCACAGCCACCATCGCTCCGATGACCCACCGTCGTCGCTGCCGCGTTGGATAGGGCACCGGCGGGGGCAACTGGCCTGGATAAGCGGCCGCGGGCGGCGCTGCCTGCGTGTCTCCTGCCCCTGTTGAGCCGGGGTAGTCGGGCGGCGTCGGAATCGGCTGACTGGGATGCGGATCGGTGAGCGGCGGCCCGTCGGCGCCGAGAGGATGGTTCGGCGAGTAGGGACCGGGCATCAAGGGTTCTCCTACGCTGTGGATGAGACGGCGGACGGTTGCCGTCAGCAGCCATCGGGTTGCTCTAGGCAGGCTAACGCACCCTTGGCGGCTGGCCGCGGTGCAACGGCCACCGCTACCGCGCGTAGTCTTCGCTAGACAAGCTTAGAAATTGAAGGGTGGATTTTTCGTGACGATTGCGGTGACCGGTTCGATTGCAACTGACCATTTGATGCGCTTTCCGGGCCGGTTTTCCGAACAACTGCTCGCGGATCATTTGCAGAAGGTTTCGCTGAGCTTTCTGGTCGACGATCTCGTGATCCACCGCGGCGGGGTGGCCGGCAACATGGCTTATGCCATCGGCGTGCTCGGCGGCGATGTCGCGCTGGTGGGCGCTGCCGGCGACGACTTCGGCGACTACCGCGAATGGCTGCACAGCCACGGCGTCAAGTGCGACAACGTGCTGATCTCGACGACGTCGCACACTGCGCGCTTCGTCTGCACCACCGACACCGAGATGGCCCAGATCGCATCGTTTTACCCGGGCGCGATGTCGGAGGCGCGGGACATCTCCCTGGCCAAGGTCGTCGACGACGTCGGCACACCGGAGTTGGTGATCGTCGGGGCCAACGACCCGGAGGCGATGTTCCTGCACACCGAGGAGTGCCGCAAGCTCGGGCTGGCGTTCGCCGCCGACCCGTCCCAGCAGCTGGCCCGGTTGACGGGCGAGGAGATCCGCCGGCTCATCGACGGCGCCACCTACCTGTTCACCAACGACTACGAGTGGGATCTGCTGCTGTCCAAGACCGGCTGGACCGAAGCCGAGGTGATGGCGCAGGTCGGGCTGCGGGTAACCACGCTGGGTGCCAAGGGCGTCGACATCGTCGACCGCGACGGTGCCACCATCCATGTCGGCGTGGTGCCGGAGACCAGCCAGGTCGACCCCACCGGCGTCGGCGACGCATTCCGGGCCGGCTTTTTGACCGGGCGTAGCGCCGGCCTCGGGCTGGAGCGCTCTGCCCAGCTCGGATCGCTGGTCGCAGTGCTGGTGTTGGAGTCGACCGGCACCCAGGAATGGGAGTGGGACCGCGAGTCCGCGGTGAGCCGGCTGGCCGGCGCCTACGGCGACGAGGCCGCTGCCGAGATCGCCGCGGCGCTGGCCTAAGCGCCGCGTCTGCTCGGCGCTACAACTGCACCGGGTAGTGCGGTTCGCTGATCTGCGGCACCACACTGCGCTCGACGAAGATCGCGTGCCACAGCATGAAAATCAGCACGGTCCACAATCGGCGGCTGTGATCGGTTGTACCGCAACGATGTTCGTCGAGCATCCGGCGCACCGCGGCGACGTCGACGAACTCGCCGGCCTGTGACGAGTCAGTCAGGGCATAGGCCCACTCCAGCAGTTCTCCCGCGCGCAGCCAGTGCCGGATCGGCACCGGGAAGCCCAGCTTGGGCCGGTTGAGCACATGCGCCGGGACGACGGACTCCAGCGCCCGGCGCAGCGCGTACTTCGTCGTGGTGCGGGTGATCTTGGCCTCCAGCGGCAACCGCGACGCCACCGCGAACACCTCGGGATCCAGGAACGGCACCCGCAGTTCCAGCGAGTTGGCCATCGTCATCTTGTCGGCCTTGACCAGGATGTCGCCGCGCAACCACGTGAACAGGTCGATGTGCTGCATGCGGGCCACCGGATCCCAACCGGCCGATTCGGCGTAGATCGGCGCCGTCACGTCGGTGTGGGTCCAGTCCGGACGAAACCCGGGCAGCACAGCACGCAGCTGCGCATCGGAGAAACTACGCGCGTTGCCGTAGTAGCGCTCCTCCAATGTCAACGAGCCCCGGTGCAGCAGACTCTTGCCGCGCATGCCGTCGGGCAGCGGCTTGGACACCTTGCCCATCGACCGCCGCAGCGGGGCGGGCAGATAGTCGAACGGCCGCAGCGACAGCGGCTCCCGATAGATCGTGTAGCCACCGAACAGTTCGTCGGCACCCTCACCGGAGAGCACCACCTTGACATGCTTGCGGGCCTCGCGCGCGACGAAGAACAGCGGCACCAGCGCGGGGTCGGCTACCGGTTCGTCGAGGTACCAGACAATCTCGGGCAGGGCGGCGACGAACTCAGCGGGGCTGACCACTTTGGCGATATGCCGTGCACCGATCGCCTCGGCCGAAGCGACGGCAACGTCGATCTCGGAGAATCCCTCCCGCTCGAAGCCGGTGGTGAAGGTGATCAGCCGCGGGTTGTGCCGGATGGCCAGGGCAGCGATCGCCGTGGAATCGATGCCGCCGGACAGAAACGACCCGACGGTGACGTCGGCGCGCATGTGCTTGGCCACCGAGTCCTCTAACACTGCGGTGATCTCGTTGTAGCGAGCCTGCGCGGTATCCCGGGTGATCGGGGTGGCGGCGAATCGCGGTACGAAGTAGCGGGTGAGGGTCGGCGGCTCTGTTCCCGGGCGGAGCCGCAGATAACATCCCGATTCCAGTCGACGCACCCCGCGGTGCAGTGTCTCCGGCTCAGGTACGTACTGCAGCACCGTGTAGTGCTGCACGGCCCGAGGGTCGATTCGGGTGTCGAAGCCCACCTGGTCGGCCAGATCCAACAGGCACTTCTTCTCGCTGGCTACCGCGGTGCCGCCGGATCCGGTCGCCACGAACAGCGGCTTGATGCCGAATGGGTCTCGGGCGCAGAACAATTCGCGGGTGACGGTGTCCCACAGCGCAAACGCGAACATGCCGCGCAACCGTCGTAACGCGTCGGGGCCCCAATGGTGGTAGGCGGCGATGATGGCCTCACCGTCGCCATCGGTGGCGAACGTGACGTCGTGCTCGTCGGTCAGCTCTGCACGCAACTCCAGGTAGTTGTAGATCTCGCCGTTGAACACCAGCACATACCGGTCGGGTGACTCCGGCGGTCCCCAGCGCAGGGGCTGGTGTGAGTGGGCGATGTCGATGATGGACAGCCGGTTGAAGCCCAGCACGACCGTCCCGTCGGGGTCGGCCCAAGTCCCCGGCTCGTCGGGCCCGCGGTGACGCATCAGATGCGAGGCGCGGGCGATCGCATCGGTGACTTCGTCGGCGCCGTCGACCGCGCTACAACCGGGCGGAACACCGCCGGCCGCGGCAGCCACGAAGGCCAGCAGTCCACACATCGCGCCCAAGTATGCCGCACCCCGGCGAACGGGCTGATCGGGCGACGGGCACGGGGTAGCGACGGCGCGGAGCTGCGCGGGGGAGTCTGCGCGGCTCGCCAGGACGCGTGGTCTACGCTGCGTAGTAGTATTCGACAGCTGCGGCGAGTCGGCCGACTCCCGTCGGCCCAGCTTGTGATACAGGAGGCGCCAACGTGACACTCCGCGGGCCAAGCCGTTCTGCAGGCTCCCGTCGGCTTCGGCTCTTGGTCTTGGCCGGCACGCTGGGCGTTCTGGCGGTCACCCTGAGCGGATGCAGCTGGCAGGAGGCACTGGGCCTGGGCTGGCCGCGCGGGATCACCCCCGAGGCGGAGGCCAACCGGCAGCTGTGGCTTGGCGCGGTGATCGCCTCGTTGGTGGTGGGGGCCATCGTGTGGGGCCTGATCTTCTGGGCCGCGGCGTTTCACCGCAAAAAGGCCAGTGACACCGAGTTGCCGCGCCAGTTCGGTTACAACATGCCGCTGGAGCTGGTGCTGACTGTCACCCCGTTTCTGATCATCTCGGTGCTGTTCTATTTCACCGTGGTGGTGCAGGAAAAGATCATGCATTTGGCGTCCGACCCCGAGGTCGTCGTGGACGTCACGTCGTTCCAGTGGAACTGGAAGTTCGGCTACCAGAAGGTCGATTTCAAGGACGGCACGCTCAAATACGACGGTGCCGACCCGGCGAAGAAGGCGGCGATGGTGTCCAAGCCGGAAGGCAAGGACAAGCACGGCGAGGAACTGGTCGGCCCAGTGGCGGGTCTCAATACCGAGGACCGCACTTACCTCAATTTCGACAAGGTCGAGACGTTGGGGACCAGTACCGAAATCCCGGTCCTGGTGCTGCCGGCGGGCAAGCGGATCGAGTTCCAGCTGGCATCGGCTGACGTCGTGCATTCGTTCTGGGTGCCGGAGTTCTTGTTCAAGCGTGACGTGATGCCCCACCCCGAGGCCAACAACTCGGTGCACAGATTCCAGGTCGCCGAGATCACCCAAACCGGGGCATTCGTCGGGCGCTGCGCCGAGATGTGCGGCACCTATCACTCGATGATGAACTTCGAGGTCCGGGTGGTGGCGCCCAACGACTTCAAGGCCTACCTGGACCAGCGGATCGGCGGTAAGACGAACGCGCAGGCGCTGCAGGCGGTCAACCAATCTCCCGTCGCGGTCACAACGCATCCGTTCGAAACCCGCCGCGGACAGCTGTCGCCGGCGGCGAGCAAGTAGGGGCACCTATGCATATCGAAGCCAGGCTGTTCGAATTCATCGCCGCGTTCTTCATCGTGGTCGCCGTGATCTACGGCGTACTGACGACGTTGTTCGCCACCGGTGGGGTGGAATGGGCCGGCACCACCGCGCTGGTGTTGACCGCCGGTCTGGCGATCATCGTTGCGACCTTTTTCCGGTTTGTGGCGCGCCGGCTCGACACCCGCCCGGAAGACTACGAGGGCGCCGAGATCAGCGATGGTGCAGGTGAATTGGGCTTCTTCAGTCCGCACAGTTGGTGGCCCATCATGATCGCCCTGGCGGGCTCGGTGACCGCTGTCGGTATCGGGTTGTGGTTGCCGTGGTTGATCGCTGCCGGCGTGGTGTTCGTCCTCGCGTCGGCAGCCGGATTGGTCTTCGAGTACTACCTCGGGCCCGAGAAGCACTGATCAGCTCGCTCACAAGGTCACAATCAGGGCATCAGTTGACCCGTCACCAGGTCGCCGGGACTGCCGTGCACCTGCCGGTTGGGTAGGGTTTGCGAGGCACAATGTGGAATTGCGGAGCGTGCGCGGGGCGATGCAGGCGCGTTGTCGCCTGCACTGGTGACGTAGTTGGACAGGACAGACGAACATGAGCGGGCCGAATCCTCCAGGACCGGAACCTGGCGATCTGGAGAACGGCAGCGAGCTCAGCGACGACGACAACGAGTTCACCGGCGAGCACCTGGGGGAGCAGACCGGCGAACGTGACCAGACCAGCGAGACGGACGCTTATTCGCAGGCCTATTCGGCTCCGGAGTCGGAACACTTCACCAGCGGGCCCTATGTGCCCGTCGACATCGACCTCTACGACTACGACAGCTACCACGAGGCAGAGGGCGACGAACCCCACCCGCCACGCTGGCCGTGGGTTGTCGGGGTGGCCGCGATCGTCGCGGCGATTGCCCTAGTGGTGTCGGTGTCCCTGCTATTCGCGCGTACCGACACAAACGATCTGGCCACGCCGGAGACGGCGCCTACGTCCGCGCCGCCGATTCAGGACGAGATCACCGTCACCACTCCGCCGCCGGCGCCCCCTCCACCATCCACCAGTGAGCCACCGCCACCGCCCCCGCCGCCCCAGGCCGAGGCTCCACCACCGCCGGCTCCGGAGCCGGCCCCGGCCCCGGAGCCGCCGCCGGTCGTGGCCGCTCCGCCGCCGCCACCACCGACGACCACCGCTCCGGCCGGTCCTCGGCAGGTCACCTACTCGGTAACCGGCACCAAGGCGCCCGGCGACATCATCTCGGTGACCTACATCGATGCCTCTGGCCGGCGGCGCACCCAACACAACGTCTATATCCCGTGGTCGATCACGGTCACCCCGATCTCGCAGTCTGAAGTCGGCTCGGTGGAGGCGTCGAGCCTTTTCCGGGTCAGCAGACTCAACTGCACGATCACCACCAGCGACGGAGCGGTGCTGTCGTCGAACGAGAACAACGCACCGCAGACGAACTGCTGATGGTCAACAGGTATTCGGACAGCCGAGGCGGGTGGGCTATGGCGTCGTCGACCACCGGCGATCGCATTCTGGTTGGGGTTTGCGCCGCGATCTGGCTGGTGCTGATCGGTGTGAGCGTGGCGGCCACAGTCGCGCTGATCGATCTGGGACGAGGCTTTCACGAGACGGCGGGCAACCCGCACACCTCGTCGGTGCTGTACGTCATCATCGTCATTTCGGCGCTGATCATCGTCGGCGCGATCCCGGTGTTACTGCGTGCCCGGCGCACGAGTCGGGCCGAGCCCGCGACGCAATCGGGGCACATCACGGCTCGTGCTGCGGCTGCGCCACCGATCAGGGCGGAGTATCCGCCGGCTCGCGGCCCTGCCGGCCAGACCGAGCGGTTGACTGCGCTGCGGGCGGCCGGCGCTTTCACAGACGCGACCATCGATCGCATCTGGTTACGCGGCACCGTCGAACTGGTGACCGCCATGGGAGTTGCGCTGGTCGCTGTCGCGACGGCGACTTACCTGATGGCCATCGGCCACCAGGCCGCGGCCTGGACGGCATATGTGATCGCCGGCATCGTCACGGTCGCCATGCCGGTGATCCCCTGGCGATACGTGCGGCAGCTACACCGGATGCTCGACGAACGCTAATTGCGCAGAAGCGCCAGCCGGGCCGTCGAGTGTGTAAACCGGGGCGTCGAGCCACCTCAACCCGCGGCGTCGGGCCCTAGTGCTCGCCGTCGCGCGAACCGTTGGTGCCGTCTTGGTGTTCGCGTAGCGCGGTGAGGGCACGCTGTTCGCCGGCGTGCGCCGCCTCGCGCAGTGCGGCGTCTTCGGACGCCGGATCGGCGAACAGCAGGCTGCCCGTGCCGGGCGAGCCGGCCGAGCCGAGCTTGTTCATCTTGTTGGGTACCGGCGCGCCCTGGTATTCCAACGGTATCGGGTGGCCATGGCCGTCGACCGGGCCAAGCGGCTGGTGCAATTCGATGTAGGCACCATGCGGCAAACGCTTGATGATGCCGGTCTCGATGCCATGCTCGAGCACCGCACGGTCGCTGCGCTGCAAGCCGATACACCACCGATAGGTGACGAAGTAGATGATCGGCGGTAGCACCACCATCCCGATGCGTCCGATCCAGGTCGTCGCGTTCAGCGAGATGTGGAATTTCCAGGCGATGATGTCGTTCATCGCGGCCAGGGTCAACACCATGTAGAACGCGATCGCCATGGCGCCGATCGCGGTACGAACGGGAGCGTCCCGCGGGCGCTGCAGCAGGTTGTGGTGCGCGTAGTCGCCGGTGAACCTCTTCTCCAGGAACGGGTAGATGGTCAGCAGCACGAAAACCAAGCCCATGATCAACGCCACGCCGACCGGTCCGGGAATCGTGTGGTGCCAGAAGTAGAACTCCCAGGCCGGCCAGAGCCGGGCCAGGCCTTCGGTCCACATCATGTAGAAGTCCGGCTGGCTGCCCGCCGATATCTGAGATGGCTTGTAGGGCCCCAGGTTCCAGATCGGGTTGATCTGCAACAGGCCGCCCATCAGGCCCAGGACGGCGGTGGTCAGCGCGAAAAAGGCACCGGACTTGACCGCGAACACCGGCATGACCCGCACGCCGACGACGTTTTTCTCGGTGCGGCCGGGTCCGGGGAACTGAGTGTGCTTCTGGAACCAGACCAGCGCCAAATGCGCCCCGATGAGCGCCAGGATGATCCCGGGAATCAGCAGGATGTGCAGCGCGTACAGCCGCGGAATGATGATGTTGCCGGGAAAGTCGCCGCCGAACAGCAACCAGTGCAACCAGGTACCGATCACCGGCATGCCCAGCGTGATCGACGAGAAGGCAGCCCGCAACCCGATACCCGACAGCAGGTCGTCGGGCAGCGAGTAGCCGAAGTAACCCTCGAACATGGCCAGGATCAGCAGCAGCGAACCGATGACCCAGTTGGCTTCACGGGGCCGACGGAATGCGCCGGTGAAGAAGATGCGCGCCAGGTGCACCATGATCGCCGCGGCGAACATCAGCGCGGCCCAGTGGTGGACCTGGCGGACGAACAGCCCGCCGCGGACTTCGAAGGAGATGTTGAGCGCGGTTTCGTAGGCCCGCGACATCTCCACCCCGCGCAGCGGTTGATACACGCCGTTGTAAGTGACCTCGGCCATGGACGGGTCGAAAAACAGCGTCAGGTATACGCCGGTGAGCAGCAGAACGATGAAGCTGTACAGCGCGATTTCGCCAAGCAGGAACGACCAGTGGGTGGGAAAGACCTTGTTGAGCTGGCGCCGCACCGCGGCCGACGGGTGATACCGGGTGTCGATGTCCTGCGCTTGACGGGCGAGGGTATTGCCAATATCGATTTTCGGACTCATGAGGTGCGCTCCCAAAATGCCGGCCCGACTGGTTCGATGAAGTCGCCGTTGGCGACCAGATAGCCGTTGCTGTCAATGGTGATGGGCAGCTGCGCCAGGGCACGCGCCGCAGGACCGAAAATCGGTTTGGCGTACTGCAATGCGTCGAACTGCGACTGATGGCACGGGCACAGAATTCGGTAGGACTGCTGCTCGTAAAGTGATGAGGGACAACCCAAATGCGAGCAGACCTTGGTGTAGGCGAAGAGCTCGCCGAAGTTGAAGCTCTCCTGACCCTTGCGTTTGGTCACCCGCGACATGTCACCTGGTTTGATGCGGATCAGCATCACCGGGTTGCGCACACCCATCATGATCTTGCGCAGCTGTTCGCGTGATTCGTGGCTGATCCCGTCGCCGTCAGATTCCCGCCACGGAAAGACGGTCTCCATTCCGCCGGCGTCGACATCTTCCGGACGCATCCGGACGAACGGCGATCCCAGGTGCTCACCGGTAGCGCGGGCCAGATAGATGGTCTCGCCGCGGTAGCGCGGCGTCCAACCCGAGGTCCACAGCACGGCCTTTTTACCGTCGGCGGTCTGCACCACCGGTTTCCAGGGGTTTTTGATCAGGCCGCCGATAAAAGCGACCAGAGTGCCGAGCCCGAAGGCTCCGAGGCTCAAGCCCAACGACATTCCGATCAGCTTGCGACGCCGCAGCGTCGAGCCCTCGAAAGCATCGGTCAGATTGGCGACCACTGTCTTGCGGTGGATCTCCGGGGAGTCGCCGTCATGGCGCTCCTGGATCGAAATCTCCTCGGGGATAAACCGTTTCTGGAACAGCACCGCTCCGACCGCGATGGCGAGAATGGACAGCCCGAATGTCAGACCGTAGAGCGGGGTGGTCAGCGAGTACAAGAAGCTGCCCTCAGCCTCCATCGGCTTGTACTCCCAGGGCCAGAACAAAAACACCAACAGCAGCGCCAACCCGAAACCGCCACCGGCCAAGAACCACAACGCGATTCCGCGGTCGGCGCGCTTCTCGGCTTTGGTTCCCGCGACCGGCCAACGAGATTCCTTGTAGACCGTTTCGACACCGTCGAGCCGGCCGCCAAGGTCGACGAGCTCCTCACGCGACATCGCGTCCAGTTCGGCATCGCTGGGCTGACCCGGAGCACCTTGCTGGCCGGGGGTGTCGGTGCCCTTGCCCTCTCCGCTGACCCCGCTGGTCATGATCGCGCCCCAATCCACAATGCCGTACCGATCACGGCAACCATCCCGATGATCCACATCGCCATGCCCTCGGGGGCCGGTCCGAAGCCGCCCAGACCATAGCCGCCTGGTTGACGTTCTTCGCTGACGGTTTTCACGTAGGCGATGATGTCCTTCTTGGCCTCGAAGGACAGCTGACGGTCAGAGAACTTAGGCATATTCTGCGGCCCGGTCAGCATGGCGGTGAGAATCTGCTGTTCGTTGGCCGGCTCCAGGTCCGGGGCGTATTTCCCCGACGACAATGCGCCGCCCTTGCCGGTGAAGTTGTGGCAGGACGCGCAGTTGAGCCGGAACAAGTCGCCGCCGCGGCCCAGGTCGTAACCGCGCAGCGATTGCATCGCCGGGCTGCCGTCCAGCGTGCGCACCACCGTGGGGCCGCCGCCGTTGGCCTGCACGTAGGCGCCCAGCGCATCGATCTGCCCGCCGTCGAAGATCGGTTCCTTGCGGGGCGCCTGCGCTTCACCGCGTGCGGCGGGCATCCGCCCGGTGGACACCTGGAAGTAGACGGCCGCCTCACCGACGCCGATCAGGCTCGGGCCGCGATCAGGCACACCCTGCAGATTGGCACCGTGACACGTCACGCAGGAGGTGTCGAACAACTGCTTGCCGGTGCGCAGCAGCGCCGAGGAAGACTCGTCGGCCACGGCCACCTGAGGAGTTGGGGTCAGCACCGCGGCCAGCCCGCCGGCTACGGCTAACGCCATCAACAGCAGCAGTCCGGCCGACAACCGGCGACGAAGCCGCCGTCGCGAGCGATTACTCCCCAGTGTCTTCAAGCGAACACTCCTGTTCGTTGGCCGGCTGGTCATCGGATGAAGTAGATCGTGGCGAACAGCGCAATCCAGACGATGTCGACGAAGTGCCAGTAATAGGAGACGACGATCGACGCGGTCGCTTGTGCCGGTGTGAACTTGCTCATCGTGGTGCGGGCCAGCAGGAAGATGAACGCGATCAGCCCGCCGATGACGTGCAGTCCGTGGAAGCCGGTGGCCAGGTAGAAGACGCTGCCGTAGGCGCTGCTGGGGATCGTGGTGCCGTGACCCACCAGGTGGTAGTACTCGTAGGCTTGGCCCAGGACGAAGAACAGGCCCATCAGGAACGTGACGAGATACCAGCGGCGCAGCCCGAAGACGTCGCCGCGCTCGGCGGCGAAAACGCCCATCTGGCAGGTGAACGACGAGGCGATCAGTACCAACGTGACCGGAACAGCCTGGTAGAGGTTCAATTCCGTCGGCGGGGGCGGCCAATTACCGCCGGCCTGAGCGCGCGCTGTGAAGTACATCGCAAACAACCCAGCAAAGAACATCAGCTCGCTGGAAAGCCACACTATGGTGCCGACGCTGACCATGTTGGGCCGGTTGAGCGAATGCACGCGCGCCGTGATAGCAGTACCCGAGGTTCCCACCGCACTCGTCACATCCGCAAGTATGACGCTTTGTAGTTGTCGAACTCCACCCGGGGCGGTAATTGGCGAGTCGCTGACGAGCGCGGGTTTGGGAGAGCGACCCGCTGCGCCCGGCTGCGCCGCGCTTGCGATCACCCTGGGGGTCTGGCGGGGCGACCCGCTGCGCCCGGCTGCGCCGCGCTTGCGATCACCCTGGGGGTCTGGCGGGGCGACCCGCTGCGCCCGGCTGCGCCGCGCTTGCGATCACCCTGTGGGACCATCGGCGCGTGGCGGAGTCATCTTCCCGGTCGTGTTGGCCGCGGGTGCTCGGCGGTCTGATGGCCGGGCAGAACCTGGCGCGCGGACAGGCCGCCTGGGCGATGGAGCAGATCATGACCGGCGCCGCGGCGCCGTCCCAGATCGCCGCGTTCGCGGTCGCGATGACGATGAAGGTTCCCACTGCCGCGGAGGTCAGCGAGCTTGCCGAGGTCATGCTGCACCACGCGCACCGGCTGCCCGTTGACGAGATCGGCATCGATACCGTCGATGTGGTCGGGACCGGCGGCGACGGCGTGTCCACCGTCAACCTGTCCACGATGGCTGCGATCGTGGCGGCCGCCGCCGGCTTACCGGTGGTCAAGCACGGTAATCGCGCGGCCTCGTCGCTGGCCGGCGGTGCCGACACGCTCGAGGCGCTGGGTGTGCGCATCGACCTGGGCCCTGAGCAGGTTGCCCGCAGTGTCGCGGAAGTGGGGATCGGGTTCTGCTTCGCGCCGCAGTTTCACCCGTCGTACCGGCATGCGTCGATGGTGCGACGCGAGCTCGGCGTTCCCACGGTCTTCAATCTGCTTGGGCCGCTGACGAATCCGGGCCGTCCGCGAGCAGGTTTGATCGGCTGCGCGTTCGCCGATCTGGCCGAGGTGATGGCCGGGGTGTTCGCCGCCCGCCGGTCCAGCGTCCTGGTGGTGCACGGTGACGACGGGCTCGACGAGCTGACCACCACAACGACTAGCACGATCTGGCGGGTGCAGGCCGGCACGGTGGACAAGCTGACGTTCGACCCTGCCGGGTTTGGCTTCGCGCGCGCCGAACTCGACGACCTGCTTGGCGGCGATGCGGCCGCCAACGCGGCCGAGGCCCGTTCGGTGCTGGCCGGCGCCAAGGGTCCGGTGCGAGATGCCGTGGTGCTCAACGCCGCTGGCGCCATCGTGGCCCACACCGGGCTATCCAGCCGCGCCGAGTGGTTGCCGGCGTGGGAAGACGGGCTGCACCGTGCCGCCGCCGCCATCGACAGCGGTGCGGCCGAACAGCTGCTCGCGCGATGGGTGCGGTTCGGATACCAGGTCTGAATCGGCCCCGACCTGCTCGGCGGCAACCCGTGCCGAGCGGGCCGAAGCCGCCCAGGCAGCCCACGGTCCGGCGGACCTCAACGGCGAACACCAGCCCACGGCAGCATCCACGATGCGCACTCCTTGCCCGTCGAGCCAGCGCGCGATCAGCGCGGTCTCCTCGACCAGCGCCCCGCCCAGTGGGGCGGACGCCGGCAGGATCACCTGCGCGCCCGCCCGCAGCGCGTCGACGACGGGCATCGGCGGCACGCCGCGGGCCGCAGTGCCGGCCGCGGCCAGTTGCCCGTAGCGGATGACGCCGAGCTGCCAACCGCCGTGCCCGTCCGGTGCGGCGGCCACCAACTCGGCCAGCGCCGCCAGCGCCCGCAGCCGCTGGCCACGCCAGAGCACCTCGACCGCCGCACCGGTGTGGTCACGTAGCCGCGCGGCGCTCTCGTAGCGGTGCCGCTCGGCCAGGGCGGTGATCTGGGCTACTGCCGCCCCCAGCGCGGCGTTGTCGGCACCGTCGATCAACGCGGCGGCGCGCAGCGCGGCGGGCACGTAGTCCGCAGCGGTTATCTCGCGGCCGGCCGGACACGGCGACACTTCCCTTGGCGGGCACGCCGGGCCGTGCAGCGCCGAACGCGCCAGCCGGGCGGTGCAGGTGCGCACCCCGGTGAACCGCGCCAGCAGCGCCGCGGTGTCAGCGGCGTCGGCCCGGGAACGAAACGGGCCGACGGCACGCTCGTGCCGCGGCGCACGCACCACCGCCAGGCGGGGGAACGCCTCATCGGTCAACACCACCCACCACCACCGGTGCGGGAATCGCGAGCGACGGTTATAGGGCGGGGCGTGCGCGGCCAGCATCCGCAGTTCGCGCACGCCGGCTTCCAGTGCGTGCGCGCAGACGACGTGATCGACGGCGCTGGCCAGCGCGACCATCTCCTTGGTGCGGCCCCGCGGGTCGGAGCCGTTGAAGTACTGGGTGACCCTGCGCCGCAAGTCGGTTGCGGTGCCGACGTAGAGCACCTCGCCGGACGGCCCGCGAAACAGGTAGACGCCCGGCCGGTGCGGCAGACCCTGCGCCAGCACTCGTTTGCGGCGCTGAGCCGTCGTCACACCGGGCAGATACGACCGCAACTCGGGGTAGGTGTGCACCCCCTGGTTGCCCACCCGCTCGATCAGCGCGTGTAGTACCTCGACGGTGGCGCGGGCGTCGTCGAGAGCGCGGTGGGTGGGCTCATTGGCGACGGCGAAGAGCCGCGCCAACGCGGCCAGTCGCACGCTGGGGGCTTCCTCGCGGGTGAGCACCCGGCGAGCCAGCCGGACCGTGCACAGCACTTGCGGCCGGGGCCAGGGAATCCCACACCGATCGGCGGCGGCACGCAGAAACCCGACGTCGAATCCGGCGTTGTGGGCGACCAGCACCGAGCCGCGGGCGAACTCGAGAAACATCGGCAGCACCGCGCGGATCGTCGGCGCATCACACACCATCGCGGTGGTGATACCGGTGAGTCGCACGATCTGTGGCGGGATGCTGCGCTGCGGGTCGACCAGGGTGGCGAACTCACCCAGTACCGCACCGCCGCGAACCTTGACCGCCCCGATCTCGGTGATCTCGTCGGCTGTCGCACGCCCGCCGGTGGTTTCCAGGTCGACGACGACGAAGGTGGTCTCGCGCAGTGACATGTCCTTGAGCGCGTCGAGGCCGGCGAAGCTCAACTGCTCGGGGGCGGGCACACCCATGATCGAGACGTTAGGCAGCGCTACCGACAGCCGGCGGATCCGGCGCGGCGCGTCGGGAACACCAAACCTAAATGTCGGTGCTGGCCGTTAGCCTGCGGGCAGATCGATCGACCAGAGCGAAAGGACCAGCCAGATGGCAGAAACCGCCAGGCCCGACGGCCCGACCGGGCCGACCGGACCGGTGATCATCGACTGCGACGATTGCGCGGTCCGCGGCCCGGGATGCCGCGACTGCGTCGTCAGCGTGTTACTCGGGGTACCGGAAACTTTGCTGGCCGACGAGCGGGCCGCTTTGGAGGTACTCGCCGACGCGGGTATGGCGCCCAGGCTGCGACTGGTGCCCATCCATCGCCCCGGAGTGGCCTGACGGCCGTCAAAATCTTTCTGATTTCTTAATGTTCCGCTGTTGGACAATGCCTATACCGTTTCGTAACCTGTCTGAGACCTAAAGCAAATTCGACGTCTTGTCGACGGGTTTGAAGGATACGAAATTTTGGTGTCGGGGAATGACGGTAGATGCTGGGCTGGACGCACCCGCAAGCGATTTGCCGTCGCCGCGATAGCGGGCTTTATTACCATCTTCTCCGGAGCGGTCACCGGCAATGTGCTGGCCGATCCGGCCGATGACGCCATGGCAAAGCTCACTGAGCTGTCTCGTCAGGCCGAACAGACGACCGAGGCCATGCACAGCGCCCAGCTGGACCTCAACGACAAACTGACTGCGCAGCGCGCCGCGGACAAGAGACACGCGGACGACCAGGCCGCCGCGCAGGCCACCAAAGCCCGGTTGGCAACCTTCCAGGCCGGTGTCAACAAGTTTGCTGCCGCGATGTACATGGGCGGTCGAACCGACGGCATGGACGCGATCCTGACCGCTGAGTCGCCCCAGCAGTTGATCGGCAAGCTGGCCGTGCAGCGGGTGATCGCCACCGAGATGTCCGCGCAGATGGCCAGTTACCGGACAGCCGGAGAACAGGCCGCCAAAGCCGAGCAGGCGTCGGCTAAATCAGCGGCAGACGCCAAGACCGCCGCCGAGCAGGCCGTCGCTGTGCGGGCGAGTCTGCAATCCAAGCAGAGTCAGCTGCAGGTGCAGATCGCCGTTGTCAAGTCGCAGTACCTCTCGCTGTCGCCGGGGCAGCGCACCGCGCTGGCCGAACCAGGGCCGGCCCCGCAACCCGCCGCGCTGGCAGCCGCCGCCCCCGCACCTGAAGCGTTGCCGCCCAATGGTGGTGGGCCCGGCGCGGACGCGCCTGAGGCGTTTCCCGGCGGCGCGCCGGGTAGCGGCCAGGGAGCGACGGCCGTGCAGGCCGCGTTGACCCAGGTCGGTGCGCCGTACTCGTGGGGTGGCGCCGCACCCGGGGGCTTTGACTGTTCGGGCTTGGTGATGTGGGCGTTCCAGCAGGCCGGCATCGCGCTGCCGCACTCCAGCCAGGCCTTGGCCCACGGCGGGCAGTCCATCGCGCTGTCGGACCTGCAGCCCGGCGACGTGCTCACCTTTTACTCCGACGCATCACACGCCGGCATCTACGTCGGTGATGGTCTGATGGTCCATTCCTCCACGTATGGTCAGCCGGTGCGGGTGGTGCCGATGACCTCGTCCGGCCCGATTTACAACGCTCGCCGTTACTGACGCTCAGCCCCGGCGGCGGTGGCCGTCGATCCTGCTGGCCTGGACCCTTGTCGCAGAGTTGGTCCTGGCTGCCGCTGTGCTGATCGGTGCCCCACGAGTTGCACCTGCCGCGGCGCCCCTGACTGTCGACGGGCGCATCATCCGGCTGGTCAACCTCGGCAGTCCAGATACCGACTCGCTGCTGAGGCGCGTCGCGGCGAACATGGGTACGGCTGTCGAGGCCGTACAGACGTTCTGGGGCGCCGACTGGCCGCGCGATATCACCATCGTGGGCACCGGCTCGCAGCACCAGTTCGAGGCCGAGGCCGGTGGTGGATCGGCGGCGCAGTGGGCCGATATCGCGGCGATCGCCGTCGCCGACGAAGTCGATCCGGTCCGCCGGGTCGCCGTCGGCCAGCGGATCGTCTTCGCGCCAGGGGCGGCCGGAATGAGCGAACCGGCGCTGCGAATTGTATTGAGCCATGAGCTTTTCCACTACGCCACCCGCGGAGCCACCGCGCTTGACGCGCCGCGCTGGCTGACCGAAGGCGTGGCTGACTTTGTGGCCCGGCCGCCCACCGTGGTGCCCGCGGGCACACTGTTGCCCACCGCTGTGCCATCCGACGCCGACCTCGACACGCCCGGGCCGCAGCGCTCACTGGCCTATGACCGGGCATGGTGGTTCGCCCGCTTCGTCGCCGACAGTTACGGGACCGCGACGCTGGCCGGTTTCTACCGCGCCGCGTGCGGTGTTGGGCGTGTCGACGTACCCAGTGCCGTACGCGACGTGCTCCACACCGACATGGCCGGCCTCCTCGCCCACTGGCAGCGGTGGCTGACCCGCTCGTCCTGACGCCGGGCTAGCCTACCCAGGTGTCCCGGGTCCTGCTGGTAACCAACGACTTTCCTCCTCGACGCGGCGGCATCCAGTCCTACCTGGGCGAGCTCGTGGATCGGATCGCCTGTTCCGGGGCGCATGAGGTGACGGTTTACGCGCCACAGTGGAAGGGCGCCGACGTTTTCGACGGCAACGCGACCGGCTACCAGGTGGTGCGCCATCCCGGAACTCTGATGTTGCCGGGCCCCACCGTCGACACCCGCATGCGCCGGTTGATCACAGACCACAGCATCGACACCGTCTGGTTCGGGGCGGCCGCACCGCTGGCATTGCTGGCGCAGCGCGCCCGGGAGGCGGGCGCTACCCGGGTGCTGGCCAGCACGCACGGCCATGAAGTGGGCTGGTCGATGCTTCCGCTGGCGCGGTCGGTGCTGCGTCGCATCGGAAACGGCACCGATGTGGTCACGTTCGTCAGCCGATACACCCGGGCGCGGTTCGCGCCGGCGTTCGGCCCGGCTGCCTCGCTGGAGCACGTGCCACCCGGTGTGGACACCGATCGGTTTCGCCCCGATCACGCCGCGCGTACCGAGCTGCGTGCCCGCTACCGACTGGGCCAGCGACCCACCGTCGTGTGCTTGTCCCGGCTGGTTCCACGCAAGGGCCAGGACATGCTGATCCGTGCACTGCCGCAGATTCGGCGGCGCGTCGACGGCGCGGCGCTGGTGATTGCCGGCGGCGGCCCGCATTTGACGGCGCTGCGCCGGTTGGCCGATGGCTGCGGGGTAGCCGAGCACGTCACGTTCACCGGCGGAGTGGCCGCCGAGGAGTTACCCGCGCATCACGCGATGGCCGACGTGTTCGCGATGCCGTGCCGCACCCGCGGCGCCGGCCTGGACGTCGAGGGGCTGGGCATCGTGTTCCTGGAGGCCTCCGCCACCGGCGTACCGGTGATTGCCGGGCGTTCGGGCGGTGCGCCGGAGACCGTGCGGCACGGCGAGACCGGTTTGGTGGTCGACGGCCGGTCGGAGGATCAGGTCGCCGACGCTGTCACCGAGCTGCTGTCCGACCCCGACCGCGCCTCCACCATGGGAGCCGCCGGACGAGATTGGGTGACGGCGCACTGGCGCTGGGACGTGCTGGCGGACCGGCTGGCCGACCTGCTGCGCGGCTAACGAGAGCGCGCCGGCTCACTTGGCGTAGATCGCCTCGATGTCGTCGGCGAACTTTTCGGCCACTACCTTGCGCTTGACCTTCATCGTCGGGGTCAGTTCGCCGGTGTCCTCGGTGAAGTCGACGGGCAGAATGCGAAATTTGCGGATCGATTCCGCATGCGAGACAGCCTGGTTGGCCTGTTTGACGGCGGCATCCACTTCGGCGACCAGGTCGGGGTCGGTCACCAGATCACCCACCGAAGTACCCGCCGCCTTGCTGTTGCGCTGCTTCCAGCCGTCGAACGCCTCGGGGTCGATGGTGATCAGCGCCCCGATAAATGGTTTGGCGTCGCCGACGACCATCGCCTGGCTGATCAGCGGGTGTGCCCGTAACTGGTCTTCCAATACCGCCGGCGCGACGTTCTTGCCGCCGGCGGTGACGATGATCTCCTTCTTGCGGCCGGTGATCGTCAAGAAGCCATCCTCGTCAATGGCGCCCAGGTCACCGGTCTTGAACCACCCGTCGGCCATCGCGTCGTCGGTGGCCTGCTCGTTGCGCCAATACTCGCTGAACACCACTCCGCCGCGCACCAGCAGTTCGCCGTCGTCGGCGATACGCATGCTGTTGCCCGGCAACAGCTTTCCGACCGTGCCGATCTTCAGGCCGCCCACCTGGTTGACGGTGATGGCCGCACTGGTCTCGGTCAACCCGTAGCCCTCGTAGATGGTCAGGCCGACACCGCGGTAGAAGTGGCCCAGCCGGGCGCCCAGGGGCCCGCCTCCCGAGACCGAGGCGCGGCAATCGCCGCCCAGCGCAGCGCGCAGCTTGTGATAGACCAGCCGGTCGAATATCGCGTGCTTCGCCCGCAACAGCAGGCCGGGGCCGCCGCGGTCGCGGGCCTCACTCCAGTCGACCGCGGTCTGGGCGGCCGTCTCGAAGATCCGGCCCTTGCCGTCGTTGGCGGCGTTCTGGGCGGCGGTGTTGTACACCTTCTCGAACACCCGCGGCACCGACACCACGACGGTGGGCTTGAACACCGAGAACATCGGCACCAGGTTCTTGATGTCGCTGGTGAACCCGACGGTGACCTTGTTGGCGAAGGCGGCCAAGGTGATCGCGCGGGCCAGCACGTGGGCCAGCGGCAGGAATATCAGCAAACGCTCACCCTTGGCCAGCAGCGTCGGCAACGCTTCTTTGGCGCCCCGCATCTCGTAGACCAGGTTGGAGTGTGTCAGCTGGCAGCCCTTTGGCCGCCCGGTGGTGCCGGAGGTATAGATCAGTGTGGCCGGGTCTGCGGCCCGCAGCGCCTCGACCCGGGCGGTCAGCTCCGCCGCGTCCACCGACGCGCCGGCCTCGGCAAGCTGGTCGAGCGCTTTGGGGCCCGAACCGTCGATATGAAGCACCCGGCGCAGCGTGGGCAATTCGCCGGTCAGCTCGGTGACCATGGTGGCGTGGGCGTCGGTTTCGGCGCACACCAGTTTTGCCTCGGAGTCCTGCAGGACCCAGCGCACTTGCTCGGCCGACGACGTCTCGTAAATCGGCACGGTGACCGCGCCCACGGCCAGGATCGCGAAGTCGAGGATCGCCCATTCGTAGCGGGTCGCAGAGAAGATCGCCACCCGATCGCCGGCCTGTACTCCTTCCGCGATCAAACCGAGAGCTACCGAACGGATTTGGGCAGCCGCCTCGGCGCACGTGACATCGGTCCAGGTGCCGTCGATCAGGCGCTGGAAGATCACCAGTTTGGGTTCGTCGCGCTCATGCTCGAAAACCGCGGCGACGACGTTGTCGCGCTCGCCCACTTCGAATGGGGCAGGAACACTCAATTCACGCACTCTTCTGACCTCGCTTGACGTCTCTGGGCCTGGTGTCCGCCAGCCTAGTCTGGCGACGATGCAGACCGGCACGGTCTGAGGAGGAGCCGGACGATCGAACCGAGTCTGGCGACGATGCAGACCGGCACGGTCTGCGGAGGAGCCGGATGTGTGAAGCTAGGTCCGTGCACAGCGTTCAAGTTGCCGATCAGACCTTCGTCGCCGCCGACGCCGCGCGAGTCGGTGCTGCCGTGGCCGACCGGGCCAGCTGGCGGCGCTGGTGGCCTGATCTGTGGCTGGAGGTCATCGAAGACCGGGCCGACAAGGGCATCAGATGGGCGGTGACCGGACCGCTGACCGGCACCATGGAGATCTGGCTGGAGCCGTTGCTCGACGGCGTGCTGCTGCACTACTTCCTGCACGCCGAACCCTCCGGGGTCGCGGCCTGGCAGCTGGCTCGGATGAATCTCGCCCGAATGACCCACCGCCGCCGGGTGGCGGGAAAGGAAATGGCTTTCGAGGTCAAAGCGCAGCTGGAGCGGTCCCGCCCGGTCGGAGTTTCTCCGGTGGCTTGAGCCCATCCGGGTTGGCACGGGGAGTACCGTTTCTGACCGAGACCGGGGGTAGCGCCCGCTTACGGGGGAGAGGGAAGCAGCCAGGTGGCGGAGAAGACGACGCAGACGATCCACATCGATGCCGACCCTGGCACGGTGATGGACGTGATCGCCGATATCGGTTCCTACCCGGAGTGGGTCTCGGAGTACAAGGAGACCGAGGTGCTCGAGGCCGACGCCGACGGCTACCCCAAAGTGGCGCGCATGGTGCTGGACACCACCGTCCTCAAAGACACCCTGGTGTTTTCCTACGACTGGCCGAAAGACCGCCGCTCGGTTCACTGGTCGCTGGTCTCCAGCTCGTTGCTCAAGGCCCTCGACGGCGTATACCGCTTGTCGCCCAAGGGGTCTGGTACCGATGTCACCTATGAACTCACGGTCGACCTGGCTATGCCGATGATCGGGTTGCTCAAGCGCAAGGCTGAGCGCAGGCTGACCGACAGCGCGTTGAAGGATCTGAAGAAACGAGTCGAGGCTGAGTGAGTCGGCAGCGCCCGCCCTGGCCCGGATCAGTCTTTTCGTCGGCAAGGGTGGGGTAGGAAAGTCCACCCTGGCGGCCGCCACGGCGGTCACCGATGCCCGCGCCGGGCAACGGGTGCTGGTGGTATCCACCGATCAGGCGCATTCACTTGGTGATGTGCTGAATATCCCGGTCCCGCCGACCGGCCGCCGCGATCCCGTGCGGGTACTCGCCGACGACGTTGACATGGGCGGCGGGTTCCTCGACGCGCTGGCGATGGACACCTTGGCACTCCTGGAGGCGCGCTGGCGCGACGTGGTCGACACCGTCGGTCGGCGCTTTCCCGAGTCGGAGCTGAACACCATTGCCCCCGAAGAACTCTCGGCTCTGCCGGGCATCCAGGAAGTTCTCGGGCTGCACGAGGTCGGGGAACTGGCCGCGGCGGGACAGTGGGACCACGTCGTGGTCGACTGTGCCTCGACCGCCGATGCCTTGCGGATGCTGACGCTGCCGGCCACCTTCACGCTCTACGTCGAGCGCGCCTGGCCGCGCCACCGCCGGCTCTCCACCGCTTCTGACGATGCGCGGTCCGCCGCGGTGGTGGCGCTGCTGGAACGGATCAGCGCCGGCGTCGAACGGCTCAGCGCCCTGTTGACCGACCCGGCGCTGGTCGGTGCGCACCTGGTCTTGACCGCCGAACGGGTGGTCGCCGCCGAAGCTGCCCGGACACTGGGCTCATTGGCGCTGATGGGTGTGCGGGTCGAGGAGCTGATTGTCAATCAAGTTCTGGTACAAGATGATTCGTACGAGTATCGAAATCTTCCGGATCATCCTGCTTTCGATTGGTATGCCGAACGCATCTGCGAACAGCGCGCGGTGCTGGACGAATTGGATACCACCATCGGCGATGTGGCGCTCGTGCTGGCTCCGCACCTGGCCGGCGAGCCGATCGGCCCTAAGGCGTTGGGCGAACTGATGGACAGTGCGCGCCGGCGCGGCGGAGCGGCGCCGCCCGGACCGTTGCGTCCCGTCGTTGACCTCGAATCCGGATCAGGCCTGCAGTCGATCTACCGATTGCGACTAGAGTTGCCGCAAGTCGATTCCGGCGGGCTCGCGCTGGGCCGGGTCGACGACGACCTGATCATCAGTGCCGGCGGAATGCGGCGCAGAGTTCGGTTGGCCTCGGTGCTGCGGCGCTGCACGGTGCTGGACGCCCACCTTCGAGGTAGTGAGCTCACGGTGCGTTTCCGGCCTGATCCGGACGTGTGGCCGACGTGACCGCCGTCGACGATGCGGCGGGGCCCCCGCGAAGCCGGGGACGAGGCGATAGGGAGGAGCGGCGCATATGAGCGGCGTTCACCCCGACATCGGTCCGGAATTGCGAAGACTTGCGCAGAGCATCCTCGATGGAATCGACCCTGCAGTGCGCGCCGCGGCAATGCGGGCGTCGGGCGGCGGTCCGGGTAGGGGCAAATGTCAACAGCTCTGGTGTCCGGTCTGTGCACTTGCGGCGCTGGTAAGCGGTGAACAGCATCCGCTGCTGACCGTCGTCGCCGAACACAGCGTCGCGCTGCTGGCGGTGATCCGGGCTGTCATCGAAGAGGTGGATCAGTCGGTGCCGCCTCCGCCGCCGGACGGTCCGTCCGGCGGCGCGGCTGCTTCCCGGCCCGAAGCTGCGCCGAGCACAAAAAGCCGCTATCAGCCCATCTCGGTTACCGTAGAGGAGTAACGGCGAACGCCGGCGTGGCGAAGCCGGGCGCGACGGCCCGCCGCCCCAGGAGCTGGGCAAGTCACCGCGGTCCTATGGTCGCATCCAGACTCGATGGGTACTCTTGGCGCAGAACACTATCCGGGGCGGGCGAGAGGGAGGGCCATGTGGTACTGGCTTTTCAAGTACATCTTCATGGGCCCACTGCTTGGCATGCTCGGGCGCCCAAAGGTCGAAGGGCTGGAGAATATCCCGCAGTCCGGACCGGCCATACTGGCCAGTAACCACCTGGCGGTGGCCGACAGCTTCTACCTGCCGTTGGTGGTGCGCCGCCGGATCACGTTTCTGGCCAAGTCCGAATACTTCACCGGCACCGGGGTCAAAGGCTGGTTCATCCGCTGGTTCTACAGCACCACCGGACAAGTTCCGATCGACCGCACCGACGCCGACACGGCCGAGGCCGCGTTGAACACTGCGGCCAGGTTGCTGGCCGAAGGCAAATTGCTCGGCATGTACCCGGAGGGCACCCGCTCACCCGACGGCCGGCTGTACAAGGGCAAGACCGGGCTGGCCCGGCTGGCGTTGCACACCGGCGTACCGGTGATCCCGGTGGCGATGATCGGCACCAACGTCGTCAATCCGCCCGGTAGCAAAATGTGGCGGTTCGGCCGGGTGACGGTGCGGTTCGGCAAGCCGATGGAGTTCTCCCGGTTCGACGGGCTGGCCGGTAATCGCTTCATCGAGCGTGCCGTCACCGATGAGGTGATTTACGACCTGATGGGGCTATCCGGTCAGGAATACGTCGACATCTACGCCGCCAGTGCCAAGGACCATGGCAACGGTGCCGAGCCGCTGCCGGCCGGCAAGCCGCCAACGCGGATTCCCGAGACAGCTGCGGGGTAGCTCCGCCGATCTGAGCAGTCAGCCGACCGCCGAGACCGCTGCAGGTTCGGGGACGGTCGCTTTCTGCGGCACGGTGCGAGCGGTGACGGCCAGTCCGGCGGTAAGGATGGTCGCCAACGCCCACCACAGGTAAGACACCCCGGCGAGCTGGCGCCACCACGCCGCGGCCGTCTCGTGGTGTGCGGGAAGCAGGTTTATCGGCGTCCACACCATCAGCGCGATGCCGACTGCGGTGACCACGCCCAGCGCCGCGTTGCGCCGTCGCCAGGCCAGCACTCCGGTCACCAGCACGGCCGGCAGCATCCACACCCAGTGGTGCGACCACGACAGCGGCGAGGCAGCCAACCCGAACAGCGCGATGCAGATCACCGCCATGGTCGGTTCGTCGGCGCGCAGCACCCGCCGGGTCGCCCATACGGTCGCGGCGAGCACCAGCAGGCACCCGAGCACCCACAGCACGAAATGCTCGGGCTCGCCGAGATCCAGTCGGGCAAGCGTGCCCCCGATGTTCTGGTTGGTGTTCAATGCCGGCCCGACGAGCCGATCGGTGTTGCGCACCGTGTCGGTCCAGTACTGCCATGAGTCGTGCCAGGCCAGCACGAAACCGGTCAGACTCGCCGCCCCGAACGACGCAATTGCCCGCAGCGCCGCGCGGCCGTCGCGACGCAGCAAAAAATAAAGCAGAAACACCGCCGGGGTCAGCTTCAGGGCGATTCCCAGCCCAAGCAGCAGCCCGCGGGGCCAGGGCGTGCGATGCGGCACGCAATCGGCAATCACCAAGGTCATCAGCACCACGTTGATCTGGCCGAAGGCGAAGTTCGACGTGATGGGTTCCAGCCAGGTCGCCGCCGCGGCCACAACGACCGCGGCCAGCCAGCATCGGCGCAACCAGGGCGGTCCGGACACCCGGCGCGAGGTGGGCCACACGTCGAGCCGGGTCAATACGATCATGGTCGAGGCGAGCAACAGGGCCAGCGTTGTCAGGGTGATCGCCGCGCTGGCGGCCGGCAGCCCCAGCCAGGCGAATGGGCAGAACACGATGGCCGCCAGCGGCGGGTAGATGAACGGCAGGTCCAGCCCGGCCGACGTGCGGAACCGCACGCCGGCCCCGTACAGCGCGCGGCCGTCCAGCCAGGCCCGGCCGCCCATTCGATAGACGTCGATGTCGATGCGGTACGGCGTGTGCCCGAGCAGCCGCCACGCCGCGTACCCGAGCGCCGCCACGGCCGCGGCACCGAGCACACCCCACACAACGACCGGCCGCATGGCTATCTGCCCCCGCCGACTGCCCACGTCGGGCGACCGCCTCGTACTCATCTCCGACACAGCTTATCGGTGCCGTGGGCCTCACGCGGTGTCGCGGCGAGCGGCGCGTTGGATGACGGCGTACTTTTTTAAGGTGCTCAGGTGGTTGCAAGACGACATCATCAATAGCGGCAGACTGCCGTTGCTGTGTTGTCTGGTCGCCTTCATCTTGACCTTCTTTGTCACCCGATCTTTTGTGCGCTATATCCGCTATCGCGCAGACCGGGGCGTGCCACCCAGATGGTGGGAGCCGCGAAATATCCACATCGGATCGGTGCACATCCACCACGTGGTGGTGGGGGTGATCTTGGTGATGGTGTCCGGTATCGCGTTGGTGTCATTGGACGTCGACAGCCGTGGGATCGAATTCACTTTGACAGCAACGCTTTTTGGTATCGGAGCAGCGCTTGTTCTTGATGAGTACGCGTTGATCCTGCATCTCTCGGATGTCTACTGGGAAGAAGACGGCCGCACCTCGGTCGATGCTGTCTTCGCTGCCATCGCTGTGGGTGGCTTGCTGGTGCTGGGCTTGCATCCGCTGATGTTCTTTCTCTCGTTCTGGCAGGACACCCACTCGCTGATCCTGCATGGTGCGGTGATCCTGGGGCTGGTGCTGATGCCGCCGCTGGCGGTGGTGGTGTTGCTCAAGGGCAAAGTATGGACGGGCCTGATCGGAATGTTTTTCGTTCCGCTGCTGGTCATCGGAGCGATCCGGCTGTCGCGCCCGCACGCCCCGTGGGCGCGGTGGCGCTACAACCGCCATCTGGACAAGATGCGGCAATCGCTGCTGCGGGAACGCATGTTGCGTCGGCCGGTGGTGCGGGCCAAGCTGTCGCTGCAGTCGACAATCGCCGGCACGCCTCGCCGCCCCGACGACCGCACCGTGGACGCACAACTGGACCGCGAGGTCCATGCCGCGCCGCCGCCGGACGGCACCCAGCGCGCCCTGGCGAACGGAGAGCCGGGCTGAGTTCGGCAACGGGCTAGGCTTCCCCGGCGTGCGGTATTTCTACGACACCGAGTTCATCGAGGACGGCCGCACGATCGATTTGATCTCAATCGGGGTCGTGGCCGAGAACGGCCGCGAATACTACGCGGTGTCGACCGAATTCGACCCGGAGCGGGCAGGCAGTTGGGTGCGCACCCACGTGCTGCCCAAGCTGCCGCCGCCGGCGTCGCAATTGTGGCGCAGCCGCGCTCGGATCCGGTCGGATCTAGAGGCGTTCTTCGGCGTCGACGACGGCGAGCCGATCGAGCTGTGGGCCTGGGTAGGCGCCTACGACCATGTGGCGTTATGTCAGCTGTGGGGGGCGATGACGGCACTGCCGGCGGCGATGCCCAAGTTCACCCGGGAGCTGCGCCAGCTATGGGAGGAGCGGGGACGGCCTCGGATGCCGCGCCGACCACCGGACGTCCACGACGCCCTGGTCGACGCCCGCGACCAGCTGCGGCGGTTTCGGATCATTACCGCCGACGGTGATCCGGCCGGTTAGCGTCCCTGGTGAACTGCGCTGGTCAGGGGGCTGCAGCGCCCGGTTACCATAGACGGGTGAACTGGACCGTCGACGTACCGATCGACCAGCTGCCGTCGCTGCCACCGTTGCCGGCCGATCTGCGCGCCCAACTCGACACCGCGTTGGCCAAGCCCGCCGCTCAGCAGCCGAGCTGGCCGAGCGACCAGGCCAAGGCGATGCGCACCGTCCTGGAGAGCGTCCCACCGATAACGGTGGCGTCCGAGATTGTGCGGTTACAGGAGATGTTGGCGCAGGTCGCGCGCGGTGAGGCGTTCCTGTTGCAGGGCGGTGACTGTGCAGAGACGTTCGTCGACAACACCGAACCGCACATCCGCGCCAACATCCGCGCGCTGTTGCAGATGGCTGTGGTGCTCACCTACGGTGCCAGCCTGCCGGTGATCAAGCTGGCCCGCATCGCCGGGCAGTACGCCAAGCCGCGCTCGGCCGATCTCGACGCGCTGGGCTTGCGGTCCTACCGCGGTGACATGGTCAACGGGTTCGCCCCGGAGGCCGCAACGCGCGAACACGACCCGTCGCGACTTGTGCGTGCTTACGCCAACGCCAGCGCGGCGATGAACCTGGTACGCGCACTCACCTCGTCGGGACTGGCCTCGCTGCACCTGGTGCAGGACTGGAACCGCGAATTCGTCCGAACCTCACCGGCAGGCGCCCGCTATGAGGCGCTGGCAGCTGAGATCGACCGTGGCCTGCAGTTCATGAGCGCCTGCGGGGTGGCCGACCGGAATCTGCAGACCGCCGAGATCTACGCCAGCCACGAGGCGCTGGTGCTCGATTACGAGCGCGCCATGCTGCGGATGTCGGACGGCCAGGACGGCGAACCGCAGCTGTACGACCTGTCGGCGCACTACCTGTGGATCGGCGACCGGACCCGGCAACTCGACGGCGCACACGTCGCGTTCGCCGAAGTGATCGCCAACCCGATCGGCGTCAAGATCGGGCCGACGACAACACCGGAGCTGGCCGTCGAGTACGTCGAGCGGCTCGACCCGCACAACAAGCCGGGCCGGTTGACGTTGGTGAGCCGGCTGGGCAACAACAAGGTGCGTGACCTGTTGCCGCCGATCATCGAGAAGGTGCAGGCCACCGGGCATCAGGTGATCTGGCAGTGCGACCCCATGCACGGCAACACCCACGAGTCGTCCAACGGCTACAAGACGCGGCATTTCGACCGCATCGTCGACGAGGTCCAGGGCTTCTTCGAGGTGCACCGCGCACTGGGCACCTACCCGGGCGGCATTCACGTCGAGATCACCGGCGAGGATGTCACCGAATGTCTCGGTGGGGCGCAAGACATTTCGGACACCGACCTGGCGGGTCGCTACGAGACGACGTGCGACCCGCGGCTGAACACCCAGCAGTCGCTGGAACTGGCATTCCTCGTCGCAGAAATGCTGCGCGACTAGCTGCCGAGCCTCACAACAGGCCGCTCAGGTTGCTGCCGATCGTCCATGCTGCCCCCGCGACAAGGCCGGTGACCGCCAATACCACCGCTAGCCAAATCAGCACCATCCGCCGGGCGTGCTGGCGAGCCCACACGAACTCGCTCATTTCGATACCCGCGAATTGCTCCGGCTCATTCGGGTTTTCGGGTTCCTCCGGCCAGTCGTCGCGGGCCAGTTGGCGGGTGGGGTGGTGCACCGGTGTCGGCCCGGCCGAGCGCCGATGCGCATCGGTGGTCTGGTCTTCCTCAATTCTGCTGTGGGAGGCGGCGGCTGACCGATGCTGAGCCGAGTTGCGGGGCGCCGGCACCCGGAATTCCGGCAGCCCAGTCTCATCGGCGATGTCATCCAGCTCGGCGCGCATGTCGGCTGCGTCGGCGTAACGGTCGGCGGGGTCGCGCGCTGTCGCACGCGCCACCAACTCGTCGAATTCGCCTGGCACGCCGTCGATCACCGTGCTGGGCGCCGGCACATCGGCATCCAGCCGCTGGTAAGCCACCGACAAAGGGGAGTCGCCGGAAAACGGCGGCTCCCCGGTCAGTAGCTCAAAAGCCATGATTCCAACCGCGTAGACGTCACTGCACGGACTGGCATCGCCGTCGCGGACCTGTTCGGGCGACAGATAGGCCGCAGTGCCGAGAATGACACTGGCCGAGGTGATCCCGGCCGCTGCCACGGCACGGACCAACCCGAAGTCGGCAATTTTGACCTCGCCGTCGTCGGAGATCAGCACATTTTCCGGTTTGACGTCGCGATGGACCAGTCCCGCCCGGTGCGCGACCGCGAGCCCGCCGAGCACCGGGCGTAGCACTGCGGCAACAGCGTGCGGCGGCATCGGGCCCCGCTCGGTCAACAACTCGCGCAGGGTGCCGCCCTCGATGAGCTCCATCACCAGGAAGGGGTGCCGAGCATCGAGACCCTGGTCGTATACCGCGACCAGACCGGCGTCCTTGAGCCGTGCCACGGTGCGAGCCTCGAGCCGGAAGCGGGTCAGGAACTGCTCGTCGCCGGCGTAGCGCGAATCCATCACCTTCAGCGCGACGGGCCGGTCCAACCGCAGGTCCACCCCGCGGTACACCGTCGAGGTCCCGCCGGTGGCGATCTTGGTCGCAACGCGGTACCGCCCGTCGAGCAATGTGCCCTCCAGGTCATCCCCGGCGTCCGCTCCCCTCACGGAGCCATCGTAGGCGGCGGTGAGATTTCCGCCCGAAACGTGCACTCAGCGTGCCGGAATCGGTTCTAGACTGGGCGCGATGAGCAGCATTCCGGCTGGCGACGACGTTCTGCAGCCCGACGAACCCACCTACGATCTGCCTGGCGTCGCCCGACTCTTGGGTGTGCCGGTGACCAAGGTGCACCAACAATTGCGCGAGGGCCATTTGGTTGCTGTGCGGCGTGCCGGCGACGTGCTGGTGCCGCAGATCTTTTTCACCGAATCCGGACACGTGGTCAAGAGCTTGCCCGGCTTGCTGATGGTGTTGCACGACGGCGGCTACCGCAATACCGAAATCCTGCGTTGGCTGTTCACGCCCGATCCATCACTGACAGTCACCCGCGACGGGACGCGTGACGCCATCAACAACGCTCGCCCCGTCGATGCCCTGCACGCCCACCAGGCGCGCGAAGTATTACGCCGAGCGCAGGCTATGGCGTACTGACACTTTCGGCGGTGTCGACGTCTGGCTGCGGCGTCCGATACAGCGCATACCACGCGATCAGCGCACAGCCGGTCGCAATGATGACGTGGGCCCACGAGTACATCCCGTGGGCACCATCGGGTTTGAAGATCACCATGATCCATGTCGAGAAGCCGGCGACCGCCGCGACCGCCGGACGCGATTGGGCCAGCGGGGCCGCTACTGCCAGCGGCCAGGTGTAATACCAGGGCAATGCCGCGGGCACGAACAAGACCACGACCAGCATCGCCCACGCGATGCCGGTGAGCGCTGCACGGTCATCGCGGCGGAATCGCCACCAGAACAGCGGAAGTGAGACAGCAATGATCACGATGCCGGCGATGCGCGTGACTTGCAGCACCGCGTAGAAGTTGACCGGGAAAAACCATCCGCCGATGGCATGCGCCAGATTCGCCGTCGCCGTCGGCACGGTCAGCCAGTTGATGATCTTCGCCGACCCGGCCAGCGCGCTCAGCCAGCCGAGACCCACGCCGGCCACGGCCGACAACACCACGAAGACCGCGACGAAGATCAGTACCGAGGTGCTGGCGGCCACGGTGAAGCCCCGCAGCCGCCGATATCCGCGGCGGTCGCAGAGCTGGCGCATCCATACCCACACCAAAAACGGCAGTGCGATGCCGGCGGTCGCCTTGACCGCGACGGCGATGGCGACCACCGCGATTCCTGCGACAGGGTGGCGCTCGAAGGTCAGGGCGATGCCGGCGGCCATCAGGCCCACCATCAGCATCTCGTTGTGGACGCCGCCCATCAGATGAATGATCACCAGCGGGTTGAGCACGCAGATCCACAGTGCTGTCGGGGCGTCGGCGCCGAGATGTCGGGCGATGCGTGGTGTGGCCCAAATCAACAGCGCCAGCCCGGGCAGCATGCACAACCGCAACAGCATGGTGCCGACGATGACATGATTGCCCACCAGCATCGTGACGAGCTTCGCGATCAGGATGAACGCCGGACCGTATGGTGCGGTGGTGATGGTCCATATGGGACTGACGTTGTCCAACAATGCGTTCGGGTTATCGACCGGGCCCACCGCATAGGGGTCCAGGCCGTCGCGCAGCAGTGCGCCCTGGGCTAAATAAGAGTAGGTGTCACGGCTGAAGACGGGTACCGACAGCAGTAACGGTGCCAGCCAGAAACCGGTGCTGGCCACCATCGTGTATTCGGTCGCAGTGCCGGCAATCACCCGACGGCCCAGCCCGAGCCATGCGATCAACATCAGCGCGACACCCAGCCACAGCAGAACCGACGACAACACCAACCCGTGGCCGAACCTCAGCCAGGACAAGTGCATCGACTCCAGCAATGGGTCGTGCGGTTTGGTGCTGCCCGCCCCGAGTCCGCCCGTGGTGATCAGTACCGCTGCCAGGCAGCCGTGCAGTGCCGGCCGCGCCTCGGGGCTGGTGACAAACTCGCGTAGTCGCGAAAAACGTTGCGTGGCAAGATCGGCCGCGTCTTCTGTCGGTGCTGGCGTCGGTGTGGACATCGGCTCAGGCAGTTCGGTTGGCGGTCAGTCTGGCCAGCTCGGACAGCCCGGTCTTGGCGGCGGCTTCGATTGGCGCCGACGCCAGAGCGGCCAGTGCGCGCCGGGTCAGCCGCTCGATACGGTCTTCCACGATTGTCAGAGCGCCGGTGGCTTCGATCACGCCACACAGGTCGCGAACCTGTGCGTCGGTCAAATCGGTGCCGATCGAGGTGCGCAACACATTGGCCGCCGCCGGATCGGACTTGTCGGCCAACCCGATTGCCTCGGCGAGCAGCACGGTCCGCTTACCGGCCCGCAGGTCGTCACCGGAGGGTTTGCCGGTGACGGCCGGATCTCCGAACACGCCGAGCACGTCGTCGCGCAACTGAAAAGCCACCCCCAAATCGGTGCCGACGTCGTGGAAAAGGGCGTGCACCTCGGGCCGGTCCGCGGCGGCGGCGACACCTAACTGCAGCGGCCGCGAGACGGTGTACGACGCGGTTTTGAACGTATTGACAGTCATTGCCGAAGCGATCGAATCCGCGCCGCTGGCCTCGGCCACGATGTCCAGATACTGGCCACCGAGCACCTCGGTGCGGATATCGGCCCAAACGCGCCGAACCCGACGGCATGCATCGGACGGCAGGTCGATGCCGGCGACGATGTCGTCCGCCCACGCCAGCGCCAGGTCGCCAAGGAGGATGGCTGCCGACGTTCCGAACCACTCAGACGATCCCTGCCAGCGCCGACTATGGTGCAGCGCACTGAATTTCATGTGGGTGGTGGGGCGGCCACGGCGGGTGGCCGACGCGTCGATCACGTCGTCGTGCACCAGCGCCGAAGCGTGCAACAATTCCAGCGCCGAAAACAACAGCAGCACAGTGGTTCCGGGAGTTTCGGTGGATACCGAGCGCCACCCCCAATAGGCGAACGCCGGCCGCACTCGCTTGCCGCCGCTGGTGACGAACTCTTCCAGGCCGGCGATCAGATTCTCGTACTCGCCGCCGATATGGGCGGCGCCCTTGCGGCGCTCACGCAGATACGCCCGCAACTGGTCGGTGATGGCGTCGGCGAACTCGACGGTTGCCGCTGCTTCGACGCTCAGCGCCGCGCCCCTTTCTGCTATAGCTGCCCTGGGCCGACAGTCTATGTCGCTCGACGGCGGGGCAGTTGCTTCGACAGGCTCACTATCTGCCGCCTATGCTGGCCTGAAACCTGCGCAAGGTCGCCCGGTGTTCGAGAAGACGCGGCGGAGGCGCGGCGCGGCAAAGAATGCCGTTGCAAAAGTAGTCATTCGACGAGGAGCACCTTGTGACTCTCAACACCATCGCGCTCGAGCTGGTACCGCCGAACGTGGATCGTGGCCCGCAACAGGCAATCGAAGACGCCCGCAAAGTGCTGCAGTTCTCTGCGGACGCCGGCATTGGCGGCCGGATCGAGCACGTGATGATGCCCGGGATGATCGCCGAGGAGGACGACCGGCCAGTCGAGATGAAACCGAAGCTCGACGTACTGGACTTCTGGCGCACGATCACGCCGGAGTTACCCGGGGTGCGTGGGCTGTGCACCCAGGTCACCGCGTTCTCCGACGAGCAGTCTCTGAGCCGACGGTTGAGCGGTCTGGTTGATGCCGGCATCGAGGGCGTGGTCTTCGTCGGTGTGCCCCGCACCATGCAGGACGGCGAAGGCTCCGGCGTCGCGCCCACCGACGCCCTATCGATCTATCGCGAGCAGGTGGCCAATCGCGGCGTGATCATGATTCCAACCCGGGCCGAGGAAGCCGGTCGCTTTAATTTCAAGTGCAATCAGGGTGCGACGTTCGCTTTGACCCAGCTGTTGTATTCCGACGCGATCGTGGGGTTTTTGACCGACTTCGCCAAGCAGTCCGACCACCGGCCCGAGATCCTGCTCTCGCTTGGTTTCGTGCCGAAGGTCGAAAATCGGATCGGCCTGATCAATTGGCTCATCCAGGACCCGGGTAACGCCGCGGTCGCGGATGAGCAGGCCTTCGTCAAGACATTGGCGAACAGTGAACCTGCTCAACGGCGCAAGCTGATGGTCGACCTCTACCAGCGGGTGATCGATGGTGTCGCCGAGCTTGGCTATCCGCTGAGCATTCATTTCGAGGCGACGTATGGCGTCTCCGCGGCGGCTTTCGAGACCTTCGCAGAGATGCTGGACTACTGGTCGCCCCCTGCCACGGCTTAGTTGGACGATTGGTCGCTGGGTTCGGCGAACCGGGGGGAGCGGTCGCGACCCAACCAGGCCAGCACCGCCACTAGTCCGGCGACTCCGAGCGAGCCCAGGCCCAACCACCACGCGGCGCCGCGGAAGGAGCGGGTGCTGGGATCGGTATACCGGGCCTGGGCGGTCATGGTGCTGACGATGCCCGGCTTGAGCTTCCACGCGACCAGCTCCGAATCGATCCGCTCGCCGTTGGTGGAGGTCACTGGACCGGGGAAGGCCACCGTCAGTTCGACGTCCGCATCCGGGTCGGTCAGCGACGTCAAATCCGCCCGGCCTTCCAGAATCACCAGGTTGCCCGCCCTGCGCAACGTCAAGTTCACGCCCTGGGCATCGGGATTCATGCTCGCCAGCTGCGGCACTTCGGCGAAGGTCAGATCGGAGAACACCGCCTGGGACCCCACATAGCCGTCGCGATCGTATTTGGAGATCGCCACCTTCTGGCTGAATGCCAGGTTCGAGTCGAGCTGTGGCCCGGCGTCCTTGTCGGAGCGTGGTTTGGCCGCCGCAATGATGCTCCCGGACACCGTGTCGTCCGGCGAGATCGTGATCGACGCCTTGACCCGCAGGCATCCGGCTGCCATCGGCACCACCAACAACAGCAGCGCCACCGTCAGCACGCGGCGTCCGGTGAGCCGGCCGGTCAGCAACTGGGCGCGCACCAGGTCATCGTGCCAGACGCACGGCTACAGCGGCAGCGTGCGGCCCAGGATTGCGAACGCCCGTGGGTCGCCGGCGAAATGGTAGCCGCGGATCAGATCGGTGAAGCCGAGCCGCCGGTATAACCGCCAGGCGCGATTGGCCTCGCCGTTGATCTCTGGCGTGGACAGCAGCACGTTGGCCTCATCGCGGCCGGCCAGCAGCCGTCGCGCCAGCGCCTCACCCAGACCGTGGCCTTGCGCCCGTGGGTGTATGTGCAGTTCGGTCAGCTCGAAGTAGCTGCCCATCAGGCTGGCGATCTGCGGGCCGGGAAAACCTCCGCGCTGCAAACCCGCCACCACTTGCTGCTGCCACCACTGGTCCGGCGAGCCGCAATAGCCGTAGGCGACGCCGAGAAGCGGCGCCGCGCCCAGATCGGCGGTCGACGGATTGTCAGCGCTGTCCACTTCCACAACGCCCACGGCCTGCCACCCGTGTCGCCGCGAGTGTTCCAGCCAGACTGCGGCGCGCTGGTTTTCGGTGCCGGGCGGATAACGCATCGCGTCGACGTACACACCCAAGGCGTCACCGAGTCGGCGCTCCATATCGTGCGGCGGCAGGTCGATGAAGAATGTCGCCACCTCGCGGTGCCTCCTCGGGGTCAATTTGATGCCATGCTTCCACCGTCATTATCGGACCGGCAGTCTCGTGCCGACCGCTAATCAGCGCGGCTACAATCAGCTGTCGAACCAGTGGTATGGCGTAGATCCACCTCGTATCATCTGAGTTAGGTGCCCACGCAAGGGCATCGTCACGGAACAGCTTGTCGGCAAGGAGGGACGAATGCCACTCTCCGATCATGAGCAGCGGATGCTCGACCAGATCGAGAGCGCTCTCTATGCCGAAGACCCCAAATTTGCATCGAGCGTCCGTGGCGGGGGATTCCGAGCGCCTACTGCGCGGCGGCGCATCCAGGGCGCGGCGCTGTTCGTCGTGGGGCTGGCGATGTTGGTATCGGGGGTGGCGTTCAAGGCCACCTGGATGATCGGGCTCCCGATCTTGTCCGTCCTGGGATTCATCGTCATGTTCGGCGGCGTGGTTTTCGCCATCACCGGCCCGCGGCTGTCCGGTCGCCGTGACCACCCGGGATCGACGCCGAGTGTGCGTCAACGCCGCTCGAAGGGGACTGGCGGGTCCTTCACCAGCCGGATGGAAGACCGGTTTCGCCGCCGCTTCGACGACTAGCAGCTAACCGATCAAGGGGCGGCCTCGGCCGTCCCTTTTTTGCTGCCTCACACAAGGCACATCGACAACCGGCAGGGCAGCGGCCCCCACAACGCCCCACTCAGCGAAATCTGACCTCTGAGCTGCTGGTTTCTTGTTTTGACCACGGTGCCCGAAGCATTCGCATGGCCGACCGGAGCGAGCCGGTGGCCAGGAAACTCCGATTTACCACGTAACAAATGGGGCAAAGTGGGGGATTGTGGGGTATGGTGGCTGAAGTCGGGGTGAGGAGGATCCCAGACTCCGCACGGTGGGAGGTGGCCGGATGTTTCTGGGCACCTACACGCCCAAGCTCGACGACAAGGGGCGGCTCACGCTGCCCGCCAAGTTTCGCGACGCGCTGGCAGGGGGGTTGATGGTCACCAAGAGCCAAGACCACAGCCTCGCCGTCTACCCCCGTGGAGAGTTCGAGCAACTCGCGCGTAGAGCAAGCAAAGTGTCACGAAGCAACCCGGAGGCTCGGGCGTTCCTGCGCAACCTGGCCGCCGGGACCGACGAACAACATCCCGACGCCCAAGGCCGGATTACGTTGTCGGCCGACCATCGCCGTTACGCCAACCTGTCGAAGGACTGTGTGGTGATCGGATCGGTGGATTACCTCGAAATCTGGGACGCGCAGGCCTGGGACAACTACCAACAGACCCACGAAGAGAACTTCTCCGCGGCCAGCGATGAAGCACTCGGCGACATCATCTGAGGCGCATGCCCGTGCACCGTGGCCTCTGCCCGAACCGACCCTGACGTACTTCCCCAACGCCAGGTTCGCGCTATCGGACAGGGACCTCGATGTGCGGGCGATCGCAAGCTCGGCGAAGCCGGGCGCAACGGGTCGCACGCCGACCGAGCGGGCGATCGCAAGCTCGGCGAAGCCGGGCGCAGCGGGTCGCACGCCGACCGGCCAGGCAACCGCCCGGCCGCGGCGGGTCGCCCACCGACCGGCCATTCGTCGGGGAGTTGATGCCATGCCTGACGCCACAGACGATTTCGGCCATGTACCCGTGCTGGCCGACCGCTGTGTTGAGTTGCTCAGCCCGGCGCTGACCAGACATCATTTCGACGGGACAGGGGCGGCTCTCGTCGACGCCACCATCGGCGCCGGCGGGCATGCGGAGCGTTTCCTCACCGCACTGCCGGGGCTGCGCCTGATCGGCCTCGACCGTGATCCCACTGCCCTCGACATCGCCGGTGCGCGGCTGGCGCGCTTCACCGACCGAGTCCAGCTCGTCCACACCCGATATGACGGCATCACCGCTGCGTTGGCTGAATCAGGGTATCTGCCAACAGGTTCTGTAGACGGAGTGCTCTTCGACCTCGGAGTCTCGTCCATGCAACTGGACCGCAGTGAGCGAGGCTTCTCCTACGCCCACGACGCGCCGCTGGACATGCGGATGGACCCGACGTCTCCGCTGAGCGCGGCCGACATCGTCAACAGCTACGACGAGCGCACGCTCACCGATATCCTGCGCCGCTACGGCGACGAGCGGTTCGCGCGCCGCATCGCCGCACAGATTGTCCGGCGGCGCGGCGCCACTGCGTTCGCCACCACCGGCGAATTGGTAGAGCTTATTTACCAAGCGATTCCGGCCCCGGCCCGGCGCACCGGCGGTCACCCGGCCAAACGAACGTTTCAGGCGTTGCGGATAGCAGTCAATGCCGAACTGGATTCGTTGACCGACGCCCTGCCGGCTGCGCTGGAGGCCCTGAGTGTCGGTGGGCGCATCGTGGTACTGGCGTATCAGTCGCTGGAAGACCGCATCGTCAAACGCGTCTTCGCCGACGCTACCTCCTCGCGCACGCCATCCGGTCTGCCAATCGAACTGCCCGAGCACTCAGCGCAATTCACGTCGCTGACGCGTGGCGCCGAACGTTCCGGCGATGCCGAAATACTACGCAATCCGCGTAGCGCCGCCGTACGGCTGCGGGCACTGCAACGAACTGAACCTCGACGACGGGCAACAAGGAGGGGTGATTGATGAAAGCCAAACGCGAAGCGCCACAGCGTGGCGGCAGCGATCGCCGTCGCGCGCACGACGATGTCCGCCGCAAGGTGAAGCGCCGGCCGGCTGAACCCCCGGCGGGACGCCGCACCCGGGCGCGGACGGCGAAGGGCTCGGCACCGGCCCGCGAGCCGCGAGTATCACGATCAGCGCCGCAAACCACGCCGATGTCTCGGCCCGCCGAGCGGGTCACCCGGCCGAAGACTGCCAGCCAGGCCAAAGCCCGGGCGAAAGCGCGGAAAGCGAAAGCGCCCAAAGTCATCCGGCCACCACTGCGCGATCGGGTGTTGAACCGGCTGGCCGCGATCGATCTGCGACCGCGCACACTGGCGGCCAAGGTGCCGTTCGTGGTGCTGGTCATCGGCTCGCTTGGTGCCGGGCTGGGCGTCACGCTGTGGCTGTCGACCGACTCCGCCGAGCGCTCCTACCAGTTGGGCGCCGCGCGCCAGACGAATCAGATACTGCAGCAACAAAAAGAAGCACTCGAACGCGACGTGCTGGAAGCGCAGGCAGCGCCGGCGTTGGCTGAAGAAGCCCGCGATCTCGGAATGATCCCGACCAAAGACACCGCCCACTTGATCCAGGACCAAACCGGAGCCTGGGTGGTGGTCGGCACGCCCAAGCCGGCCGAGGGTGCGCCGCCCCCGCCGCTGAACACCAAGCTGCCCGATGAGAAGCCGGCGCCTCCGCCGGCAACGTTGGAAGTGCCGGTGCAGGTCTCTCCGGGCAATGGCGCGCCGATCGGGCCGGGAACGTCGGGGCCGCAAGTCCTGGTCCGCGATCCCAACGGCGCAACGACCCTGGGCATCCAGCACCTGCCCACCAATGCCGCACCCCCGGCGCCCGGGGCGCCCGGCGCACCGGCCGTGGTTCCGCCGCCGGGTCCGCTTCCGGCATCGGCAGCTGCCGTGCCCGCTCCGCCGGCTGCTGCGCCGCCGGCCCCCGCCGCTCCACCGACCAACGGCGAGCAGTTCGGCCCGCTGGCCGTCACAAGCCCCGGTGGCGCCAGGTGAAGGGCGCAAGTCGCTCGGGGAGTCGCAAATCACAGTCGGCGCAACCGGGGCGTGGGCAACGCAAGCCAAGGCGGGCAACTGAAGCCGAGCGGGCTAAACGGGCCAAAAAACCGAAAGCGGCGGCGCGGACCAAAAGCGCGCCCAGCGGCCACTCAGCGCGGGTCCGCCGTACCCGGCAGGCGGTGGATTTGGGAGTACGCGGTGCGTCGTTCGTGTTCCGGCACCGAACCGGCAACGTGGTCATCTTCTTGGCGCTGATCGTGGCGGCCGTGCAGCTGTTCTACTTGCAGGTTCCGCGCGCCGCCGGCCTGCGGGCCGAAGCGGCCGGGCAGCTGAAGGTCACCGACGTCGAAGAGGCGGTTCGCGGCAGCATCGTCGACCGCAACAACAACCAGCTCGCGTTCACCATCGAAGCCCGCGCGTTGACCTTCCAGCCGCGCAAGATCCGCAAGCAGCTCGCCGAGGCCAAACAGAAGACAGCCAGCAGCCCGGACCCACAGCAGCGGCTGCGCGATATCGCCAAGGAAGTCGCCGCGCGGTTGAACAACAAACCCAATTCGGCCACGGTGCTGAAGAAGTTGCAGAGCGACGAAACCTTCGTTTATCTGGCGCGCGCTGTCGACCCGGCCATCGCGACTGCCATCACCACCAAGTACCCGGAGGTAGGCGCCGAACGACAGGACCTGCGCCAGTATCCGGGTGGCTCGCTGGCGGCCAACATCGTCGGCGGCATCGACTGGGACGGTCACGGCCTGCTTGGCCTGGAGGACTCGCTGGACGCCGCACTGGCCGGAACCGACGGCTCCATCACCTACGACCGCGGGTCCGACGGGGTGGTGATCCCGGGCAGTTACCGCAACCAGCACAAGGCGGTCAACGGGTCGACCGTTCAGCTCACCATCGACGACGACATCCAGTTCTATGTCCAACAACAGGTGCAGCAAGCCAAGAATCTGTCCGGAGCCCACAACGTGTCGGCCGTCGTGCTGGACGCCAAAACGGGTGAAGTGCTGGCGATGTCGAACGACAACACCTTCGACCCGTCCCAGGACATCGGACGCCAGGGCGACAAGCAGATGGGCAACCTGCCGGTTTCCTCACCGTTCGAACCGGGCTCGGTGAACAAGATCATTACCGCGTCGTCGGTCATCGAACACGGCCTGAGCAACCCAGACGAGGTTCTGCAGGTACCCGGCTCGATCCACATGGGCGGTGTCACCGTCCACGACGCCTGGAACCACGGCGTGATGCCCTACACCACCACAGGTGTGTTCGGGAAGTCGTCCAACGTGGGCACACTCATGCTGGCCCAGCGGGTTGGCCCGGATCGCTGGTTCGACATGCTTCGCAAGTTCGGTCTGGGTCAGCGCACCGGTGTCGGCCTGCCTGGTGAGAGCGCCGGGCTGGTGCCGCCGATCGACCAATGGTCAGGCAGCACCTTCTCTAACCTGCCTATCGGGCAGGGACTTTCGATGACCCTGCTGCAGATGGCCGGTATGTACCAGGCCATTGCGAATGACGGGCTGCGGATGCCGCCGCGCATCGTCAAGGCGACCATCGCGCCCGATGGCACCAGAACCGAAGAGCCGCGCCCGCAAGGCGTCCGGGTGGTTTCGTCGCAAACCGCGCAGACCGTGCGCAACATGTTGCGCGCAGTCGTGCAGCGAGACCCGATGGGTTACCAGCAGGGCACCGGGCCGGCGGCTGCCGTTGAGGGCTACCAGATCGCCGGTAAAACCGGTACCGCCCAACAGATCAATCCCGCCTGTGGCTGCTACTTCGATGACGTCTACTGGATCACCTTCGCCGGCATGGCCACCACCGACAACCCGCGGTATGTCATCGGCATCATGATGGACAACCCGCACCATGCCGCCGACGGGTCGCCCGGGACGTCGGCCGCTCCGCTGTTCCACAACATCGCGGGCTGGCTGTTGCAGCGCGAGAATGTTCCGCTGTCAGCCGATCCCGGGCCGCCGCTGACATTGCAGGCGCTGTAGCGGCGGGTCACGAAGAATAGCGAAAGCCGCAGCCACCACGCGAGCCAGTGTGCAGGCTGGCGACTGTGAGGCAGTTACCGGCGCGACCCGCCAGAGCCCGTAGCGGCAGGTGGCTCGATAGGGTGTCATCGCTGATCGTGGCGGCTTCAGACCATGGCGGACGGAGGTGATGACGGTGGCTACGGTATTGCGGCCCAGCACCGTCGGCGCCGTGCCGCTGCCGGCCCTGGCCGCCCAGGTAGGCGCAGTGCCCGCCGAGGGCAGCGCCGTCCCGCAGGTGCAGATCACCGGCGTGACCTTGCGGGCACAGGACGTGCAGTCCGGCGACCTGTTCGCGGCGCTGACCGGCTCGTCCACACATGGCGCCCGTTATGCCGGCGACGCGGTCGAGCGCGGCGCGGTGGCGGTGCTCACCGATGCCGGCGGCGTTGCCGAATTGAACGCCGCGGTACTCGGCCGCGTGCCCGTGCTGATTCACCCGGACCCGCGCCGCGTCCTGGGCGAGCTTGCGGCGACTGTCTATGGGCAGCCCTCCGACCGGCTCGTCGTGGTCGGGATCACCGGAACGTCGGGTAAGACCACGACGTCCTACCTGCTTGAGGCCGGTTTACGGGCGGCCGGCCGCACAGTGGGGCTGATCGGGACCATCGGCATCCGCATCAACGGGGCCGACGTTCCCAGCGCGCTGACCACACCGGAGGCGCCCGCGCTGCAGGCCCAGCTCGCGGTGATGGCCGAACGCGGTGTGGACACCGTGGTGATGGAAGTGTCCAGTCACGCACTGGCGCTGGGGCGGGTTGACGGAACCACTTTCGCCGTCGGGGGTTTCACCAACTTGTCTCGCGACCACCTGGACTTCCACTCGAGCATGGCCGAGTATTTCGAGGCCAAAGCGCGATTGTTCGACGCCGCTTCGCCGGTGCACGCCCGTAGCGCGGTGGTCTGCATCGACGACGACGCCGGCCGCGTAATGGCCGAGCGCGCCGAAAGCGTGGTCACCGTCAGCGCTGCGGGCCGGGCCGCGGACTGGCGCGCCGAGGGTGTGGCCGCGGACGGCGCCGGGCAACAGTTCACCGCCGTCGACCCGGCCGGGGTGCACCATCGGGTGGGCATTCGGTTGCCGGGGAGCTACAACATCGCCAATGCCCTTCTCGCACTGGCCATCCTGGATGCGCTCGGGGTGTCTCCAGAGCAGGCGGCGATTGGACTCCGCGCCGCCGCGGTCCCGGGGCGGCTCGAGCAGATCGACCGCGGGCAGGACTTCCTGGCGCTGGTCGACTACGCCCACAAGCCGGGCGCACTGGGTGCGGTGCTGCAATCGCTGCGCCGCCCCGGCAGCCGGCTGGCGGTGGTCTTCGGGGCCGGCGGCGACCGTGACCCGGGCAAACGGGCACCGATGGGCAAAATCGCCGCGGAGTTGGCCGAGTTGGTCGTCGTCACCGACGACAATCCGCGCGGGGAGGACCCGGCCGCGATTCGCCGAGAGATCCTGGCCGGCGCCGCCGACGCCGGCAGCGCAGCAGAGATTGTCGAAATCGGCGACCGGCGCGCGGCGATCCGGCATGCCGTTGCCTGGGCGGGCCCCGATGACATCGTGCTGATCACCGGCAAGGGCCATGAAACCGGGCAGAGCGGCGGCGGACACACTCGCCCATTCGATGACCGGATCGAACTGGCCGCCGCGCTGGAGGCGCGCCGGTGATAACCCTGACGGTCGCGCAGATCGCCGAGATCGTCGGCGGCGAACTGGTCGACATCTCGCCGGAGGCCGCCGCCGCTTTGCACGTGACCGGAACGGTCGAGTTCGACTCCCGCAAGATCACTCCCGGCGGCTTGTTTCTGGCTCTGCCGGGGGGCCGCGCCGACGGGCACGACCACGCCGCCTCGGCGGTGTCGGCGGGCGCGGTCGCGGTATTGGCCGCCCGGCCGGTGGGCGTGCCGGCGGTCGTGGTGGCCCCGGACGCGCAGCGGGTCGCCCGCAGAGCCGGCGTGCTCGAGTACGACACCGACGGATCGGGCGCGGCGGTGCTGGCGGCGCTGGGTAAGCTCGCCGCGGCGGTGGCGGCTGAACTCGTCGCCCAAGGACTGACCATCGTCGGGGTCACCGGCTCGTCGGGCAAGACGTCGACCAAGGACCTGCTGGCTGCGGTGCTCGCCCCACTGGGCGAGGTGATCGCACCGCCCGGGTCGTTCAACAACGAACTGGGCCATCCCTGGACCGTCCTGCGCGCCGACGAGAGCACCGACTACTTGATCCTGGAACTGTCGGCACGCCACCCCGGCAACATCGCCGCGCTGGCCGCCATCGCGCCGCCCACCATTGGGGTGGTCCTCAACGTCGGCACCGCGCACTTAGGCGAGTTCGGTTCCCGACAAGCCATTGCGGACACGAAATCCGAACTACCACAAGCCATTCCGAGGTCCGGAGTGGTCGTGCTCAATGTCGACGATCCGGCAGTGGCAGCGATGGCCGACAAAACCGCGGCCCGGGTGATCAAGGTCAGCCGGCAGCCCGCCGACGTTTGGGCCGGTCCCGTCACCCTCGACGAATTGGCCAGGCCGCAGTTCACGCTGCATGCCGGCGGGCACGCCGTCGATGTCGGCCTGGCCGTACACGGCGACCACCACGTCAGCAATGCGTTGTGCGCGGCAGCGGTCGCGCTGGAGTGCGGGGCCACCGTCGAACAGGTGGCCACCGCGCTGGCCGGGGCACACCCGGTGTCGCAGCACCGCATGCGGGTGACCAGCCTCGACGACGGGGTGACCGTCATCGACGATGCCTACAACGCCAACCCGGATTCGATGCGGGCCGGCTTGCAGGCATTGGCCTGGATGGCCCGCGGCGGCCGGCGCAGTTGGGCGGTGCTGGGCGAGATGGCCGAACTCGGTGAAGACGCCATATCCGAGCACGACCGCGTCGGCCGGTTAGCAGTGCGCTTAGATGTGACTCGACTCATTGTCGTGGGAACAGGGAGGGCTATGAGCGCCATGCACCACGGCGCGGTCATGGAGGGCTCATGGGGCGGCGAAGCCAGCATCGTCGCCGACGCCGATGCCGCCCTGGCACTGCTGCGGGCCGAACTGCAGTCCGGAGATGTGGTGCTCATCAAGGCCTCTAATGCCGCCGGACTCGGGGCGCTGGCTGACGCGCTGACAGCAGGCGCCCGGGGCGCTGGCCGATGATCCAAATCCTCATCGCCGTCGCCATCGCGCTGACGGTGTCCATCGTGCTGACCCCGCTGTTGATCCGGCTCTTCACCATTCAGGGATTCGGCCACGAGATCCGCGAAGACGGTCCACCCAGCCACCAGACCAAGCGCGGCACCCCGTCGATGGGCGGGGTGGCGATTCTGGCTGGTATTTGGGCGGGCTACCTGGGCACCCACGTCGTGGGCCTGGCGCTCGACGGCGAGGGCCCGTCCGCATCGGGTCTGCTGGTGCTGTTTTTGGCCACCGCACTGGGTGGTGTCGGATTCGTCGACGACCTGATCGGAATCCGCCGCTCGCGCAATCTCGGGCTGAACAAGACGGCCAAAACGGTCGGTCAGATTACCGCCGCCCTGCTGTTCGGGGTGCTGGTGCTGCAGTTCCGCAACAATGCCGGCCTGACGCCGGGCAGCGCCGATCTGTCCTATGTACGTGAAATCGCCACCGTCACACTGGCTCCCGGCCTGTTCGTGCTGTTTTGCGTGGTCATGGTCAGCGCCTGGTCCAATGCGGTGAACTTCACTGACGGCCTGGACGGGCTGGCGGCCGGGGCGATGGCGATGGTCACCGCGGCCTACGTGCTGATCACGTTCTGGCAGTACCGCAACGCCTGCGCCACCGCGCCGGGCCTGGGTTGCTACAACGTGCGCGACCCGCTGGACCTGGCGCTGATCGCCGCCGCAACGGCCGGCGCCTGTATCGGCTTTTTGTGGTGGAACGCCGCGCCGGCCAAGATCTTCATGGGCGACACCGGATCTCTGGCGCTGGGTGGCATCATCGCCGGGTTGTCGGTGACCAGCCGGACCGAGATCCTCGCGGTGGTGCTCGGTTCGCTGTTCGTCGCCGAGATCGTCTCGGTGGTGCTGCAGATCCTGACGTTTCGCACCACCGGGCGGCGGGTGTTCCGGATGGCGCCCTTTCATCATCACTTCGAGTTGGTCGGCTGGGCCGAAACCACGGTGATCATCCGGTTCTGGCTGTTGACCGCGATCAGCTGCGGCCTGGGTGTGGCGCTGTTCTACAGCGAATGGCTCGCGGCAGCCGGCGACTGACATGACCCTCAAGCCGGTGTCTGCCGGTGCCTCCGTACTAGTCACCGGCGGCGGTGTCACCGGAAAGTCGGTGCTGACGGCGTTGGCCTCGCTGGGTGCGACGGCAGCCCTGTGCGACGACGACCCGACCACCCGGCAGTTGCACGCCGACGCCGGAGTGGCGACCGTGACACCGTCGGCGGCCGCCGAGCGTATCGGCGACTACACCGCGGTGATCACCAGTCCGGGTTTCCGGCCGACCGCGCCGGTGCTGGTGGCCGCCGCCGCGGCGGGCATCCCTATCTGGGGCGACGTCGAGCTGGCGTGGCGGCTCGACGCATCCGGTCATTACGGGCCGCCCCGCCGCTGGCTGGCCGTCACCGGTACCAACGGCAAGACCACCACCACGTCGATGTTGCAGGCCATGCTGAGCGCTGCGGGGCTGGATTCCCGGCTCTGCGGCAACATCGGCAAACCGGTGCTGGACGCGCTCCGCGAGCCCGCTGACCTGCTGGCCGTCGAATTGTCCAGCTTCCAGCTGCACTGGGCGCCGTCGGTGCGGCCCGAGGCCGGTGTGGTGCTCAACATCGCCGAGGACCACCTGGACTGGCATGGCACGATGGCCGACTACACCGCCGCCAAGGCGCAGGTGCTCGGCGGTCGGGTGGCCGTCGTCGGGCTCGATGACATCCGGGCGGCCGCGCTGCTGGACAGCGCGCCAGCCCCGGTGCACGTCGGATTCCGCCTCGGCGAACCCGCCGGCGGGGAACTCGGCGTGCGCGACGGCATGCTGATCGACCGGGCTTTTTTCTCAGCCGGCTCCAACGACCTGGCGCTGGCACCCGTCGCGTCGATACCGGTGCCCGGTCCGGTAGGGGTGCTCGACGCGCTGGCCGCGGCGGCGCTGGCCCGCAGCGTCGGGGTCGGCGCCGACGCGATCGCGGATGCCCTGGCGACGTTCCAGGTCGGCCGGCATCGCGCGGAGGTGGTCGCTGTGGTCGACGGAATCAGCTACGTCGACGATTCCAAGGCCACCAACCCGCACGCCGCCGAGGCGTCGGTGCTGGCTTACCCGCGGGTGGTGTGGATCGCCGGCGGCCTGCTCAAGGGCGCGTCGATCGACACGACCGTGGCCAGGGTCGCAAACCGCCTGGTCGGAGCGGTATTAATCGGTCGTGACCGGGCCGCGGTTGCCGACGCGTTATCACGACACGCGCCTGAGGTCCCCGTCGTACAGGTTGTGACAGGTGAGGATATTGATATGCAAGCGACTGCTGAGTCTTCTGTTACTCCTGTGACAAGAGTTGTTCAGGTGCCCGACGAGGCTGTCGGCAGTCGCGTGATGAGCGCGGCCGTGGCCGCCGCGCGCGATCTGGCAGGTCCCGGCGACACCGTGCTACTGGCGCCGGCTGGCGCATCCTTCGACCAGTTCAGCGGTTATGCCGACCGGGGCGACGCATTCGCGGCCGCCGCACGCGCCACAACTCGGTAGCCACTGGTGAGCAACGCGCTGACCCGGTTGCTGCGCCGGGGCACGAAGGGCGGGGAGACGGCGGAGGCCGCGGAGGCGGACGCGCCCGACAAGGCCGCGACCGCCCCCAGCGCGTCACGCGGGCCGCGGACCCGGTTCGGCGCCTGGCTGGGCCGGCCCATGACGTCGTTCCACCTGATCATCGCCGTGGCCGCGCTGTTGACCACGCTTGGCCTGATCATGGTGCTCTCCGCGTCGGGCGTGCACTCCTATGACGCCGATGGCTCGGCCTGGATCATCTTCGGTAAGCAAGTGCTGTGGACGGTGATCGGCCTGATCGCCTGCTATGTGGCGCTGCGGATGCCGGTGCACTTCATGCGCCGGGTCGCCTTCACGGGTTTCGCATTCACCATCGTCTTGCTGGTGCTGGTACTTGTCCCGGGCGTCGGCACCATCTCCAACGGCTCCAGCGGGTGGTTCGTGATCCACGGATTCTCGATGCAGCCCTCCGAGCTGACCAAGATCGCCTTCGCCATCTGGGGCGCGCACCTGCTGGCCGCCCGGCGCTTGGAGCGCGCCACGCTGCGGGAAATGCTGATCCCGCTGGTCCCGGCGGCCGTCATTGCGCTGGCCCTGATCGTCGCCGAGCCCGACCTGGGGCAGACAGTGTCACTGGGCATCATCCTGCTGGCCCTGCTGTGGTACGCCGGGCTGCCGTTGCGGGTGTTCTGCAGCTCGTTGCTCGCAGTCATGGTGGCCGCGGCGATCCTGGCGGTGTCCGAGGGTTACCGCTCCGACCGGGTCCAGTCCTGGCTCGATCCGGCCGCCGACGCGCAGGGCTCGGGCTACCAGGCCCGCCAGGCCAAATTCGCGCTGGCCAACGGGGGCATCTTCGGCCACGGCCTCGGCCAGGGCACCGCCAAATGGAACTATCTGCCCAACGCCCACAACGACTTCATCTTCGCGATCATCGGCGAAGAACTCGGTTTCGTCGGCGCGTTCGGACTGCTGGCGCTGTTCGGCTTGTTCGCCTACACCGGCATGCGGATCGCGCGCCGCTCCGCCGACCCGTTTCTGCGGCTGCTGACCGCCACCATCACCTTGTGGATCGCCGGTCAGGTGTTCATCAACGTCGGCTATGTGATTGGGCTGCTGCCGGTCACCGGGATCCAGCTGCCGCTCATCTCAGCTGGTGGAACATCCACGGCCACAACACTTCTGATGATCGGAGTGATGGCCAATGCGGCCCGTCACGAACCGGAGGCCGTTGCCGCCCTGCGTGCTGGGCGCGACGACCGGATGAACCGGCTGTTGCGACTGCCGTTGCCAGAGCCGTATTCGCCGACCCGGGTCGAAGCGCTGCGCGACCGCCTACGGACCCGCCCGCAGCCACCCAAGCAGCAGCACAAAGCTGACCGGGCCCCGTCGGCCGGCCGAACGGGCAGACCCCCGAAAACGGATCGGCGGGTCCGAGGGTCCGGAGGGGCCGCCCGCCGGTCTGGGGGCCAGCACCCGGAGGCAGGCGCCGCCGCCCGCGTGCGGGGGCGGCATGATGGACGTGAACAGCGCTTCGCCGACCAGCGCCAGCTACGCGGCAAGCGCGCTCGCGCACTGGAAGGTCAGCGTTACGGGTGAACGACTCTGTCACGGAGCCGACCAGCGGGGTGAACAGCGACTCGGGGAGCCGGCCCGGTGGCCGGTCGTTGTCGGTGGTGCTCGCCGGCGGCGGCACCGCCGGGCACGTCGAGCCCGCGATGGCCGTCGCTGACGCGCTGGTCGCACTGGATCCGCAGGTCCGGATCACCGCATTGGGAACCGCGCGGGGCCTGGAAACCAGGCTGGTGCCCGAGCGTGGCTACCGTCTCGAGCTGATCACCCCGGTGCCGTTGCCGCGCAAGCCGACCGGAGATCTGGCCCGGCTGCCGGCGCGGGTGATACGCGCAGTCCGCCAAACCCGCGCGGTGCTCGACGATGTCAATGCCGATGTGGTGATCGGATTCGGCGGATACGTCGCGCTGCCCGCCTACCTCGCCGCCCGTCGCCGTCGCGTTCCGGTGGTGATTCACGAGGCCAACGCCAGCGCCGGGTTGGCCAACCGGGTCGGCGCCCGCCGCGCGCAGCGGATCCTCTCGGCGGTGCCCGACCCCGGCTTGCCGCACGCCGAAGTGGTCGGCGTGCCGGTCCGCGCGGCGATCACCGCCCTGGACCGCGCGGCGTGGCGGGCCGAGGCACGCACGCATTTCGGCTTCGCCGACAATGCCCGAGTGCTGCTGGTGTTCGGCGGTTCGCAGGGCGCCGCGTCGATCAACCGGGCCGTCGCCGCGGCCGCCGCAGAGCTGGCCGCCGCCGGAGTGGCGGTGCTGCACGCCTACGGCGCCAAGAACACCATCGAACTGCGCACCGCAGCGCCCGGCGACCCGCCGTATGTGGCCGTGCCCTACTTGGACCGGATGGACCTGGCGTATGCGGCGGCCGACCTGGCGATCTGCCGCTCCGGGGCGATGACGGTCGCCGAGGTCTCCGCGGTGGGCCTGCCCGCGGTGTACGTGCCGCTGCCGATCGGTAACGGCGAGCAGCGGCTCAACGCGCTACCGGTGGTCAACGCCGGCGGCGGGCTACTGGTCGCCGACGCCGATCTGACGCCCGGGTTCGTCGCCGAGCAGGTAGCCGCACTGCTGGGCGATGCGCCGCGGCTGTCGGCGATGACGGCTGCCGCGGCGCTGGCCGGGCACCCCGACGCGGCCGAGCAAGTGGCGCGGGTCGCGCTGGACGTCGCGCGCGAGGCGCGGGTCGGGAAGCCCGCCAGAACCGGGCGGGGGCGGCAATGAGCGCCGAGTCGCTGCCACCCGACCTGCAGCGGGTCCACATGGTCGGCATCGGGGGAGCGGGCATGTCGGGGATCGCCCGCATCCTGCTCGACCGCGGCGGACAGGTGTCGGGATCAGACGCCAAGGAGTCGCGCGGAGTGCGCGCGTTGCGTGCCCGCGGCGCACTGATCCGGATCGGCCACGATGCGTCGTCGCTGGATCTGCTGCCCGGCGGCGCCACCGCGGTCATCACCACCCACGCCGCGATCCCGAAAACCAACCCCGAACTCGTGGAAGCCCGTCGACGCGGCATTCCGGTGGTGTTGCGCCCGGCAGTGCTGGCCAAGCTGATGGCCGGGCGCACCACGCTGATGATCACCGGCACGCACGGGAAGACGACGACGACGTCGATGCTCATCGTCGCGCTGCAGCATTGCGGGTGCGACCCGTCCTTCGCGGTCGGCGGCGAGATGGGGGAGGCGGGCACCAACGCCCACCACGGCAGCGGCGACAGCTTTGTCGCCGAGGCCGACGAAAGCGACGGCTCACTGCTCGAATACACGCCCAATGTCGCCGTCGTCACCAACATCGAGGCGGATCATCTGGATTTCTTCGGCAGCGCCGATGCCTACGCCGCGGTGTTCGACTCGTTCGTCGAGCGTCTTGCGCCGGGCGGAGCACTCGTCGTCTGCACCGACGACCCCGGCGCGTCGGCGCTCGCCGAACGCACTGCGCCGCTGGGCATTCGGGTGCTTCGCTATGGAAGCGGCGCTCCGGCGCGGTTGAGCGGTGCGCTGCTGTCGTGGGAGCAGCAGGGCACCGGCGCGGTCGCCCACATCCAGCTGGCCGGCGAAGCGCATCCGCGGGTGATGCGACTGGCGGTGCCGGGCCGGCACATGGCGCTCAACGCGTTAGGCGCGCTGCTGGCCGCGGTCGAGATCGGCGCGCCGCCCGACGCGGTGCTCGACGGGCTGGCCGGTTTCGAGGGTGTGCGCCGGCGATTCGAGTTGATCGGGACCGCGGGGTCGGTGCGGGTGTTCGACGACTACGCGCATCATCCGACGGAGATCGGCGCGACGCTGGCGGCCGTGCGCACTCTGCTCGAGCAGGCCGGCAGCGGCCGGTCGCTGGTGGTTTTCCAGCCGCATCTATATTCGCGGACAAAGGATTTCGCTGCCGAGTTCGGTCACGCACTCAACGGCGCCGACGAGGTGTTCGTGCTCGACGTCTATGCCGCCCGTGAGCAGCCACTGGCCGGTGTGAGCGGGGCCAGTGTCGCCGAGCATGTCAGCGTGCCGGTGCACTATCTGCCGGATTTCTCGGCCGTCGCCGAGGTGGTGGCCGCGGCGGCCGGCCCGGGCGATGTCGTCGTCACCATGGGGGCCGGCGATGTGACGATGCTCGGACCGGAGATCGTGACGGCGCTGCGGGTGCGGGCCAACCGCAGCGCGCCGGGCCGCCCGGGGGTGCTGTGGTGAGCGAACCAAACGACAGCCCGGCCTCTGAGGCGGTCACCGAACCGATCCCGGCGACACCGTCGGACCAGGAAACGGTCGAGCAGCCCGCCGACGATGCAGGCCGCGAAGCGCCGTCTGAGGAAGCCGCGCAACCGGAGCCCGTCGAGGGTCCGCGGCGGCGCGCGCGCCGGGAGCGCGCCGAACGCCGCGCCGCGCAGGCCCGCGCCACCGCGATCGAGCACGCCCGACGAGAAGCCAAACGGCGGGCCCGCGGAGGCGGTTTCAACGAACCCAAACCCGTTCCGCGGGGGGCGGTTCGAGGACTGAAAATGGTGCTCGCGTCGGTGCTGGTGGCCCTGGCCGCCACCGGGCTGGGGCTGATCCTCTACTTCACGCCGGTGATGTCTGCGCGCAGCATCATCGTGACCGGGACCGGTGCGGTGACGCGAGAGGAAGTGCTCGACACGGCGAAAGTCCAACTCGGAACCCCGTTGTTGCAGATCAACACCGACGGGGTGGCCGACCGGGTGGCCGCGATTCGGCGGGTGGCCAGCGCGCGGGTGCAGCGCCAATACCCGTCGGCGCTCCGGATCACCATCGTCGAGCGGGTTCCGGTAGTGGTCAAGGACTTTCCCGACGGGCCGCATCTCTATGACCGCGACGGCGTCGACTTCGCCACCGCGCCGCCACCGCCGGCGCTGCCCTATATCGACGTCGACAATCCCGGGCCGAACGACCCGGCTACCAAGGCGGCGCTCGAGGTATTGACCGCGTTGCGCCCGGAGGTGGCCGGTCAGGTGGGCCGGATCGCGGCGCCGTCCGTCGCCTCGATCACGCTGACCCTGACCGACGGGCGCACGGTGATCTGGGGGACCACCGACCGCACCGAGGAAAAGGCCGAGAAGCTGGCGGCGCTGTTGACGCAGCCGGGGCGGACGTACGACGTATCCAGTCCAGACCTGCCGACCGTCAAGTAGTCGCGGCCCGCCCGTAGCCCGCAGCGCCACTCCAGCGTGACGCTCGGCATGTGGCACCGAAAATTGGCCGAAATTCGCCCGCAACGTTTCGGCGCGCCTGCGTCGATCGCGTCGTCCGTGCCCATACCGTTCTGTTTGCGCGAAACAACTTGACATAACTCTAAGCCTCTAGTTGAGGTTGAGGTTTGCCAGGGGTTGACCGCCAGACCAAGCCGAGTCCCATCTAGGGAGGAAGACGCAATGATGACCCCCCCGCACAACTACCTGGCCGTCATCAAAGTCGTGGGTATCGGCGGCGGCGGTGTCAACGCCGTTAACCGGATGATCGAGCAGGGCCTCAAAGGCGTGGAGTTCATCGCCATCAACACCGACGCTCAGGCGCTGTTGATGAGCGACGCCGACGTCAAACTCGACGTCGGCCGCGACTCCACCCGGGGCCTGGGCGCCGGCGCCGACCCCGAGGTCGGGCGACGGGCGGCCGAAGACGCCAAAGACGAGATCGAAGAGCTGCTCCGCGGCGCCGACATGGTGTTCGTCACCGCCGGCGAAGGCGGCGGCACCGGCACCGGCGGAGCTCCGGTGGTCGCCAGCATCTCGCGCAAGCTCGGGGCGCTGACCGTCGGTGTCGTCACCCGGCCGTTCTCGTTCGAGGGCAAGCGACGCAGCACCCAAGCCGAAAACGGCATCGCCGCACTGCGGGAAAGCTGCGACACGCTGATCGTGATCCCCAACGACCGGCTGCTGCAGATGGGCGACGCCGCCGTGTCGCTGATGGATGCCTTCCGCAGCGCCGACGAGGTACTGCTCAACGGGGTGCAGGGCATCACCGACCTGATCACCACCCCGGGGCTGATCAACGTCGACTTCGCCGACGTCAAGGGCGTCATGTCCGGTGCCGGCAGCGCGCTGATGGGCATCGGCTCGGCCCGCGGTGAAGGCCGGGCCCTCAAGGCTGCCGAGGTGGCGATCAACTCCCCGCTACTGGAAGCCTCGATGGAGGGCGCGCAGGGCGTTCTGCTGTCGATCGCCGGCGGCAGCGACCTGGGGCTGTTCGAGATCAACGAGGCGGCCTCGCTGGTGCAAGACGCTGCCCATCAAGACGCCAACATCATTTTCGGCACGGTCATCGACGACTCGCTGGGCGACGAAGTGCGCATCACGGTCATCGCAGCGGGCTTCGACGCCAGCGGACCGGGTCGCAAACCGATCGTCGGCAGCGGTCAGGCGCAGGCCCAGACCATCGCACCGGCCCAGGCGGGCAAGGTCACCTCGTCGCTGTTCGAGCCGGCTGACGCGCTCAGCATGCCGTTGCACACCAACGGTTCGACGCTGGATATCGGCGGCGACGACGACGAGGACGTCGACGTGCCGCCTTTCATGCGGCGCTAGCCCGCCGACGATACTGGGCAGGTGAGCGTTCGCATCCGGCGCGTGACGACCACCCGGTCGGGCGGTGTCTCGGCGCCGCCGTTTGACAGCTTCAACCTCGGTGACCATGTCGGTGACGACCCCGCGGCGGTGGCAGCCAATCGGGCCCGGCTGGCCGCAGCGCTCGACCTCGGTGCTGATCGGGTGATCTGGATGAACCAAGTGCACAGCGACCGGGTCGAGGTGGTCGACGGGCCGCGCGACTCACCGGTGGATGACACCGATGCCTTGGTGACCACGACGCCGCGGCTGGCGCTGGCTGCGTTGAGTGCCGATTGCGTGCCGGTGTTGATGGCCGACTCGCGTGCCGGGGTGGTCGCTGCCGTGCATGCCGGGCGCGTTGGCGCGGCGAGCGGAGTCGTGGCCCGCGCGCTGGAAGCCATGCTGACCCTCGGCGCGCAGACCGAGGACGTTTCCGCGCTGCTCGGCCCGGCGGTCAGCGGCCGCAACTATGAAGTGCTCGCCGCAATGGCCGACGAGGTCGAAGCGGCGCTGCCGGGCAGTCGGACCACCACCTCGGCGGGTACGCCCGGACTGGACCTTCGAGCCGGAATCGCCTGCCAACTCAAGAATTTGGGCGTAACGGCCATCGACGTGGACCCGCGTTGCACGGTGGACGACCCCAGTCTGTTCAGCCATCGCCGTGACGCGCCCACCGGGCGGCTGGCGTCGGTGGTGTGGATGCAATGAGCGCCGCGGCGGCAAACTTCTCACCGCACCGGGAGCGGGAATCCGACTTGGCCGACGCTTTGGGTGCACTGCGGGCGCGGCTTGCCGCAGCCGCGGACGCGGCCGAACGGAATGTCGACGGAATTGAACTTCTGCCGATAACCAAATTCTTTCCCGCAACAGATGTGGCGATTTTGTCGGGATTGGGATGTCGGGCCTTTGGCGAATCCCGCGAGCAGGAGGCCGCGGCGAAGGTGGATGAAGTAGCCGGATTGCTGGGCCGCGATCGACCCGGAGTGGAGTGGCACATGGTGGGCCAGATTCAGCGCAACAAGGTCCGGTCGCTGGCCAACTGGGCGCACACCGCCCATTCGGTCAGCAGTGCCCGAATAGTCGATGCCCTCGACCGCGCCGTTGGTGCGGCGCTGCGTGAGCATCGCCGAACGGCACCGCTGCGCGTCTATGTCCAGATCAGCCTCGACGGCGATGTGTCGCGCGGCGGCGTCGACGTCACCCAACCCGCCGCCGTCGACGAAATCTGCTCCCGGGTAGATGAGGCCGAATACCTGGAACTCGTTGGCCTGATGGGCATCCCGCCGCTGGACTGGGAATCCGACAAAGCTTTCGACCGGTTGCAATCCGCGCACGAGCGGGTACGCCAGACGCATCCGAATGCCGCAGGACTGTCGGCCGGTATGTCAAACGACCTGGAAACGGCGGTCAAACATGGTTCGACGTGTGTGCGTGTCGGTACCGCGTTATTGGGTCGAAGACCGCTACCGTCACCGTGAATAGTCACTCCAGTCACATCTTCATCACAGACACCACATCTTCAGAAGCCTAGAAGGGGTCCCGCGATGAGCACACTGCACAAGGTCAAGGCCTACTTCGGTATGGCTCCGATGGAGGACTACGACGACGAGTACTACGACGACGACCGCGCGCCAGCGCGTCCGGGCTACGGGCGCCAGCGGTTCGCCGAAGACGGCTACGGCCGCTACGAAGACCGCTTCGACGGGCACGACTACGACGATCCGCGCAGCGAACCGGGGGACTATCCACCCGGCAGCTACCGGGGCGGTTACTCCGACGACCATCGTTTTCGGCCGCGCGACTACGAGCGCACCGAGTTGTCACGGCCGCGGTTCGCCTCGCTGCGGTCGGCCACTCGCGGTGCGTTGGCGATGGACCCGCGTCGCATGGCGATGCTCTTCGACGAGGGCAGCCCGCTGTCGAAGATCACCACGCTGCGGCCCAAGGACTACAGCGAGGCCCGCACCATCGGCGAGCGTTTCCGCGACGGCACCCCGGTGATCATGGACCTGGTGTCGATGGACAACGCCGACGCCAAGCGCCTCGTCGACTTCGCCGCGGGGTTGGCCTTCGCGCTGCGCGGCTCCTTCGACAAAGTCGCCACCAAGGTGTTTCTGCTCTCACCCGCCGACGTCGACGTGTCGCCCGAGGAACGCCGCCGCATTGCCGAAACCGGCTTCTACGCGTACCAGTAAGCACCCGCGCGGCGGCCACGGCGTAGGCAGCGTCTCGCCTCGTGTACGGCTCGCCAGACGGAGTCGGTAGGCTGACGATCATCGTGCCGACCGCGGTCGGTGCTGTCGTGATCGTCACATCCTCATCAGTAAGGTCGGGCTCTCGTTGGCGCTGTTCATCCACATCCTGGGTTTTGCGCTATTCATCTTTTGGCTGCTGCTGATCGCTCGGATCGTCGTCGAGTTCATCCGGTCGTTCAGCCGCGACTGGCGGCCGCGTGGTCTCACCGTGGTGATCCTGGAGATCATCATGTCGATCACCGATCCACCGGTGAAGCTGCTGCGCCGGCTCATCCCGCAGCTCACCATCGGCGCCGTCCGCTTCGACCTGTCCATCATGGTGCTGATGCTGGTGGCGTTCGTCGCCTCGCAAATCGCGCTCGATTACTCGGGGTGACGGCGGTCCGCGCTGCTCTCGGCCGGGTCGGCCGTGTCGCTTATCTGCGTTTGGGTCAGTGCATTTCGTTGTCTTATCGCCCTGATCTCGTGTTTCTTAAAGATTGAAATTCGGTCTTATTTATTGACCGATTCGGCAACCGGCGGGTCTGGTGTGACAGGATGGGCCGCAGTTGCAGTATGGCTACCACACCGTTCATACCGATCTAGACTTTGCAGGTTGGTTTGATCGTCCAGACTCGAGGGGGCAAACAATGCCGCTGACACCAGCCGACGTTCACAATGTGGCGTTCAGCAAGCCGCCCATCGGCAAGCGCGGCTACAACGAAGACGAAGTCGACGCCTTCCTCGACTTGGTGGAGACCGAGCTGACCAGGCTGATCGAGGAGAACGCCGATCTGCGTCAGCGGGTCAACGAACTCGACCAAGAGCTGGCCGGCGCCCGCTCCGGCGGCGGCGCCCAGACCAGCCAGGCCATGCCCGTCTACGAGCCCGAACCGGAGCCGGAACCCGCCAAGCCCGCACCGCAGCCGGCCGCCGCTCCCGCAGCCTCGACCAGCGAAGAGCAGGCCATGAAGGCCGCCAGGGTGCTCAGCTTGGCCCAGGACACCGCCGACCGGCTGACCGGCACGGCCAAAGCCGAGTCCGACAAATTGATGGCCGACGCCCGGGCAAACGCCGACCAAATCCTCACCGAGGCCCGGCGGGAAGCCGACACCACCGTCGCAGAAGCGCGCCAGCGCGCCGACGCGATGCTCGCCGACGCACAGACTCGATCGGAGACCCAGTTGCGCCAGGCCCAAGAAAAGGCCGACGCACTACAGGCCGATGCCGAGCGCAAGCACTCCGAGATCATGGGCACCATCAACCAGCAGCGCACCGTGCTGGAAGGCCGCCTCGAGCAGCTGCGCACCTTCGAACGCGAGTACCGCACCCGGCTCAAGACTTACCTGGAATCACAGCTCGAGGAGCTGGGCCAGCGCGGATCGGCGGCTCCGGTCGACTCGAGCGCAACCAACGATGCCGGGGGGTTCAACCAGTTCAATCGGGGTAATAACTAAGCAGCCGAAGGCGCCGGGGCGGACGGTCCGTATCGTGCAGTCTTGGCAACAATGGTGCATGCCCCCTCGGCTGGAGGTTAACGGATGCTGATTATCGCGCTGGTGCTAGCGGTGATAGGTCTTGCCGCGCTGGTGTTCGCCGTCGTCACCAGCAACGAGCTGGTGGCCTGGGTCTGCATCGCGGCCAGCGTGCTGGGCGTGGTGCTGTTGATCATCGACGCGCTACAGGAACGCCGGCGACGCGCGGCCGGCACACCCGCCGACCAGCCCGCCGCGGCCGAGGGAGCTCAGCGCGAAGTCACCAGCGCCGGGGAGAGTGGCGCCGACGAGAACGCCTATGCCGACTATCCCGAGGACGCCGCCGGTGAAGGTGAGGAATCCGTACCTAACGGGGTGGGCACTAGCCAACGGCCGGCCCAGTCAACCGAGCCCCGGTCCGAGGACGAGGAATAAAAACCCCGCCGCTCATCTCTTCGTGACGGACGCAGTCGCCAGAAATTCGCGGACTTCCTCGTCGGTCACCTGATGAAAGTCGGCGAACACCTGCCCCACCGCCTCAAAGTCGGGCGGCATGGTCGCACAGATCACGTCGTCGGCTTCCTGCGCCAGCTGGTCGCAGGCCGACGGCGGCCCCACCGGCACAGCGACGACAACTGCTTTGGGACCGATCGCTTTCAGCGCTCGCACCGCGGCCAGCATGCTTGCGCCGGTGGCGATTCCGTCGTCAACCAGGATCACCGTCTTATCCCGCGGGTCGGTGAGCGGTCGCCCGCCGCGATAAAGCTGCTCGCGCCGCCGCAGTTCGGCGGCCTCGCGGTCGATCACCGCGCGGACCTGCTCGTCGCTGACGCCCAGGCTGGACAGCACATTGTCGTTCATTACGATGCCGCCGCCGCTGGCCAGCGCGCCCATCGCCAACTCGGGCCATTGCGGCACGCCCAGTTTGCGGACCAGAAACACGTCCAGCTCGGCTCGCAGGGCCGCGGCCACTTCCCAGGCCACCGGAACGCCGCCGCGGGCCAGTCCGAGTACGAGCACCGCGCTGTCGCGGCGGTATGACGACAGCTGCTCGGCCAGTGCGCGGCCGGCTTCCCGGCGGTCACTGAACGTGCGCCGGGACGCCCGGTGCAAAAAGCCACTCGATCGGTTCATAGGTCGCAACTCGCGGTTTCTGTGGCGCGTTGGCCGTTACCAGCCTACGGCTGACGTCATCGCCATACTGTGGCTTCCCCGCCAGAGAATTGCCGAAACGCGGTCCGCCGCGGCTGGACCGTCTCCGCCAGTCCCCCCGCCCGCGATGGCGGTCGTCGGCACTGCGGCGTAACAGCCTGTACGCCAATGATATTGGCGCCGACGGTTTGAGATCGGCTCATGCGGAGCACTCTGTCGACGTGGTGAACGGCGCGGACGTCGGCGTCGTCGGCGCCGGAATCGTCGGGCTCTCGGCGGCCTGGGCGTTGACCGAAGCCGGCGCATCGGTGCGGGTGTACGAACGCGGCGTCCCGGGCGATGGTCAGTCCGGTGGCGAGTCGCGGATTTTCCGGCACGCGCACGAGGACCCAAGGTTGGTCGCGTTCGCGCGGGACAGCCGGGCAGTGTGGGACGAGTGGGCCGAGCGGCTGGGCAGTGAGCTGATCGGCGGTGACGGCGCGGTTGCGATCGGCCCGGCCGTGGAGCGACGGCTGCCGATTCTCGAGCAGGCCGGCGGAATCCGGATTCGGCGGATCGGGTCCGACGAACTCGCCGAGCGATTACCGGTGCTGGCCCGTTACGACGGCCCTGCGATGCTCGACGAGGCCGGCGGGGCCATCCGGGTGCGTGCCGCGATCGGCGCGCTCACCGGCTGGATTGGAGACAGTCTGGTTGCCGACGAGGTGATCACCATCCGGCCGACCCGCCGCGACACCGTCGAGGTGGTGTGCGGCGGAATCCGCACCGAGCATGCCCGAGTCGTCGTGTGCGCCGGACGCGAAACGGCGCGACTGGCCCGCAGCGTCGGGCTGGCCCTGCCGGTGCGATTGGCCGCGCATGCCCGCCTGACTTTCGAGGTGCGCGACCAGGCGCCGCTGTTGTCCTGCCTACAAGACAGCAGCGGTGAGTTCGGCGAAACCGGGACCTATGCTGCGGCGACACCCGGAAACCATTGCTACGCCGTCGGTTTGAGCGAGGCCACGGCGGCTAACGATGACGGCAGCTTCACCCATCCGGCGGAGCTCGTCACGCTGGCCGACCGGGCCGGCCAGTATGTGCGACGCGCGCTTCCCGGACTTGACCCTCGGCCCGTGGACGCTCGGTACTGCTGGGTGACGACGCTGCCGTGGAGCGATGACGGCTTCGCGGCCTGGGAGCACGCGGGCATCTTCTTCGTCGCCGGCCACAACTTGTTCAAACAGGCGCCTGCACTGGGCAGAGCGCTTGCGCGGATGGCGCTTGGTCAGGAACCCGGCATCGATCTGCGGGCCGAATGCGCACTCGGCCAGCCGCCGGCCGCGGAGTCGTAATCGGTGTCCGAGGGCTACGTAGTCAGATTGCCGTGGTGCCGCCGTCGGCAATCAACTCCATACCATTGACATAGCTTGAGTCATCCGACGCCAGGAACAGTGCGACTGTCGCGATCTCCTCAGGGCGGCCCATCTTTCCCCGCGGGATCAAGGATTCAAACTGCGCCTTCGCCTCCTCGTCGAACAACTGCTCCTGTATCGGCGTGGCGACCTGGCCCGGGGTCAGCACGTTGACCCGGATTCTCCTGTCGGCCAACTCGGACAACCACACGCGAGCGTATGCGTGCAGTACCGCCTTGCTCGCCGCGTACACGCTCCAGGAAGGAAAGCCCTTGACCGACGCGATTGACCCCGTCATCAAGATCGAGCCACCGTCGTTGAACAGTGGCAATGCTTTCTGCACCGTGAACAGCGTGCCGCGCGCGTTGAGCCCGAAAGTGGCATCGAAGTGCTGCTCGGTGATCTCGCCGAGCTTGCGCTCCTCACCCGTGCCGGCACTGGCCCACAACACGTCGACGGCGCCCTTTTCCCGCTTGACCGCGTCGAACAAACGGTCCAGATCGTCCAGGTTGGCCGAATCAGCTTGTACGCCAGTCACGTTCCGGCCGATCAGCGTGACGGCTTCATCCAGAGCGTCCTGCCGTCGACCGGAGATGAAAACGTGAGCTCCTTCGTCAACGAACGACTTGGCACCGGCCAGCGCCATACCGCTTGATCCACCGGTGATCACCGCTACCTTGCCGTCAAGCTTTCCCACGACTACTCCATCGATTGATTACCTGGCCGGCGAAGTCAAGCAGCTGGTCAAGGGTGGAGAACATTGCGAAGGCATCCACGATCGCCTCATCAGCACCGGACTTGGCGAGGCGCTCGAGCCTGTCGACAACCGCGTCAACGGATGTGCCCGGTTCGAGGTTGATCCGCATGGCCGTCTTCAGCGCGTCCGGATCTCGACCGGCGTCCTTTGCCGCACGGCGCGCAATCGACCACAGATGGTCGTTGACCTCGTCCTGCAGCCCCTCGACTCCGAGCCAACCGGTGCCGCTGCGGCCGACTCGGCGCATCGCGGCCTCACTGGCACCGCCGATCCAGATGGGCGGACCGCCGGCCTGGACCGGGCGCAGGTCGGCATGGACCGGCGGCAGCGAGAAGAACTCGCTGTCCCAGGACACCGGGGTGGTCGTCCACCACTCGTGCAGGAACGCCAGCACGTCATCGAGCATCTGCCCGCGCCGGCGCCAGTTCGCGCTGCGGGCAATGTCGTGTTCGTCCTTCATCCACCCGATTCCCACGCCGACGTCGAGGCGGCCGTCGCTGAGCACGTCGAGGGTGGTCAGCAGCCGGGCCAGGTGAACCGGCTCGTAGTAGAACGTGCTGAGCGTGCTGGCGTTCAGCCGCACCCGGCTGGTCGCCGTCGCGGCGACGGTCCACAGCAGCACCGGATCGAGGTAACGGGTCATCTGCGGCGGGTAGGGCTGCTCTTCGCCCGGATAGGCGCTGTGCATTTCAACCGGCGTGACCAGGCGATCGCCGACCCATAAGGTGTCGTAGCCAAGGTCCTCGAGGCCGCGGCAGAACGCGCTCAGACCAGCGGCGCTGCTGATAGCGGGCCCGACTATGGGAAGTGCGAAACCAAGCTTCATCGCTAGAATCCTTTCGTTGATGTATCAACTATTCTTTGGACGCACGGCGCCCCTGTTCTTTCAGCCCGGACCGGCGGCGGTGCGGCTCAGCCGGGCACAGTGGCGCCGAGGGCGAAGTCGAAGTTCCCTACCCCGTGACGGGCGAGACCCATCGTGACCAGGCCAGTTCCTTCCAGCCAGTGCGCCATGTGCAAGCCGCCGACGTCCAGTGGGCGCAGCCCGAGGCTCTCGACGAACTCCGCCATGCCCAACTTGGCGCGCACGTCGTCGCCGGCGATGAAGACGTCGAGCGGCCGGCCCTGGGCAAGGACAACACCGAAGATGGTGTTGAATGCCTTCACCACGCTGGCGCTGGCCGGGGCCGCCTTGGCAACTTCCTGCGCGATCGAGGTGTGATCGGGAATGGCCAGCCCGTCGGCAGCAGAATTGAAGGGGTTGCTGATGTCGACGATGACCTTGCCCGCGAGGGCGTCTCCGTACTGGGTGACGACGGGAATCACGTTGGCGTACAGCAGAGAAACGATGACGATGTCCCCGGCCGGGACGGCGCCGAACTCTCCCGTCGTGGCGCTGCCGCCGAGAGCCTTGGCCAGGTCGGCGGCTTTGGCCTGATCGCGGCCGATGACCTCGACGGTGTTGCCGCCCGCTACCGCCAGCGCGCCGATGGTGCGGGCCATGTTCCCGGTGCCGATGATGCTGATGCTGCTCATGAGGGTTCCGATCTTGGAGTAATGCTCGAAAAGGTTGACTCGTCCACCTTAAGCTAATTTTGATGACACGTCAACCAATTAGTGGTACCCTGAAGGCTGATGAAACCGAACTGGCTGAACCCTCGTGAAGACCGCGCCTGGCGGGCCTTCCAGCATGCGCATCATCGGCTCGACGTGCACCTGAACCGCGGCCTGCAGGAGACGGGCCTGTCGGGGGCCGACTACGAGGTCCTGGCGGTGCTCTCAGGTCACGACGGAGACCGCATGCCCGCCCGCGAGTTGTGCAACACACTGGGCTGGGAGAAGAGCCGTGTCTCCCACCAGGTGCGGCGCATGCAGAAGGGCGGGCTGATCTGTCGCGAGCCCAACCCCGATGACGCCCGCAGCACCATGGTCTGCCTGCTGCCGGCTGGCCGGGCCGCCATCGAGAAGGCGGCGGCCGGGCACGTGGCGGACGTCCGCCGGAACTTCATCGACCTGCTCACCCCGGCTGAGCTCGACATGCTCTCCGCCCTCAACGAACGAGTCCTGCGCCACCTGGCCAAAGACGACGCCTCCCCCGTTGAAGACGAGCCCTCATAGCCTTCATCGACTGTGAGCAGTGGGGCAGTCATGCCGCGCCCTGCTCCAGCTCGAATATTGGGATGGTGCGTGTGGTTTGTGATTGGTAGTCCGCGAATCCAGGCCAGGACGCAGTGATCCTGGGAATGACGGCTTCTCGTTCGGACGGGTCGAGCTCGCGCGCAACGACTTCGAAAGCGCCGGTGGTGGCCTCGACGTGCGCGCGCGAGTTGGCCCGCAGGTTGTGTACCCATGCCGGGTTGACGTCGGCCCCGCCGTAACCGCCGGCGATCAGGAGCTTGCCGTCGATGCGAAACGCCACCAGTGGGGCGACGCGCGGCTCGCCGGACTTGGCGCCCGTCGTCGTGAGTAGCAACAGCTCGTTGTCTTTGAATCGCCCTCCGACTTTGCCCGCGTTCGCGCGGAACTCATCGGTGACATTGGCGTTGAGTGCATTTAGCGTCTCGGGATCGGGTTTCTCAGCCACGGCAAACACAGCTGCTTGGTCATCCCTTCTATTCCCTCTGGCTTGAGCACTGCAGTGGAGTCTGGCGGGGCGGTTGAAAATTTGACGGTTGCGTTGAGTCGCCGTACCGGCAAGCGCGACCAGGTGAGGACTACGCAACGCTGGTTTGCGTCTTGACTGCGACCCGCATGGCCAACGAATGACGGCGACGGCCAACCTAAGTGTTGCCGGACGTGTGATCGCGGCTTCGCCGCTCAACACACTCCATCGGCTCGGAAATGAACGCGAGCGTTCATTTCGCTCGCCTCAGTCGTGTGTCCGAGGGGGGACTTGGCCACTTACGACACGGGTTCTGACCTGGCGAATCGGTACCTGATCGTCATCCATGCCGGGGTCGACCCACCTCTGACGTCGAGCGGTCGGATTAGCGGTCGAGTTGGGCGGGGGCGAGTCGGCACCCGGCGGCTTGGGCTCCGGCGTGCAGGCGTCGGTCCCAAACGGCGACGATCAGGCCGGGGTCGCCGACTGCCAACGCGCTGGCCAGATGGACAGCGTCGGCTCCGCGCAAGGCATGGGCGCGGGCGAGGCGGCCGGCGTGCTGTTCAATTGTCGCGGTGAGTTCGACTGGGCGGGTGGCGGCCCAGAAGTCCTCCCAGTCACGCTCGGCAGCGGCGAGCTCGGATTCAGTTAGGTCGTGATTGCGGGCTGCTGCAGCGAGTGCGGCGCGGACTTCGGGGTAGGCCAGACGGCTGGACAATGCGGCGTCGCAGCCGTCCCATAGCGCGGACGCCAGCGAGCTCCCTGTCTCGGTGGTGAGAAGTTTGACGAAGGCGCTGGCGTCGAAGTAGACGAGCGGCACCGGTCAGCGCCGCTGGTCGCTGACCTGGTCAGACACCGGCCGCCGCGGCCTGGGCCGGGACCGTCCCGCAGCGACGGGCCGCTGCGCGGTGGCCCTGCCAATCACGCCTTCGGCCGTGAGACGCTCCAAGGTGCCTGCGCTGTCCAGCGCAGCGAGTCGCGCGACCGGAATCCCGCGGTCGGTGATGACGACCTCACCACCAGCCCGAACTCGATCGAGCCAATCGCTAAGGTGCGCGCGCAACTCGGTCACGGATACCTCCACACCGTGAACTGTACACTCGCTGAACCGTGATTTGTACATGTCACTCCTGAGTGTGGCAACGACGACCTGAGAGATTGACCTGCGCAAGCCGGAGGCGAGGTGGCAACGGGCCGGTACACCGATTCGTCCGCGGTGCTGGCGACGCCGAGACGGTCGATATCATGGTGGCTGGTGGCCTTCCGTCCAAGCTGCATCCGAAGGTGTTGCGGCGGAAGGTGTTTGCCGTCCCCGGTGGGACTTCGGCGCAGCTGGCGTTCGTGGTCAGCTGCATGGAGGCGGCAGCGCCTCGGTGTCGGACGCCGGGTCTAGCTTGCAGCAGCGGGCTCTTGAATTCTCTGCTTGAGGTGCTGTGTGCGGTGACTGCTGGCGATCGCCTTCATTGGCGTTCTGTTGCCAGCGACCCGATTGAACGACTCTCCCAGTAGTAACAGTTGGCCTGAGTCGCGAAGAACCTCGACATGCCTTGGATCGTATTCGTATGACGGAGCGTGCTTCAAGCTGGTGTAGGCGTCCCAGAACAGTTGGCTCCACATGTTTAGTTGGTGGCATTACCCCGAGACCGTGGCTATGAGACCGAAATCACAACTACCCGTTTGAAATTCAATAGCCCACAACTGACTAGGAACATAAGGGGTAACCGAGCTTCAACTTGGGTGCGATTGCTGAACAACCGGTTTTTACTCAATCGTCACGTCGAGGGGCTCGCCCATCGGGCGGCCAGGAGTCGGTACCCGACTCAAGCGGAATATTCAAGGATCGAAGCAGGATCGAAAAGAGCCGCCAATTGGCGATCGCTCCGACAAGTTCGACCAAAACCGCGTGATCGCCATTGAATGCCTTGTGGCACGCGGCCCAGTTTTCCTCGGCAATGACCCCGTCACGTACCACATCATCGGTCGCCGCCAGGACTGCACGCTCGGCATGGCCCAGACGATTGGAACTTTGCCAGTCACGCACCGCCAGAAGGTCATCCGAAGCCACACCGAGCAGCGTCGCGATTCGCCAATGCTGTGTCCACTCATATACCGACCCCGTTACCCAGCCGATGCGCATGATGATCAATTCGCGTAGCCGGGCGTCGAGCACACCGTTAAATAGCAGCGCCTCGAGCATTCCGTACAGGGCCACTGCGAGGCTCGGCTGGTGAAGTGCCACGCGAAATACTGACAGTTCTGCCATCTCTTCGGGCAGCCCACACTCGGCAGCCCGCAGCCGGGCCTGCTCAAGGTCGAGCATCGGTACGCGTTCCGTCCTCGTCACGTGACCTTTCTCTGTTGAAGCTCCGCATGCTGTGAGGGCGTGGGCACGAAGACGTTGTGCAGGGCCGCACTCGATTTGGCATTTTCATCTGCAAGCGAACTGAGCAGCGGCGCGAGACCAGCGAATCCGGTTGATTCTCTTGTGATCCGGTCGAACGGCCAGCGGCGCGTGGCCAGAATCTCGAGGGCTGCCCGGTAGGCGGGATACTCCACGCCGAGTGCACCGGAGATGTGTAATTCCTTATACACCAGCGTGTCTGGTTCAAAGCCGGGCGCGCCGCCTCCGCCGCGGGTGCCGGCAACCACGACCGTGCCGCCAGGCCTGGCAAGGGCGACGGCGTCGGCGAACGCGGAGGGTGCTTTGGCGGTGACATCGACGACCACGTCGGCAAGCTGTCCGCCTGTCTCACGCTGGAGCGCTGTCACTGCATCGTCCTGCGATACGTCGATGGGCAGGTCGACACCGAATGATCTGGCTATGGCCAGTCGCTGATCGTCGCGTGGACCGATGCCGGTCATCGCGACGAAAGCGGCTCCCGCCTCTTTCGCCGCCACCGCCGCGCAGATCCCGCGGATGCCCGGTCCCAGTATCGCTACGATACCCCCCGCCTTGGTGTCGGGAAGAGTTTTCCCCCATTGGATACCGGCCCCGAGAGGGTTGAACAACGTGGCGAGAACGGGGTCCATGTCTTCGGCAATCGGGAGTAGCATCGCGTCCCACGGAAGCTCCACATGGGTGGCGTATCCGCCCCATAACCCGGCGCCGATCTCCACGTCGACGAACCCGAACATGGTGGCGATGCCGTTCACCGCACATCGCCGGTATTCGCCGCGGCGACACTCCGGGCAGTCTCGGCAGGACCGGAACACCTCGACGGCCACGCGCTGGCCGGCCTGGACGCACAAGCGTTCGCTGGCCGCATTGCCGACATGTTCGACGATGCCGACGATTTCGTGACCTGGAACGAATGAGAAGCCGGCAGGCAGGTGTCCGGTGAATTGTTCGTGATCTGTACCGCATAGACCACATGCTTCAACTCGCAGGATCGCACCGCGGTCACCGACGTCGGGGATGGTCATCTGGCGCCGCTCCAGATTCCGCGGTCCGGTCAACACCATGGCCTCGGCGATCATGGAAGCTCGAATCCCGTGGACGACCCTGTGTTTCGGAGGCAAACCGTTCTGCCAACGTACATCTCGCCCGCCATCGCCTCGGCAATCTGCGGATCGTCGCTGCGTGCGACGACTCTTCGCCCGTCGGACAGGTGCGCGATGATCGGTGTCCATCGAGGTCGCCCGTCTCGGTCGTATTCGACCGTGTACCCGTCCACTGTCGCGCGACCGGTCGCCTCGTCGACGCCTGCGACGGCCAGCCGCGATGAATCGATCTGAGCTTGTTCGTCTGCCGTGTCGATCAGTCGCCACCCGGTTGGTGGAGGGGTGGCCGACCACACACCGACCGAATGTTTCGTCGAATACCAACCGAGGCCGGTGACGACGTCGTCCCCGCGATGGGTTACTTCGCCTACGCCGACCACCACCGGAGTACGCGCTTCTACCGACAATCGATCACTCGCTCAGGGCCACGGGCTGTTGTGAGACACGAATGCGATGGTGTCATATCTGCAGTCAAGCCACAATGGTGTGCGCCCGCGGCATACTGGCTGTTGTGTCGACGAAGTTGGTGCGATGGGGTGCCGCCGCGCCGTCAGATCGTGGTTCCGCTCGCGACCGATTGCTAGATGCTGCCGAGCGGTGCCTAGAGAGTTGCGGCGTGGTAGGCACGACCATGGAGGACATCGGCAGAACAGCGGGTGTCTCCAGGGCAACGGTGTATCGCTACTTCCCTAATCGGGAGGCGGTGATGTCGGGCGTCATCATTCGCGCCGCCGAGCGCTATCTCGATCGCATCAACCCCCGGATCGCGGAGCACACCGATCTGGGCTCCGCTCTCGTCGATTTCGTGGAATACACAGTTGAGGCCGCGCGCCGCGAAGAGATCATCGGATTGTTGTTCGGCAGCGACGAGGAACTCGCCGGCGTTGGCCTCGCGGCGGGGACCTCGACGTCACTCTTCGAACTCGTCACCGAGTTTCTCCGTCCCATCTTCAGGAGACACTGGAGTTACGTAGAACCGGGCGTCTCCGTCGACGACGCCGCCGAGTGGGTTCTCCGCACGATACTGAGCCTGCTGACTGTTCGAGGACCGCGGGAGCGCAGTCGTGACGGGCTCCGGACATTTCTTTCAAGGTTTCTCCTTCCCGCAATCCTGGCGAGCGACCATTGTCGACCGATGTGACAGACAAGGCGTAATGTCTCAACCACAGCTGAGGTAGGAGGCCGGACATGTCTGTGCAGTTCACCACGTTCAACCAGCAGGTCGCTGAACAACTGCAGAGCGCAGCAGAAACCACGGGCGGGTTGGCCGGTTACCTCGGCTTCCGGCACACTGACTTCACTGCTGGACGGCTCGTCGCGGAGATGGACGCACGCGACGACCTGAAGACGCCTTTCGGCAACTTGCATGGCGGCTGCTTGTCGGCCATGGTCGACCATTGCCTTGGAGTGGTGTTTTATCCCGTGATTCCGATGGGATCCTGGGTCGCGACGACGGAGTTCAAACTGAATTTGCTTCGTCCAGTCTCCAGCGGAACCTGTGTAGCCACGGCTGAGATCATCTCGCTGGGCAGAACCAGCGGTGTGGCACGTATCGACATCTGCAACGACGGCAGAGCGGTGTGTGCGGCGCAGGGCACCGTCACCGTCGTCGCACCGAAGGCCATCTCTTGATGTCTGCAAACAGAGCACATGATTCGTCCGCTCCTGTCGTCGAGCGCGTGCCCACGGTGGATGGGCTCTCGCTGGCGGTCGACTTCTACCGCTGTGACGGACCGCGGGCGGTCGTGTTGCTCCTTCACGGCGGTGGTCAGAGCCGGCACGCCTGGGATGTCACCGCCCAACGATTGCATCAGCGGGGCTACACCGTTGCCGCCTACGACGCAAGGGGACATGGTGACAGCGACTGGGATCCAGACGGACGCTATGACATCGAACGGCTGGGGTCCGACCTGTTGGCCGTGCGCGCGTACGCCGGCTCCGCCCGCCCAGTTGCCGCGATCGGGGCATCGTTGGGCGGTTTGACCATCCTCGGCACGCACTTGCTCGCCCCATCGGAGCTATGGCAGGCCGTCGTCCTGGTTGACATCACTCCGCGAATGCAGATGCACGGCGCCCGCCGAGTCCTATCGTTCATGTCGGCCCATCCCGAAGGTTTCGACAGCCTAGAGTCGGCCGCTGACGTGATCGCCGCCTACAACCCGCACCGCCCTCGCCCCGAAAACGTCGACGGCCTTCAAAAAGTCCTCCGCCGACGTGGAGACGGTCGCTGGGCCTGGCGATGGGATCCGGCGTTTGCGACGTCGAATTTTCAGTTCCTGCAGAGTGATTCAGACGACGGCGCAGAGGAGTTCGAGATGATGAGCGCATTCCTTGTCGATGGCGCGCGACAGGTGTCCGCGCCGGCGCTGCTGGTCCGCGGCCTGCTGTCGGACATAGTCTCCGAAGAGACAGTGAAGGATTTCCTCACCTTGGTTCCCCACGCGCAAACCGTTGACGTGTCGGGCGCGGGCCACATGGTTGCTGGCGACAACAACGACGCATTCTCGACGGCGGTCGTCGACTTTCTCGACCGTACCGTTTGACGCCAGTCGTCGGGCTGCGCGGGAGATCCCAGTTCGCCACCTATTCTGCTCGTATGCCAACTGATTCGGCGCGGATGTCGTTTCGCCGACATATCCGCGAGCAGGTCTTGAGGGCGACACGGGAACTCACCATTGAGAAGGGCTGGGAACAAGTCCGAGTGAGTGAGGTCGCCGAACTTGTCGGCGTCTCCCGACCGACGCTATACAAGGAGTTCGGCGATAAGCAGGGACTTGGTGACGCGCTCGTGGTGGCCGAGGGTCAGCGCTTCCTGGAGGGTATCCACGCCATCCTCGCCGAACACACCGGCGACGTTCAGGGCGGCATCACCGCAGCGGTGCGGTTCACCCTGCGTGAAGCAGAAGCCAGTCCGCTCCTGAAGTCGGTGCTGACGTCCAGCCACTCAGGGGATGATCGCGCCGGTGCGCCGACGACGGGCGTTCTTCCTCTCCTGCCGACATCGGCGTCCCTGCTCCAGCTCTCCTCCGCGGCTTTGGTCGCGTGGTTTCACGACCACTTCGCCGATCTCGACTCCGAAGACGTCGAGGAGGTCGCAGACGTTCTGGTGCGGCTCACCGTGAGTCACGTCGTCCTTCCCTCCGCGGACATCGCCACCACGGGTGCGCGGATCTCGCGGGTGGCGCTCCGCTACCTCGGCGTTGGCTATAGATAGCTGTGACTTGAGCGGTCTTAGCCTCGATCCACTGACAATGGACTGTTTGTCGGGGTGTCGGGATAAGGAAAGTGCGTTCTGAGCTGGGAAGATTGATATTGTTCAGGCAACAATCGGTCCAGTTCGAGAACGGCACTTCCGGCGCGAGTGTCCCACACGTTCACCCCGCGGTCCGATGTGTTCGATGAGGACATCTGGTGTCGTGCGCGGGCCTGGTGCCGGTGATGGCGCTGGCTGAGCAGGCAGGCCTATCGGAGTTGTTGGCCAACAAGATTCACATCGCAGCTCCCAGGGTCAAGTCGAGGTCGGCCAATCCGGCTCCGAAACTGGCCACCCTGATCGCGAGCATGTACGCGGGCGCGGATTACATCGATGATGTCGACCTGGTCCGCGCTGGCGGCATAAAAACCCTTTTTCCGCCGGGTGTATCCCCCGTCAACGATGGGAACGCTGTTGCGGGAGTTCACTTTCGGTTATGCCCGCCAATTGGATTCGGTGCTGGCCGAGCATCTGGCCGGCTTGTGTGACCGGGTGAATCTGCTGCCCGGCGCGCAGGCTCGGGCCTTCATCGAACACCCGGGGAGAGGCGACGCTGCAGAAAGACGCCGCAAAGGTCGGGATCTCCGGACCCGCCGGGACAGCTCAATGTGGTGAGAGCCGAAACTCGCTCGGAGAGCGGCCGGTCCATCGCTTGAAGGCGTGTGAGAAGTTGGCGAGGTCGCTGTATCCGAGATCCGTGGCGATCTCACTCACCGATAGGGATCGGTCGAGTAGCTGCAGCATCGCGCGCTCGCGCAGGAATGCTTGGCGCAACTCGCGAAAGGTGGTCTCCTCTTCGGAGAGGCGCCGCTTGAGTGTGCTGGTGGACATCGACAGCTCATGTGCGAACCAATGTTTACTTCGGCGTCCGGGCTCCTTCTGCAGCAGCCGTCTCACCTTCTCCGAGAACGACGTGGTTTCGCTCCGCTGGTCGAGAGTTCGCTGCAGATCGACGATGGCGAGTCGGTATGCGACGGGATCGGAGAACCGGCACACCTCGTTGAGCGTGTCCGCGGGAACATGGAGGAAGGACATCGGAGCGTCGAAGAACAGGCGCCCGGCGGTAAGGTCGTCCTCGCGATCTTTCAAGGCGGCGGGCGCTGGCCAACTCAAGTGGAGTGTGAGGGTCGGCGCCGCACGGACGAGCATGTCCAGCAGTCGCAACAACGCCAACCCGGCGTACGTGACGGCGAGGCAGTCCAGGGCACGATCGCTGGTGTGTCCCCAGAGCCCGACGGTGAGGCCTTGGTCATCTGGATGAAACTGTGCTTTGACAGCCGTCGTGATCAACGGCAGATAAGTCAGCAGCTCTACGATCTCGGCCACTGAGCCCGCGCTGACCAGCGGAACACTCAGCGGGCCGAAGGACGTCAACTGTGCCTGTTCGGCTAACGCAAATCCGAGCAGCGTTGCCTGATCGATGTCTAGACCGGGGTACGCCTCACGAAACCACCGTAACGGGGCCTGGATATCACGCTGAATCAGCGTCGCCTCGTCGGTTCCTTCGCGAGCCATGATGTTGCGAAGCCGCGCGACGGCGTCTGGGTCAAACGCCGGGCTCTCGAGCATTTGCACGAATGCGAGTGGGGGCACACCCGCGTCATTGGGGTTCACTGACCATGGCCCCTTTGAGCCGAAATCACAAGTTTCTGACTCCGGCGAACATAGCCGCAGCGCTCATCTGGCGCAAGACTTGTGTCAAGTAACTGAGGACACGCAAGGAGCCTGGCTATGGCAGTTGTCACATTTGTCTCCCACGGCGGCGAGAAGTATGAGGCGCCTCTCGAGGAAGGTCAGTCACTGATGCGGGTCGCGACCAACAATGCGGTGCCCGGCATCGACGGCGACTGCGGAGGCGAAGCCGCGTGCGGCACCTGCCATGTGATCGTCGATCCGCAATGGTCCGATCGGGTCGGCCTCTCCGGGGCCAATGAAGAGGAGATGCTCGCGATGAACCCCGAGCGTCAGCCGACCTCCCGGCTGTCCTGCCAGATGCAGGTCTCTGAGGCGTGGGACGGTTTGATCGTCCATCTGCCCGAGTTCCAACTGTGATGACGAAAGAGAGGTGAGACGTGAGCAATATTCGCGAGGCAGTCACTGCCAAGGCTCAGGCAACAATTCCGATGGACCGAATAATCCAGGGCGCCCACCTCTACGACAGAACGCGGCGCTGGGTCACCGGCACCAACGGTGAAAAAATCTTCATCGAGCGACCGATCCCGCCGGCTGACGAGGTTGAACTGACCGACATCGACCTTAGCAATCCTTTCCTCTATCGTCAGGGTCGCTGGAAGTCCTATTACGAGCGCCTACGCAACGAGGCTCCCGTGCACTATCAGGCCCACAGCGCGTTCGGCCCGTTCTGGTCGGTGACGCGGCATGCCGACATCGTGGCCGTCGACAAGAACCACGAGGTCTTCTCCTCCGAGCCGTTCATCGTCATCGGGAGCCCGCCGCGCTTCCTCGACATTGCGATGTTCATCGCGATGGACCCCCCAAAACACGACCGGCAACGGCAGGCTGTCCAGGGTGTGGTCGCACCGAAGAACCTGCGTGAGATGGAGGGCCTCATCCGCGAGCGGGTGGTAGACGTGCTCGACGCTCTGCCGCTTGGCGAACCGTTCAACTGGGTGCAGCACGTCTCGATCGAGCTAACCGCGCGCATGCTGGCCACGCTGCTGGACTTCCCGTTCGAGCAGCGGCGCAAGCTCGTCCAATGGTCCGATCTCGCCACCTCCATGGAGCAAGCCAACGGTGGGCCCTCGGACAACGACGAGATATTTCGCGGCATGGTCGATATGGCTAGAGGTCTCAGCGCTCACTGGCGGGACAAGGCAGCCCGGACAGCTGCCGGAGAGCTGCCCGGCTTCGATCTGATCACCATGTTGCAGAGCGACGAGAGCACCAAGGACCTGATCGATCGCCCGATGGAGTTCTTGGGCAACTTGGTATTGCTGATCGTGGGTGGCAACGATACGACCCGCAATTCCATGAGCGGTGGTGTTCTGGCGCTGAACGAGTTCCCTGACCAGTTTGAGAAGCTGAAGGCGAACCCCGAGCTGATCCCCAACATGGTCTCGGAGATCATCCGGTGGCAAACCCCGCTCGCGCATATGCGCCGGATCGCCAAGGCCGACACTGTGCTCAACGGGCAGTTCATCCGCAAGGGCGACAAGGTCCTGATGTGGTACGCCTCGGGCAACCGCGACGAGCGCGTGTTCGATCGGCCCGATGACCTGATTATCGATCGGGCCAACGCCCGTAACCACATCTCCTTCGGTTTCGGCGTGCACCGCTGTATGGGTAACCGGCTGGCCGAGATGCAGTTGCGGATCCTGTGGGAGGAGCTGCTTCCGCGGTTCGAGAACATCGAGGTCGTCGGTGAGCCCGAGTACGTGCAGTCCAACTTCGTGAGGGGGATCAGTAAGCTGATGGTCCGCCTCACCCCGAAAGGTGGCGCATGACCGTGCAGCGAGCGGTCATCGCGGGGGCCAGCCACGCGGGCACCCAGCTCGCCGCCAGTCTTCGCCGAGAAGGGTGGGACGGCGAAATCGTCCTCGTCGGCGATGAGTCGGCGTTGCCCTACCAGCGGCCCCCGCTGTCCAAGTCGTACCTGGCCGACAAATGCGAACTGGCCGAACTCGCGATCCGCAACTCGGATTTCTACGCCAAGCAGCGGATCCGACTCCTGGATGCGACGGTGGCGGCGGTCGACCGCTCGGCTGGTCATGTCGTGCTGAGTACCGGCGACGCACTGCCCTACGACAAGCTCGCGCTGTGCACTGGCGCCCGGCCTCGTCGGCTCCCCACCCCGGGAGCGGACCTGGCCGGAGTCTTCTACCTACGCACCGCCGCGGACGGCGAGATGATCCGAGAGGCCGCCGGCCCCGGGCGTCGGGCGGTGATCGTCGGCGGCGGCTACATCGGACTGGAGACAGCCGCCTCGTTGCGTGCACTGGGTCTGGAGGTCACCCTGCTCGAGGCGACCGGGCGCGTCCTTGAACGGGTCACCGCCCCGGAGGTATCGGAGTTCTTCGACCGGATCCACCGGGAGGAGGGCGTCAACATCCGGACGGGCACGCTGGTCGAGGCTCTGTCCGGCGACGGCAGGGTCCGCGAAGTAATCCTGGCCGGTGGCGAATCAATTCCCGCCGACCTCGTCATTGTCGGCATCGGCGTGGAGCCGAACACCGAGCTCGCCGCCACCGCGGGCCTGGTCGTCGACAACGGCGTCGTGATCGACGATCAGGCCCGGACTAGCGACCCCGACATCGTGGCCGCCGGGGACTGCGCCAGCCACGACATGGCCCGTTACGGCCGTCGCATCCGCCTGGAGTCCGTGCCGAGCGCGGCCGAGCAGGCCAAGGTCGCCGCCGCGACCGTCTGTGGGAAGTCCAAGAAGATAGCGGCCCTTCCATGGTTCTGGTCAGATCAATACGACCTCAAGCTCCAGATCGCCGGTCTCAACACCGGGTACGACGAGGTCGTCCTCAGCGGCGACCCGACCCGGGAGCGCGACTTCACCTGCTTCTACCTCCGTGCCGGCGAGCTTCTTGCCGCCGACTGCATCAACCGTCCCCGCGACTTCATGTTCAGCAAGCGGGTCATCACGCAGCAAGTCGCCGTCGAACGGGCCGAACTGGTGCTCGCCGGCTCGGACTGAGGTGCCGGCGGTGCGTAGGCGGTGGGAACGACGACGGCGGATGCGACGCGTGTCTTGGAGAGGTACTTCAGTGACAATTGCCATCCAGCCCCGCTGGCAAAGGAACGCTAGCGGCTGCCCGGCGGTCGCCTTGGCGCAGCGCATCAGGACCTAGTGGGGTTTCCCAACGAGCATGACGATTCTTTCCGGAGGAGCAGCGTCAGAAGTCGGTGCCTGTTCTGTTCTGTTCTGTTCTGACAATGAGGTTAGTTGAGGTTGACGGTGGCGGTATTTAGGGACGAGGACGAGGTCTATGCCTTCCTGGGCGGGATCTTTCGGCGGGGTTTGGAGAAGGAGGGTCTGGCGGACAAGCTCGCGAATTCGGGTGTGGTGTTGCGGGTGCATTACACAGATCCGGATGCGGTTGTGACGGTGGACATGCCGAACAAGGTGGTGGAGACCGGAGCGGCCAGTACCGCGGTGCCCAACGTGGAGTTGTTCATGTCGGCAGACACGGGGAACAAGTTCTGGTTGGGGAAGGTGAACTTGACGATGGCGATGGCCAAGGGAACGGTACGTGCGAAAGGTCCGGTGCCGAAGTTGATCAAGTTGATCCCGCAGGCCAAGAACCTGTTCCCCGAGTACCGGTTGATGCTGGAGAGCCAGAATCGGCAGGACCTCATCGATGCGTGACCCTCGCCTCACCGCGGGCTGTAGGGCGGGTGTGCGATGAGGAGCACGATGCAGGACGTTGCGTTGACTGTGCCCGCGATCGTGGCCCATGCTTCGGCAGTCCATGGCGATCGCGAGGTGCTGACTGCGCGCGGACCCCGGCAGATCTCTGGGGTGTCCTATCGCGAGGTGGGTGAGCGTGCGGCACGGTTGGCAAATGCTTTGCGCCAGATCGGCATCCGTGGAGATGAGCGTGTCGCGACGCTGCAATGGAGCAACCAGGAGCATCTGGACTGTTACGCGGCGGTGCCGTCGATGGGCGCGGTGCTGCATACGTTGAACCTGCGGCTGCCGCCGGAACAGCTGACGTGGATCGCCAATCATGCCGAGGATCGGGTGATCATCGTCGACAGTACGGTGCTTGCCCTTTTGGCGGCGGCGTTGCCGTCGATGACCTCGGTGCGCACGGTGCTAGTGACCGGAACCGGCGATCTTGCCGCGGTCGAGGGGTGCGGAAAGGACGTCCTACGGTACGACGATGTGGTGGCCGCCCAGTCGAGTACGTTCGAGTGGCCCGATGTCGATGAGCGGTCGGCTGCAGCGATGTGCTATACGAGCGGTACCACCGGGCACCCGAAAGGTGTTGTCTACAGCCATCGTTCGACGTGGTTGCACTCTCAGGCGGCGTGCACCTCGAATGCCTTGGGCATCGGTCATGACGACACGGTGTTGGCGATCGTTCCGATGTTCCACGCCAACGCGTGGGGGTTGCCGTATGCGGCGATGATGGCCGGCGCGCAGCTTCTGCTGCCTGACCGTTTCCTGCAGGCGGGGCCTTTGGTGGAGATGATCGAGGCGGTGCGGCCGACGATGGCGGGGGCGGTGCCGACAATCTGGACCGATGTTCTGCATTACTTGCGCGACAATCCTGGCCATGACGTGAGTTCGCTGAAGATGGTGGCCTGCGGTGGTTCGGCGGTTCCGCGGTCGTTGATGACCGCCTATGACGAGCTGGGCATCCGCATTGTGCAGGCTTGGGGGATGACTGAGACTTCCCCGCTGGCCTCGGTCGCTCTGCCGCGGAGTTCTGATACCCCGGAGAGGTCGCTTCACCTGCGCGCAACCCAAGGCCGGGTGGTGGCCGGTGTGCAGGCCCGCATCGTCGATGACAGCGGTGCAGAACAACCGTGGGACGGAAAATCGGTGGGGGAGATTCAAGTCCGCGGCCCGTGGATCACTCAGTCGTATTACGAGAATGACAGTCCGGCGGCGTCGCCGGACGGGTGGTTGCGTACCGGGGACGTCGGGACGATCAGCGCGGACGCGCTCATCGCGCTGACCGACCGCTCCAAGGATGTCATCAAGTCCGGGGGCGAATGGATCTCCTCGGTGGAATTGGAGAACGAGTTGGCCGCTCACCCTGCGGTGCGCACCGCCACGGTGATTGGAGTGCCCGACGACAAGTGGCAGGAACGGCCGCTGGCGGTGGTCGTCCTGGCTGCCGACCGCACCGCCACCGCGGCGGAGCTGACCGAATTTCTGCGTGCGCGGGTGGCCAAGTGGTGGCTACCGGAACGGTGGGCGTTCGTCACCGACATTCCGCTGACTTCCACTGGCAAGTTCGACAAGAAGAAGCTGCGCCGCCAGTTCGCCGACGGTGACCTCATCATCGAGACGCTGGCGTGAATCATCAATCCACTGCGACCGAAACACTGACGTTAAGGAGACACACATGAAGACACGTGCTGCAGTGCTGTGGGGCCTAGGAGAAAAGTGGGAAGTCGAGGACATCGAGTTGGATCCTCCCGGCCCCGATGAAGTGCTCGTCCAGCTGACCGCGACCGGGTTGTGCCATTCCGACGAACACCTCGTGACCGGCGACCTGCCCATTCCGCTGCCCGTCGTCGGTGGCCACGAGGGTGCCGGCACCGTGGTCGAAGTGGGTGCGGGTGTCGAGAACGTCGCCGAGGGCGATTCGGTGATCCTGACGTTCCTGCCGTCGTGCGGGCACTGTTCCTATTGCGCGCGGGGGATGGGGAACATGTGCGACTTGGGTGCCGCGCTCATGATGGGACCCCAGATCGACGGCACTTACCGTTTCCATGCCAGGGGTGAGGACGTCGGCCAGATGTGCCTGCTGGGCACGTTCTCGGAATACACCGTGGTCCCCAAGGCGTCTCTGGTCAAAATCGACCAGGGGACACCGCTGGACAAGGCGGCGTTGATCGGGTGTGGTGTGACGACCGGGTACGGGTCGGCGGTGCGCACCGGTGAGGTGCGTGCCGGGGATACCGTGGCGGTGATCGGAGCCGGTGGCATCGGCATGAATGCGATTCAGGGTGCCCGCATCGCGGGCGCGTTGAACATCGTGGCTGTCGATCCGGTGGCGTTCAAGCGTGAACAAGCCGGCGGTTTCGGTGCGACGCATGCCGTTGCCACGATCGACGAGGCCTGGTCACTGATCAGTGACATCACCCGCGGCAAACTCGCCGATGTCTGCGTCTTGACCACCGATGTCGCCGAAGGGTCCTACATCGGCGAGGCGCTGTCCTTGGTCGGTAAACGCGGCCGTGTGGTCGTTACCGCGATCGGGCACCCCGAAGACACCTCGATGTCGGGTTCACTGCTGGAATTGACGCTGTATGAAAAGCAGATCCGCGGCGCTCTGTACGGTTCTTCGAACGCCGCCCACGACATCCCGCGGCTCGTCGAGCTCTACAACGCCGGACACCTCAAGCTGGATGAGCTGATCACCCGTGAGTACACCCTCGATCAGATCAACGAAGGCTACGCGGATATGCGATCGGGCCGCAACATCCGAGGACTCATCCGATTCTGATAAAGCAGCCGAAGCGCGGGAGCGCGACCACGGGAGCAAGCGAGCTGAGTACAACGGTTGAGTGCTGCGCGTCTGTGGCTCTTACCGTTGACGTGTTGATGCAGGACTAGCGATCGAAAGTCAATGTGCCCCATCGCCATAGGCTGTCGAGATGCGCGGCTGAGGTTGGCTGCGGTCACGCGTGTTGGTGTTGGCACCTACTGTCAGCCGGGAAGCCGTGATGAAACGTAGCTTTTGACGAGTCTCAACAGTGCTACTGACAAGGAAGGAAGCGGCGATGACGAGGATTCAAGTTCCCTATCCCCATAGGAGGGGAGGGCACTGTGGTTCCGGTGCGCTTCGTGACCTTACTGAATGGGCCCAACTCGGATGGGGGACAGAAGCACTCAGTGAAGGATTGGTCTTCACCCTCGGCGGAGTCTTGGACTTCTCGTACGTCCGCTCTACGCAGTTGTTCCCCCAGGTGTACCTGGTAGGACGAGGAAGCGACCTGGAACAGGATTACCTCTCCCGGGTTGGCGCAAAGTTCGTCGTGCGATCGACCGATGACCCGGACGTGGGATGGGCATTTGTGACCGACGAAATCGACAAAGGTCGACCCGTCATGGTCTGGGCTGACATCGGCGAACTTCCTTACCTGCGCGTCCGATTGCACATGAGCCGTCACGACATTGTCATCACCGGATACGATGACGAACAACGGGTCGCCTATGTGGTCGATAATGACCGCGAGACAACCCAGACGGTGGCCTACGACGACCTACGCCGGGCGCGGTCCTCGGTCGGGTTTCCCACACCTACCCGGCACACCACATATCACGTCGACTGGCCAGAGCGAGTGCCAGACCTTGGGCCGATCGCGGCCGCTGCACTCGCCGCGAGCGCAGCGTTCATGCGCGGCGGTGCCGTAGGTGCGCCGCTACTGCGCATCGAGGCAGCTGAAGTCGAATCTTCCGGTTTGAAGGGTGTGCAGGACTTCGCCGATGACGTAGGGCATTGGCCAACGCTGTTCGATGACGATGCCCTGACCGCGGCATTGTTCGGGCTCGGGGCGTTCATCGAGAAAGCCGGTACCGGCGGCGGGCTCTTTCGTACGCTGCAGGCAGACGGTTGCCAGAACATCGCCGATCTCCTAGATGACGCCGCCACTGCCGAAGCGGCTGCCGCGGCCCGACATGCTTCCAAAGCGTGGTCTACGCTTGCGGCCGCAGCCACGGATGCCGGCACATCGCTACGGAGTCGTAGTCTAGCTGCGGCCAAAGTCGCCGCGACGATCCCGGACGCCGAAACGCGCCTCGTCGAAGCCCTCGAAACGGCCAGTCGATCCGTTGGCACTGTCGATACCGGCATCGAAGCTCATCTGAAAGGCTATCTGTGAGTGGCACTTCAAATCAATCGAGTTTCCTGAAGACTACTGGTTTCTCGATTGGCAGCATGACGATGTTCAGCGCTTCGCCCAGAACGCGGTCGGTGACGTTCGTGACCCTTGTGCAGAAGGCGAGGTTGACCGTCACCGCTGTGGGGGACAGGATTTGGTATGACCCCTATAGCACCGACGACGACCCCGAGCATTATCGGGCGAGCTATGCGGCGACAGCGTCGAGGGCGTATTGCGGGGCAGGACCAAATGGCTGATAGTGACGGAACTGGAAGGTGTACCGCAGCGATGATCTCGGCGGGCTAACGAGTCCTTTACATACTGTCTTCGGGCGATCAGCCCAGCCGACGTCGGCGCAGTTCTTCAGTCGCATGGTGGTCCATGCACTGCGTGGTCCTATTTAGGAGGATTTCGTCATCGACGAGCAAGCGGAAGAAGATTCGGCCATCGCGTGGTGGCATAACTTTCAGAATCGTGTTATCGCCGCCGACGGCGACTACCTCGATGCGCACCATCCGTGGTGCCTTGGTTGCGGCACAGACAATCCGCACGGTCATCGCCTGCGAGCGCGTCGGCGTGGCGACGGGGTGGGCGCCAGGCATATCTTCGACGGCCGACATCGCGGCGCACCCGGGATCGCACATGGCGGCGCAGTCATGACGGTTCTTGACGACACGGTGGGCATGCTGCTCTACGTCGTCGGTGAGATGGCCGTCACCCGTAAGCTCGACACCGAGTTCTTCGCGCCGGTATTGCTGGGGGTTCCCTACGAGGTCAGCGCGGAGCTCGTGTCCAGAACCGGCCGGAAACTCGAAGTGCGGACAGAATTGCGCGAGGAAGCCACCGGCCAGCTGGTCGCGTCCGCGTCCGGGTTATTCGTCGTCGTCACGCTGGATCACTTCACTAGCTCCATACAGAAGGCGTCGTCAATACGCTGCACTGCGCGACCACCCTGGGAAGGATGACTCAACCCGTAAATCTGCTCATTTTTCAACCGGCGCAGGCTGCTCAGGATTGAACCGGGGCCGACAGGGGGTTTGCTAAGCAAACGCGTACTCGACCACATCGTGGTGTACCAGCCTTCGGTAGCGTGACGCCGCAGCGTGTCGGCGAAAATACCGCCGGTCTCATCTGTTGTGGCCCGCCGGGGAGTTGATATCGACCTGGATGTGCGAAGCGGCCGGGTCAGGTTTCTGGCCGAGGGTATACAGGCCAAGACTGCCGAGAAAACCCGCACAATGCTCGATAAGCACTTCGGTCGATAGGTTTAGTTGTCCGTCTATCCAGCGACGGAGAATCTCGAACAGGCCCCCGACACCGTAGGTAGCGGCGAGATCTGCGACCTGAATCACCTCGCTGGGTATATCGAGATGCAGGCGGGCCTCTCTGAGGACGAGCTCCGCAAATTCGGACATCAGTTCGCTTCGCAGCTGCCGAAGCAGGGGTTCAGCGCCCGATTCGACAAACAATATGCGGGCCATGCTGGGATCGTTCTCGATCATCTGAACCAGGGCCTTTATCGGAGCGTAAGCGAGTTCTTGAGGAGCAACGGTGTCATCCGGTATCGCCTTGGTGATCACGGCTTGGAAGGTGGTGGAGATCTTGGTGAACATCGCACGCAGGAGCGCGTCTCTGTCGCGAAACTGCTGGTAGAAGTACCGGCTCGTCACTCCTGACTCCGTACACACAGCGGTCACGGTGCACGCGGCGGCTCCCTGCTTGCCCATGAGCGCGACCGCGGCGTCAATCAGCAGTGCGCGGCGCTGCGCATCGCGTTGAGTTGCGGACAGCCCGCCATAAACACGTGCTGGACTCATGCCCTACATTCTGGCAGTCTCATGTGACAAGGCCTAAAGTCAGATCACGCAACGGAGGAAGGACCCCGTCAAGATGCCGGAAGATCGAGCCTCGACCAAGAGCCGTGTATTGCCAAAACCCCGGCGCGTTCGTTTCCCCATGCCCACCTCCACGAAGCGGCGACACTTCGTGGATGGCGACCTGGTGATGAGCCATTTCATCTCGGTGCTTTCTGCGACCTTCCCGGAAGGGGAAGACTTCTTCATCCGCTCGGTCAAGTATTTCCAGAGTTCCATCGACGATCCCCAATTGCTGACAGCGGTCAAGGGTTTCATCGGGCAAGAGGCCACACACCGACACCAGCATCGGCTCCTCAACGAACGGCTCCAGGCCATGGGTTATCCGACCGCGCGGATCGACCGCCACGTCGCACGCCTGATCAAGCGATTGGAGCGGCGCTTTTCGCCAGAAATGCGGCTGTCGATGACCTCTGCATTGGAGCACTACACCGCGACGCTCGCTGAAATCATTCTCACCAGCGATGACGCGCAGAAGCTCATCGGACAGACAGAGGTTCGACCGATTCTGCTGTGGCATGCGTTCGAGGAGTCGGAGCACAAAGCCGTCGCCTTCGACGCCTATCGGCTGATTGGAGGCACCGAGCGCACCCGCGTACGGGGCATGCGGATCGCCTCTGCAATTCTGTTCGGCGAACTCATTCTGCAGACTGCGCTTTCGATGGCCTCTGACAAGGCCTCGTATAACCCGGTCACGTTGGTGCGTAGCCTACATCGCTTCAGTCGCACCCCGATGTTCACCGCCGATGCGCTGCAGCGATTCCGTTCGTACAACCGCCCCGGCTTCCACCCTGATGATTGGGACAGTGCCGCGGTCCTGGAGCGATGGAGCAAGGAACTGTTCGACCAAGACGGCTCACAGAAGGTCATCGCTCAGCCTGGGTAGCAAAAGTGCGTGAGGAGGGCGACGCAGAAAGACACTGTTTCTGCGTCGTTCCTCCAAACAAACGACAGCGCGCCTGTCGTCACGGATTGGATGCCCGGTGGCGGGTCAAGGCGACAGTCATACAGACAAATGCAGTCGGCCTCGAAACTCACGGAAAGGTTAAGCCTCAGCCGCTGACGACGTAGCGTTGAGCCAAGGTTTCAGCCAGTCGGCTAGTGTGCGCGACCACTTCCTTTTCGGTCACCGCAAGCAAACCGGAGTGCCAGGCCGTGATGACTTCGACGAACCCCCCCACCGCAACCAAAGTGTCCATACGAAGGGCCGTCTCGTCGGCGTCTTCTCTGAGATGTGGCCGGCTTGCCTCGACGACCAACTGCGTTGCCTCCTGCAGCGCCACAGCGCGGCGATCTTGCAGCGGTGAGCTACCTACATGCTGAGCGAGGAGGATGTGCGCCCGGCCAGGATCGCGTGCGATCCGGTCAACCACGATGGCGATCGCCGCGGTGATGGTTTCGATCGGCGGCCGATCCACACGCTCGTCGAAGAGCGCGGAAACCTCGCCGAGCATGTCATTGCGAACGCCATCCCACGCTGCGACGAGAAGATCCTCGCGCGTCTTGAAGTCCTCGTAGAAGTATCGATCGTTGAGCCCTGTCCGGGCGCAAACGCCGCGCATAGTCACTGCGGCCCAACCGCTCTCACTCCAAATCTCGGTCGCAGCCTCGATCAATTGCTGCCGTCGCTCTGCTCGACGCTCAGCACCGGTCCGACCACCCCAGACCTTGCTTCTCGACCTCACCTCACCATCTTGACAAAACGTCGGGCTCACGCCCAAACTGGTGGCATGCGACCCCAATGGTGGCTGATGCCCCCAAATGAATATCCTCCCGCACCGGAAATCAGTGTCGCGATCCAAAGGGCAAGCAGATGAGGTTCTTGCCGTTCGGTAATTCACCAGGTAGAACCCACCGCGCCCACGCAGTAGTCACAGGCGCAGGGAGCGGTATCGGCCGCGCGTTCGCCGTTGAGCTTGCTCGCAGAGGTGGACGTGTTGTGTGTGCGGACAAAGACCCCATCACTGCGAAGGAGTCGGCCGAGATGGTGAGGCAGGCCGGCGGCGAGGGTTTCGACGTCGTATGCGACGTCACCGAACTTGAGCAGGTCCGTAACCTCGCTGATGCCAGTGAAGACTGGTTCGGCAAGGCGGCGAGTCTGGTGATCAACAACGCCGGAATCGGTGCCGGCGGCAATCGCATCGGCGATACGTCGGTCGAGGACTGGAACGCTGCGATTTCTGTCAACCTTTGGGGTGTTATCTACGGTTGCGAGACTTTTGTTCCTCGCCTCCGGAGCAACGGCCGGGGCGGAGTGATCAATGTGGCGTCCGCCGCAAGTTTCGGCTCGGCGCCCCGAATGGGCGCATACAACGTGAGTAAGGCCGGCGTGCTCGCTCTGTCCGAGACATTGGCGGCCGAACTCAGCGGTACCAACGTCAACGTCACAGTGCTTTGCCCCACCTTCGTCAAGACGAACATCGCCAATAATCCTCAGATTGAGGAGTCGGCGGCGAGACTCGCGACCAACCTGATGAGGTGGACCGGCATTTCGCCGGATCAAGTGGCTCGAACGACTCTGAACGCGCACGATCGCGGACAAATCTATGTCGTGCCCCAACTGGACGCGAAAATTTTGTGGCAACTGAAAAGAGCTTTACCCGGTCCGTTTACGCGCGCGTTGGGGCTGGTGGAGCGCATGGCCTCGTGGAACGATCCAGCCGACCAGAGGGAGCAGTGAAATGGCGTTCGCATATAGCGACATGCTCGAGACGATCAAGAACAAGCAATGGGCTCTCGCCGATATCGATTGGGACGCCCCTGGTGCGGAGTTGATCACCGACGAACAGCGTCCCAAACTCAAGCAATTCATGTCCGACGTGGTGTGGATTGAGCATGTCGGAGCGCGCGCCTTTGCTGCGATGGCCCCGAAGGCGCCCTTCGAAGCGCTCGGAGACATTTACCGTTACTTTCACGCCGAGGAGCAGCGTCACGCCAACGCCGAACTTGCTCTGATGCGTCGCTGGGGCATGATCGAGGAAGGCGAAAAGCCTGTACCGAATAAGAACATCCGTCTCGTGATCGAGTGGCTAGATCGGTACGCTGAGGCTCTTCCCCTGACTGTCATCGGCGCCGCGATTCCCGCACTGGAGACCGCGCTGGACGGGGCCCTGCTGAAATTTCTCCTTGATGAGGTCGACGACCCAATTTGCGGGGAAGTATTCAATAAGGTCAACAGCGACGAATCGCGGCACCTTGCAGTAGGTTTTCAAGTCCTGAATGACCTCGGCGCCAGTCCCATGCGAATCCATGCAATCCAAACGGTCGGCGCTGTGATGGACCCCCGTATTCTCACTGGCGCGTTGCTGTATATACCGCTTCTCACGCGCATGTTGATGAATCTCAACGCGATGGGGCTATCCGAAGAGAAGCTGTACAACGCGGTGACGCGATATGGCAATGTCGGGGACCGCAGTGAGCACACGCGGAGGGTGCCTGGATATCACATCTTGAAGGCCCACATGTCCTCCTCGATCAAGCGGTCCCAACCCCTTCACTTCGTTTCCCAGCGCTTAGGCAATGCGATCGACATCTTCCCCGTGCAAGTACTCGGGCGACCGCCTTCATGGACGGATGAACTGACCTATGAACCGGTCGCTAAATGACGGACACGGTAACGACTTTGATCGTCGGCGCCGGCTTCGCGGGTATCGGTACGGCGATGAGAATGCTTCAAGCGGGCATTAACGACTTTGTCATCTTGGAGCGATCACATCGCATCGGGGGCACCTGGCGTGACAACACTTACCCCGGCGCCGCCTGCGACATTCCGTCATTGCTGTACTCCTACTCGTTCGAGCCGAACCCAGGCTGGACTCGCGCATACTCGGGGAGCGCAGAGATCCTCGCCTATATCGACGCGATTGTCGCGAAATACGATCTTGGGAGGTTCATTCATTTCGGTGCGGACGTGAGTGCACTGGAATTCGACGAGGATGCCGGAGAGTGGGTTGTCGACACGACCGGCGGCAGGCGGTATAGGGGCCGTTCAGTCGTGATGGCTAGCGGACCACTTGCTGACGCCAGTTTCCCGGATATTCGTGGCATCGAGTCGTACGAGGGGAAAAAGATTCACAGTGCTCGGTGGGACCACTCCTATGACATGAGCGGTAAGAGGGTGGCGGTTATCGGGACCGGGGCGAGCGCTGTGCAGATCGTTCCCGAATTGGTCCAGTTGGCGGCGTCGGTCAAGGTGTTTCAGAGGACGCCCGGCTGGGTCCTACCGAGGGTGAATTTCCGGCATCCGGCCTGGGCGCGTTCGACTTTCAAGCGCATGCCGGCAACCGAACAGGCCCTACGAGGTGCGTGGTTCTGGGCGCATGAGGTCATGGCCGTGGGCATGGTTTGGGATACCGCTGCCACATCTGTCATCCAAGCGGCCGCGAAGGCGAATCTGCGTCGGCAGGTGAAGGATACCTGGTTGAGACGTCAGCTAACACCGCAGTTCAGACCTGGGTGCAAACGCATGCTTATGACTAACGACTATTACCCTGCTCTCCAGGCCGATAACTGCAAACTCGTCAGCTGGCCGATCGCCACACTGGCTCCGAACGGAATTCGAACCGCCGACGGCATCGAGCATGAGGTGGACTGCATAGTATTCGCGACAGGCTTCGATGTGTGTAAACGCGGTACGCCATTTCCGATCCGAGGGCGCGACGGACGAAAACTCGAAGACGCGTGGTCTGAGGGGAGATTTGCCTACAAGAGCGTGAGTGTGGCCGGCTATCCGAATTTGTTCTTCACTTTCGGGCCTAATTCCGGTCCTGGCCACAACTCTGCCCTTCTATATATGGAGGCAGCAATCGATTACATCGTAAAAGCGATCGAGCTCTTGCGCGACGAAGGTAACGGAGTCCATACCCTGGATGTGAAAGAGGGTAGCCAAAACGCGTACCACTCCAATATTCAGCGGCGGTTACGACGCACGACATGGAACTCGGGTTGCAGCAGCTGGTATTTAACGGAGGACGGCTATAACGGCACGATGTATCCGGGCTTTGCGACTCAGTTCACCAGGGAACTGTCCCGTCTGGATATGCGGGATTACGACATCACTCGGCGTGACGATGCTGACCTGAAGTTGACACAAACACGCTGAACTGCAGCAGCGGATAGGGTAAACATCAAAGCGCACGTGAGGAAGTAATGGGTTCTGAGTCTGGGCAGCACTACAAAATTGTAATAGTCGGAGCCGGGTTTTCTGGGATTGGTACAGCCATCAGCCTGTTGAAGGCCGGATTTGCGGACTTTCTTATAGTCGATGACGCCGATGGCGTCGGCGGCACATGGCACTGGAATACGTATCCGGGAATAGCGGTCGATATTCCGTCCTATAGTTACCAGTTCTCTTATGAGATGCGAACATCCTGGTCACGTACTTACGCTCACGGGGATGAGTTGAAGGCTTATGCAGAGCGGTGTGTAGAAAAATACGGACTCCAAAATTACATCCGGTTCAACACGACTGTGGACGAAGCCTGTTTCGACGAAGGCGCCGCACTATGGCGGCTGAGCTGCTCCTCTGGTCAGAATCTGACCGCGCGTTTTGTGATAAATTGCTCTGGCGTTCTCAGTCGGCCGAAGTGGCCTGATATTCCAGGAGTGCGCGACTTCGCCGGCGTGACGCTGCATACGGCCAGATGGGACCACACGAAAGATCTCACCGGTAAGCGGGTGGCGGTGATCGGGACTGGGGCATCTGCGGTGCAGCTGATTCCCGAAATCGCGAAGATCGCATCAAGTCTGACGGTCTTCCAGCGAACGCCGATTTACTGCTTGCCGAAGCCGGATTTCTCCATACCGAGCTGGGCCGCGACAGTGATGCGGTTGGTGCCAGGGGCACAACTGATGACGCGCACTGCGAGTCAGGCGTTCGTCGAGTTCACATTTCCAATCGCAGCTCATTTTCACTCGTTGATCCCTGTGTCGGACCTCATGGAAGAGGCGGCGAAACGCTATATGCGTCGGGCGGTCGACGATCCGGTGACTCGAGACCAACTCATTCCTCGCTATTCGTTGGGTTGTAAGCGACCGAGTTTCCACAATTCCTATCTCGCAACGTACAACCGTCGCAATGTTTCGCTCGAGACCAGCGGCATCACCCATGTCGACCATGCCTCGGTTCACACGGAAGATGGCAAGAGTTATCCGATCGATGTCATGGTCTTGGCCACCGGGTTCAAAGTGATGGAGTCGGGCAATATGCCGACTTATGTGCTGAAGGGACGCGGTGGAGTGGAGCAGTCTGCCTGGTGGGATGAGCACCGCCTCCAAGCCTTCGAGGGTGTGAGCGTCCCAGGGTTCCCGAATCACTTCAATATCTTCGGTCCCTATGGTTACAACGGCTCCTCCTACTTCACACTCATCGAGGCGCAAAGTCGGCATATCGTCCGCTGTCTTCGTCGTGCGCGCACGCTGAAGGCTGATTACGTAGAGGTCAGACAGCAGGCGAACGACCGCTACTTCGCTGACATGGTTAACCGCCGACATCGACAGGTTTTCTGGCAGCCGAGCTGTTCCAATGCCAACAGTTACTATTTCGACAAACACGGCGATGTTCCGTTGCGTCCGTCAACGACCCTGGAGACTTACTGGCGTAGCCGCACCTTCCGGCTCTCCGATTACCGATTTGAACGTCGCGCAGAATCCGTGGGCGCACGGTGACCGACACTGATGCGACGGACCGGCGCCCCAGTCTTGCAAGTCATTTCGTGGCAATGACTTCGCGAAACACACTGCGTCCGCTGTCGCAACTCATCCCGTCGAACGCCCACGGCCTCGCGGTGATGGATCGCGTACTCCGGATGGCGCTTGTGGGATCGCGGCCCCGCCGAAGCGTGGCGGTTCGCACAATAGATACCGAGTTCGCCGGGAATCAGATACGCGGGGATTGGATCACTTCTCCTGCAGTCGATCCACACGCGGTTCCGTTGCTCTACATTCATGGCGGCGCCTACTCCATGTGCTCACCGGCTACCCACCGCGGCCTGCTCGGTGAACTTGCCTCCGCGAGCGGTCGGCCCATCTTTGCGGTGAGGTATCGGCTAGCTCCACGCTATCCCTTTCCCGCTGCCGCCGACGATGCACTGAACGCATACCGCTGGCTCGTCACAGGGCAGCCTTCGGCTTCCGGCGAACGCGGTGTTGCGGTGGCCGGGGACTCGGCGGGCGGCCAGCTCACGATGGCCACCGCCCTTGGCGCACGTAGTGACGGACTTCCGCTGCCGGATTCGATGCTTCTCATGTCTCCGGTCCTGGATCTGACATGTGAACTCGCGAGGGCACGCGAACTTCGCCGCCGTGATCCTTTCGCCTCTGCTCGGTCCGCGGCCCGCGCTCTTGACCTGTACGTGGCTGGTGCAGATCACCGCAATGAGCGAATCAGCGTGCTCGACGCAGACCTCAGGTCCATGCCACCGATCCTGATTCAGGTAGGCGGAAGAGAAATGTTGATCGATGACTCGAGGCATCTTGCCGACCGCCTCCGATCGGCCGGATCAAGCGTTGAGATACAGGTGTACCGGGGACAGATCCACGTGTTCCAAGCCATGTTCCGAATCCTGCCCGAGGCTCGTGAGGCGATCCACCGCGCTGGAAACTTCCTGAAAGCTTCGGCCCACCGGTGAAAGTGTTGGGACCGTGGATGCTCCACTGCCACCGCGCCATCAACTGCTTCTTAGCTGTCTCATGACAGGCGGCTTTGCGAGGGATCCTCGAGGACACGATCCGTCGATAGTGATCATCGGGGCCGGCGTCGCGGGTATCGCCATGGCCCATCAGCTGAAGAGGGACGGATTCACCAACTTCACCATGGTGGAAAAGGCTGCAGACATCGGCGGCGTCTGGCGCGACAACACCTATCCAGGAGCGGCTTGCGACGTGCCGTCAGCGTTGTACTCACTCTCGGACAAGCCCAACACTCGTTGGTCGAGACGTTATGCAGAACAGCCCGAGATACTCCAATATCTTCGCCGACTCGTCCTGGCCGACGGAATGGACCTGCAGCTGCGCACGCGGACCGAAGTCGTCGAGATGACCTTCGATGAACAGGCCGGCCGTTGGCGTTTGGTGACCGAATCCAGCGAGACGATCTGGTGCGATGTCGTGATTTCGGCCGTGGGGCAGCTCTCGCGACCTCATACGCCGAATATTGCCGGCGAAGACACCTTCGAGGGGCCGCGTTTTCATTCGGCGCGTTGGGACCATTCGGTATCGCTGCGCGGCAAGGAAGTAGCCGTCATCGGGACAGGCGCAAGCGCGATACAGTTTGTGCCATGGATCGCACACGAGGCACAGCGCGTAACGCTGTATCAGCGCACGGCGCCTTGGATTTTGCCGAAGTGGGACAGCAGGTACGGACGTCTTCACCAACAGCTGATTAAGGTTCTGCCGCTGTGGCCGCGTCTTGAGCGTTTCGCGGTATGGCTGATTTTTGAAGTGCTCGCAGTGACGTTGGTCGACGCGAAGCCCTTGTCACGCATTCTCGGCGCGGTCGCCCGCTACCACCTCCATCGGCAGGTTGCCGATCCAATGCTGCGCCGGCAACTCACGCCATCAGATGCGCCGGGGTGCAAGCGGGTGTTGTTCTCGAATGATTACTACCCCGCGATTGCCAACGGTGAAGTCTCGTTGGTGACCAACGCGGTTGCGAAGCTTTGCGACAAGGGAGTCGTGACCGACGATGGCGTACTCCACCACGCGGACGTCGTCATTTACGGAACAGGTTTCCGCGCTACCGACTTCCTCGCCCCGATGCGTGTTCGCGGCTGGGGCGGAGTGACTCTGGACGAGGTGTGGGGGACGCAGGCGCACGCATACCTGGGCATTACAGTCCCGATGTTCCCGAATCTCTTTCTCCTCTATGGCCCGAACACGAACGTCGGTTCCGGGTCGATCATTTACATGATCGAGTCTCAGGTCCGCTATGTCGGTGCCCTCATCAAGATTTTGGCGAGTGCCCCAGGGCGTACGGTCGACGTCAGGCCAGACATCGAGCAAAGCTACAACACACGATTGGGCCGGCGGCTGCGAAGGTCGGTGTGGGCGCTTTGCGCGAGCTGGTACACGACCTCGAGTGGCGCGATCCCGACGAACTGGCCTGGGCCTACATTTGCCTACCGGATCCTCACCCGCAAACCACGCAATCACGATTATCTATTCAGGCACGTTGAACGCCTTCAGTTAGACGGCCCGAGTGAGAACGGCGCGAGGCTGCGCAGATGATCCGGGTCGCAGGCGGTGTCTAACATTTCACTGTTCATTGTTCGAATATTGACATTCAGCACATCTATGTAAACTGTTACCAGATACCCGTGCAGCAGAGCGCCCAGGAGGCATCGTGGCTAATCAGCTTCTCGCACTCACGCGTCACCCCAAGGAGCGGTTGACGTCTGTCCTGTTGGCGCCCGCCCCCCGCGTCGTCGATGACAAATGGCGACAGTGGAGTCGGGACTGGAGAGTCCGGGAACTTGCGCTGGCCCCCGCCGGATCTGGGCTGAGAGCCGTCCTAGGGGACGCTGGACTCCCGTTGCTGGGGCACACTGTCGACTACATCCGATTTGGTTCAGAATTCAGTCGGGAGCGTTACGAACGTTTGGGCTCGGTGTCGTGGATGGGCGCATTCGGTACCAAAATGGTGGTCATCGCCGGTCCAGACGCAACGCGTGAGGCGTTCACAAGCGAAGCCAAGGCCTTTTCTCAGGATGGCTGGTCCTTCTTGATCGATGCTTTCTTCCATCGCGGGTTGATGCTCATGAGCTTCGACGAACATTTGATGCACCGGCGCATCATGCAGGAGGCGTTCACGCGTCCTCGCCTGACCGGATATGTCGGGCAGGTGGCCCCGTGCGTTCGCGCAGCCGTGCCCGCGTGGCCGACCGGTCCGTCGGTCCGGATCTACCCGTTGTTGAAGAATCTCACCCTCGATATTGCCACGGATGTCTTCATGGGTGGCCGCGGCAAGGACGAGAGCGCTGCTGTCAACGAGGCGTTCATTTCCACTGTTCGCGCGGCGAGTTCCTTTGTGCGAGTTCCACTCCCGGGCACCAGGTTCCGCGCCGGCGTGCATGGGCGGCGCGTGTTGGAGGACTACTTCTCCCGACACCTGCCGGCCGCGCGTGCAGGCGAGACCGACGATCTATTCGCCGCCCTATGCCAGGCGACCACGGAAGACGGTGAACGATTCTCCGACGAGGATGTGATCAACCACATGATCTTTCTCATGATGGCCGCCCATGATACCTCCACGATCACCACCACTGCTGTGACCTACTTCCTCGCTAAACATCCTGAGTGGCAGGAGAAGGCAGCGGCGGAGGCGCGGTCCTTCGGTGACGATTCGCCAGATATCGACGAACTGGAGCAGATGACGGTCCTCGATCTGATCCTCAAAGAAGCTCTGCGTCTGCTGGCGCCCGTTCCGCTGGTGATGCGCAAGACCGTCCGCGATGTCGCCATCGACGGCTATCACATCCCCCGTGAAACCTTGTGCGCAATCACACCCGCCGTAAATCACTTCGACCGCAGAATATGGAGCGACCCGGACCGTTTCGATCCGTCGCGCTTCGATGAGCCCCGGCGCGAGGACCAACAGCACCGATTCGCCTGGGTGCCGTTCGGCGGGGGGGCGCACAAATGCATTGGGATGCAGTTCGGCACACTCGAGGTGAAGGCAATCCTGCACCAGATGTTGCGTACCTACACTTGGACGGTCCCAAACGACTATCACGTGCGTTGGGACAACACCTCGCTGCCCATTCCCGTGGACGGACTGCCTGTGACGTTGCGGCACCGATGAGCGGTGAGAACTCGCCTTACCTGGAGCCCACGGAGTTCCTCGATTGGCAACATGAATCGGTACGCGACTTCGTTGCATCGGCGACCCGCGGCGCGGTCGACGACACCACGAAGGCCATAGCCATCTTCACTGCGGTCCGCGACTCGATTTGGTATGACCCCTACACCGTGACCGATGACCCGCATGCGTATCGCGCCAGCACCATCGCAACTGCAGACCGCGCTTACTGCGTCCCGAAGGCGGTGCTCTTGACGGCGGCCTGCCGAGCAGCAGGCATCCCAGCGCGGCTGGGGTTCGCCGATGTCCGAAACCACCTTCAGACCGAGACATTGCGTGAGCGGATGGGCGGTACCGACGTATTCGTCTACCACGGATACAGCCTCATGCATCTCTGCGGTGTCTGGGTCAAGGCAACTCCGGCGTTCAATCGCGAGCTATGCGCACGGTTCGGCGTCCCGCCAATTGATTTCGACGGGCGCACAGACGCCCTGCTGCACGGGTTCGCCGGTGACGGCACACAACACATGGAATATCTGAGGGATCGAGGCGCCTTCGACGATCTACCGCTGGCAGAGATCCTGCAAGCGCTCAGAACCCACTACGGGACGCTCATAGGCGATGCGAGTCGCCATCCAGACCTGTTCGCCTGAAGGGCCGATGCGAAATGCACAGCACGATGCAAGACGTCCAGCTCACAATCTCGGCAATTGTCCGCCATGCCGCCTCCATTCACGGAAACAGCGAGGTGATCACCCCCGACGGAACTGGATGCCGAAGTATGTCCTACCGTAGCGTCCTGGGGCGAGCGGGCCGACTTGCCAATGCGTTGCGCGGGCTGGGAATAACGGCAGATCAACGGGTGGCCACTTTTCAGTGGAGTAACCAAGAGCATCTCGAGGCCTACTGCGCGGTTCCCTCCATGGGCGCGGTGCTGCACACCCTCAACATTCGTTTGGCTCCAGAGCAACTCGCGTACATCGCCAACCATGCCAGCGATCAGATCATCCTGGTGGATGCGTCGGTTGCGCCATTGTTGGCTAGTGCGCTACCAGCGATGGAGTCGGTGCATACGGTCATCGCCACCGGGGGCGGCGACCTCGCTCCGCTGCAGCGATGCGGGAAGACGGTGTTGCGTTACGAGGAGATCCTGGCGCAGCAACCGGAGACTTTCGATTGGCCCGAGATCGATGAGCGTTCCGCCGCGGCCATGTGCTACACCAGCGGGACTACTGGAAATCCCAAAGGTGTTGTCTACAGCCACCGTTCGACCTACCTACATGCACTGACCGCCTGCACGTCGAACGCCCTGGCAGTGAGCGAGGCCGACCGTATCCTGGCCATTGTCCCGATGTTTCACGCCAATGCGTGGGGACTGATCTACGCGGCGTTGATGTCTGGTGCGGACTTGGTATTACCCGATCGCCATCTGCAGGCCGCGCCGCTGGTGTCGATCATCGAAGAGACTCAGCCGACTATCGCCGGTGCAGTGCCGACGATCTGGAACGATGTCGATCGATACCTGGAATCGAATCCCGCCCGGGATATCTCCTCACTTCGGCTGGTTGCCTGCGGGGGATCGGCAGTCCCCGTCTCGCTGATGCGGGCATTCGAAGACAAGTACAACGTGCCTATCGTGCAGGCATGGGGCATGACCGAAACCTCGCCGCTGGCTACCGTCGCACGCGCAGCGCACGGAGTAGGCGAGACCCGTGCGTGGGAGATGCGCGAAAGCCAGGGTCGGCCGATGTGCGGTGTCGAGATCCGGTTGCGTGACGACCATAAGAAGACCGTGCCGTGGGACGGTCGATCAGTGGGTGAAATACAGGCGCGGGGCCCGTGGATCACCGGCGCCTACTTCGGCGAAAATGATCCGGACAAGTTCGACGGAGGGTGGCTGCGCACCGGCGACGTCGGCCGGATCGACCCAGACGGGTATCTCACGCTGACCGATCGTGCGAAGGACGTCATCAAGTCAGGTGGAGAATGGATCTCCTCAGTCGAGCTGGAAAACACGCTGATTGGTCACCCGGCGATCTACGAGGCTGCGGTGGTGGCAGTTCCCGACGACAAATGGCAGGAAAGACCGCTCGCCCTGGTCGTGGTTCACCGTGGAGCCGAGGTCGACATCGACCGACTGCGCGCGTTTCTGTTGGACAAGGTCGCCAAGTGGTGGATCCCGGAGCGGTGGAGCTTCGTGTCTGAGATTCCCCGAACAAGCGTCGGAAAATACGACAAGAAGGCCATACGCGCGCGTCACTCCGCCGGCGAGTATCAGATCGAAACGTCCTAAGAAATCAAACCCATTGATATTGAACAGCCGAGAGGGAATCCTGTGACAGCATCAATTTCTCCCTGGATGAGCGCCGAATTGCTCGAGCTTCGTGACCTTGCCGCGAAGTTCTTCTCGACCGAATTGGCACCACATGCGCAACGTTTCGCAGACCAGCACCAAGTTGACCGAGAATTGTGGCACAAAGCCGGCGAACTAGGCCTGCTCTGCATGTCCATACCCGAAGAATACGGCGGGGGAGGCGGCACATTCGCGCACGAAGCCGTCGTACTCGAAGAGCAAGCCCGAGTCGGGGACAGCTCATGGGGCGCAGGGCTGCACAGCGGAATCGTCGCGCACTACATCCTCCAGTATGCGGCCGAAGAACTACGGAGGCAGTGGCTGCCCAAGATGGCCTCAGGCGAAATGATCGGTGCTATCGCCATGACGGAGCCAGGGACCGGTTCTGATCTGCAGAGTGTCAAGACCAAAGCAATTCTTGACGGTGACGAGTACGTGATCACCGGCGCAAAGACCTTCATCACCAACGGTCAGCAAGCCGACCTGATCATCGTCGTCGCCAAGACAGATCCAAGTCAGGGCGCCGCCGGCATCTCGCTGATCGTCGCCGAAGCCGATCGACCCGGATTCCGGCGCGGCAAGGTCCTCGACAAAATCGGCCAACGCGGACAAGACACCTCCGAGTTGTTCTTCGACGACGTAAGAGTTCCCCGCTCGCACCTCCTGGGCGAGACCGAGGGTCAGGGTTTCATTCAGCTGATGACGCAGCTACCTCAAGAGCGGCTCATCGTCGCGGTTGGGGCGGTCGCGGCGATGGAACTTGCCGTGGAGCAGACACTCAAATACACCCGTGAGCGGGAAGCGTTCGGACGGCCCGTCTTCGGCTTCCAGAACACGAAATTCATCTTGGCCGAAGCTGCAACCGAAACGCGCATCGCACGAGTATTTTTGGACTACTGCATCGACCTACACCTCGCGGGCCAACTCGACGTCCAGACCGTCGCCATGGCGAAATGGTGGACCACTGAGCGAGCGATGAAGGTGCTCGATGACTGTTTGCAGCTCCACGGCGGATATGGGTACATGACCGAGTATCCCATCTCGAGATTGTGGGTGGACCAGCGCGTGCAGAAAATCTACGCCGGCACAAATGAGGTGATGAAGGAAATCATCTCGCGTTCCCTATGACCCTGAACGATTTGCCACCTGCACATTACTCACCTGTGAGGGTGATGGCATCGACAGTGGTGCCGTATCGCCACGAAATGGGTGGACATTGCGGATCGGGTGCCCTTCGGGAGTTGATACCAGATGCTCCTATCTTCAGGCAATGAGTTCTTCAGGCAATGAGTTCGTTGGTTCTTCTGCTGGGTTGGCGGAGGGCGTGGTAGATCTCGCGGGCGATGTACGCTTGATGCAGCGCATGATCTCGTTCTTGGTTTTGCCTTCGGCCAGGCGGTGAACGAAGTAGTCGCGGGTGGGCTGGTGACGGTGCATGCGCACCACCAGGATGACGTGCAGGGCACGGTTGGCGTCGCGATTGCCTCCCCAATTGAGCCGGTGGCGGATCGTTTTGCCGCTGGAGGCTTCCAGTGGGCTGACCCCGCAGAGTTTGGCGAAAGCGGCGTCGCTGCCGATCCGAGCGGGGTTGTCGCCGAGGGCGGTCAGCAGGGTGGCAGCGGTGTCGGGCCCGACGCTGTAGCTCGGGTGCGGCGGTGGCGGTGATGGTGTCGACGTGGCGTTCGAGTCGGGCGGCTGCGGTGTCGAGCTGGTGGCAACGTGCCGCCATCGACTTGATAGCAGTAAAGAAAGTTCTCACATCGCAGGCCAGCGGCGGTCAGGCGGGCGTTGGTCGCGCCTGCTGCCCGCGCCGTCTCGATGCGGCGAGGAGCGAGGACAGTCCTGGCTTGTCGTGGTGCCAGGATGCCGTGGCCGTTGAGATGTACAGCGCTCGTCGTCGTGTGCAAGCTTGTGTGGCGGCGGACGGAGGGCGAAGCGTAGCGAGCGGCGCGGACGGGAGCGCCAGCGGACGGGAGCAGAGGGAGCGTAGCGAAGCCCGCAGGTAGCCGCCGGTTCCTCGCGGGCTATGGCGGCCCGGGCTCCGCTGAGCATCAGTTGCGGGTCTGCGCCATGGCGATGGGACTCGTAGGATGGCGGTTGTGAGCGGGATGCTGGCGCAGCGTGCACGGCGAGAGGCCGAGACGCGACTGGTGGGGCAGCTGCGGCGGTTGGCGCATGTGCGGGGTGTCGCGACGACTGCCGAGCGGCTGAGTCGGCGGTTCGATGCCCAGACAGCGGACTCTTTGGTGGCAGCGGCGTGGCTGCACGATATCGGCTACGCACCGTCGTTGCGCCGGACCGGGTTTCATCCGCTCGATGGCGCAGAGTTTGCCCGGGCGGCGGGTTTTCGGGAGCTGGTCGCCTCCCTGGTGGCGTTCCATACTGGGGCGCACGCGGAAGCTGCCGAGCGCGGCTTGTCAGGTTTAGCGGCGTTCAGCGATCCGCCCAGCGATGTTCTGGATGTGTTGACCTTTTGCGATCTGACGACCGGGCCGGACGGGGCGCCGGTATCACCGCGAGATCGATTGATCGAGGTGTTGGGCCGCTATGGACCCGAGGACCCGGTGCACCGCGCGGTCGACGCGGGGCGCGACGAACTGTTGGCGGCGGTCCGACGGGTACGCGATTGGCTGTAAACCCAGCCGGTTAGCCGAGGTAGGGGCTGTCGCGGTGTTGCAGGTAGTGCTCGATGCGCAGTCGCATCGACGGGTGCATGTCCAGATTGGGGATGTCGTCGGGATCGGTCCAGGCGATGTCGGTGCTTTCGTGATCGATGGCCAGGGTACCGCCGAGCACCTTGGTGGTGAAGGACAGAGAGAACTGTTGGCGGACTTCGCCATCGGTGAACGCGACGACATGCTGCGGGTTGGTGTAGACACCGACAAGGCCGGTGACTTCAATGTCGAGCCCGGTTTCCTCTTTGACTTCCCGGACGGCGGTGTCGGCAATCGTTTCGCCGATGTCGTGTCCGCCGCCGGGTAGCGCCCACAGGGTGTTGTCGCGGCGTTTGATCAGCAGGATACGACCCTGTTCGTCGGTGACGATGGCCGAGGCTGACGGAACGACGCTGTTGGGCAGCGGGGCGTTGGGGTCGTTGTAGTAGTCGGTTCGCATAGGGTTCAGCCTTTCGCGCTGAGCGGTCTGGCGCGATCCCAGACCTGGGTGAAAGCGTCTTCGAGGGTGGCCCAGAGCCGTGGTTCGTGGTGGCGCGACAGCACAAGCACGGGGTTGTTGCGCCCGGGTGAGCCGTAGATGTGGAAGTTGACGATCATGGCGTCGTCGACCCGGAAGATCGACGTGTAGAGCGTGGTGTCGTGGGTGCGGATATCCAGCCCCGGGGTATCGGCATGCGGGGCGAGCAACTCCACGGACGTGCGGCAGCGGGCGATGACGGCCTCGCCGATGCCTTCCTCCTTGCCGCGCAGGATCGTGGTGGCAGTGTCAGGATCCCCGACGAGAAACCGCACCGCCACACCGCGGGCGGCGGCGTCGAGCAGAATGTCGAGGAAGCCGTCGAGGGTGTCAAACAGGAACGTGGCCGCCAGGACGAGGATGTCGATGCCGGTGGTGGCGTCGCCGAAATGCTGCTGCCACGTCGTGATCGGCAGCTGGGTGCGGCTGGCATACAGCGTCGCGGTGAACGGACCACCCAGCGACGTCGTCGCCAGCGCGCTCGCGGTAGGGGCAGGATACTGGTTGGGCCACAGGTTGTGCGGTGTGCAGCCAAGCAGCTTAGCGGCGCGGCGGGCGTTGTCCTCGCGGACGTTGTAGTCGATGTTGGCCAGCCAGCGGCGCACCGTCTTGATATCCACGCCCACCGCAGTGGCGAACCTCTGTGGGGAGAGTCCCTTGGCGTGCAGCCGTTGGGTGAGGCGATCGTTGGGGATCGTGGCGGCCTCGGCGTCGCCGTCCTGATCGCCCGTCGTCTCAGCGCACATCTTTCCGTGTCATCCCTGTCCATCCTCAGCGCGTGGTTCCTAGTTTGCCATGCGACTGCCGCCGCCCCGCGGCGGTGATGCCCGTCCGATGCCCACGGGCATGTCCCTGTCGTGTCCGAAATGTCTGCGGCAGTGTCGGCAATGCCTGCCAACGTCCCTCGCTACGTCCGCGATGTCCACGTGAACTGAGCCCAGCGCCGCAACGGGGCGCAAACAGATCACGAAAGGAACAGCGGGACAATGCGTTTAAGAATCGACACATCAGGCACACGGTTCATCGTCACCCGAGCGGCCGAGCCGCGGCTGAACTTCGAGACCGGCAGCCCAAAAGTGGACACCGCCACCGGCGTGCCACTGTATGCCGCGCAGCTGTTGGCGTTGGATGACACCGGTGGTGAAGTGCTCAACGTCACCGTCGCCGGGGATCCGAAAGTGACAGTCACCCAACCTGTTTCAGTCGCGGGTCTGGTTGCTATCCCTTGGGCTCAAGGTGATCGCAGCGGCGTGGCGTTCCGTGCCGACGCCATCACCCCCACCAACCCCGCGGCTGCGCCGAGCGATCAAGCGTCCCGCGCGCAGAAATAACCCCATTTGCTGGGGCGCGGCGCTCGTGGGTGTCGCGCCCCAGCACGTGAGCTGCTATCGACCATTCACTCACCAGAGGGACGCTTGTCATGGCATCAAACTACAAAAACAGCAAGAACTCTCAATCCAACGACGACGACTGGATCACCGACCTCATCCTCTCACTGTTCAAAGCGGCCGGGTATCTGCTGTGGTGGGCGGTCCTGTTCCCGGCCATCAGCATCCCGATCATCGCCAGCGTGGCGATGGCCATTACCCATGGCTCACGCGCGGGTCTGATCATCGGTATTGCTTTCGCTGCCGCGTATGCGGGCTGGGCGTGGCTGGACCCGCGATCGTTTCACGGATGGGTCACCGAGCCGGTGCGGCGGCGCTGGTTGACCTGGTCGCGCTACACCCGCACCTGGCAATCGGTGTGCACCCTGCACGGCCTGACCGCCACACTTGGCGAACGCACCTTGGTGCCGACCTTGCAGTCGGTGCGCATCGGCAAGACGACCGACGTCCTGGCGCTGCGAGTGGTCACCGGCCACTCCCTGGCTGATTGGCACAAGCAATCCGAGGCGCTAGCCGCCGCCTGGCGTGCCGACCGGATCGCCATCCGCGCGACCGCGCCCGGAGAGCTACGCATCACCCTGATGCGCGGCGACGTGCTGGCCGACCCGATTGCCCTGCCCATGCCCACGACGGCGACTGCGGTGGATGTGGGGTCGGTGCGGGTCGGGATCACCGAAACCCGCCACTGGTGGCACCTACCTCTGCTTGGCCACCACCTGCTCGTGGCTGGCGCGACCGGCGCGGGGAAAGGTTCAGTGTTGTGGTCACTGATCGCTGGCCTCGCCCCCGCCGTGAAAACCGGACAAGTGCGGCTCTGCGTCATCGACCCGAAAGGCGGCATGGAACTGGGCGCCGGAGCACCCATGTTCACGGTGTTCACCCACGACGCCACTGGCACCACCCTGTACCTGCTGCGGCAACTAGTGGAGGTGATGCACGCCCGCGCCAATCGGTTACGGGGCAAGACGCGCATGCACACCCCGACTCCGACTGAGCCGTTATTCGTGGTGGTGATCGATGAGATCGCCGCGCTGACTGCGTATGTGACCGACCGCAAGGTGCGCAGCGAAATTGAACAGCTGTTGGGCCTGCTGCTCTCCCAAGGCCGGGCCGTCGGCATTTCGGTGGTGGCAGCGGTGCAAGATCCGGCCAAAGACACCCTGCCGATGCGGCAGCTGTTTACCGTGCGAATCGGGTTGCGGTTGACCGAAGCCACCCAAACCACCATGGTTTTGGGCCAGGGCGCCCGCGACGCGGGGGCCGACTGCGATCACATCCCCGACACCACTCCCGGTGTGGGCTACATGATGATCGATGGCACGGCCCAACCGGTGCGGGTACGGGCATTTCACGTCGCCGACCACGACATCGCCACTCTGGCAGCACGATTCCGGCCACCTCGTGCCGCGACCCGAACCAACCAGTCCAACAGCGGGCGCACCGACACCGCCCGGGGTCAACGGTGACTACTGCAACGACAGCCCCCACGCTGGTGTTGCCCGGGGTTCCCGGCTCGATCGACACCAATGCGGTGGTGGATCAGATGGTGCGCCGCGCGTCCTCGACGGGGTTCGAATCGTGGTGGCGGCGCGCGGAATCTGTTGGCTTCTGCGCCCACCCCATCCAACTCAGAGGTACCGACGAGATAGGCCGCGATCGGGTGGTGTGGACACGGTGCAACAACCGCCGCGCACAGGTATGCCCATCGTGCTCAGACCTGTACGCCCGCGACACGTGGCAGCTCGTGCACGCTGGCACCGCCGGCGGCCACCACAACATCCCCGCAGCAGTGGCCGATCGTCCGCAGGTGTTCGTCACCCTCACCGCACCTAGCTACGGGCCTGTTCACGCCGCCGCGCGTGCAGGCGACAAGAAGCAGCGTGTGTGTCGCGACCACCACCACACTGGCGGCTACCGCCGATGCCCGCATGGGAAACCACTGTGGTGCAGCACAACCCACGGCGAAGGTGATATCTATGCGGGACAGCCGATCTGCGCGGACTGCTACGACTACACCGGGCATGTCCTGTTCACATGGCACCTGCCCGAACTGTGGCGACGCTTCACCATCACCCTGCGACGCACACTGCGCCGAGAGCTACGTGCTTCGGGCGCCGACCCGGATGCGGTGCAGGTCAGCTTCATCAAAGTCGTCGAACTGCAAGCCCGGCTCATCCCGCACATTCATGCCCTGATCCGCCTCGACCCGCCCGACAGCGATGACTCTGGCGGTCATGACTGGCATGCGCCCCTTGCGGCAACCGAACTGGCCACCATCATCCAACAGGCCGTTCGAACCGTGGCCGTGACGGTCACCGACTCATCCTCAAATACAGCGACACGCTCATCCTCAAATACAGCGACACGGGTGATCAGGTTCGGCACACAAGTCGACACCCAACCCATCGACAACCGGCACGCCGGCACGGACGGCTCTGCTGTGCAGGAGGATTCACCACACGGCGGGGTTCTTCCAGGCCGCCGCGTAGCTCGCTACCTCGCGAAATACGTCACCAAATCCTTAGCTGACGTCGGGATCAGCGCGCGACGCATCTCCACCGAGGCCATCGCTGACCTCGATGTCTGCGACCACGTTCGGGCGATCCTGACCGCCATCAGCCAACTCGCCGATAAGGGACTGGCCGGTGTCGGTCGGTGGCTGCACACCCTGGGCTACCGGGGCCACATCACCAGCAAATCCCGCCGCTATTCCACCACGATGACCGCGCTGCGCGAACGTCGCGCGGCCTGGACCCGTGAACAACGTTTAAAAAGCACTGCGCACCAACATGATCTCGGCCTCGACTCCACCGATGGCGATGATCTGGTGGCATGGGAATTCGATCGTGCCGGCCCCACCAGCCTCGGCGACCGGACCCTCATCTACTCCGCGGCCGTCCAACACATCCACACCCGCCGCATCGGACTGATCGAAGTCCGTGGCCAAGCCCGCAATCAACAATGGGATCCGCCAGGGGGAAGCGATGGCTGACAGGTCCCGAGCAGCACGTGCTCGCTCCGGGTGTGACGCTCGTCCCGATGCGCCGACGGTGTCAGAGGGGGGTGTTGAAATTGTTGTGCCCAACCAATATCGACTTCCGTCCGAGGCCAACCGCGCGCTGGTACACGTGATAATGGCTGTGCGGGACCGGATGCTTGGATCAGGGAGGGGAGTGGCGTGAGCCTGAGGTTCGCCTTCTATGGCCGAGTGAGCACGGAGGACGCTCAAGACCCGGAGGCGAGCCGCAGCTGGCAGAAGCGGCGTGCCATGGACCTGATCACTCCGCACGGCGGATTCATCGCCGCCGACTACTTCGATGTGGGACAGAGCCGTTCACTGCCGTGGAAGCGCAGGCCAGAGGCGTCACGTCTGCTTGCTGATGTCGCTTGTCGGGACCGTAGCTTTGATGCCGTAGTGATTGGGGAACCCGCCCGTGCGTTCTACGGGCCGCAGTTCGCGCTCACCTTCCCTGTCCTCACGCACTACGGAGTTGGCCTGTGGGTACCCGAGGTCGGCGGAGCGGTCGATCCCGGCTCCGAGGCACACGACCTGGTGATGACTCTGTTCGGCGGCATGAGCAAGGGAGAGCGCGCTCGAATCCAGATGCGCGTCCGTACGGCGATGTCAGCACTCGCGCACGACACCGCCAGATATCTCGGTGGTCGACCACCCTACGGTTACCGGCTCGTCGATGCCGGCCCGCATCCAAACCCTGCCAAGGCCAATCTTGGGCAGCGGCTTCACCGCCTCGAACCCGACCCCGCGACATCTTCGGTCGTCGAGCGGATCTACCGCATGTACGCCGACGGAGCGGGCCTGCGCTATATCGCGCAACGGCTCACCGACGATGGTGTACCGTCACCGAGCCAGTACGACCCGGCACGGAATCGGCATCGTGACCCACGAGGATGGTCCCATTCGGCGATCCGCGCGATACTCGACAACCCGGCGTACCGCGGTATCCGTGTTTGGGGCAAGCAGGAGAAATACGAGGTTCTGGTCAACCCCGATGATGTCGCTGCGGGGTATGAGACTCGTATGCGGTGGCGTGATGAGGCCGACTGGATCGCACCAGAACGCCGCACGCATGAAGCGCTGATCCGTGACGAACTAGCGCAGGCTGTTCGTCTTCGGATGCAGGCGCGGCGGGGTCCCGGTCTTGTTTGCAGCAGAGAGTCAACAGTGCCATATGCACTGCGTGGGCTGCTGTTCTGTGCCGCATGTGGACGGCGGATGCAGGGCGCTGCCCGCGCCGGGAAGCGAACAACACGCATCCTCTACCGTTGTGAGCTCGGTAAGTCGCGTTCGGTACCCGCGGACCTGAGTGATCACCCGCGCACCGTCTACCTCCGTGAAGATGAGGTGACTGCGCGACTTGACGAATGGATCGCCACCCTGGCCGATCCGGCCGACTTGGCACGCGGGCAAGACGCGGACCCGGTAGCAGGGGCTGGCTACGCGGCCTTGCGGCGCCAGCTCAGCGAGGCGAATGCGAAGGTTGCTGCTCTGGTTACCGCCGTGGAGTCTGGTGTGGCCGTTGAGGATTTGACTGTTGCATTGCGCCGCCGCACCGCCGAGCGCGACGAGCTGAAGGTCCGTCTTGAGCAAGCGGAGCGACCTCGCGTCATGACTGCCGCACAAATCAGCGAGTTGGTTGAGGAATTGGGCGGGCTGTCAGCAGTGCTTGGTGAGGCAACCGGGGCGGAACGCGCTCAGGTATACGCAAGCCTGGGCCTGCGCCTCGACTACGACCCGCATCTTCAGCGAGTCACGGCGACTGCCGACTTAAGTCGTGTCGCCGGACGTGTCCGAGGGGGGACTTGAACCCCCACGCCCATTAATAGGGCACTAGCACCTCAAGCTAGCGCGTCTGCCATTCCGCCACTCGGACCGACGCCAACCACGCAAGTTGGCAGCTAAGGCTATCGGATCGGCGACCCCCGACCCAAACCCGCCGGACGGCGCCGGTGGTAGGAAAGGTGACTGTGACTGTTGCAACCGGTGACCGCACCGACCCAGCCGACGACATCGTCGACGTCGTCAGCACCCTGATCCGGTTCGACACCACCAACACCGGCGACCTCGCCACCACCAAAGGCGAGGCGGAGTGTGCCCGCTGGATCGCCGGTCAGCTCGAAGACGTCGGCTACCAGGTGGAATACCTGGAATCCGGTGCGCCCGGGCGCGCCAATGTATTCGCGCGACTGGCCGGCACCGCCAGCTCCCGAGGCGCCTTGATGATCCACGGCCATCTCGACGTCGTACCCGCGGCGGCCGCCGATTGGAGCGTGCACCCGTTCTCCGGTGCGGTCGAGGACGGCTACGTCTGGGGCCGCGGAGCCGTCGACATGAAGGACATGGTGGGCATGATGATCGTGGTGGCCCGCCAGTTCCGGCGCGCCGGGATCGTGCCGCCCCGCGATCTGGTGTTCGCGTTCGTCGCCGACGAGGAGCACGGCGGCACATACGGCGCGCATTGGCTGGTCGACAATCGCCCGGATCTGTTCGACGGTGTCACCGAGGCGATCGGCGAGGTCGGCGGCTTCTCGTTGACGGTGCCGCGCCGCGACGGCGGGGAGCGGCGGCTCTACCTGATCGAGACCGCCGAAAAGGGCTTGCAGTGGATGCGATTGACGGCCCGGGGCCGGGCGGGCCACGGCTCGATGGTGCACGACCACAACGCTGTGACCATCCTCGCCGAGGCGGTCGCGCGGCTGGGCCGTCACCAGTTCCCGCTGGTGCTGACCGACGCGGTCGTGCAGTTTTTGGACGCGGTGGGCGAGGAGACCGGGCACAGCTTCGACACCGATTCCCCCGACTTGGAGGGCGCGATCGAAAAGTTGGGGCCGATTGCCCGCATCGTGAAGGCCACGCTGCGTGATACCGCCAACCCGACCATGCTCAGCGCCGGCTACAAGGCCAACGTCGTGCCGGCGATGGCCGAAGCCGTGGTGGACTGCCGGGTGTTGCCCGGGCGACAAGCGGCGTTCGAAGCCGAGGTCGACGAGCTGATCGGCCCCGACGTGACCCGGGAATGGGTCGTCAGCCTGCCGTCCTATGAGACCGGCTTCGACGGTGATCTGGTCGACGCGATGAACTCGGCGCTGCTGGCGGTGGATCCCGAAGCCCGGACCGTTCCCTACATGCTGTCCGGCGGGACTGACGCGAAAGCATTCGCGCGGTTGGGGATTCGCTGTTTCGGCTTCGCTCCGCTGCGCTTGCCGCCGGAATTGGATTTCACCGCGCTGTTCCACGGCGTGGACGAACGGGTACCCATCGACGCGCTGAGATTCGGTACCGACGTGATGTCGCACTTTTTGACAAACTGCTAGTCGGAAATCAAGCCGGAGAGACGAGAGGACTGACCATGATCGCACCGCCCGACCCCTATGCCACGCTGCCCAAGCTGCCGTCGTTTCACCTGCAATCGGCGTCGATCACCGACGGACAACCGATGGCCAGCGCTCAAATCAGCGGCATCATGGGCGCCGGCGGCGAGGACGTCAGTCCCCAACTGAGCTGGTCGGGCTTCCCGGACGAGACCCGCAGTTTTGCGGTTACGGTGTACGACCCGGATGCGCCGACGCTGTCTGGTTTCTGGCACTGGGCGGTGGCCAACCTTCCCGCCGATGTCACCGAGTTGCCCGACGGCGTGGGGGACGGTCGTGAGTTGCCGGGAGGCGCGCTGACACTGGTCAACGACGCGGGCATGCGCCGCTATGTCGGTGCGGCCCCGCCGCCGGGGCACGGCCCGCACCGGTACTACGTCACGGTGCATGCGGTGAAGGTGGAGAAACTCGATCTCAACGAGGACGCCAGCCCGGCGTTTCTCGGGTTCAACCTCTTCCAGAACGCCATCGCACGCGCCGTCATCTACGGCACCTACGAGCAGCGCTAGCCGCCGAAGCACCGGCGCCGCTTCCAGCCTTGCGAACACCAGTGGTCACCGACAACGCGATGCGCGCGTGCGTGTTGGTGCTGCCCGGCGGCGAGGTGCGCAGCGAGCGGCCTTTCAAGCCCTGGCGATTGGCCAGCCTGCGGATGATGTTCGTGACACGGGCATTACGGCGCCGGTTGGGGCGTCAGGTCGAGGTACGCCAGGTGCACTATCGCGTCTGCGGATGGAACAGCCCGCGGCTGGATCCGGTGCAGGACGCCAAGAAGGTGCTGGCCGACGTCCAGGCCCGGTTCCAGCCGGAACGAATTGCGCTGGTGGGCCACTCCATGGGCGCGCGGGTTGCGGCCCACTTGGCCGCCGGCGGGGGAGTCGGCGCGGTGGTGGCGCTTGCGCCGTGGTGGGCAGGGCAAGACGGTGACCTGATCCCGGCATCCACCCGGTTGCTTGTCGTGCACGGTACCGCCGACACCACGACCGACCCGGCCGATTCGCACGCACAAACCAGGCGGGCCTGCCGGCGCGGGCTGGATGCTCAATGGGTGGCTCTGGACGGAGTCGGCCACCACTTGGTGCGCCGATGGCGCGAATGGCACCGGCTGACGACCAGGTTTGTCGCCGATCATTTGGCTGCCGCAGCAACGAGCTAGCCGACGCGACGCGGTCGGGCGGCGGGTCAGGGACGCGTCGCCGAGCCGACCGCGTCGCTCAGCGACGCGAACCCCCCGTCGTGGAGGCGGCGGGCGATGCCGTCGTGAATGTGTTTGGCCCACAGCCCGCCGCCGTAAATGAAACCGGTGTAGCCCTGCAACAGCGAAGCACCGGCGGTGATCCGGTCCCAGGCGTCGTCGGCGGTTTCGATGCCGCCCACGCTGATGAGCACCAGACGGTCACCGACCCGGTGATACAGCCGGCGCAGCACCTCGGCGGCCCGCCGCGCCAGTGGCGGCCCCGATATGCCGCCGGGGCCGAGACCAGCCACGCCGGGGGTGGCCAGGCCGTCGCGCGACACCGTGGTGTTGGTGGCGACGATGCCGGCCAGGCCGAGTTCGACGGCAAGGTCGGCGATGTCGTCGATGTCGGTGTCGGTCAGATCCGGCGCGATCTTCACCAGCACCGGAGCCGACGTCTCGGCGAGCACCGCGGTCAGAATCGGGCGCAGCGACTCCACCGCCTGCAAGTCGCGTAGCCCGGGCGTGTTCGGCGAGCTGACGTTGACCACCAGATACGACGACAGCGGGCCGACCAGCCGTGCGCTGGCGCGGTAGTCGTCGACGGCATGCTCGGGCGGGGTCGTCTTGGTCTTGCCGATGTTGACACCGATCGGCACGTCGGCGCGGTGGCGGGCCAGCCGCGCCGAGAGTTCGGCAGCCCCGTGGTTGTTGAAGCCCATCCGGTTGAGCAGGGCGCGGTCTGCCGGCAGCCGAAACATCCGCGGGGCGGCATTGCCGGGTTGGGGGTGCGCGGTGACGGTGCCGATTTCGGCGTAGCCGAAACCCAGCGCCCCCCACGTCTTCAGGCCGGCGCCGTCCTTGTCGAAGCCGGCGGCCAGCCCGAGCGGCCCCGGGAAGCGCACGCCGAACACGGTGCTGGCCAGGACTGGGTCAGTCGGCCCCAGCGCCCGCCGAAGTCCTCGCCGCGCCCCCGCGCCGACCGTGGCGGCCCGCAATGCGGTGAACGCCAATGTGTGAATACGTTCGGGGGGCACCAGGAACAGCATTCGGCGAAGCGCACCGTAGATCCGATGATCGTCGCCGCTTGCCGTCACAGTTCCGGCTGGCCCGCGGTGTCAACTGCGTTGTCGACGCGAGATTTTTTGCGGCGCAACAACACTCGCCTGCTGCCATCGGTGTAGAGCCGTACCCGGGTCAGCTCCCAGCCGCGATATTCCGCTTCGATGGACAGCCGGGTGGATGCACTGACCCGGGTCACATCCGGAGGCAGCCGCAACGGCGCCCACTCGTATTCGTCGGACATCTCGGCGTCCCAGCCCGCGGGCAATCGGCTGCGCTGTGCCGTGCTCAACGCGGGCCCGCCGCATGCTCGATGACCTGAACTCCGCCGCCAGACCCCGACACCACATACAACGTGCCTGAAGCGTCGGCGACGGCGAGGAAGTTGGGCTGCTGCACGGTCGGGTAACGCACCTTTTCGACGGGTATTCCGGTGGACAGATCGTAACCAATAACCGTATTCGCCGCGGTCTGCGTCACCCAGGTCAATCCGCTCGACCCGGCCAGACCGTACGGAGCCTGGCGCACCGGATAGGCCTGACGCAGGATCAGCGGGTCGACTCCGAACACCAGCAACTGGCCGCCGCGGGTATCAGCGACCAGTACCCGGCCCAGCGGATCAGCGGCGATGGTGGTGGCGCCCTGACCCGCCCGCAACGCCTGCCCAAGTGTGCCGTCAGCCTCGATCGTGGTGACCAAGGTTTGCGCTCGATCCAGAACGGCCACGGTATTACCTTGCGCCGCAAGGGCATCGACCCGACCAACAATCTTCGTCCGGTTGGCGACCGCAGCTCTGCCCGCTCCGGGTCCCGCAGTGGCCAGCCGGTAGACGGCACCGTCGGCGGTTCCCAACACCAGCGCGTTGTCGGCGCGGCGGGCGATTGCCGTGAAGTCGGTGTCTTCGGCGTCGGCAACGGCCACCCGGGCAACCCGGCCGGCGGCCAGATCGACGACGAAGTAGCCGCCGCGGGTGGCCACATAGGCGTTGCCGGCGTGGTCGCCGGTCAACGCGTTCGCCGGCCCGGGCAAGTCCATGACCCGGGCCGGCTGGGGCCCGCTGTCGAATATCGCAATGTTGGCCGGTGCCGCCGGCTGGCCGGCTGCGGTCAATACCGCCAGCGCAGCGGTGTGGTCATCGACGATCGCCGCCTGAGCGCGGCCCGTCAGCGGCCACACGACGCCGGCCGGAGCGACAGTGACCGGCGGAGAATCAGCCGGCGCAGCCGGCGAGGTCGTCGGTGGTGAGGTGTCGAATGACTCCGCCGAGCACCCGGCGACAAGTGTCAGGAAAACCAGCAGGCCAGCGGCTCGCCGGTGAACCGCCGGTTTACACATTGAGGCCAAGGGGTAACTTTCAGGTTATGCAGCGGGACGTGCGATCCGGGTCAGAGTCTAAGGAAGATTGTTTGGTTCGACCCGGCCTCGTCGCCCTGGCTTGGCGAGTCCCGGGAGGTATGGTCGCCGCATGACTGTCGCCGAAGACCGTCAGTTCGCCGATTCCGAGTTCGGAATCGAAGACATGTGGACAGGGGTCTTTTCGACCAAGGTCTTGGCGAGTGGCTTCGGTCACGTCGGGGATGGCCGCAGTTTCGCATTTCGTATCGAACGACAGTGGCTGCTCGTCGAGATTTACCGGCCACGACTCAATGGCCCGGTCCCGCAGCCCGAAGACGTCGTGGCGACGGCCCGGCGAAGCGTGGTCGATATCGACGTCGCCGACGAGCGCAGTTTGGCCGCGGCGGTGCGTGACTCGGTTGCGGCGGCCGCACCGCTACCGCGCTAGCCCGGCTTACGCGTCCGGCACGGTGAGCGGCGGGCACACCGGGTACGGTCGTCGTCGTGACTGCGGCCCCGGCGATGTCTTGGTGGCAAGTCGTGGATTTGGCCGTGGTGCAGGGTCTCACCGAATTTCTTCCGGTGTCGTCGTCGGGGCATTTGGCGATCGTGTCGCGGTTGTTGTTCGGCGGGGATGCGGGCGCCTCGTTCACGGCCGTCACCCAACTGGGCACGGAGGCAGCCGTCCTGGTCTACTTCGCCCGCGACATCGTGCGCATCATCAGGGCGTGGCTTAACGGCCTGGTCGTCACCGCCCACCGCAACGCCGACTACCGGCTGGGCTGGTATGTGATCATCGGCACGATCCCGATCTGCGTGCTGGGCCTGGTGTTCACCGATCAGATCCGCTCGGGGGCGCGCAATCTCTGGGTGGTGGCGACGGCGCTGGTGGTGTTTTCGGCGGTGATCGCGGCCGCCGAGTATCTCGGCCGGCAGATGCGCCACGTCGAGCAACTGACCTGGCGCGACGCGGTCGTAGTGGGTTGTGCGCAGACGCTGGCGCTGGTTCCCGGGGTCTCGCGGTCCGGCGCGACCATCAGCGCCGGGCTGTTTATGGGACTCGACCGCGAGTTGGCCGCACGCTTCGGGTTCCTGTTGGCGATCCCGGCGGTGTTTGCCTCCGGGTTGTTCTCGCTGCCGGACGCCTTCCATCCGGTACATGAGGGGATGAGTGCCACCGGCGCGCAACTGTTGGTCGCCACCCTGATCGCGTTCGTCGTCGGCTTCGCCGCGGTGGCGTGGTTCCTCCGGTTTTTGGTGCGGCACAACATGTATTGGTTTGTCGGATACCGGGTGATCGCCGGGATCACCGTTTTGGCCCTGCTGGCGACGGGTGTGGTGAGCGCGATATGACCGTCATTCTGTTGCGGCACGGGCGGTCCACGTCCAACACCGCACACATCCTGGCCGGCCGATCCGAGGGCGTCGACCTCGACGACAAGGGCTGCGAACAATCTGCGGACCTGGTCGATCGGGTCGGCGACCTTCCGGTCCGGGCGGTAGTGTGCTCGCCACTGCTGCGCTGCCGGCGCACGGTTGAACCACTTGCCGGTGCACTGGACCTGGCGCCGGTGGTCGACGAACGGCTGTCCGAGGTCGACTACGGCGACTGGACCGGCCGCAAAATCGCCGACTTGACCAAAGAATCGCTGTGGAAAGTGGTGCAGGCCCAGCCGAGCGCCGCGGTGTTTCCCGGTGGTGAGGGACTGGCGCAGGTCCAGGCGCGTGCGGTGGCCGCCGTCCGCGAGTACGACCGACAGCTGGCCGACCAGCACGGCGGCGATGCGCTGTGGCTGGCCTGCACCCACGGCGACGTCATCAAGGCAGTCGTCGCCGATGCGCTGGGCCTGCACCTGGACAGCTTCCAGCGCATCACCGCCGACCCGGCGTCGATGAGCGTGATCCGCTACACCGCGCTGCGCCCATTCGTGATACACGTCAACCACACCGGTGCTCGGCTGACGTCCGCGCTGGTGACGGCTCCGTCGTCCGATGCGCAAACGCCGCCCGGTGATGCGGTGGTGGGTGGCACCACCGAGTGAATCTCGCCGCAGCGGGTACTGCTGAGGCATTACGACGGTGCGGCAACAGCCGCTATTTTGGAGATGCCATGTCTCGCGCAATCCACGTTTTCCGCACCCCCGACCGGTTCGTCGCCGGGACCGTCGGCCAGCCCGGAAATCGCACCTTCTACCTGCAGGCCGTCCACGACGCACGGGTGGTCTCGGTAGTGCTGGAGAAGCAACAGGTCGCGGTGCTCGCCGAGCGAATCGGTGCGCTGCTGCTCGAGGTCAACCGCAGATTCGGGACACCGGTGCCGCCGGAGACCACCGACGTCGAGGACCTCAGCCCGCTGGTCACGCCGGTCGACGCCGAGTTCCGGGTCGGCACCATGGGTTTGGGCTGGGACTCCGAAGCGCAGACCGTGGTGGTCGAATTGCTGGCGGTCACCGACACCGAGTTCGACGCGTCGGTGGTGCTCGACGACACCGACGAGGGCCCTGACGCGGTGCGGGTGTTCCTGACGCCGGAGTCGGCGCGCCAATTCGCGACCCGCTCCAACCGTGTCATCTCCGCGGGGCGCCCACCCTGCCCGCTGTGTGATGAACCGCTGGACCCTGAGGGACATATCTGTGCGCGCACCAACGGGTACCGGCGCAGCGCGTTGCTCGGGTCTGACGATGACGCCGAGGACTGATGACCGTGAGGTGCTGCGCCGCGGCGAGTTGACGGTCCTCGGACGCATCCGCTCGGCGAGCAACGCCACCTTTTTGTGCGAGTCGACACTGGGTGAGCGCAGCGTGCACTGCGTCTACAAGCCGGTCGCCGGTGAACAGCCGCTGTGGGACTTTCCAGACGGCACCCTGGCCGGCCGGGAAGTCGGCGCGTACCTGATCTCCGAGCAGTTGGGCTGGAACATCGTGCCCTACACCATCATTCGGGTCGGGCCAGCCGGGCGCGGCATGCTGCAACGTTGGGTGGACCAACCCGGCGACACACCCGGCACCGACCGCGAGCCTCGACCGGATCTGGTCGACCTGTTTCCGGCCGGCAAGCCGCCGGCGGGCTATCTGCCGGTGCTGCGGGCCTATGACTACGCCGGTGAAGAAGTGGTGTTGATGCACGCCGACGACATCCGGCTGTGGCGGATGGCGGTTTTCGACGTGCTGGTCAACAACGCCGACCGCAAGGGCGGCCACGTGCTGCGTGACGTCGACGGGTACGTGTACGGCGTCGACCACGGGGTCTGTTTCCATGTCGAGGACAAACTTCGCACGGTGCTGTGGGGTTGGGCCGGCAAGCCCGTCGACGACGACACCCTCGATGCGCTGACCGGGTTGGTCGGCGCGCTGGACGGCCGGCTCGGTGACACATTGGCCGCCCACATCACCGCTGCCGAGATCACCGCGCTACGCCGCCGCACCCGGACGCTGCTGGACAACCCGGTGATGCCCAGTCCGGACCGGCACCGCCCGATTCCGTGGCCGGCTTTTTGAGCCAGTAGCGTGGTTCGACATGTCGCGTTCTTTCGAGACGTCAGTAGATTTTCCGGACGCCGTCGACCAGATCTTTTCGACCTTCTGCGAGGAGGAGTACTGGCAGGCGAGGGTGGCCGCCACCGGTAACCCCAATGCCAAGCTCGACTCGCTGATCATCGACGCAGACGACACCGTCACGGCGAACGTCAGTATCAGCTTCCTGGGCGAGCGGCTGCCTAAGGCGATCACCAAGTTGACGGGCGGTGACCTCAAATTCTCCCAAACCCAGCGGTGGGGCCGTGACGGCGACCGGGTGCGCGGCGAGATCAACGTGGCCGTTTCCCGGCTACCGGCGTCGGGCCTCGGGAAGGCGTTGCTGTTGCCGGTGAGCAATGGCTCGCGGATGGACGTCACCACCACCGTCGAGGTCAAGATTCCGCTCGTCGGCGGCAAGTTCGAACGTTACGTCGGCGGCCTGCTCGACGACGACCTCAAGAGCTTTCAGCGCTTCACCACCGAGTGGATTGCAGAAAAGTCCTGAACCTCGGCGATACTGGACCAGGTGAGGCCGGAGCAGACTGACGCGGCGCTGGCCGCCGATTTGGCCGCCGACGCCGGACAGCTGCTGCTGGCGGTGCGCGAGCAGGTCGGGTTCGACTATCCGTGGATGCTCGGCGATGCCGGTGATACCGGCGCCAACGCCCTGCTGCTGCGGCGGCTACATGCCGAGCGCGCCGGCGACGCGGTGCTGTCCGAGGAGGCCCACGACGACCTGGCCCGGCTGCGCGCCGATCGGGTGTGGATCGTCGATCCACTCGACGGCACCCGCGAGTTCTCCACTCCCGGCCGAGACGATTGGGCTGTGCACGTCGCGTTGTGGCGCCGCGACGGCGGCCCGCACGGCGCGATCACCGACGCGGCAGTCGCGCTGCCCGCGATGGGCGAGCTGTATGGCAGCGACACCGTCAGCGCCGACACCTCGACACGGTCAGGCCCGATCCGGATCACCGCCAGCTCCAACCGGCCACCGGCAGTGCTGTACCGGCTGGCCGAGCGGCTCGATATCGAACTGGTGCGGATCGGCTCGGCCGGCGCCAAAGCGATGTCGCTGGTGCGCGGCGACGCCGACGCCTACGTCCATGCCGGCGGCCAGTGGGAGTGGGATTCAGCCGCGCCGGCGGGCGTGGTGCAGGCGGCGGGCATGCACGCGTCGCGGCTCGACGGCTCCGAGCTGATCTACAACCGGCCCGATCCCTACCTGCCGGACTTCCTGATGTGCCGGCCCGAGCTGGCCGACGTGCTGCTGGGCGCCATCCGGCTGGCCGGCTGACCCAACGCCGCAGTGTCGCTTTACAGTCGACGGTATGCAGTCCTGGCCCTGTCCACCGCCGCCGGCCTTGCCAGGCCGTGGTCCGGAGCTGCGGCTGTATGACACCTCCGATCGGCAGGTGCGTCCGGTGGCAGCCGGGCGCACCGCCACCATGTACGTCTGCGGCATCACCCCCTACGACGCCACCCATCTCGGGCATGCCGCCACCTACCTGACGTTCGACCTGATTTATCGGCTGTGGCTGGACCTCGGGCACGACGTGCATTACGTGCAGAACGTCACCGACGTCGACGATCCGCTGTTTGAACGGGCCAACCGCGACGGCGTGGACTGGCGCGACCTGGCCGCGCGCGAGGTCGGCCTGTTCCGCGACGACATGACCGCGCTGCGGGTGCTGCCGCCGCGCGAGTATGTCGCCGCCACCGAGGCCATCGACGAAGTGGTCGAGCTGGTCGAGAAGATGCTGGCCGCCGGGGCGGCCTACATTGTCGACGACCCTGACTACCCCGACGTCTATTTTCGCGCGGACGCCGCGCCGCAATTCGGCTACGAATCGGGTTATGACCGCGACACCATGCTGGGGTTGTTCGCCGAGCGCGGCGGCGACCCGGACCGGCCCGGCAAGGTCGACCAGCTCGACGCGCTGTTGTGGCGTGCGGCGCGGGCCGGAGAACCCAGTTGGCCGTCGCCGTTCGGCCCGGGCCGGCCGGGATGGCATGTGGAATGCGCCGCGATCGCACTCAGCCGCATCGGCACCGGCCTGGACATCCAGGGCGGCGGAACCGACCTGATCTTTCCGCATCACGAATTCACCGCCGCGCACGCCGAATGTGTCAGCGGCGAACGGCGATTCGCCCGCCACTACGTGCATGCGGGGATGATCGGCTGGGACGGGCAGAAGATGTCCAAAAGCCGCGGCAACCTGGTGCTGGTGTCGGCGCTGCGTAACCAGGGTGTCGAACCGTCGGCGATCCGGCTGGGTCTGCTGGCCGGTCACTATCGCGCCGACCGTTACTGGGACGCCCAGGTGCTGGACGAGGCCATCGCACGACTGGATCGGTGGCGCGCCGCTGCCGCGTTGCCGGCCGGCCCGGACGCCGCCGACACCATTGCCCGGCTGCGCCGCTACTTGGCCGACGACCTCAACACACCCAAAGCCCTTGCCGCTCTTGATGGTTGGGCCACCGACGCGCTCGAGTACGGCGGCCACGATGTATCCGCGCCGCAGGCGGTGGCAACTATGGTCGACGCACTGTTGGGAGTGGACCTGTCATGACCCCCGTGAATTCTCAAGTCGTTTTCATCACCGGTGGGGCCGGCGGGATCGGAGGCGAGCTCGCCCGTCGGTTGCACGCCAAGGGCGCCAAGCTGGTTATGACCGACCTGGATGATGCGTAGCTCAAGGCCCTGACCGGCGAACTCGGTGACAATCGGGTGCTCATTGCGGTCGCCGATGTGCGTGACCTGGCGGCAATGCAAGCTGCGGTGGACCGAGGTGTCGAAAGGTACGGCGGCATTGACACCGTAGTGGCGAACGCCGGCATTGGAAGCTACGGCTCGGTGCTTCAGGTCGACCCGGAGGCGTTCAGGCAACTCATGGACGTCAACGTGCTCGGTGTGTGTTTCACACGGTCCGGGCCGCGCTGCCGTCGGGATCGAACGTCGCGGGTATGTGCTGATCGTGTCTTCGCTGGCCGCATACGCTGATTGTCCAGGCCTGGCGCCGTAAAACGCCTCCAAAGCCGCCGTCGAGCACTTCGCCAATGCGCTGCGCCAGGAAGTGGCCCACCGCGGCGTGGACGTCGGATTGGCGCACATGTCGTGGATCGACACCGCAATGGTGCAAGACACCAAGGCCGACTTGTCCACTTTCACCGAGATGCTGGCTAAGTTGCCGTATCTACTTAACCGCACCACCTCGGTGCAGATCTGCGGCCAGAGCTTCGTCAAGGGCATCGAGGGCGCAAGTGCCACATCAATTGCCCGGGCTGGGTCGGTGCGATGCGCTGGCTGAAGGCGGCATTGTCGAGTCGGATTGGCGAAGCGCCGGTTGGTCGGCTCGTGCCGGATCTGTTGATGGACGCCGAGGTCGCCGCCCTTGGTCGTTCTACCAGCGCGCGCACCGAGTCACTGGAGAAGTCCTGAGCTGTCGGCGCGGATCGTGTTGAGGGCTGGCATCGTCGGCCAATGCGCCGGTTAGGCGTTGACCGAGCCGATCCGCGGGTGGTGGCGTTAGCGCCGCACCATCAGTGTGCTGTTCCCACAGATCACCATCGGTGTCTTTCGCCAAGACGCCTTGCACTGGCACCGGAACGGGACGTTCACCTCGCCACCGACGGTGGCGGCTAACCCCTGGAAGCGAGACCTACTACATCCCGCCCCGCCTGATTAATCACCCAAGGAGGTTTCAGCGGTGTCCGTCCGTCCGAATATGGGGTGAACGCCTCATGCGCCGCGTCGGTCGGCCGCGCACACTATGCACTACAAACCCTGGCTCGGCGCCGTCGCGCTCAACTCCGCGAACCGGTGGCCCGCCAACACGGCACAGTGCCAATCTCAAGAATGGGAAGGAAGGATTCGATGAACCGTACTCGTACGGTCACTGGAATGGTGACCTCGGCGCTGCTGGGCGGCAGCGTGGCGATGGGCCTTGCAGCCGGTGCTGCGCACGCCGACGACTATGGCGGCGGCACCTGGTGTCCCGGGAAACCATTGCCGGTGGTGGAGAACTTTGTATTGACCCCGGATGGTGTCATGTCCGGGAGCGGGCCAATTCCAGGCGCCGTCAACTGGGATATGACGGTCTGCCACGACTGGTACAACAAAATGGTGGACAACGGCGACGGAACAAAAACTAACACTGTTGTCGAGGGCAGACTGCTTCCGATGAATTGCGGACTTTTCTGGTGTCCGGTTCCTCCCGGAACGCCAGCACCTTAAGAGCGGTCGGCGCCCGCGCACTGGTCGCGGTCTCGGGTGTCACCGTCGCCGCAGTACTGGGACTAGGCATATTGAGCGTGAGCGTTGACAACGCCCGGGCTGCTTCCGAGTGTTCGCCGGCCAATGCCAACACTCCGCCGTGCGCCCCACCCGAGGGGCCCGCGGGAACCTGCGACGCGAACGGGGTATGCGGCCAGTTGTGGTGCCCGGGCTCCCGGATGGTAGGTTTCCCCGATTGGGATATGAACGTCTGTCACACGTTCTACTTCGATCCCAACTCCCCGGAGGACAAGCCCGTCATCATCGCCGGCATGCCGCCCGGTCCGCCGCCGGGTCCACGCCCGCCGTGCATTCCGTTCGTCAACTGCCTGCCGGGGTTGTGATCGCCGCGGCCGATCACGTCGTTGACGTGGCAACGGGGCTCAAGCCGGGTGAGTAATGACGTCCTTCTGCGACGACGCGTAAGCCGCAGCGGCTTGAGCGCGGTTGCGGGCGCCGAGTTTGCCCAAAATGGCTCCGACGTGCCTGTTGGCGGTCTTGGGGCTGATAAACAACGCGGTGGCGATCTCACTGTCACTGAGGCCGGCCGCAACGAGTTCGAGTACGTCGCGTTCACGCTGGGTGAGCCCGTGCGGGTCGCTGATCGTGGCTTTGCGGCGCATGTCCGGATTGCGGTGGCGCAGCAGGGCCAAGCGCTCGCGCGCGCGCCGGGCAGCGGCGCGGGCACCGCAACGGCGGAAGGATTCCAGCGCCGCCTCGACGGCAGGGATGTCGCCGCCGATCTGGGCCAGCGCCGCATCGTAGGGGCTACCCAGGCGCAGCCATTCAGCGGCGGCGGCTTGCCAGTCCCCACTGACTTCGAAGCGATAGGGCGTGACGGTGTCGGGTGTCGGCGCCGCATCCGGCGTCCCACCGGCCAGATGCGCCCAGCGTCGAAGCTGGCCCACCAGCCACGGGTCGGCGTGCTCGGTGGACGCGGCCAACCCCGCGTGCGCTTCGGCGCGGGCGGCCTCGTCGTCACCAGCCAGCCAGGCCGCTTCGGCACGGGCCGCCCACACCAGCCCCAGGCGGGAGAGGTCGCCCGGGTCGGCGGCGGCGCGCGCCTCGTCGAGCAGCGCCGCCACCGATTGCTGCTCGCCGCGGCGCGCACGGATCAACGCGACACAGATGAGTGGCAGGATTCGCGGCGGTGGCGGCAGGAACGGCCGAGTCAGCACTTCGTCGGCGTGAACCAGCGCACGGTCCCAGTCGCCGCGGTGCAAGGCGACCAGGGCGGCCGCCCCGGTGGTTATCGAGGCGAACATGCCCAGTCCGTGGGCAGCACAGAAGGAGCTGGTGTCGGCGATGTAGGCTTCGGCGCGCTCCAGGTGATGGTGCACCGCAGCGAACCAGCAGATGAGACCGCCATTCAGACCGCCCAGCTCAGACAGTCCCTCGGTTGCCATCGAGTCGCGCCAGGCCGTCTCGAGTTGATCCCAGCCGGTGTCGCTCCGCAACACGGCGGCCAGCAGCGCGAAGAAGCGGGTCCGTACCACGACGGCGGTGTCGCCAAGTCGGGTGCCGACCTCGATGGCGCGTGCCGCGTAGGCGTCACATGCCGGGTCGAAACCGAACGCCGCCAATGCTGTCATCGTCGCCAGAGACCAAGCCAGCTGCGGGCACTCCTCCGCGTTTTCGAGCAGCCGCAGCGAGGCGGCAGCGGCTTCGAGTGCGTCGCCGGTGCGGCCCAGCAAATACAGTTGGTGCGACAGCCAGTGCAAGTCCTCGCTTTCCCGTAACCCGTCACCGAGCGCGCGGCGCAGCGCGATCGCGTCTTCCCATGACGACACCGCGGCCTCGCCGAGGCCACTGAGGTAACCGGTGAAGGCGTGCTGTTCCAGCCATGTCGCCTTGTCCTGTTCGGTTGCCGTGTCGGCGTGGCGCAAGGCGAGAGCGTAAAGCTCGGCGGCCTCGCGGTTCGCGCCCAACGAGGAGGCCCGCGCGGCGGCGGCGGGTCCGTAACGCACGACCGCGTCGATGTCGCCGGCCTGCTCGGCATGTAACGCCAAGGCTGCCCAGCTGTCCGGGTCCAGTGGCTCTTCCATCAACACCGCCAACGCCCGTTTGTGCAGCGTTCGACGTTCGAATGGGGGTATCTGCTCCAGCGCCGCGCGCCGGGCCAGCTCGTGACGAAAGCTGACGGTGTCCACATCGGCGACCAGCATTCCAGCGTTCAGGCACTCCGTCAGCCCTTCCACGGCGCCGGTGCATACTCGGCGCACCAACGCCAGGTCGGCCCGCGGCCCGCACACCGCCGCGGCGTGCGCCGTTTCACGTCCGCTGTTCGACAGCCGCGCCAGCCTTCCCCACACCGCCTCAGACACGCTGCGCGGCAGGGCTTCACGCGACAGCGCCTCAGCGCCTCCGGCCAGCACCTCGGTGACGAAAAAGGGATTGCCATCGGTGAGCCGGTGCAACGCCTTGGCGTCGACGCCGCTGTCGGCAGCCAGCGCAGCCACCGCTTTCGCGCTGAGCCGCTCCAATCCGATGCGCCGCACCACCGCCGAGGTCGCCAGATCGCCCAGTAGAACGGTCAACGGGTGTTGCTCGCCGATTTCGTCATCGCGGTAAGACACCACCAGCAGAACGGGCAGCGCCGCGATGCGCCGAGCCAGGAAGCGCAGCAGGTCCAGCGTGGCGCTGTCGGCCCAGTGCGCGTCCTCGACAATGCACACTCGCACGGGGGCGCCGGTCGCCATGTGCACCAACCGGCCATGAATCGCTTCGATGTCTGCGGCGTCGATGGCCGCTCGCAGCTCGGCCGCCTGCGCTCCGGACGTTTCAGCGAGCATGTCGAGCACCGGGCCCAGTGGCCGCGGGGTCGCCACCGGATCACACCATCCCCACGACACGGCCATCCCTTGACCCGCGCCGGCCACAAACCGCTTTATCACCGCGGTTTTGCCGACCCCTGCTTCACCGCGCAGTAACACCAGCTGTCCGCAACCCCGGGCCGCCGTCCGGTAATGCCGATTCAGTTCGGCCAGCGCGGTCTCGCGCTCCAGCAGTCGGTCCACCGCACTCCCGCCATCGGTCGCTGCGCGGCCGCACGGTCCGAGGCCGCATCATCGGGGGCCGAATATGGGGTGAATACCCGATGCGCCGGGACCCTGCGGCCACGCACACTATGCGGTAGAAAGCGTAGCCCCGCCGCACCCACCGGCGTGGACAATCGCCCTCGCTCGCTGCCGGGTGCGGCGAACACGAGATGCGCCAGGCCAGACGACCAGAACGAAGGGAAACGCAAACATGAACGCCATTCGCTCGGTGAAAACGCTCGGCGCGGCGCTGTTGTCGAGCGGCGTCGTCGTGATCGGATTGGGTGTATTTCCAGGAACAGCGCAGGCCGCGCCCGGTTTCGCGCCGCTGGTCACCTGGTGTCCGGGGCAGCCCGTGCCGTTTTCGACTCCGCCGGTCAGTTGGGACATGAGCGTCTGCCACGAGTGGCACAGCGTCTGGGATCAGGATGCCTACGCCGTGCGCGTCATCGAAGGACCCTCACCCAAAAACCCGGAAGACAACTGTCCACCGGGCGCACGCGCCTCGATACTGCCGTGCTTGTAGCGCCACGAAAGGGAAGGCTTGCGCCGCGATGGCCTGCGAGAGCGGGTCGCCGCCGGTAAAAGCCTGCAGCGCCGGCGTCGCGGGGTATTGCGCCCACGGTTGCCGTTCCGGCGATCGACGGTGCGAGGGCGTTACCGCCCGAAGCCCGGGCGCCGGCGGCGCAAGTACCGCTCGAACTCCGCGGCCAGCGCGTCGCCGTCGATCTTGCCCAGCGCCTCGTGCATCTCCACGTCGGCGTCGCCGCGCTCCTCCAGCGAGTGCACGTATTCGGCGATCTCGTCGTCCTCGGCGGTCATCTCGGTGACGGCCTGCTCCCACTCCTCGGCCTGGGCCGGCAGATCGCCCAGCGGCACCTCGACGTCGAGCACATCCTCGACGCGACGCAGCAACGCCACCGTGGCCTTCGGGTTGGGTGGCTGAGAGACGTAGTGCGGCACCGCGGCCCAGAACGTCACCGCGGGAATCCCGGCCGCGACGCAGGCATCCTGAAACACGCCTGCGATACCGGTCGGCCCCTCGTAGCGGGTCTCCTCCAGGCCGAAGTGTTGCGCCGAGTCGGCGGAGTAGGCCGCACCCGACACCGGCACCGGGCGGGTGTGCGGGGTGTCGGCCAGCAGCGCCCCGAGGATCAGGACGGTGTCGACGTTGAGCTTGTCGGCGATGGCCAGCAGCTCCGCGCAGAACGTCCGCCAGCGCATATTCGGCTCGACCCCGTGCATCAACACGATGTCGCGGTCGCTGCCCGGCGGGCGGCAATGGGTGAGCCGCATCGACGGCCACACCAGCTCCCGGGTGACGCCGTCGAGCTGACGGATCACCGGACGGTTGACCTGGTAGTCGTAGTAGGCCTCGTCGTCGATCTCGACGATCGGGTCGCCCTCCCAGATGGCGTCCAGATGTTCCAGCGCGTCGCTGGCCGCGTCCCCGGCGTCGTTCCAGCCCTCGAACGCCGCCACGACGATGGTGTTGTGCAGTTCGGGGAGCACAGCGCTGGTCACGCCAATCAGCGTAACGACCCGTGGAGGCTGACGCGGTGGCGACGAACCGACCATTTTCCATAGTCCGGCTATGCTTGTGGGGATGACTTCCACCGGGTCGAGCTGGGACGGGCGTCCAGACGTCTTGTGACGACGTAGACTTTTCTGGTCGAGAGGCGTTGCAACGGTTTTCTGGAGGGGGCCTGCCCCCCGTCCGGTATCCGCCACGCTCGGCAGAGTCAAGGACGCCTTCCGTTACGGAAGGGACGTACGTGAACGCCTTTGAGCCGAATATCCGCCCCGACTGCACCGAGGAACTGACGGCTGCGCTGCGCCGTCGGATCGTGGTGATCGACGGCGCGATGGGCACAGCGATCCAGCGGGACCGGCCGGACGAGGCCGGCTACCGCGGCGATCGGTTCACCGAGTGGCCGACCGCGCTGCAGGGCAACAACGACCTCCTCAATTTGACGCAGCCGCAGATCATCGACGGGATCCACCGCGAGTACCTCGAGGCGGGCGCCGACATCCTGGAGACCAACACCTTCAACTCGACCGCGATCTCGCTATCCGACTACGACATGGCGGAGCTGGCCTACGAACTGAACTACGCCGGCGCTGCGCTGGCCCGCAAGGCCGCCGACGAGTCCGGCACCCCGGAAAAACCCCGGTACGTGGCCGGCACCATCGGACCGACGACGCGGACGGCGTCGATTTCGCCGGACGTCAACGACCCCGGCGCCCGCAACGTCTCCTACGACCAGCTCGTCGCCGCCTACCTCGAAGCCGCCAACGGCCTGGTCGACGGGGGCGCCGACATCATCCTCATCGAGACGATCTTCGACTCGTTGAACGCCAAGGCTGCGGTGTTCGCCGTCGAGACGCTGTTCGAGGACCGCGGACGCCGCTGGCCGGTCATCATCTCCGGCACCATCACCGATGCGTCCGGGCGCACGTTGTCGGGTCAGGTCACCGAGGCGTTCTGGAACTCGATCCGGCACGTGAAGCCGATCGCGGTGGGCCTCAACTGCGCCCTGGGTGCGCCGGAGATGAGGCCCTACATCGCCGAGATGGCGCGGATCGCCGACACCTTCGTCTCCTGCTACCCGAACGCCGGCCTGCCCAATGCCTTCGGCGAGTATGACGAGTCCCCGGAGCGCCAGGCCGGCTACATCGCCGACTTCGCCGACGCCGGCTTGGTCAACATCGTCGGGGGTTGCTGCGGAACGGCGCCGCCGCACATCGCCGAGATCGCCAAGGTCGTCGAGGGCAAACCGCCGCGCGAAGTGCCGCAGATCCCGGTGGCCACTCGGCTTTCGGGACTGGAGCCGCTCAATATCACCGACGATTCCCTGTTCGTGAACATCGGTGAACGCACCAACATCACCGGCTCCGCGCGGTTCCGCAATCTGATCAAGGCCGAGGACTACGACACCGCGCTGTCGGTGGCGCTGCAGCAGGTCGAGGTCGGTGCGCAGGTCATCGACATCAACATGGACGAGGGCATGATCGACGGCGTCGCGGCGATGGACCGGTTCACCAAGCTGGTCGCGGCCGAGCCGGACATCAGCCGCGTCCCGGTGATGATCGACTCCTCCAAGTGGGAGGTCATCGAGGCGGGCCTGAAGAACGTGCAGGGCAAGCCGATCGTCAACTCGATCTCCATGAAGGAGGGTGAGGAGAAGTTCATCCGCGAGGCGCGGCTGTGCCGCAAGTACGGCGCCGCCGTCGTCGTGATGGCCTTCGACGAGCAGGGCCAGGCCGACAACCTGGAACGCCGCAAACAGATCTGCGGGCGCGCCTACCGGATCCTGACCGAAGAGGTCGGCTTTCCGGCCGAGGACATCATCTTCGACCCGAACTGCTTCGCGCTCGCGACCGGCATCGAGGAACACGCGACCTACGGGATCGACTTCATCGAGGCCTGCGCGTGGATTAAGGAGAACCTTCCCGGGGTGCACATCTCCGGCGGCATCTCGAACGTGTCGTTCTCGTTCCGTGGCAACAACCCGGTCCGGGAGGCGATTCACGCGGTGTTCCTGTACCACGCCATCAAGGCCGGCCTGGACATGGGCATCGTCAACGCCGGAGCGCTGGTGCCCTACGACTCGATCGACCCCGAGCTGCGGGAGCGCATCGAGGACGTCGTCCTGAACCGTCGAGAGGACGCGGCCGAACGGCTCCTGGAGATCGCCGAACGGTTCAACTCCTCCGAGAAGGCGGAAGATCCCGCGGCGGCCGAGTGGCGCAACCTCCCGGTCCGCGAGCGGATCACGCACGCCCTGGTCAAGGGCATCGACGCCCACGTCGACGACGACACCGAGGAGCTGCGGGCCGAGATCGCCACCGCGGGCGGTCGCCCGATCGAGGTGATCGAGGGCCCGCTGATGGACGGCATGAACGTCGTCGGTGACCTCTTCGGCTCCGGCAAGATGTTCCTGCCCCAGGTCGTGAAGTCGGCCCGGGTGATGAAGAAGGCCGTCGCGTACCTGCTGCCGTTCATCGAGGCGGAGAAGGCGGAGAACGGCACGGCTGATTCCAAGGACACCAACGGCACCATCGTGATGGCGACTGTGAAGGGCGACGTCCACGACATCGGCAAGAACATCGTCGGAGTCGTCCTGCAGTGCAACAACTTCGAAGTGATCGACCTCGGTGTGATGGTGCCCGCCGAGAAGATTTTGGCTGCGGCGAACGAGCACGACGCCGACATCATCGGGCTGTCCGGCCTGATCACCCCGTCGTTGGACGAGATGTCCAACTTCGCCGTCGAAATGGAACGCGAAGGCCTGGAGATCCCGCTGCTGATCGGCGGCGCGACCACCTCGCGCGCCCACACGGCCGTGAAGATATCGCCGCGTCGCAGCGGTCCGGTGGTCTGGGTCAAAGATGCCTCGCGTTCCGTTCCCGTCGCTGCCGCGCTGCTCGACGACAAGCAGCGTCCCGCCCTGCTGGAGGCCACCGAGAAGGACTATGCGGCCCTGCGTGATCGGCACGCCCAGAAGAACGAGCGGCCGATGATGACGCTGGAGAAGGCCCGCGCCAACCGGACGCCGATCGAGTGGGACGGCTACACGCCGCCGGTGCCCGCCATCGGCACGGGAGTATGGGATTTCCTCGACTACGACCTCGCCGAGTTGCGCGAGTTCATCGACTGGCAGCCGTTCTTCAATGCCTGGGAGATGAAGGGCCGCTTTCCCGACATCCTCAACAACCCGGCTTCGGGCGAGGCTGCCCGCAAGCTGTACGACGACGCGCAGCAGATGCTGGACACCCTGATCAAGGAGAAGTGGCTGACGGCCAACGCGGTGATCGGGTTCTTCCCGGCCAACGCGGTGGGTGACGACGTCGAGGTCTACACCGACGACACTCGTACCGAGATGCTGACCATGTTCTACAACCTGCGCCAGCAGGGCGAGCACCGGGCCGGCATCCCGAACCGGTCGTTGGGCGACTACATCGCCCCCAAAGAAACGGGTCTGGCGGACTACATCGGCGCCTTCGCCGTCACCGCGGGGCTCGGCAGCGGCGAGAAGATCGCGGAGTTCAAGGCAGATCTCGACGACTACAGCGCGATCCTGCTGGAGTCGATCGCCGACCGGCTGGCGGAGGCTTTCGCCGAACGGATGCACCAGCGGGTTCGCAAGGAGTTCTGGGGATTCCAGCCAGACGAGGCCTTGGACAACGAGGCGCTCATCGCCGAGAAGTACCAGGGAATCCGACCTGCCCCGGGTTACCCGGCCTGCCCGGAGCACACCGAGAAGGCGACGATCTGGAAGTTGCTCGACGTCCACGAGCGGACCCGCATTGAGCTGACCGAGTCGATGGCGATGTGGCCCGGTGCCGCCGTCAGCGGCTTGTATTTCTCGCACCCGCAGTCGCAGTATTTCGTGGTCGGCCGGATGGCCCAGGACCAGGTCGCCGACTACTCGAGGCGCAAGGGCTGGACACTGCGGGAAGGTGAGCGCTGGCTGTCCTCCAACCTCGCCTACAACCCGGAGGACTGAGCCCTACCTTGAGCTGAGGTCCATGCCACACCGTACGTTGGAGACCCGTGGGAAATGACGCGACTGCCCGTGCTGTTCGATTTGCGTCGGTCGCCGCGCTGGGCGGACTGATATTCGGCTACGACGTGTCGGTGACCAACGGTGCGGTCGGCGCACTGCAGGACACCTTCCAGATCGGCAACGCGCTGCTGGGCTTGGCGTCCGGCGCGGGGCTACTGGGTGCCGCGGTAGGAGCGATCTTCGCCGGACGAACCGCCGACCGGCTGGGCCGGGTGACGATGATGAAGCTGGCCGCGGCGCTGTTTTTCCTCTGCGGCCTCGGCACCGGCCTAGCGGGCAATATTTGGCTGTTCATCGCCTTCCATCTGTTGGGTGGTGTCGGTATCGGTATCGCGTCCGCTGTTGTCCCGGCGTATATCGCAGAAATTTCGCCAGTGCGTATCCGCGGCAGGCTTGGCTCCCTCCAGCAACTCGCAATCGTGTTGGGCATCTTCGGAGCCCTGGCGGTGAACTGGCTGCCGTTTCACATCGCAGGCGGTCCACGGGAAGAACTGTGGCTGGGACTGGCGGCGTGGCGTTGGACGTTCCTGGCCGAGGTGATCCCGGCGGTGATCTACGGTGCGCTGGCCTTCACCCTTCCGCCCTCACCGCGCTACCTTGTTGCAGAACAACGTATTCCGGAGGCACGACAAGTGCTGTCGATGGTGCTGGACGAGCGCGACGTGGACATCACCGTGACCCGGATCGCCGAAACGCTGCGTAGCGAAAAGCCGCCGTCGTGGCACGACCTGCGCGCTCCGACCGGCGGCCTGCACGGCATTGTGTGGGTGGGGCTGGGACTGGCCGTCTTTCAGCAGTTCATCGGAATCACGGTGATCTTCTTCTACGGAAGCGTGCTGTGGCAGGCGGTCGGCTTCGGCGAGCAGTCATCGTTCACCATCGCCTTGATCACGTCGGTGGTCAACGTCCTCATCACCTTGGTGGCCATCGCGCTGATCGACAAAGTGGGCCGCAGGCCGCTGTTGCTGACCGGGTCGGCCGGGATGGCGTTGATGTTGTTGACGATGACCGTCGTATTCGCCAGCGGCCCAGTCGTCGACGGCACACCGCACCTATCGGAGACGTCGGGACTGATCGCGCTGATCGCGGCCAACGTCTTCGTGATCGCATTCGGAGTGTCCTGGGGACCGATCCTCTGGGTGGCGCTGGGGGAGATCTTCCCCAACCGCATCCGGGCCGCCGCGGCCGGACTGGCCGCCGCCGGGCAGTGGGTGGCCAACTTCACCATCGCCTTCACCTTCCCCGCACTGCGCCAAGTTCTCGGCCTCGCCTACGGCTTCTACACCCTGTGCGCGGTGCTGTCGTTCCTGTTCGTGTGGCGCTGGGTGCGCGAGACCAAAGGTGTGTCGTTGGAAGACATGCACGCCGACCTGTCTTCTCCGCCGGCGGAGCCCACGCAGCAGGCGAACGAGAAACTGCCGTGACTTTGCTGACCGGCGCATGAAACAATCGCTGCCCGTGAAGAGTTTCGAGGATCTGTTCGCCGAGCTCGGTGAGCGCGCCCGAACCCGGCCGCCCGGCAGTGCCACGGTGGCCGCACTGGACGGTGGGGTGCACGCGCTGGGGAAGAAGATCCTGGAAGAGGCCGGCGAAGTCTGGTTGGCCGCCGAACACGAACCCGACGACGCACTCGCCGAGGAGATCAGCCAGTTGCTCTACTGGACGCAGGTGTTGATGATCTCCCGCGGGCTGACGCTGCACGACGTGTACCGGAAGTTGTGATGCTGCGAGTCGCGGTTCCCAACAAGGGAGCATTGAGTGAGCCGGCCACCGAGATCCTCGCCGAGGCCGGATACCGGCGTCGCACCGATGCCAAGGACCTGACGGTCCTCGACCCGGTGAACAACGTCGAGTTCTTTTTCCTGCGGCCCAAAGACATTGCGATCTACGTGGGTTCTGGCGAGCTTGACTTCGGGATCACCGGCCGCGATTTGGCGCGCGAGTCCCAGGCTCCGGTGCGTGAGCGGCTGGCACTGGGTTTCGGCTCCTCGAGCTTTCGTTACGCGGCGCCGGCCGGCCGAGACTGGACCATCGCCGATCTTGCCGGACGGCGGATCGCCACCGCCTACCCGAACCTGGTGCGAAAAGACTTGGCCGGCAGGGGCATTGATGCCACTGTCATCCGGCTCGATGGGGCGGTGGAGATCTCGGTTCAACTCGGCGTCGCGGACGCCATCGCCGACGTGGTGGGGTCAGGGCGGACGCTGAGCCTGCATGATTTGGCGGCCTTCGGTGAACCGCTGTGTGATTCGGAGGCGGTGCTCATCGAACGAGCCGACCCGGAGGAAGGCAGCAACGCCCGTGATCAACTCGTGGCGCGAGTGCAGGGGGTCGTTTTCGGACAGCAATATCTGATGCTGGACTACGACTGTCCGCGTTCTGTTCTGGACGACGCCACGGCGATCACGCCGGGACTGGAATCACCGACGATCGCCCCGCTGGCCGACCCGGACTGGGTGGCGGTGCGCGCGCTGGTTCCGCGCCGGGACGTCAACGCCACGATGGACCGGCTGGCCGCCATCGGGGCCAAGGCCATTCTGGCCTCAGACATCAGGTTCTGCCGATTCTGAGGTAGACCGGCATCGGCGCCGTTGCTGTGTTAGCGTCCGGCTAACCAATCCCGCCCCAGGAGGGCTGCCGTGACGCATTCCCTTGTCCTGTTGCTTGCCCTGTTGATCGGAGTCGTCGCCGGTCTGCGTGCCCTGACGGCGCCCACTGTGGTCGCATGGGCCGCCCTATTCCAATGGATCAACTTGGACGGCACCTGGGTGTCATGGCTGGCTCATCCGATCACCGTTGCCGTGCTGACGATTCTCGCCCTCATCGAGCTGGTTACCGACAAGCTTCCCTCGACACCGAGTCGCACCGCGGTGATGTCATTTGCTGCCCGAATCATTCTGGGCGCCTTCGCCGGCGCCGTGATCGGCACGGCATGGGGCTACCGCTGGGGCGGACTGGGCGCCGGCGTCATCGGCGCGGTGCTGGGCACCCTGGGCGGTTATCAGGCCCGCACCAAGCTGGCTGCCGCCCACGGCCATGACCTCTCGGTCGCCTTGCTCGAGGACGCGGTAGCGGTGCTGGGTGGATTCGCCATCGCCGCGATGACGGCCGTTCTGTGACACAGCGTTTCGACGCCATAGTGGTAGGTGCGGGTCAGGCCGGGCCGCCGTTGGCCGGCCGGTTGACCGCCGCCGGCCAACGCGTTGCGGTGGTGGAGCGCAAGCTGATCGGCGGCACCTGCGTCAACACCGGGTGCATACCCACCAAGACGTTGGTGGCCAGCGCGCACGCGGCGCAGCTGGCTCGCCGGGGCGGCGACTACGGTTTCGGCGCCGGCACGGTCACTGTGGACATGGCGAAAGTCAAGGCGCGCAAAGACCACATCATGCTCACCGACCGCCAGGGCGTTGAAGACTGGCTGGCCGGGATGGATGGCTGCACGGTTGTTCGCGGCCACGCCCGGTTCGAGGATCCGCACACGCTGCGCGTCGATGACGACACCGTGCAGGCCGACCGGATCTTCCTCAACGTCGGTGGTCGGGCCGTGGTGCCGAACATCCCCGGACTTTCAGATGTCGAGTTCCTCACCAATGTGTCGATCCTCGAACTCGACACGCTGCCGGAGCATCTGGTGATCATCGGTGGTAGCTACATCGCACTTGAGTTCGCGCAGATGTACCGCCGCTTCGGTGCCCGGGTGACCGTCGTCGAAAAGGGACCGCGGCTGGCGTCACGCGAAGACGAGGACATCTCCGGCGCGATCCGGACAATTTTGGAGGGCGACGGAATCGATATCGTCGTGGACGCCGACGATATCCGGGTGGCCAAGCGTGGCAACGGTTTCGAGCTGACACCCCGCGAGGGTGCGGCGCCGATCGCAGGTAGCCATCTGCTGGTGGCGGTGGGCCGGCGGCCCAACACCGACGATCTCGGCTTGGAGCACGCCGGTGTGCATACCGATGAGCGCGGATACATCACGGTCGACGATCAGCTGAGGACCACCGTCGAGCACATCTGGGCGATGGGGGACTGCAACGGCAAGGGCGCGTTCACCCATACCTCCTACAACGACTTCGAGATCGTCGCGGCCAACCTGCTCGACGGTGACCCGCGCCGGGTCAGTGACCGCATCACCACCTATGCGCTCTATATCGACCCGCCACTGGGACGCGCCGGCATGACCGTCGAGCAGGCGCGCACGTCGGGTCGGCGAGTCGTGGTCGGGCGGCGGCCGATGACCCGCGTCGGTCGTGCCGTGGAAAAAGGTGAGACGCAAGGGTTTATGACGGTTGTCGTCGACGCGGACACCGACGAGATCCTGGGCGCTGCCATCCTCGGCGTCGGCGGCGATGAATGCATCCACGCGATCTTGGACGTGATGTCGGCCAAAGCGCCCTACACGACGCTGTCGCGCACGATGCATATTCATCCCACGGTCAGCGAGCTGATACCCACGATGCTGCAGGCGATGTCGCCGCTGCAATAGCCCGCGTCAGCGGCGCTGCACCAGCAGGGTTTGGGCACAGGTACCGATGAACCCGCTGCGGTCGAAGATCTCGGCGGTGGTCACCCCGATGCCGTCGGGCCCGATCGAGCCGCGGGCGCGCAGCCCGAAGTCCGCTCCGCGCGGGGCCCGGTGCAGATGCACGACGGTGTCGGTGTTCATGAAGACGAACCGCTGCGGGTCCAGGGCCGCGCCGACACCGTTGGCCGAATCGACGACCATGGCCAGGTTCTGCAACGGGGAAGTGTCCTCGCCGTCGACGACATGCACCAGCGGGCGCAGCCACCACACCGCCGCTCCGGCCGCATCGTCGGGTTGCCGGCGCCACTCCACCGACTTCATGTAGCCCGCGACATTCCACCAGTGCGGTGGCAGCGGTTCGGCCGTACCCTCGGTCAGCGGTGGGTAGCGGTCACGGGCCACGTCGGCGGTGTCACTGGGGGCCAGCGCCCACGCGCTCACTCGTGCCACCGGACGGCCGTTACCGTCACGCATTTCGGCGGCCACTAAGGAGATTCGCTTGCCCGGCCGCTCGATCCAGGCGCGCACCGACACCGAAGCCACCGGGATGGCGCCCAGAATGTCAAGGTTGAGCCGGCCGATCCGCAACGGCGTGTCGGTAAGCAGCGCCTCGATGGACTTGGTCAACAGCGCCAGTGGCGGTGACCCGTGCTGCAGATCGGGTGCCCAGTTGCTGCGGGTGAAGTCGGTGGATTCAAACGTCAGGACGTCGGCTTCGGTTGAGAGCCGACGGTAGTGGCAGCCGATCACGCCGCCGGGTCTGCCCGGTGCAGGACGGCGTCCGCGCCACCTTCGTGGGGTTGCTCCGGCCAGCCGGGGTAGGGCGGCGGTGTGCCGCCATAGACCGGGCAGCGCGCCCGGTGTGCACACCAGTCGCACAGCCGCGACGGGTGGGGCCGGAAATCGCCTGTCGCCCCTGCTGATTGGATTGCGCGCCAGATCGCGATCAGCGTCTTTTCGAAGCGCAGCAGCTCGTCCTCGTCGGGCGTGTAGTCCAGCAGCTGGCCATCTGCCAGGTAGATCAGTCGCAACCGGGTGGGCAGCACGCCGCGTGAACGCAGCAGCGCCACGGCGTAGAACTTCATCTGGAACAGTGCCTTGTACTCGGCGAGGGCCCGCGCTTCCGGCGGCGCTTTTCCGGTCTTGTAGTCGACTACCCGCAGCTCGCCGGTGGACGCGACGTCGATCCGGTCGATGAATCCGCGCAGCAGCGTGCCGTCGGCCAGTTCGACCTCGACGCGCTGCTCGCAGCTCTGCGGGTCGAACCGGGTCGGGTCTTCGAGCCGGTAGTAGCCCGACAGCAAGGCGCGCGCCTCGTCGAGAAGTTGGCGGCGTTGCTCCGGCTCCACGCTGTCGGTCAGGCCGGGCTCCTCGGCGATCACCTGGTCCCAGGCCGGGTCGACCAGCGCCTGGGCGGTCTCGGGAACGCGCTGCGGAGCCGGCAGCGCATACAGCTGCTCCAGCGCGGCGTGCACGACCGACCCCCGCAGCTGCGCCGACGACGGCGGCTCGGGCAACCGGTCGATCGCCCGGAACCGATACAGCAGCGGGCATTGTTTGAAATCGGCCGCGCGCGACGGTGACAACGCCGGTCGCGATCGAGGCGCATCCGGATGGCCGGTCATGGCAGCAGCTTAGGAGCCTAGGCCGACAACCCCAGCCACGCGAGACGGCGCGTCTGCTGGCAGGCTAGGCGATTATGTCCGCAACCGGCCCGTTCACCGTCGGTGACCGCGTCCAGCTCACCGACGTCAAGGGCCGGCACTACACGATGGTGCTGAGTCCGGGCAGCGAGTTCCACACACACCGCGGGGCGATCGCCCACGATGCGGTAATCGGGCTACCGGAAGGCAGCGTGGTCAATTCCGCCAATGGTGACCCGTTTCTGGTGCTGCGTCCGCTGCTGGTCGACTACGTGATGTCGATGCCGCGCGGGGCGCAGGTGGTCTACCCCAAAGACGCCGCCCAGATCGTGCACGAGGGTGACATCTTTCCGGGCGCTCGGGTGCTCGAGGCCGGCGCCGGGTCGGGTGCGCTGGCGTGTTCGCTGCTGCGTGCGGTCGGCCCGGGCGGGCAACTGATCTCCTACGAGGTGCGCGCCGACCACGCCGAACACGCCCGCCGCAATGTGGAGACATTTGTCGGCAGCCCGCCGCACAACTGGCAGCTGATCGTCGACGACCTGGTGGACTGTGATCTAGCGGACGGCTCGATCGATCGGGTGGTCCTCGACATGCTGGCGCCGTGGGATGTGCTCGAGGCGGTGTCGCGGGTACTGGTCGCCGGCGGTGTGCTGATGATCTATGTCGCCACCGTCACCCAGCTGTCCAAGACCGTGGAGGCGCTGCGCGAGCAGCAATGCTGGACCGAACCGCGGTCCTGGGAAACGATGCAGCGCGGCTGGAACGTCGTCGGCCTGGCGGTGCGGCCGCAGCACAACATGCGCGGCCACACCGCGTTTCTGGTGTCGGCCCGCCGGCTGGCACCTGGGACCGTGACCCCAACACCGCTGCGCCGCAAGCGTTAAGCCCGGTTAATCGTCGCTGCGCGAAAACCCGCGGCGCACCGACAGCAGCTCGAACTCGGGGTGGGCTGCCACCAGGCGTTCGGCCGAGTCGAGCACATCGGTGACGTGACTCCGGTCGGCGCCCACCACGGCGACACCGAGACCCGCCCGCCGGTACAGGTCGTGGGACGCCGTCTCGGCGGCCGACACGCTGAACTTGCGACGCAACTCCGCCACCACCGGACGAATCACCGACCGCTTCTGCTTGAGTGACCGCACATCACCGAGCAGCAGGTCGAACTCGAGCCAGCCCATCCACATTGCCGGCTCAGGGAGTTGGCGGCGACGACGGGCCGGGCCCAGATCCGCTGAAGGTCAACAGCATCTGCGCGGTTCGCTGCGACAACTGCCAGCCCCCTTGATAAGGCTTGAACTCCATCGGGAACGAGAATCCGGCCGCACCGGGGTTCGGCGTGCCGACATCGACGGTGGCCACCACGTCGGCTGGGTTCCGGTCCGACCACGCGATATCCCGTGCTTCGAATGTCATCGGGGCGTATCCACCGTCCAGCAGCGCGGTGGCGAATTTATCCAGCGCCGCAGCATCGTCGGGGGTGGCGCCCTCGACCAGGTTCAGCTTGTCCGTACCGGCGACTCCGGGATCCGCAAGGCGGTACAGCACGCCGGTGAGGGCCTCCGGCGGCGGCACGGGAGCAACCGCCTTGGCCTCCGAAGTCAGCACAACCGACCCCGGCGTCGACGCAGCCGACGAGGAACTGGACGAACCAGCATCCGGTTCAGCGCCCGAACATCCCGACAGCCCGGGCGCCACCACAACCGTGGCGGCGCTCAAAGCTGCTCCGATGTACCTGGAGACTGGCAAAGCATCCAGCAGCGGTCAGCCCGCCGCCTGGAATTGCTGCACCAGCGACATGGCGGAGGCGCGGGACAGCTTCCAGCCGCCCTGGTTGACGAAGGTGATGTTCTGAGTGGTCGGTGCCAGATTCGGACCGGTGGCGGTGACCTCGGCCGAGGCGGTACCCGGACCGGCCGGTGCGATATTTGCCACATTGAATGACAGTGGCAGCGAGCCACGCTGCGCGGCCTTCTGCAGTTGGCGGTCAGCGAGACGGCCCTCGACCCCGCCGACGCCGCCCTCGACGAGGTTGCCCTTGCCGGCGAACGGAACGCTGGGGTTTTGCAGCTCGTTGAGGACGGTGATCAGCTCGCCGGCAGTCGGCACGTCAGCCGCGGGATCCAGCGGAAGCGGCGCGCCGAACACGACCGGTTGCACCTGGGGCGCAGCCTCGGTAGAGGCTGCACTGAAAGTCATACCGGCGGCTGCCGCACCGATTGCGGCGACGGCGGCAACACCCGTGGCTAGGGATTTCACGGTGACGATTGTCCTCTCGATCAGACTGACGCGAACTAAATGTTAACTCCGGCGCCAGTGTGCCCTATTTCGAGATCCCGCATGATTCCAAAATCGCCGGTAGCGTTGGAGTGTCCGCCGCGCCTCCTTCGGGGCGAGAAAGGAGCGCAACATGGGTGAGTCAGAGCGCGAAGCGTTCGAAGCCTCCCGCGAACCCGACTTGTCCAGCGAGGATGCGGCCGAGCTGGAGGAGTTGCGGCGGGAGGCGGCTGTTTTGCGCGAACAGTTGGACAGCGCTGTCGGGCCGCAAAGCGCCGCGCGCAGCGCGCGCGATGTGCATCAACTCGAGGCGCGCATCGACTCGCTTGCGGCGCGCAATTCCAAATTGATGGAAACCCTCAAGGAGGCTCGGCAACAACTGCTCGCGCTGCGTGAGGAAGTCGACCGGCTCGGGCAGCCGCCCAGCGGCTACGGCGTGCTGTTGGGCACCCACGACGACGAGACCGTCGATGTGTTCACCTCGGGCCGCAAGATGCGCCTGACATGCTCGCCCAACATCGATGTCAAATTGCTGAAGAAGGGTCAGACGCTTCGCCTCAACGAAGCGCTGACCGTGGTCGAGGCCGGAACCTATGAATCGGTCGGGGAGATCTCGACCTTGCGGGAGATCCTGGGCGACGGTCACCGGGCCCTGGTCGTCGGGCACGCCGACGAGGAACGCATTGTCTGGCTGGCCGAACCGCTGGTCGCCTCGGATTTGCCAGATGGCGTCCCCGACGCGCTCAACGACGACACCCGTCCGCGCAAATTGCGCCCCGGCGACTCGCTGCTGGTCGATACCAAGGCGGGGTATGCGTTCGAACGCATCCCCAAGGCTGAGGTCGAGGACTTGGTGCTCGAAGAGGTGCCCGATGTCAGCTACGAGGACATCGGTGGTCTGACTCGTCAGATCGAGCAGATCCGCGACGCGGTGGAGTTGCCGTTCCTGCACAAGGAGCTCTACAAGGAGTACGCGTTGCGCCCGCCCAAAGGCGTGCTGCTCTACGGCCCGCCCGGTTGCGGTAAAACGCTGATCGCCAAGGCCGTTGCCAATTCGCTGGCCAAGAAGATGGCCGAGGTGCGCGGCGACGACGCCCGCGAGGCGAAGTCCTACTTCCTCAACATCAAGGGCCCCGAGCTGCTGAACAAGTTCGTCGGCGAGACCGAGCGTCACATCCGGCTGATCTTCCAGCGGGCCCGGGAGAAGGCGTCGGAGGGCACCCCGGTGATCGTGTTCTTCGACGAGATGGACTCGATCTTCCGTACCCGCGGCACCGGCGTCTCCTCCGACGTCGAAACGACGGTTGTTCCGCAGCTGCTGAGTGAGATCGACGGCGTGGAGGGGCTGGAGAACGTCATCGTCATCGGCGCCTCCAACCGCGAGGACATGATCGACCCGGCGATCCTGCGACCCGGACGCCTTGATGTGAAGATCAAGATCGAACGCCCGGACGCCGAAGCGGCACAGGACATCTTCTCCAAGTACCTCACCGAGGAGCTGCCGGTGCACGCCGACGACCTCGCGGAGTTCGGCGGCGACCGTTCGCTGTGCATCAAGGCGATGATCGAGAAGGTGGTCGACCGGATGTACGCCGAGATCGACGACAACCGGTTCTTGGAGGTCACCTACGCCAACGGCGACAAAGAAGTCATGTACTTCAAGGACTTCAACTCCGGGGCCATGATCCAGAACGTCGTCGACCGGGCCAAGAAGAACGCCATCAAGTCGGTGCTGGAGACCGGCCAGCCGGGCCTGCGCATCCAGCATCTGCTCGACTCGATCGTCGACGAGTTCGCCGAGAACGAGGACCTGCCCAACACCACCAATCCCGATGACTGGGCACGGATCTCGGGCAAGAAGGGCGAGCGGATCGTCTACATCCGCACCCTGGTCACCGGCAAGAGTTCGAGCGCCAGCCGCGCTATCGACACCGAGTCCAACCTCGGCCAGTACCTCTGACCCGTTCTGCCGCGCGGGGGTCCGCCGTTCTGCCGCGAGCGTGCGTGTCCCCGGTCGACACGCCAAAGAAAGACCGTGGTTTACGCACGTTCGCGGCCAAGACGATGCCCGCTGAGCCGTCGCCTAGTCTTTAGAGCATGCAACGAATCATCGGGACCGAGGTCGAGTACGGCATCTCGTCGCCGTCGGACCCGACTGCGAACCCGATCCTGACCTCCACGCAGGCGGTGCTGGCCTATGCCGCCGCCGCAGGCATCCAGCGGGCCAAACGGACCCGCTGGGATTACGAGGTGGAATCGCCGCTGCGGGATGCCCGCGGCTTCGACCTGAGTCGCTCGGCCGGGCCGCCGCCGGTAGTCGATGCCGACGAGGTCGGCGCCGCCAACATGATCTTGACCAACGGTGCGCGGCTCTACGTCGACCACGCACATCCGGAATACTCCGCCCCCGAATGCACTGACCCGCTCGACGCGGTGATCTGGGATAAGGCCGGCGAGCGGGTGATGGAGGCGGCGGCCCGACACGTCGCCAGCGTGCCCGGGGCGGCCAAGCTGCAGCTGTACAAGAACAACGTCGACGGCAAGGGCGCCTCCTACGGATCGCACGAGAACTATCTGATGAGCCGGCAGACACCGTTCTCCGCCGTCATCGCCGGCCTGACCCCGTTTCTGGTGTCGCGGCAGGTAGTCACCGGCTCCGGACGGGTCGGCATCGGACCCGCCGGCGACGAGCCCGGCTTCCAGCTGTCCCAGCGAGCCGACTACATCGAGGTCGAAGTCGGGCTGGAGACCACGCTCAAACGCGGCATCATCAACACCCGCGACGAGCCGCACGCCGACGCCGACCGCTACCGCCGGCTGCACGTGATCATCGGTGACGCCAACCTCGCCGAAACGTCGACCTATCTGAAGTTAGGCACGACGGCGCTGGTGCTCGACCTCATCGAAGAGGGCCCTCAGCACGGCATCGACCTGACTGACCTGGCGTTGGCGCGGCCGGTTCATGCCGTGCACGCCATCAGCCGGGACCCGTCGCTGCGCACCGCGGTCGCGCTGGCCGACGGACGTGAACTGACCGCGCTTGCGCTGCAACGGATTTACTTGGATCGGGTCGCAAAGCTGGTCGATTCACGTGACCCGGATCCGCGCGCCGCCGACGTCGTGCAAACCTGGGCGGGAGTCCTCGACCAGCTCGAGCGCGACCCGATGGCTTGTGCCGACCTGCTCGACTGGCCGGCCAAGCTGCGGTTGCTTGAGGGATTTCGGCACCGGGAAAACCTGAGCTGGTCGGCGCCGCGGTTGCATCTGGTCGATCTGCAGTACTCCGATGTCCGGCTGGACAAGGGGCTGTACAACCGGTTGGTGGCACGCGGCTCGATGCGCCGGCTGGTCACCGAACAGCAGGTGCTGGGCGCGGTAAACAATCCGCCGACCGATACCCGGGCCTACTTCCGCGGCGAGTGTCTGCGGCGGTTCGGCGCCGATATCGCCGCGGCCAGTTGGGACTCGGTGATTTTCGACCTGGGCGGCGACTCGCTGGTGCGTATCCCGACGCTGGAGCCGCTGCGCGGCAGCAAGGCCCACGTCGGTGCCCTGTTGGATTCCGTGGACAGCGCGGCGGAACTGGTGGAGCAACTGACGACGTGAGCCGGACAGTGAGCATGGTTAGCCGCGGCAAGACCGGGGTCGACCGGTAGGCTGGAGAAACCGGCCGCCGTGTAATGCGCGGCCGATAACGATGCAGGAGGCAGCGATGGCTCAAGAGCAGACCAAGCGCGGCGGGGGCGGCGGAGACGACGACGATCTGACTGCCAGCACCGCCGCGGGCCAAGAGCGTCGCGAGAAGCTGACCGAGGAAACCGACGATCTGCTCGACGAAATCGACGACGTTCTGGAAGAGAACGCCGAGGACTTCGTGCGCGCATACGTCCAAAAGGGCGGCCAGTGACCTGGCCGTTTCGTGATCGCCTGGCCACAAACTCAGCAATCCCCGGAATCCCCGCTAGCCCTATAGAGCTGTCGTCTTTCGCTGATTTCCTGCGTCGTCAGGCGCCGGAGTTGTTACCGATGGGCGTTGGTGGGGTTGAGCCCAGCGGGCAATTGCCGCACGGGACGACCATCGTCGCGCTGAAGTATCCGGGCGGTGTGCTCATCGCCGGCGACCGGCGCTCGACGCAGGGCAACATGATCGCCGGGCGGGATGTGCAAAAGGTCTACATCACCGACGAATACACCGCGACCGGCATCGCCGGTACCGCGGCCATCGCCGTCGAATTTGCCCGGCTCTACGCTGTCGAACTGGAGCACTACGAGAAGCTGGAAGGCGTCCCGCTCACATTTTCGGGCAAGGTCAACCGGCTCGCGACCATGGTGCGCGGCAACCTGGGGGCCGCCTTGCAGGGTCTGGTGGCGTTGCCGCTGTTGGCCGGCTACGACATCGACGACCCGGCCCCACAGAAGGCGGGCCGCATCGTGTCCTTCGACGCCGCGGGCGGCTGGAACCTCGAAGAAGAGGGTTACCAATCGGTGGGTTCCGGATCGATTTTCGCCAAGTCGTCGATGAAGAAGCTGTACTCACAGGTGAGCGACGCCGACTCCGCGTTGCGGGTAGCCGTCGAGGCGCTCTACGACGCCGCCGACGACGATTCGGCAACCGGCGGCCCCGACCTGGTTCGTGGGATCTATCCGACCGCGGTCACCATCGACGCTGACGGTGCGGTCGACGTGGCTGAGCCGCGCATCGCCGAACTGGCCCGAGAGGTAATCGAAAGCCGTTCCCGCGCAGACACTTTCGGTCCTGACGCGCAGCGGGGTGAAGCGTGAGTTTTCCATACTTCATCTCGCCCGAGCAGGCGATGCGCGAGCGCAGCGAGCTCGCCCGCAAGGGCATCGGCCGAGGCCGTAGCGTGGTGGCGCTGGCTTACTCCGGTGGTGTGCTGTTCGTCGCCGAGAACCCGTCGCGCTCACTGCAGAAGATCAGTGAACTCTATGACCGGGTCGCGTTCGCGGCGGCGGGAAAGTTCAACGAATTCGACAACCTGCGCCGCGGTGGAATCCAGTTCGCCGACACCCGCGGCTATGCCTACGATCGCCGCGACGTCACCGGCCGGCAGTTGGCCAATGTGTACGCCCAGACGTTGGGCACGATCTTCACCGAGCAGGCCAAGCCGTACGAGGTCGAGTTGTGCGTGGCCGAGGTCGCGCACTACGGCGAGACCAAAGCGCCCGAGCTGTACCGGATCACCTACGACGGCTCGATCAATGACGAACCGCATTACGTGGTGATGGGCGGCACGACGGAGCCGATCACCACCGCGCTCAAGGACTCCTATGCCGAAAACGCCGACCTGGCCGACGCGGTCCGGATTGCCGTCGACGCGCTGCGGGCCGGCAGTGCCAACGGCGATCAGCCCACCCTCGGGGTGTCGACGCTGGAGGTGGCCATCCTCGACGCCAGTCGGCCGCGTCGCGCGTTCCGGCGGATCACCGGCCCGGCGCTGGAACGGCTGCTGCCGAAAGAGGATTCGGCCTCGGACGAGTCGCCGGAGGAGTCGAACAGGGGCGACTAGCGTGATATCGCCCGTGATATCGCTTTAGAGCTTGGTCATCGATTCGCTGCGGGTATAGCTGTGACCGATGTGACTGCTGGGTCTTCTGACGCCCTGATATTCCGGCGTATATCCACAGGTCCACAGGCGAGGCTTCCCACCGTCCCCGTACGGCAACAAGTACGCTCGATCACGTGCAGCGACGGATTATGGGCATCGAGACCGAATTCGGTGTTACCTGCACATTTCACGGCCACCGCCGCTTGAGCCCCGACGAGGTAGCGCGCTACCTGTTTCGCCGGGTGGTGTCGTGGGGTCGGAGCTCGAACGTGTTCCTGCGCAACGGCGCACGCCTGTATCTGGACGTGGGCAGCCACCCCGAGTACGCCACCGCCGAATGCGACAGCCTGGTGCAACTGGTCACCCATGACCGGGCCGGGGAGCGGGTGCTGGAAGATCTGCTCGTCGACGCCGAGCAGCGGCTGGCCGACGAAGGCATCGGTGGCGACATCTACCTGTTCAAGAACAACACCGACTCGGCGGGTAACTCCTACGGCTGTCACGAGAACTACCTGATCGTGCGGGCCGGCGAGTTCTCCCGCATCTCCGATGTGCTGCTGCCGTTTCTGGTGACCCGCCAGCTGATCTGCGGGGCGGGAAAGGTGCTGCAAACCCCCAAGGCCGCCACCTTCTGCCTGTCGCAGCGTGCCGAACACATCTGGGAGGGCGTGTCGAGCGCAACGACGCGATCACGCCCCATCATCAACACCCGCGACGAGCCGCACGCCGACGCCGAAAAATACCGGCGCCTGCACGTGATCGTCGGCGACTCCAACATGTGCGAGACCACTACCATGCTCAAGGTCGGCACGGCCGCGCTGGTGCTGGAGATGATCGAAGCCGGGGTGGCGTTCCGGGACTTTTCGCTGGACAACCCTATCCGCGCGATCCGCGAGGTCAGCCACGACGTCACTGGCCGACGGCCGGTGCGGCTCGCAGGCGGGCGTCAGGCCAGCGCGCTGGATATCCAGCGGGAGTACTACGCGCGGGCCGTCGAGCACTTGCAGACTCGGGAGCCCAATGCCCAGATCGAGCAGGTCGTCGACCTCTGGGGACGCCAGCTTGATGCGGTCGAAACTCAAGACTTCGCCAAGGTCGACACCGAAATCGACTGGGTGATCAAACGTAAGTTGTTCCAGCGTTATCAGGACCGCTACAGCATGGAGCTGTCCGACCCCAAGATCGCCCAACTCGACCTGGCCTACCACGACATCAAACGCGGGCGCGGGGTGTTCGATCTGTTGCAGCGCAAGGGCCTGGCGTCGCGGATCACCACCGATGAGGAAATCGACGAGGCCGTCGACCAGCCGCCGCAGACCACCCGCGCCCGGTTGCGCGGCGAATTCATCAGCGCTGCGCAGGCCGCCGGCCGCGACTTCACCGTCGACTGGGTGCATCTCAAGCTCAACGACCAAGCCCAGCGCACCGTGCTGTGCAAAGACCCATTCCGATCAGTCGACGAGCGGGTCAAGCGGCTGATCGCGAGCATGTAGCCCTCTACCCTGGTGCCCGTGGCGACGTCGAAAATCGAACGGCTGATGAACCTTGTCATCGCGCTGTTGTATACCCGCGGCTATGTGACCGCCGACAAGATCCGGTCCACCGTCAAGGGCTACGACGACAGCCCCAATGCCGAAGCGTTCTCCCGGATGTTCGAGCGCGACAAGAACGAGTTGCGCGACCTCGGCATCCCGTTGGAGACCGGCAAGGTGTCGTCGTTCGATCCGGTGGAGGGCTACCGCATCAACCGCGACGCCTACGCGCTGCCCGACATCGAGCTGACCGGCGACGAGGCCGCCGCAGTGGCGATCGCCACCCAGTTATGGGAATCGCCCGAGTTGGTCACCGCCACCCAGAGCGCGCTGTTGAAGCTGCGGGCCGCCGGAATGGACCTTGATCCCGACGCGCCGGTGGCCATCGCGTCACCGGCCGGGGCCGCCGGCCTAGACAGTTTTGGTCCGCTGCTGACGGCCATCCAAAACGGGCAGGCCGTGCGGTTTCCACACCGGCCGTCTCCGACGGACGCGTACACGATGCGCACTGTCGAACCGTGGGGGGTGATCATTGAGAAGGGCCGCCCGTATCTGGTCGGGCACGATCGCGACCGCGACGCGACTCGGGTGTTCCGGTTGTCGCGGATCGGCGCGAACGTCACTGCGATCGGCCCGGCTGGCGCCGTCACCCAGCCGGCGGATGTAAACCTGCGCGCGATTGTCGCCGAAGCGGTGACCGACGCGCCGACGGGCGTGCAGGCGCGAGTATGGGTGGCCGACGGGCGGGCCACCGCGCTGAGGCGCGCCGGAAACTCTGGCGAGACGCGGCAATTGGGCGGTCGCGACGGCGAGGTGATCGAACTCGACATCGGGTCCACCGACCGGCTGGCGCAGGAGATCACCGGGTACGGCGCCGACGCCGTCGTGCTGGAACCAGAGTCGCTGCGCGAGGACGTGCTGGACCGGCTGCGAGCTCACATCGGAGCGCCGGCGTGACCGCGATATCGACGCGGCTGGTGCGTCTGCTCAACATGGTGCCGTACTTTCAGGCCAATCCGCGGGTCACCCGCGCTAAAGCCGCCGCCGACCTGGGTGTGTCGCTCAAGCAGTTGCAGGAAGACCTGAAACAGCTGTTTTTGTGCGGTTTGCCCGGCTACTACCCGGACGACTACATCGACTTCGATTTCTCCGGTGACACCATCGAGGTGATCTTCTCGGCCGGCGTGGACAAGCCGCTGCGGCTGACCTCGCCGGAAGCCACCGTTGTGCTGATGGCGTTGCGGGCACTGGCGGACATCCCCGGCGCGGTCGACCCGGAGGCGGCGCGCAGCGCGATCGCCAAGATCGAAACCGCTGCCGGTGTCGCCGCGCGGGGATCCGGCGCAGCCGTCGACGAGCCGGCTCCGGCCGAAAGCCAGGCCACGGCCGCGGTGCGTTCCGCAGTACGCGACAACCGTGCTGTGGCGATCGACTACTACGCCGCCTCGCACGACACCCTGTCGCACCGGATCGTCGACCCGATCCGGATCGTGGTGATCGGCGATCACAGTTACTTGGAGGCGTGGTCACGTGAGGCCGAGGGCGTGCGACTGTTCCGGTTCGACCGGATCGTCGATGCGCAGGTGCTCGATGTGCCGGCCGCGCCGCCGGAAGCCGCCCTGGCCGCGCCGCCGGATACCTCGCTGTTCGATGCCGATCCCACACTGCCCTCGGCAACCCTGGAGCTGGCCCCGTCGGCGGCATGGATGTTCGAGTACTACCCGATGCGCATGCTGCGCGAGTTGCCTGATGGCTACTGCGAGGCGGCCATGACCTATGCCTCCGACGACTGGATGACACGCCTGGTGCTGGGCCTCGGACCGGCGGTGCGGGTGCTGGCCCCTGAGGCGCTGGCGCAACGGGTACGGGATACCGCGGCAGTGGCGCTGGAGATGTACGAGGCTGCGCTGCGGTAGCATCGGTTGGACGTCTGGAGGTAACCAAAGTGGGCAGTTTCAGTCCGTGGCACTGGGCGATCCTCGCGGTCGTGGTGGTCATTCTGTTCGGTGCCAAGCGGCTCCCTGACGCTGCGCGTTCGCTGGGCAAGTCGTTGCGAATCTTCAAATCCGAGGTCCGTGAACTGCAGAGTGAAAGCAAGTCGGAGTCGCCGGCCGCCCCGACAACCGTGCAGGCCGAGCGGGTCGACCCGCCGGCACCCGCAGCCGGACAGGATCGGCAGGCTTAGGCTGCGATCGCTCTCGGGGTGTCTGAGCGTCACCCACTGACCGTCGTGCGCACCACCGGTTTATTCAGGCGGCTCGATCCGCGCCTGCGTCGTACCCGCACCAATCCAGACGGGACGATGTCGCTCGTCGACCACCTCACCGAGTTGCGTACCCGGCTGCTGATCTCGCTGGCCACGATCGTGCTGACCACCGCGCTGGGGTTCGTCTGGTACTCGCACTCGCTGTTCGGAGTGGAAAGTCTGGGGGAGTGGCTGCGCCATCCGTACTGCGCGTTGCCGTCCTCGGCGCGCGCGGAGATCAGCGCCGACGGGCAATGCCGCTTGCTGGCCACTGCGCCGTTCGACCAGTTCATGTTGCGGCTCAAAGTCGGGCTGACCGCCGGCATCGTGCTGGCCTGCCCGATGTGGCTCTACCAACTGTGGGCGTTCATCACGCCGGGGCTCTACAAGAAGGAGCGGCGCTTCGCGGCGGCCTTCGTCATTCCCGCCGCGGTGCTGTTCGTTGTCGGTGCTCTGCTGGCCTACCTGGTGTTGTCGAAGGCGTTGCACTTCCTGCTGACCGTTGGCAGCGACGTCCAGGTCACCGCGTTGTCCGGCGACCGGTACTTCGGATTCCTGATCAACCTGCTGATGGTTTTCGGCATCAGCTTCGAATTCCCGTTGCTCATCGTCATGCTCAACTTGGCCGGTGTGCTGAGTTATGCGCGGCTGCGGTCCTGGCGGCGCGGCCTGATCTTCGCGGTGTTCTGCTTTGCGGCGATCTTCACCCCCGGATCGGATCCGTTCTCGATGCTCGCGCTCGGGCTGGCGTTGACCCTGCTGCTCGAACTGGCCATCCAGATCGCGCGGCTGCACGACAAACGGAAAGCTAAGCGCGAAGCGCTGACTGCGGTTCCCGACGAGGAGGCCTCGACCATCGAACCGCCGTCGGCGGTGGCGACGCCGTCGGGCAGCGCCGGATCCCATGACGACGTCACCTGACGCCCACTCGGGCGAGCTGGCGCGGTTCACCGCGGAACTGGCCTTCGGGCTCGACGGTTTCCAGCAGCAGGCGTGTGCGGCGCTCGAGCGCGGCCACGGAGTCTTGGTCTGCGCGCCGACCGGAGCCGGCAAGACCGTGGTCGGCGAGTTCGCGGTCCATTTGGCTCTTGCCGCGGGAGGTAAGTGCTTCTACACCACCCCGTTGAAAGCACTGAGCAATCAGAAGCACTCCGACTTCGTCGCCCGCTACGGCAAAGACCGGATCGGCTTGCTCACCGGCGACCTGTCGGTCAACGCCAATGCACCCGTGGTGGTGATGACCACCGAAGTGCTGCGCAACATGCTGTATGCCGGTTCGCCTGCACTGCAAAGGCTTTCCCACGTGGTCATGGACGAGGTGCACTTCTTGGCCGACCGGATGCGCGGCGCGGTGTGGGAAGAGGTGATCTTGCATCTGCCCGACGAGGTGCGGCTGGTCAGCCTCTCGGCGACGGTGAGCAACGCCGAGGAGTTCGGCGGCTGGATCCAGACCGTACGCGGCGACACCGCGGTGGTGGTCGACGAGCACCGGCCGGTGCCGTTGTGGCAGCACATGCTGGTCGGTAAACGCCTCTTCGACCTGTTCGACTACGACGGCGACGGTGCCAAGCATCAGCCCCACGTCGACCCCAACCTGGTGCGCCACATCGCGCATCGCCGGGAGGCAGATCGGCTCGCCGACTGGCGTCCGCGCCACCGTAACCCGGGGCGGCCCGGCCGGCCCACCATGTACCGGCCGCCGCCGCGCCCGGACGTGATCACCGCGCTGGACCGCGAAGGCCTGCTGCCTGCGATCACGTTCGTGTTCTCCCGCGCCGGATGTGACGCGGCGGTCGGCCAATGTCTGCGCTCGTCGCTGCGGCTGACCACCGAGGAGGACCGGGCGCGGATCGCCGAGGTGATCGACCATCGCTGCGGCGATCTGGCCGACGCCGACCTCGACGTGCTCGGCTACTACGAGTGGCGCGAGGGCCTGTTACGCGGTTTGGCCGCCCATCATGCCGGGCTGTTGCCGGTGTTTCGGCACACCGTCGAAGAGCTGTTCACCGCCGGGTTGGTCAAGGCGGTATTCGCCACCGAGACCCTGGCGCTGGGCATCAACATGCCGGCGCGCACGGTCGTGCTGGAACGGCTGGTCAAGTTCAACGGCGAGCAACACGTTCCGCTGACGCCGGGGGAGTACACCCAGCTGACCGGCCGGGCCGGTAGACGCGGCATCGACGTGGAAGGCCACGCGGTGGTGATCTGGCATCCCGATATCGAACCGGCCGAAGTCGCCGGCCTGGCCTCCACCCGCACCTTCCCGCTGCGCAGTTCGTTCGCCCCGTCGTACAACATGACGATCAATCTCGTCCACCAACTGGGCCCCGAGCAGGCGCACCGGCTGCTGGAGCAGTCGTTCGCCCAATACCAGGCTGACCGCTCGGTCGTCGGGCTGGTCCGCGGCGTCGAGCGGGGCGAGCGGATGCTCGAGGAGATCGCGAGCGGGCTGGGCGGTCCCGAGGCGCCGATCCTCGACTACGCCCGGCTGCGCGAACAGATCTCGCAACGGGAACGCACGCAGGCCCGCGCCTCGCGGTTGCAGCGGCGGCAGGCCGCCAACGACGCATTGGCCGCGTTGCGCCGCGGCGACATCATCACGATCCCGCACGGCCGCCGCGGCGGCTTGGCGGTGGTGCTGGAATCCGCCCGGGACGGCTCCGATCCCCGGCCGTTGGTGCTCACCGAACACCGCTGGGCCGGCCGGATTTCGTCGGCGGACTACTCCGGGGCGGCGACGCCGGTCGGGTCGATGAGCTTGCCCAAACGGGTTGAGCACCGCCAGCCGCGGGTCCGGCGGGATCTGGCGTCGGCGCTGCGCTCGGCGGCTGCCGGAGTGGTTGCCCCGTCGACCCGGGGCCGGCGAAGCGGCCAGGCATCTGAGGGCCCCGATGTGGATCCCGAGCTGGCGTCGCTGCGCGAACTGATGCGTCGTCATCCCGCCCATCAGGCATCCGACCGCGAAACCCAGATGCGGGTCGCGGAGCGTTATCTGCGGATTGAGCGCGATAACGAGCAGCTGCAGAAGAAGGTGGCCGCGGCCACCAACTCGTTGGCGCGCACCTTCGACCGCATCGTCGGGTTGCTCACCGAGCGCGGGTTCATCCGCGCCGGCGACGACGATCCGCAGGTCACTGACGACGGCCGGCTGTTGGCCCGGATCTACAGCGAAAGCGACCTGTTGGTGGCCGAATGCCTACGCACCGGGGCGTGGGCCGGCCTGCGGCCGGCAGAACTGGCCGCGGTGCTCTCGACGGTGCTCTACGAGACGCGCGGCTCTGACGGTCCGGGGCCGCCGCTGCAACGCGCGGAAGCGCTGCCCGCGCAGTTGCGCCAGGCGCTGCACCGGACGCGACGGCTCTCGGCGGGGTTGCGTGCTGACGAGCAGCGGCACCGTCTCACACCGACCCGCGAGCCCGACGACGGGTTTGTCGCTGCGATCTATCGCTGGGCCAGCAGTGGCGACTTGGCCTCGGCGTTAGCTGCCGCCGACAGCGAGGGTGGCGGTTCGCCATTGTCGGCCGGGGACTTTGTGCGCTGGTGCCGGCAGGTGCTCGACCTGTTGGACCAGGTGCGCAACGCTGCGCCGCAACCGGACCTGCGGGTCAGCGCGAAACGCGCGATCGACGCCATTCGGCGCGGCGTCGTCGCAGTTGACGCCGGGTAGGCTGAGCTCCGGTTACGGTTATATACGGCAGTGCCAGTACTGAGAGGACCGAGAACACGATGAGTGGACCGCAGGGATCCGACCCGACGCAGCCGTGGCAGCCGCCGCAGGGCGAGGACCAGCAATCCACCGATCAGCCGACTGCGCAGGCTTCGCCCTGGCAGCAGTCATCCGGCGCCGAGCAGCAGAGTTGGCAGCAGCCGTCCGCCGAGCAGCAGACCTGGCAGGCGCCGGCGTACACGCCCACCGAGTATCCGCAGTACCAGCAGCCCGGCCAGTTCTATCCGCCGTCGCAGCCGTATGCACAACCACCGGCCTACCCGCAGTCCGAGCAGTATGGCGCGCAGACCGAGCAATACGGCGCGCAGCCGGGCCAATACGGTCAGCCGGGCCAGTACGGCCAGCCCACCCAGTACGGGCAGCCGGGGCAGTACGGCCAATATCCACCGGGCCAGTACGGCCAATACCCGCCACAGCCGGGCCAGTACGGTCCGCCGCCGCCGGGGTCACAGCGTTCGCGAGCAGTGATCGGCACGGTCATCGGAGTGTTCGCCGCTGTGGTTGTCGCGGTGATTCTGGTGCTGGGCTTCTGGGCGCCTGGGTTTTTCGTGACCACCAAGCTCGACATCAACAAGGCGCAGACCGGTGTGCAGCAAATTCTTTCCGACGAGACCAACGGCTACGGCGCCAAGAACGTCAAAGACGTCAAGTGCAACGACGGTCAGAACCCGGTCGTCAAAAAGGGCGGAACTTTCGACTGCAACGTCAGCATCGACGGCTCCAAACGGCAAGTGACCGTGACTTTCCAGGACAACAAGGGCACCTACGAGGTCGGCCGGCCCAAATAAGCCGCCGTCAACCTGGTAGCGAGTCCAGCGCTTTCTGCAGCCGGGTGATCGACGAGCCGACGCCGAACCGGTGTGCCAGCTCCGCGACGGTCTTGGGGTCGGCGGCCGCCAGCGGCAGCGCATCGGTCGGCGTCGACAACGTGACCGGCGCGTCGGTGGCCACCCGCACCACCGGCCCGGCGGCTTCGACGTAGTCGGCGGCCTCCTGGAGTTTCCGCCGAAGGCCTTTGGACAGCGACGATTTCGGGTCGTCGACGGCAGCCAGGATGCCCGCCAGTGAGCCATGCTGAGCCAGTAGTGTCGCTGCGGTCTTCTCGCCGATACCGGGGACACCGGGCAGCCCGTCGGACGGATCGCCGCGCAGCAACGCCAGCTCGGCGTAGCCGGCGCCGGCCCGATCGGCGGGCACACCGTAGCGGTCGGCCACCTCGGCCGGCCCCATCAGCGTCGCGTTGGTCAAGCCGCGGCCCAGGTACAGCACCCGAACCCGGACCGGATCGTCGCCGACCACCTGTAACAGGTCGCGGTCGCCGCTGACGACGACGACGGGGTCGCGGCGTTCGGCGGCGGCCAGTGTGCCGATGACGTCGTCGGCCTCGAAGCCGGGCGCGCCACCGGCGGCAATGCCGAACGCGTCCAGGATCGCCTCGATCACCTCCACCTGCGGGGACAACTCGTCGGGCACTTCCTCGACATCCGGCTGGCCGTCGGGGTTTTCCTGCTCGACGCGGTGCGCCTTGTATGACGGGATGGCGTCCACCCGGAACTGCGGGCGCCAGTCCAGGTCCAGGCACACCACCAGCCGGCCGGGTCGCTGCTTGGTGATCACCAGCGCCATCGAGTCCAAAAAGCCGCGGACCGCGTTCACCGGCCGGCCGTCGGGTGACGTGATCGACGACGGCACCCCGTAGTAGGCGCGGAACCACATGCTGGCACCGTCAAGCAGCAGCAGAGGTGCAGACATGCCCGCCATCGTCTCACGTCGGCGAGCGTCGACTTGTCGTCGTCCGCTGCCCGAAATCGCCCCGACAACTCGACGTTCGGCCCGGTGTGGCCCCGGGCTAGCCTGGCAGGCGTGAATTCCCGCCGATTCGACACCGACGTGTACGCCCGCCGCCTCGCCGCAGCGGCCGCCGCCACCGCCGACGCGGGCCTGGCGGGTTTGGTGATCACCCCCGGCTACGACCTGCGGTATCTGATCGGTTCGCGGGCACAGACCTTCGAACGGCTCACCGCGCTGGTGTTGCCCGCCTCCGGTGACCCCACCGTGGTGGTGCCGCGGCTGGAGCTGGCCGCGCTCAAGGAGTCGGCTGCCGCGGATCTGGGCCTGGCAGTGGCCGATTGGGTCGATGGCGACAACCCCTATCAACTGGTCGCCGCGGCACTCGGCGGCGCCCCAGTGGCGACGGCGGTCACCGATGCCATGCCGGCGTTGCATCTGTTGCCGCTGGCCGATGTCCTCGGGGTACTGCCGGTACTGGCCACCGAGGTGCTGCGCGAGCTGCGGATGGTCAAGGATGCCGCCGAGATCGACGCTCTGCGCAAGGCGGGCGCGGCGATCGACCGGGTGCACGCCCGGGTGCCGGAATTTCTGGTGCCGGGCCGAACCGAGGCCGACGTCGCCGCGGACATCGCCGAAGCGATTGTCGCCGAAGGTCATTCGGAAGTTGCATTCATCATCGTCGGGTCCGGCCCGCACGGCGCCGACCCGCATCACGAATGCTCCGACCGCGAACTTCACGCCGGGGACATCGTCGTCGTCGACATCGGTGGCTCCTACGAGCCCGGATACCACTCCGACTCGACGCGGACCTACAGCATCGGTGAGCCCAGCGCTGAAGTAGCGCAACAGTATTCAGTGCTGCAGCGTGCGCAGCGCACGGCCGTGGATGCGGTTCGCCCGGGTATGACGGCGCAGGAAGTGGATGCCGCCGCCCGCGAAGTGCTCACCGAGGCCGGCCTCGGCGAGTACTTCGTGCACCGCACCGGGCACGGTATCGGGCTGTCCGTGCACGAAGAGCCTTACATCGTCGCCGGCAACGGCGTGGCGCTGACAGCGGGCATGGCGTTTTCCGTCGAGCCGGGCATCTACTTTCCCGGCCACTGGGGGGCCCGCATCGAGGACATCGTGGTGGTGACCGAAAACGGCGCCGAGCCGGTGAACCAGCAACCGCATGAACTGGTCGTGGTTCCAATCGACTGACTCCCGGCGCAACGACTAGGCTCGGGCGATGAGCAACCACGACCGTGCCGCCGCCCGTCGGGAAATCGCCGACGCTTTGCTCCTCGCCCTGGAACGTCGCCACGAGGTCTTGGACGTGATCGTGGAGGCGGACGACCGACCTGCAGCAGTGGAGGCGATCGTCGCCTCGCTGGGCATTTCGCACCGGGGCAGCGAGGCGGTGATGGGAATGTCGTTCGACCAACTCACCAAGGATTCCCGTAAGCGGATCGCTGCCGAACTCGACGATCTGAACACCCAACTGAGCTTTACCCTGCAGGAGCGGCCCGCGAGCTCGGGCGAAAGTCTGGCGCTGCGGCCGTTCGCCGGCGAGGCGGATCGCGACATCTTCGGTGTGCGCACCGAGGAGATCGGCGGCGCGGGCGACGGGTCGGGCGGGCCCGCCGGCACCCTCGACGACGAGATCCGCGCGGCGCTGGCCCGAATCGACGCCGAGGATGCCGCCTGGTTCGTCGCAGTCGACGGCGCGCAGAAGGTCGGCATGGTCTTCGGCGAGCTCATCGGCCACGAGGTGCACGTCCGGATCTGGATCCATCCCGACTGCCGCCACCGCGGCTACGGCACTGCCGCCCTGGGCAAGTCGCGACCGGAGCTGGCGGCCTATTTCCCCGCGGTACCGCTGGTCATCCGAGCGCCCGGCGCCCGCGACGCTCACACCGGCTAGCGGGCCGACCGGCTAGGTCTCGGCGCGCAGCCGGACCATCCGCGTCGTGCTGCTCTCGTCCAGCTCTACCAATTCGCTGCGCGAACGCAGAAAGTCGCTGAATGAGCGGAATCCCAGCGACTTTTCACTGAACGACGGGTCCATCCGCTTCATTTGCGCCTTGACCGCCGAGTTGTGCAGCCACTCCGCGTCGTCCTTCTCGTGTCCGATCCGCAGCGCCCGCGCCAGCAAGCCGGTGGCCGCGGCCTGGGCGTCGGGCGGCTGCGGCTCCTCGTCGGCCTCCTGGGTCTTCGTGCGTCGGGGTCGTTTCTTCGGCGCGGCGTCCTCAGGGCTGGAAACGCCGGGCAGAGCGTCGTAGCTGACAAAATCGTCGCAGGCCGCAGTGAGCGACCGGCTGGTCGAACCGGCCACACCGATACCGACGACGTAGCGGCCCAGCCGCTTACACCGCTGGGCCAGCGCGATGTAGTCCGAGTCGCCCGCGACGATGACGACGTGGGTCAGGTCGGGCAACCGGAACATGTCTTCGACCGCGTCGACCGCAAGCCGGATATCGGCCCCGTTCTTGCCGTACGCAGCTGCGGGAAACAGCTGCACCAAATCGACTGCGCGGCCCACCAATTGGTCACGGTAGCCGGCGTTGACGTCGGCTGACCAGTCGGCGTAGGCCCTGGTCAGCACCAGCGTTCCAAACGACGAGGCGAAATCGATGATGGCACCGACATCGACGGCGGCGTTCACCAACCGCTCGGGCTCTTTGTCGAAGCCGCGTGCCTTGTCGCGCTGGAACGAGTTGCGGCCGTAAACCTGGTCATACCGCGACATCACGATGTTGTCGAAGTCGAGGTACACCGCGACGCGGTCCGCAGCGGGTTCCGTCAAATCAGCCCTTGCCGCGGTCGAGCAGATCCGACGATCCCAGCACCCGCTCCACTTGCACCTCGATGACCACCCGTCGCGGGTTTTCGCGCGGGGTGCGGTACCGCTGCGCATAGCGCAGTTCGGCATCGCGCACGGCGTCGGCACCGCTGTTCACACTGGCCCGGCCCTCCAAGGACAGCCAGCGGGCGCCGTCGACCTGGCTGAGCACAGCGACCCCGCCGCGCTCGGCGTTGACCGCTTTCTGCGAGCCGCCGCTGGTGATCACTCGTGCGATATGGGTCTTGGGGTCGAAGGTGAAGCCCACCGCCACCACATGCGGGGAATTGTCCGCGCGCAGGGTGGTCAACATGGCCAAATGGCGCTCGGTGAGGAACGCCAGCGCGTCGGTGGTGAGCCGGGTGGTGGTATTCGCCATCACCGCTCACGTTATCGCAGGCGATAATCGCAGCCGTGGGCGACACGGATGCCGGGACGGTGCTGATTCTGGGCGGTCGAAGCGAGATCGGCACCGAACTGGCGCTGCGGCTGGCTCCCGGAGCCACGGTGGTGCTGGCGGCGCGCCAGGCCGACCGGCTCGGCGAGCAGGTGTCGATGATCCGGGCGGCCGGGGCGGTGGCCGTGCACACCTGCGAGTTCGACGCCGACGACCTGGCTTCGCACGGCGCGCTGGTGGACTCGATCATCGCTGATCACGGGCCGATCGAGACCGCGGTGCTGGCGTTCGGGATCCTCGGCGATCAAACTCGCGCCGAGACCGACGCCGCGCACGCGGTAGCTGTCGTCCACACGGACTACGTCGCGCAGGTCAGCCTGCTCACCCATTTGGCGGCGGCCATGCGCACCGCCGGGCGGGGCTCGCTGGTGGTGTTCTCCTCGATCGCCGGGGTGCGGGTGCGTCGCGCCAACTACGTCTACGGCTCGGCCAAGGCCGGTCTGGACGGCTTCGCCAGCGGACTGGCCGATGCGCTGCACGGCACCGGGGTGCGGGTGCTGATCGTGCGGCCGGGATTCGTCGTCGGCCGGATGACCGAAGGCATGCCGCCGGCGCCGCTGCCCAGCACTCCGGCGCACGTGGCCGCCGCGACGGCGCGGGCACTGGCCAAGGGGCGGCGCACAGTGTGGATTCCACGGGCCTTGCGTCCGGCGTCGGTGGTGATGCGATTGTTACCGCAGTTCGCCTGGCGAAGGATGCCGCGGTGATTGTCATCGTCGGGATCGGCGCCGACGGGATGGCCGGCCTGTCGGAGCGATCGTCGACCGAACTGCGCAGCGCCGCAGTCATTTACGGCTCACGCAGGCAACTGGACATGCTCGACGCCTCGGTGTCCGCGCACAAGCGGGAATGGCCGTCGCCGTTGCTGCCCGCGCTGCAAAGTCTGCGCGACGAGTCGACCGACGTGCACGTGCTGGCCAGCGGCGACCCGATGCTGCACGGTATCGGCGGCACCCTGATCCGGCTGCTGGGTCCGGAGCAGGTTGTCGTGTTGCCGCATGTCTCGGCGGTGACGCTGGCGTGCGCCCGGATGGGCTGGATCGTCCAAGACACCGAAGTAATCAGCCTGGTGAACGCGGCGCCGCACACTGCGGTACGCCGTGGCGGGCGCGCGGTCGTGTTGTCGCGCGACGCCGGCACCCCGTTGGCGCTGGCCGGGCTGCTCACCGAACACGGCCGCGGCGATTCGCTGTTCAGTGTGCTCGAACAGCTCGGCGGCCCAGGGGAGCGGTGCCGTCACAGCACTGCCCGCGACTGGGCCGCCGCCCCCCCAGACGATGTCGACGGCCTCAACGTGATCGCGGTGCGGTATCTACCCGACGACCGGGTGTCGGCGGTGCTGCCCGAGGATACGTTCGCCCACGACGGTCAGATCACCAAGCAGAGCATCCGCGCGGTGACACTGGCCGCGTTGGCGCCGCGCCCCGGCGAGCGGTTGTGGGATGTGGGGTCGGGTTCGGGGAGCATCGCGGTGGAGTGGGCGCGCAGCGGCCGGGGCTGCCCCGCGGTGGCTTTCGAACGCGACGACACGCGTCGCGACAGCATCGCGCGCAATGCCGCCGCGTTCGGCGTCGACGTCGATGTGCGCGGCGCGGCGCCGCAGGCCTTCGACGGCGCTGCCACGCCGTCGGCGGTGTTCCTCGGCGGCGGGCTGACCCAGCCGGGGATGTTCGAGGCCTGCCTCGACCACCTGCCCGCCGGCGGACGGCTCGTGGCCAATGCCGTCACCGCTGAGTCGGAAGCCGTTCTGACGCAGCTGTATTCGCGTTTAGGCGGAACCCTGCAACGCTTTCAGCACTATCGTGGCGAGCCGCTGGGCGGCTTCACCGGTTGGCGACCGCAGCTGCCGGTCACCCAATGGGCGGTGACCAAGTTATGACCGTGTACTTCATCGGCGCGGGCCCCGGGGCAGCCGATCTGATCACCGTGCGGGGACAGCGACTACTCAGCCAATGCCCGGTCTGCCTGTACGCGGGCTCCATCATGCCGGACGACCTGCTGGCCCTCTGCCCACCCGATGCGCGGGTCGTCGACACCGGTCCGCTGACCCTGGAGCAGATCGTTGCCGAGATCGCCGAGGCCGCCGCCGCCGGCCGCGACGTAGCCCGGCTGCATTCTGGTGACCCGTCGCTCTACAGCGCGTTGGCCGAGCAGTGCCGACGGCTCGACACATTGGGCATCGAATACGAAGTCGTGCCCGGCGTTCCGGCCTTCGCCGCAGCCGCGGCCGCGCTGGGGCGTGAGCTCACCGTCCCGGGGGTCGCGCAGACGGTGACCCTGACCCGGGTGGCGACCTTGTCGACGGCCATGCCGCCGGGTGAAGACCTCGGCACGCTGGCCCGATCCGGCGGGACACTCGTGCTGCATTTGGCCGCCGCGCAGATCGACGCCATCGTGCCGCAATTGGTGGACGGCGGCTATCAACCCGAAACTCCCACGGCGGTAGTGGCTTTCGCCAGTTGGCTGCAGCAGAGCGTATTGCGCGGCACACTTTCCGATATCGCCGGGCAGATGCACCAGGCGGGGATTACCAAGACCGCGGTCATCATCGTCGGCGACGTGCTGGCCGCGGAGGGCTTCACCGACAGCTACCTGTATTCGCCAGGCCGTACCCGAGGGCCTAGGCACTGATGCGGGTGCTGCTGCTCGGCGGCACCGGCGAGGCGCGCGCGCTGGCCACCCGGTTGCACCCAGACGTCGACATCATCAGTTCGCTGGCCGGCCGGGTGCCGGACCCGGCGCTGCCGGTCGGCGCGGTGCGCATCGGCGGGTTCGGTGGTGTAGCCGGACTACGAGGCTGGCTGCGCGACGAACACATCGACGTCGTGGTCGACGCCACCCACCCATTCGCGGCGACCATCACCGCGCACGCCGCACAGGTATGCGGCGAGTTGGGACTGCCATATCTCGTGCTGGCCCGCCCGGCTTGGGATCCGGGCGACGCCATCGTGGTCGCCTCGGATAGTGAGGCAGCCGAAGTGATTGCCCACCGGGGGTTTTCCCGGGTGTTCCTCACCACCGGCAGATCCGGTACCGCGGCCTTCGCGCGCAGCGAGGCCTGGTTTTTCGTCCGCGCGGTCACACCACCGGACACCGAGGTCTTGCCCCGCCGCCACCACCTGCTGTTGTCCCGCGGTCCGTACCGCTACGAGGGGGAGTACGCGCTGCTGCGCGAGCATCGCATCGACGCGCTGGTCACCAAGAACAGCGGCGGCCAGATGACGCGGGCCAAACTGGACGCCGCCGCCGCGCTGGACATCCCCGTGGTGATGGTGGCCCGCCCGCTGCTGCCGCCCGGCGTGGCGACGGTGGGCACAGTCGACGAGGCGTTGACCTGGCTGACGCAGGCAGCAGGACGCTGATCACAAGCCCGCGGGCAGCCGGCGTTTTCCCAGCGTAGGGAGGCAGGCGGTGTCACGATGGTGGCGTGAGCGACGGCAGCGTGACCGCCGGATTGGCCTGCGCGGCATGTGGCACTACGGCGCGCGCAGAAGCCAAATTCTGCGACGAGTGCGGGGCGCCGCTCACCGCATCGGTTACCGCCGCCGAGTACAAGCAGGTGACGGTGCTGTTCGCCGACGTCGTGCATTCGATGGACATCGCGGCGGCTGTCGGTGCGGAGCGGCTGCGCGAGATCATGACGCAACTGTTCAAGCGGTCCGCCGCCGCAGCACAGCGCTACGGCGGCACGGTGGACAAGTTCACCGGCGACGGCATCATGGTGATCTTCGGCGCCCCAGTGTCTTTGGAAGATCACGCTTTTCGGGCTTGCGCCGCCGCGCTGGACATGCAAGAAGAAGCCAAGCATCTGGCCGCCGAGGTCAACGCCAACGACGACATCACCCTGCAACTGCGAGTCGGACTGAACTCCGGCGAAGTCATCGCGGGCGAGATCGGTTCGGGCCCTGCCGGTTATACCGCGATCGGCCACCAGGTCGGGATGGCTCAGCGGATGGAATCGATCGCGCCGCCCGGTGGGGTGATGCTCAGCGAGACCACCGCGCGACTGGTCGAGCATGCCGCTGTTCTCGGTGAACCGGAACTGGTGCGCATCAAAGGCGCCGCCGAGCCAGTGCCGGCACGCCCGCTGATGGCGTTGGCGGCGACGCAGGGGCGGATTGGTCCGCATGCGTTGGCCTTGGTGGGCCGAGAGTGGGAACTCGCCGCCCTGACGGCGATGCTGGATCGGTCGCTGACGGGCCACGGCTGTGTGGCTGGAGTCGTCGGTCCGGCCGGCATCGGGAAGAGCCGCATCGTCGCCGAGACGGTTTCCATTGCGGAAAGCCGCGGTGTGCAGGTGTTTTCGACTTATTGCGAATCGCATACCAGCGACGTCCCATTTCACGCGGTGACACGATTGCTGCGACTGGTCGTGGGGATAGCGGACCTTGACCCCGAGGCAGCGCGCGCCCAGGTGCGAGACCAACTCGCTCATGCCGATGCCGCGGATCTGCTACTCCTCGACGACCTGCTGGGTATCCGGGATGCCTCGACGGAGCAGGCCGCTATCGCGCCTGACGCTCGCCGGCGACGGCTGACGGCGCTACTGAACACAGCCGCGCTGGCGCGCTCGACGCCGCGTGTCTATGTCATCGAGGACGCGCACTGGATTGACCAGGCCAGCGAATCAATGTTGGCTGATTTCCTGGCGGTGATTCCGCAGACGCGCTCGTTGGTGCTGATCACTTGCCGCCCGGAGTACCGTGGCGCACTTTGCAGGTCACCGGGCGGGCAGACGATTGCGCTTGCGCCACTAGATGACTCGCAAGCCTCAGCATTGATCGGGCAACTGCTTGGTTCTGACCCATCGGTTGCTGTACTGGCTGAGCAAATTAGTGAGCGGGCCGCCGGAAACCCGTTTTTCGTCGACCAGATCGTGCGTGACCTCGCTGACCGAAAGGTGCTCTCTGGCGAGCGGGGGGCATATTTGTGCGTGGATGCCACGGCGGAACTGCACGTGCCGGCCAGCCTGCACGCCGCCATCGCGGCACGCATTGATCGCCTGGCCGCACCGGCCAAGCGGACGTTGAACGCCGCCGCGGTCCTCGGGATGCGTTTCGACACTGAGCTGCTCGCCAGGCTGGAAGCAAATCCGGCTCTTGATGAGCTCGTGACGGCAGGACTGCTCGACCAGATCGCGTTCAACCCGCGCGCCGAGTATGCATTCCACCATCCGCTGATCCGAACGGTCGCCTACGAGTCTCAGCTCAGGTCGGATCGAGCCGGGTTGCACCGTCGACTGGCCGCGGGCATCGAGCAGAACGACGAAAATGGGCCACTGATTGCCGAGCACCTGGAGGCTGCCGGTGATCTGCATGCGGCGTTCGACTGGCACATGCGGGCCGGCACCTGGTTGCGGGCGTACCGCGACATCGGCTCTGCATGGATCAGCTGGCAACGTGCACGCGAGATTGCGGACCGGCTGCCCGCCGACGATCCGGACCGCACCGCGATGCGGATCGGGCCACGAGCCCGGCTGTGCGCGACGGCATGGCGCGCCGGGGGGAGTGCCGGCAACACCGGATTCGACGAGCTTCGCACGATGTGCATCGCCGCCGATGACAAAGTGTCACTCGCCATCGGGATGGCCGGGCACATCGCGGCACTCGCCGGCGAGGAGCACCAGCAGAAAGCGTCGCAGCTGTCCACGGAACTCTCAACCTTGCTCGAGTCGATTGGTGATCCAACGCTGACAGTGGCGCTGTTGTGGACGGCGCTGACACCAAAACTGAGCGTGTGCGAAATCACCGAGGCCCTGCGGATGGCGCAGCACATGATCGATCTGGCGGACGGCGATCCGCATATGGGCGACCTCATCGTCGAAACGCCACTGATAATGGCCTTGATGGCGCGCGCCGTCGCGCTGGCCTGTTTGGGACAGCCGGGTTGGAAAAACGAAATCGACAAAGCCGCGGCGATGTGCCGCGAGATCAAGCCCGGAGGTCGCGCGGCGATCGAACTGCCCTTCATTTATGGCTTCGGAATACTGCATGGGCTGCTGCGCTCCGACACTCCTCTGCTACAAGACACCGCGGAGACGTTGAAACTGGCTGAAGATCGAGGCGACGACTACGCGCTGACAGCGGCTCGAATGCTGCGCGGCTTCGCGCTGACACAACCGGACGGCCGGCAACGCAGCGATGGCTTCCAGCTACTCGCAATGGCCCGCGATGCACTGTTAGAGAACCGGTTTATCACGAACACGGTCCATCTGATCGATATGGCAAACGCCAAGGAGAAGGTGCGAACGGGCGACCATGACGATGCGATCGAGATCCTCCGCGCTGTGGCGAATCTCGGATTCGCCGCCGGCGCAACGGTGTATAGCGGAACAGCAGTGATCGCTCTCGCCGAGGCTTTGCTCCAACGCGGCACCGACGCTGACGTGACCGAAGCCCAGGCCGCGATCGAACGTCTGGCGGCCACACCCGTCGAACCCGGGTTCGTGCTCCACGACGTGGCGCTGCTGCGCTTGCGAGCGCTGCTCGCGCGGGCACAGGGCGACGATCAAACGTATCGAGATTTCGTCGATCGCTACCGCGTGATCGCGACATCGCTTGGCTTTGAAGGCCATATCGCGATGGCCGAGGCCATGTAGCGCTAAACCGCTACTTTGTCGACCGGCGCCGTCGGTTCACTGACCTGCCCGTCGCGCCGCCGCTGGCGATAGTTGGCCGAGGCCGCGCGCCACAGCATGTTGGGCCGCAGCAGCCGATTCGGCGGATCGACGAGCGAAGTGACCTTGATGAACTGATTCAGCGCGGCCGGGTCGAATTCCGCAGCGGTCAGTACGCGATCCACGTATCCGTTGAACATTCGCGTCGCCCGCGGTCGTTCGCCGTCGATCTCGGGCAACGCGAGGTCGCCACCGGCGGCCAGTTGCCACGCGTGGCGGATCGGCCTCGCCGATGCCCGGAAGAACCGCCAAGCCAGATCGCTTGTCCCCGTGCGTAAACAGCCACGTAAGGCTAAGGCTTCCAGCGCGGCCACCGTCATACCTTGGCCGTAGATCGGGTTGAAACTGCAGACTGCGTCCCCGGTGACCAACAGTCCTTTGGGGAATCGCCGCATCTTGTCATACCGGCGCCACTGGCTCGACGGGACACGGTGGCGTACTACTTCGCCAATGGGGTGCGCGTCGCGTACTGCATTCAGCACATGCCGGGGTGCGAACCTTTCGGCGAATGCACACATCGCGGAGAGCTCGCAGGGCGGCTGGTGGCCCGCCATTCCCATCACGGTCAGCACCCAGGTGTCGTTCTCACAACTGATAAGCCCCAGCCCGGCGGGCCGGCCGGGCACCACGCCGACCAAAACGCCCAGTTCGTGCAAAGCGCCGGGCCGCATCGTTAGTCGCTGACTGGAATAGGCCAGGTGCACCACGACGCGGTCTTCGATCGGGCGGGCATAGCCCAGCCTTTCCAGCCACAGCGGCGTGCGCGACGCGCGTCCGGTCGCGTCGACGACCAAATCGGCGGGCAGGATCGACTCTTGCCTACTGTGTCGGTTGACGGTGAGGACGCCGGTGACGCGGGTGCAGTCCGGCCTTGACATCAACTCGACGACATCGTGATTGTCCAGCAGGCTGACATTGGCGATGGCGCGGACCCGCTGCCGGACGTGGTGCTCCAGGAACGGTCTGCTTGTCAGATATACGGCAGTCGCCTCGGCCGAACCGGCATTGACGACTCGGTGACCGCCAAGGTTGTAATGAAACTTCGACAGGTCGCAGCCATCGAAGTACGACGCGCCGTCAGTGATCAGCTCGTCGAGAATCTCAGGGAACAGCTCATCCAATACCTGCGCACCCCTCGCCAGCAGCGCATGTAGGTGGCGTCCCTGTGGTACCCCACGACGGTCGGCGGCCTCGTAGGGCAGGGTGTCGCGCTCGACTATCGTGACCGTCTCGTAGAACTCGGCTACTGCTCGTGCGGCCAGCAGACCGGCCATGCTCGCGCCCAAGATGACTGCATGGTCCCCGATCTTGGCCATTGCGCACCCACTCTCGACGAGCTGTCACTGACGCAAACCATGTTCATCGCCGGCGCAACGAGCCGGACAGCGTAGTCGACTACTCGACTTTCTGGATCCGGTCCGCGCGGCAATAGCTGCCGAATCGCCTCGTGAGCTGCGCGGGCGCGGTTATAGTCGCCGCGTGATCAGCGGTGATCCGTTGGCCGGCCGGGACGGTGAGCTAGGGGTTATTCGTCGTGCGCTGAGCGGGTTTGGCAACTACTCCGGCGTGATAATCGCTGGAGCCGCCGGGGTGGGCAAGACCCGGCTCGCTCGCGAGGTGTTGACCCGCGCGGCGGCGGGCGGTGACCGCACCAACTGGATCGTCGGCACCGAATCGGCGCGATCACTTCCGCTGGGTGCATTCACCGCGCTACTCACCGATTCGGTCGCAGAGCCGTTGCCGAACGTGCGGCGGCTGATCAATAGCTTTGTCGCGCAGCAGCGCAGGGGCCGGGTGTTGGTGGGAGTCGACGACGCGCACCTGCTTGACGGGTTGTCCGCACATGTCGTGCATCAACTGGCGCAGACTCGGGGCGCGCGGTTGGTGGTGACCGTGCGAACCGGCGCCGACGAGCCCGATGCCGTGACGGCGTTGTGGAAGGACGGCCTGCTCACCCGCCTGGATTTGGAACCGCTGTCCGCCGAGGCAACTCGCGCCCTGATAGAAGCCACGGTCGGTGGGTCGGTCGATGCCCGCAGCGCCGAGCGGTTTTGGAGGCTGACGGGCGGCAACGCATTGTTCTTGCGGCAGTTGATCGCCGACCAAGTCGCCGCGGGCCGGATGCGGCAACTGGCCGGAGTATGGATGTGGGACGGCGATGTCGCGGTGTCACAGAATCTCAGCGACATGCTGGCCCGCCAGCTGGGCCGGATGACCGCGGGGGTAGCACGCGTGATCGACACCCTCTCACAGTGCGAACCGCTGAGTGTGCCGGTGCTCTGTGATCTGGTGCGCCGGGGAGACCTCGAGTCGGCCGAACAGATGCGTCTGGTGGCCGTGGAGCGGGTGGGTGACGAGCGGCTGGCCCGGTTAGCGCATCCGCTGATCGGTGAGCTTCGCCGGGCGACGGCAGGAGAGATGCATCTGTCCAAAGTCCGCGGCCGGTTAGCGCAACGGCTGGGCCGGGAAGCCGATCGCGACATGCGCGCGACGGTGCGGCGCGCTCTGCTCACCCTCGACTCCGATCTCGATCCGGACCCGGACTTGTATCTGGAGGCAGCACGCTTCGCGATGATGCTCCTGGATCCCGATTCGGCCGAGCGGTTCGCCGCGGCGGCGGCCTCCTGCGGCGCGCCCGATGCAGCGACCATGCGTGCGATGACCCTCGTTCTGCTCGGGCGGGGCGAGCAGGCCGAGGAAGTCCTGCGGGACGTCTGTGAGAGCGGTCGTGCGGACAGCCATCGATGGTCGACCATTCGGGCTGCCAACTTGGTGTGGATGCTCGGCCGGCCGGCGGAGGCGGCGGACATACTCGAACGTCTCGCCGCAGCAGCGGAGTCGACGGCCGACCGCGATGCACGCATGGCGGTCCAGGCATGCGTCGACGTGGTGTTGGCCCGCTGCGCGGCCGCGGACGAAAAGGCCAGGGCTGCATTGTCTTCCGGGACATTGTCGGACTTCCACGCGATGATGGCATCGGTTGCGCGGATCATGGCAATGGGCGCTCTCGGCACGGTGGACGAGCTGACCGTCGTCGCCGAACAGGCCATCGACCGGGTGATCACCGCGTTCGAATCATCGCCGATGCGGTTCTGGTTCGGTGGGGTTTATGCCCGCGCCTGCCGATTGACGGGCCGGATCGACGAGAGCCTGCACGCTGCCACGCGGATCGCCGACTCGGCTCGAGAGGTACCCGGACTTGCGTACGCCAACCTCGCGTTCCTGTTGGGCCACGCCGACTTGATGCGCGGTGACGTGCACAGCGCCGTCCGGCTGCTGCGCGAAGCACGTGCGGGAGTTGAGAGACACGGTGCAACAACAGGTTTACGTCCAGCCAGTTGCTTCGGCTTGGCCGAAGCGTACGCCAAACTGGGCCAGCCGGCGGCTGCCGAAGAAGCGCTCGACGAAGCCCGGCGTTGCGTGCCGGGCGACTACCGTTTCATGCACACGGCGCTGGCGCTCGCCACCGGGTGGACGCTGGCGGCCAAAGGCTATCTGGTCGAGGCCATCGCCGCGGTACGCCAGGCAGCCGATGAGGCGCGGGACCGCGGGCAGCCGACCCATGAACTGGCCTGCCTTCAGGCGATGGCCCAATGGGGTGATGCATCGGCGGCGGCCCGAGCCCGTGAATTGGCTGAGACATTGTCGCTTCGCCTTGCCGATGCCGTCGCGCTGCACACTGAATCGCTGCTCACAGGTAACGGAGAAGGCCTGCTCACGGCCTCGTCGGAATACCGGGCGATCGGTGATCGGGCCGCGGCGGCCGACGCGGCCGCACAGGCGGCGGCCGTCTTCACCGGCAGCCGGCAGCGCCAGCGCGGCCTGTATGCGGCCGCGGTGGCACGCGAGCTGTCCGATGAGTGCGGTGGGCTGTGCACACCGGCGTTGCGCAGCTCGGCGGGTCTTCCGTTGAGCGGGCGCCAGCGCGAGGTGATCGAGTTGGTGGTCGCGGGTTTGTCCAACCGCGAGATCGCCGAGCGGCTGATGATGTCGGTGCGCACCGTCGAGGGACACGTTTACCGGGCCTGTCAGCGCGTCGGCGTGACTACCCGCGACGAGCTGGGGTCCGTCATCCGTGGCGGGCTGGCCCAGTCTTGAGCAGCTATGCCGGATAAGTCCGCGGGGTGAAGACGCGATCGCCGTACCACTGCGTCTGCGACGAGCCGACGATCAGCAGGCAACGCATATCGACACCGCTGGGATCGAGGTCAGCCAACCGCACCAGCCGGACCTCTTCATCCGGGCCGGACACGTCGCGACCGATCACCACCGGTGTGCCCGGTTCGCGATGTGCGAGCAACAGATCTCGCATCGCCTCGACTTGCCAGGTCCGGGTCTTCGACGCCGGGTTGTACACGGCCAGCACCAGATCGGCCGCGGCCGCCGCCGCGAGCCGCGCAGCGATCACCTCCCACGGCTTGAGCCGATCGGATAGCGAGATCACCGCGTAGTCGTGGCCCAGCGGGGCGCCGACCCGGCTGGCGACGGCTTGCGCCGCCGTCATCGCAGGAATTACTCGTACCGGCACGGTCGGCCACTGTTTGGCCTCTTCCAGCACCGCCGTCGCCATCGCGAACACCCCGGGATCACCCGACGACACCACCGCCACCGCGCGTCCCTGCTCGGCCAGCGCACACGCCAACTGCGCCCGCGCCGGTTCATCGGTGTTGTCGCTGGGGTGACGGCGCTGACCGTTACGCACCGGGATGCGCTGCAGATACGGGTCGTAACCGATCAGATCCGTTGCGGCGGCCAGCTCGCGACGGCACTCCGGCGTCATCCAGTCGGTGTGCCCAGGACCCAGCCCGACGACCGCGACCCCGCCTGGGCGCGAACTGCGCTGCCGCGCACCGGGAACCATCGCCAACGAGAAGTAGGGCACGCTGGACTCGTCGACGTCGGCGGCCGGCAGCACCCGCTGCTGGGCGGTACTCGCGCGCTCTACGTAGAGGGCGTCGTCGAGTTGGCCTGCCAACGAAAGAGCCTCTCGCACAGCAGGATACGATCGGCCCAGCTTCAACACCACGGCGGCGTCGGCGTCGGAAAGCCGGCGCGCCAGCTCGGCGACCGGCAACGTGCCGGGTAGCACCGACAGCACCTCGTCGCCGGCCACCAGCGGCGTTGCGATCGCCGCCGCGGCCGCGCTGACCGACGTCACCCCCGGCACGATCACCGCGGAGAACTGCTGCGTCAGCCTGGTGTGCAGATGCATGTAGGAGCTGTAGAACAGCGGATCACCCTCGGCCAGCAGAGCCACGTCGCGGCCGGCGTCCAGATGCGCGGCGATGCGTTCGGTGGCAGCGGTGTAAAAATCCTCCAGCGCTCCGGCGTAGCCGCCGGGATGGTCGGTGGTCTCAGTGGTGACCGGATAAACCAGGTGCTCCTCGATTTGACCGGGCCGCAGATAGGGTTCGGCGATACCACGGGCGATGCTGTGACCGTGGCGGGCGCTGTGATAGGCCACCACGTCCGCGTCGCCGATCACCCGGGCGGCTTTGACTGTCACCAACTCCGGGTCGCCTGGCCCCAGCCCGACGCCGAACAGTGTCCCGCGGCCGGTCATTGTGCGCCGGCGATCGCGTTGACGGCGGCGGCGGCCATCGCGCTACCGCCGCGACGGCCCTGCACCACCAGATACGACATTCCGCGCGGTCGGTCGATGAGTTCCTGCTTGGACTGCGCCGATCCAACGAATCCCACCGGCCCACCGAGGACCGCGGCCGGCGTCGGCGCCCCGCCGTCGAGGAGTTCGAGCAGTCGGAACAACGCGGTGGGCGCGTTGCCGATAGCCAGCACCGCCCCGGACAGCTGATCGGCCCACAGCTCCACCCCGGCTGCCGAGCGGGTGGTGTTCCGGCGCGCGGCCAACTCAACGGCGCGGGGATCGGCCACCAGCGACACCACCTCGTTGTTCGCCGGGAGCCGCGCCCGGGTGATGCCGGCGGCCACCATCGACGAATCGCACAGCACCGGAGCACCGCCCGTCAGGGCGGCGCCGGCCCTGGCGACGACGTCGGCGGTGTAAGCGACATGCTCGGGAAGGTCGACCTGGCCGCAGGTATGGATCAGCCGCACCACCACCTGCTCGACGTCGGCCGGGAACCGGGCCAGATCCGCTTCGGCGCGGATGGTCGCAAACGACTGCCGGTAGATCTCGGCGGCGTCGCGAAGGTAGTCCAGCACGCGCTCACCCTACGGGCGTGCCCGCAGCGTTCGGTACCCGTCTCCGGTGGCGACCAGAACGTCACCCACCGGCGGACTGCCGCAGGCCCGCTCGCAACCGACAAGGTGGCGGCGGGGGAGCGGATCGGCCGTCTGCGCCGCGAAAGCCGCTGCATCGGCCCGCACATCGGCCGCCGAATATGCGCATCCCGGGCTGCCGACGCAGGCACTGATCGACAGCCAGGGCGAGTTCTCGTCGAACACCAGGCCCAGCGGCGCCAGCACCCGCAGCGCCGTGTCGGCGACGGCGTCGTCGAGATCGCACACCAGCACCGACCGCCACGGCGTGATGACCAGTGGCGCGTCGATCGCCGCCAGATAGTCCGCGGTGCGGGACGGCACAACGCCCAGGGGCACCACGGCGCCCAACGTTATGCGGCCGTCATCCTGTGAGATCCACCCCACCGGCGGGGCGGTGGCCTGGGGGATCCGGGTGCCAACCCGGGCGCCGGGCACCAACAAGGTCGAGTCGGCCAATTCGCAAATCCGCCAGGCCTTTCCACGTGCCTTGACGAACCGCTTCGCGACCCCAACCAGCGCGCCCACCGCCTCGTCGGCTGCCAGCCGCACGCCGGTGTCCCGGCCGGCCAAGAGCAGCGCGATGCCGTCGTCGAGCAGATGGAGGCCGGCGTCAGCGCCCAGCCCCGACACGTCGCCGCGGCCGTCGTCGATGCTGAACCAGAATCGGCCGGGCAGCGAAGCCAATGCGGCCTCGGCTTGAATCGCCGCGTCGAGCTCACCCACCCACTTGCGCACGTCGACGCGGCCACCCACCCGACCCGAGAGCGGGGAGGCGACGATGTTGCGGACCCGCTCGTGTGTTGCCGACGGCAACAGACCCGCGCTGCTCAGCAGATCGGCGACCCGTGCCGGGTCGGTGATCGCGCGGAGCTGCACGTTGCCGCGTGCTGTCAACTCGAGCGTTCCCGAGCCGCACTGGCGCGACGTCTGCGCCAGAGTTGCCAACTGAGCCGCGGTGACCATTCCCCCGGGCAGCCGCACTCGAACCAACGGTCCGTCGGCGGCCTGATGCAGCTGCAGGGCGCCGGGGCAGGCGTCCTGGTCGCGGGTGCGCATTACCGCTAACGGTACGGCCTGTGGCAAACGGGACGTGAAAAACAGGTAGTCCACTACTCGTGCGTGCCACGCGTTGCCGGTCGTACGTTGCTGGCATAGACACCAACTCAGCGCGCGAGACGCCCCTAGGTAGGAAGAACGACCCGCTATGACCGGTCTGCTGGAGGTTTTCACAGGTGTTTTGCTGGCGCTGATTCTGTTCGGCCTCTACCGGCTGCAACCTTGGCTTGAACGGTGGGACACCGAGCGGCACTTCGAAGACTGAGCGCCGCTGTCCGGCGGCCCAGCCGGCGGGTAGAACCGTTCGGCAGGCTGGACTCGAATTCAGGCAGTAAAGTCGCACCAGCACGCGCGTTAGCCGGGAGGTTCGACGGCCGGTGCACATCGAGGACAGATCGAAGTGGCCCATCGTGGCCCGCGATGAGGAGTTCCGCCAAGCATTGGCGGCGCTCGAGGATGGCGCGCAATTCGAAGGCGTGGCGTTGGTCGGCGCCAGCGGGGTGGGCAAATCGACGCTTGCTCGCGCCCTCGCCCAAAGCCTCGAGTCGAGCGGGCGGACCGTGCGATTCGTGCTGGGCACCGAAACCGGTTGCGCCGTGCCGTTGGGGGCGTTTTCCCGGGCGATCACGGTTGCTGCCGCACAAGAACCGGCCACCATGCTGGCCGCGGCCCAAGCGACCTTGGAACAGGAAGAAAACCTGGTAGTCGTCGTCGACGACGCGCAGCTGCTCGATCCATTGTCGGCCACCTTGGTCTATCAGCTTGCGGCAGCCCGCAGTGCCCGATTGATCGTGACGATCCGGTCGGGAGAAGCGGTGCTCGACGCGGTGACAGCGCTGCTGAAAGAGCGATTGCTGCTGAATCTGCATGTCGACGCGTTCACCGCCGAGCAGACCGGTGAACTCGCCCATCGCGTGCTCGGCGGCGCCGTCGAGTCTCATCTGGTCGACGAGCTCTACGGCCGCAGCGGGGGGAACTTGCTGCTGCTGCGGGGCTTGCTCAGCGCCGGCCGGGAAAACGGTGTCCTGGTCCGCAGTGACGACGGCTGGCAACTGAAGGGTCCGCTGCGTGCGGACCGCGAACTCTACGACCTTCTCGAGTTCCGGCTGAAATCCCTCACTCCAGAAGAGCTGAACGCAGTCGAGATTTTGGCCATCGGCGAGCTTCTGGACTGGGAGATTGTGCGTGAGCTTTGCGATGCCGAAGCGTTGGCGAGTCTGGAGCGCCGAGGCCTCATCCAATTGCTTGCCGACGGGCGGGAAACCGTAGCGCAGTTGAATCACCCCGTCATCGGTGACGCCGCGATTCGGTTCAGCGGGGTAGTGCGGTCACGACAGCTCAATGGCCTGCTGGCCCAGGCGCTGCAAAAGCACCTGCAGGCCGGCGGGCGCCGCTCGCGGTTGCCCGACCTGCGCGGCCAGATCCGACTCGCTCAGTTCATGATGCGCAGCGACTTGGAGCCGGATCTGGAGGTGATCATCACCGCGGCTGCGAGCGCGGTCGCCATGTCGAACCACGGCTACGGCGAAGAGCTGGCCCGATACGCGTTCGACTACGGCGGTGGTCTGCCGGCCGCACTGGTACTCGCCGATGCGCTGAGCTGGCAGGGACGAGGCGAGGCAGCCGAGGCGGTGCTCGCCGATGTCGATTCCGACGGGGCGGCTGAATTGCTGACCATTCGCTGGGGGTGTCTGCGCGCGGCCAATCTGTTCTGGGTTTGTGGTCGCGTCGATGCGGCGCGGCAGGCACTGGCCGACGTCAAAAATCGGGTGGATTCCGCATTGGGGGTTGACCTGGTTGCGGCCCTGGAGCTGTCGTTTGCCTTCTTCTCCGGTGATGTCGCAACGACAGCCAAGGCCGGTCCGGCGCTGTGCGCACCGGAGGTGCTGCCGTTGGCGACGGTGTGGGCGGCGGTACCGACGATTTGTGCGCAGGCGCTTGTCGGGCGGCATAGTCAGGTTCACCGCCTCGCGGAGGCGGGGTTGCGGGCCGCGGCGCTCAGCGAGTCGGGACCGCAGCGGTTCGCCATCGGCGTCGCTGAGGTCATGGCGGTGACGGCCGTCGGTGATCACCGGGCGGCTGAGCGGGCTGCCGAACGCTATGCCGAGATGGCTGCCGGTGTGCCTGCTGCAGACGCCATGGTGGGTGCGATATCCGGGTTCGTACACTTTAGCGGCGGTGCGCTGCAGGCCGCGTGTTCGGAGTTCTGTGCTGCGATATCGGGGTTATCGCAAGGCTTTCCGTCGCCCTGGGTGATGTTGGTGAGCGCCTGGCAGGCCCAGGCCGAAGGCGCCCGGGGAAACGCTGACGCTGCCGCTGCTGCAGTGCAAAGCTCAGAATCCGCCTATGGACCGCAGGTGGCGGTGTTCTCACCGGAGCTCGAGCTCGCTCGGGCCTGGGAGCGGGCGGCCGCCGGTCAGACATCGGCCGCCCAGACGCACGCTATGCATGCCGCGCAGCAGGCACAGCGGTCCGGGATGTCAGCGGTAGAGATGCGGGCACTGCACACCGCTGCCCGGTTCGGTGACCGTGCGCACGCCGCGAGGCTGGCGGAGCTCGCCAAGAAATTGCGAACTCCGATGGCAGAAGCGGTCGCCGCACATGCCGCCGGCCTGGTCAACCACGACGGTGATGCGCTGGATAGCGCGGCAGGCCGGTTCGCAGAGTTGGGCGCAGTGGCGCTTGCCGCCGATGCGGCGGCGCAGGCGGCCCGCGAGCATGCCCGCAACGGTCATCACGGCAGGGAATTGGAGTCGTCAACCCACGCATACTGGCTCGCCAGCCAAGGCGAAATCCGCACACCGGCAGTCAATGCGGCGGCGCAGCCGCTGCCGATCACCGATCGCGAACGTGAGATCGCGATGCTGGTCGCAGCGGGCTTGTCCAACCGCCAGATCGCCGACCGACTGTGCGTATCGGTGCGCACTATCGACGGACACCTCTACCGCATCTACGTGAAACTCCACATCGAGCGCCGTGACCAACTCGTCGACTTGATCAGTGGTTCGAGGGTCACCCGTATTCGCCGCTCGAGCGGCTACCCGGCCGCCAACTCAGACTGAGGTTGTCAGCCGCCTTGGCGTCTTTCACGGCTTGTCGTCGTCTTCGCCGTCGCGGAGCAGTCGCTCGGGATGGTGGTAGGTATTGGTTCTGGGTCGGCCGCGGTCCAGGTGGGGCGGTGGGATCCATTCGGTGTCACCGTTTTTGAGTTTGCGGGTTCTCCAGCCGCCAGAGGTGACCAGTTTGTGGTGGGGACCGCAGCACAAGGTGAGATCATCGATGTTGGTTTCCCGGCATTGGGCGAAGTCGGTGACGTGATGGGTCTCAGTGAGGTAGCCGGGCACATCGCAGTTAGGGAATGAACAGCCGCGGTCTTTAACGTACAACACAATTCGCTGACTTTGCGAGGCCAGTCGCTTCGTGTGGTAGAGCCCCATCGCCTTGCCGTTGTCGAAGATCGCCAGGTAATGATGGGCCTGGGTGGCCAGCCGAATCACATCACTCATTGGTAGCAAAGTGCCGCCGCCGGTGAGCGCTTTGCCGCGACCCGCTTCGAGCTCGGCCAAGGTGGTCGACACAATGATCGACGCGGGTAGCCCGTTGTGTTTGCCTAAATCACCGGAGGCCAACAGCGCGCGTCCGGCGGCATTGAGCGCATCGTGGTTGCGCTGGCCGGTGCTGCGGGTGTCGCGCTCGATGGCCTCTTGAGAGGGGGTGCCGCCCAGGCAGGGGGTGGGGTTGTCGGGGTTGCACATGCCCGGGGCGGCCAACTTCGCCAGGACCGCGTCGATGGTGGCGCGCGCCTCAGGGATCAAATATCCGGTGATCGGGCTCATGCCGTCGACGTCTTGTTTGCCGATGATCAGACTGCGGCGGCGGGCACGGTCGTTGTCGGTGAAATCGCCGTCGGGGTTGAGGCAGTCGGTGAGTCTGTCAGCCAGCTTGGCCAGTTGGTCGGGCCGAAATTGGCTGCCTTGGCGGGCTAGCTGTGCTTCTGCCTGCTCCCTTCTCGATGTCAACTGCGTCGGGCAGCCGATGGTAGAAGTTGCGGATCACCCGCACGTGACCGTCGCCGATCTCACCGGCGCGCTGCGCTTCGGCAGTGCCCGGCAGCACCGGCGCCAGGGGCTCGCCGGTCATCGCGCGGCGCGGCCCCAAATCGGCAGCCTCGCCGATGCGCCGCGATGCTTCGGGGCGAGTAATACGCAACCGCTCGACCGCCAACTTGCCGCCCAACTCCGTCTCGTCGGCCTGTTCGGCGACCTTATTGATCAACGCGTGGTCAACCGCCGACATGCACCGACGGATTCGTTCCCAACGTTCCAGCAACGCCAAACACTCTGGGGTAGTCAACCCGTCAAACGACAAGTCCACCGCGAGCCGCATATCGGCCTCGGCAGCATCGAAGACCCCGACGATCTCCTCCCGGCTATTCGAACGCATATTCGAATGCTACCGGACCAGTCTGACATGGATTAAGAACACGATAGTGGCCTGTGGATGAAGGTCGAAGTGTTAATAACTCGTTGAAAACACTGTGAAGCAGGGGTTTCAGTGATTCATGCGATGGCGTCGATGGCTTTGTCTTATCGCGATATCGGCGCTGGACGACCAGCAGCACCGCTACAAGAAATGGAGTAGCCGCCTACTCTAGGCGCCCACCCGGGTCGTCCCGCACACTCCACTTGAGACATCGGCCTACCGGCCGGGCGTAACGACAAGGTAGAGAAGGGGTTCGGGATGTCCAATCAGAATATTGAGACGACCAAAAAGGGCTACGCCGCGTTCAGCGCGGGCGATCTCGAGTCGGCCCTGGGCATTTTCGATGACGCCGCAGAGTGGACGCTCACCGGCGAAAGCGCGATCAGCGGAACCTACCGCGGCAAAGACGAACTCACCGCGTTGTTCGGGCAACTAGGGGAGAAGTCGACCGCGGTCGAAATCAAGAGCATTCTTGCCGACGGCGACGTCGTGGTGGTGCTGACCGAAGTCACGGTCGGCGGAGCGCCCTACCAGGAAGCCGACGTTTTCACATTTCGCGACGGCGCCATCGTCAAGGCCCAGTCATTCGGCGACACCGCCGCACAAGAACGGATCTTCGGTTCCAAGCGAGTAGTCGCCGGTTAGCCGGCGGAATCTCGCAATCGGTCGACCTGGCCGGCGTAGGTTGAGGCCTACGCCGGCAACGGGAGGTTGCATGTACCAGAAGCGCCCACTGAAGATCGCGATCATCGGCGCCGGGATGTCGGGGCTGTGCATGGCAGTCAAGCTGCAACAGGCGGGCATCGACTCGTACACCATTTTCGAGAAGGCCGACGAGGTCGGCGGTACCTGGCGCGACAACACCTATCCGGGTCTGACCTGTGACGTCCCCTCGCGGTACTACTCGTATTCGTTTCGGCCCAACCCGAACTGGTCGCATCTGCTGCCGCCCGGCCCGGAAATCCAGGCATATTTCCGGCAGGTGGCCGACGAACGAGCCATCCGGCCGCACATCCGGTTCGGCACCGACGTCGCGTCGGCCCGCTATGACGACGGACGCTGGTGGCTGACCACCGCCGGGGGCGAGGAATCGTTCGACGTGCTGATCACCGCGACCGGTGTCTTGCGGGTACCCCGCTACCCGGAGATACCCGGGCTGGAGACCTTCGCCGGCCCGACGTTCCATTCCTCGCGGTGGGATCACTCGATTACGCTGCCCGACAAACGCATTGGGTTGATCGGCACCGGATCCACCGGCGTGCAGATCACTGCGGAACTCGGCGGTCAAGTCCGCCAATTGAAGGTCTTCCAGCGCACCGCCCAATGGGTCTGCCCAATGCCCAACCTGCGCTACTCACCACTGACCCGGGCGGCGCTGGGCCGGTGGCCGAAGCTCAATGAAATCGGCTACCGCTTCTGGGGTTGGTACACGCGGTTTATGTTCGGCCGGGCGCCGATTCGTCCCGGCTTCCAGCGCCGGCTTTTTCAAGCTCAGTGCCGGTGGAATTTGCGGCTCTCGGTGCGCGACCGGCATTTGCGCGCGAAGCTCACGCCCCGAGATCAGCCAATGTGTAAGCGGCTGATCTTCGCGGGTCATTTCTACCGTTCCTTGCAGAAGCCGGGCGTCGACGTCGTGACCGACTCGATCGACCACGTCGAGCCGCGCGGCGTCGTCACCTCCGATGGCACGTTGCACGAGCTTGATCTGCTGGTCTACGCAACGGGTTTCGACGCCCGCGCCTACGTGCGCCCCCTCGTTGTCATCGGCGAGGGCGGGCTGACCCTTGACGAGGCCTGGGCCGACGGCCCCAGGGCCTATCGATCGGTCGCGGTGCCGGGGTTTCCCAACCTGTTCATGCTGATGGGTCCACATTCGCCCATCGGCAACCAATCGTTGATACCGATCGCTGAGGACCAGGCCGACTACGCAATGTGGTGGATCAACCAGATCCGCGATGGCCGCGTCGTTGCCGCCGCACCGACCGAAGTCGCCACCATGGAATACAACGAGGATATGAAACAGGCGATGCCACAGACCATCTGGGTTACCGGATGCAACAGTTGGTACCTGGGCAAAGACGGCCTGCCCGAGTTGTTCCCGTGGACACCAGAACGGCACCGCGAACTGCTGCGCCAGCCGCCCGAGCTCGCCGACTTCGACATCCGCACTGCCTGACCAGTCAAGGACTCAGCGCAAGCAGCAGCCGCACGAGTTCAGCTTGGCGGTGGGTGTCGGTTTTGTCGAAGACGTGTTGCAGATGGGTGCGAACTGTGGTCATGGAGACTGATAGCTCTTCGGAGATCTGCTTGAGGTCCGCGCCGTTCGACATGCGCACCGCCACTTCTGCTTCGGCCTCCGTGAGGTGGTAAAGCCGCCGTAACAGCGCGGCGGTGGGTACAGGTTCGTCCTCGGGGTCGACGATCAAGACCAAGGCCATCGCTTGCCTGGGTGGCTCATCGGCGTCCCGGCGGTGCGAGGGCAGCACGTGAATGATGTAGGGCCGCCTACCGGAGGGCCGCACGCAGACGAGTGACCGGCTTCCGCGAACGGCGGAGGTTCCGCCGGCCAGGGCCTGGTGTAGGGCGCGTTGCAGGCCATGATCGGCGTGCATATTCGTCGCGACGATTCGTCCTGACCGCGTGCAAAGGCCATCCTCGGCGCGGAAGATCCGCTCCGCCGCGGAATTCAGGTTGATCACCAGCTGGTCGCCGGCGACGATGATCATTCCGTGCCGGACAACCTCAAGCGCGCCGGCCAGCTCGATTGCGCTGTCGGCCAACGCAGTCAGCTTGTCCTGGGTGCGTACCGCCTGCTGCAGGTGTTCGACCAGCCCAGTCATCAACTGCACCCGTTCGGGGGTGTCAAAGGACTGTCGCGCTGATGTCACAAGGAAAGTCGTGGGCCGGTCGCGGCCGCCGGTCAACCGGACGAACAGCCCGTCTTCGAATTGGTTGGTGCGCATCCAGTCGGCGTAGAACTCATCGTTTCGATTGGGAACCAAAATTTCTGGGCCGGTCCGCACAGCGCCGACCGGTCCTTTCTTGACGGCGGCGACCACATAGTCCAGTCGGTGGTAGTACTTCGCATAACTTTCGAGTGCTGCGACGGGGATGGTCGAATTACGGAAAGACCAGGAGTCATCGCCCATCAGAAGCGAACCGCCCGTTGCGCCGAGCGCGCGATGAATGTCGCGGATCGCCGGCTCCCAGTGTTGCGGAGTGACCGCCGCCGCGTAGATGCCTGATACTAGGCGCGAGAAATCCTCGACCGTGACCATCGCCTGGTCTCCGCGTCGCCGGTCAGCATCTCTCCGTGAACCTGCCTAGGTGGAAGCCCGCCGCGAAAAGCAGCTGAATCTCCGTCATTTGAATGAGGTTTCGGACCTCCCATGGTGGTTGTCTTGCGATGTAGTGATCGAGCATGAAGGGATCCGCATATGCCGCACGTATTACCGCGACCCTCGGAGAGACTCGATGTCGGAGCCCGGCGTCCCGCGGAAAGCTCCCGGAAGCGCACTCCCACAACGGTCGTCGTTACCGAACAGGAAGTTGTCTTCAGCAGCGCGGCAGCACTGTCGTTGCCGCCGAAGGTAACTGGCCGTCGTCGGCTCAACGAAAGGCTGATTGCCGCGATTGGCTGCATGCTCACCCCGCTGCCCGAGCCACGACGGCACTACCCGCCGCGTGAACCGAATTATTTCGAGGCCGCGCGGATGTCTCGCGAGATGGACCGCCTATAGAGCCGGGCCAGCCCGGGCTGGCACCACCGCCTCGCAACTTCTCGTATCGCAGCTGTGTTGATCACTCGACTATCCCGCGGCCGCGCCAAGGTGGATAGGGTAATCGCCTACCCCAATCGGGTGACCCGTCAGGACGTCCCGGTCCGGTCGGCATACGATTTGCGCTTTGTGACGTCGACGTCCGAGCTGAAGACACGCTCGGTGCCCAGCGCACGGCCGAGCGCCTCGGATACCCGCTGCGGCACGAATCGCTGAGACAGCAGCATGACACCCATCGAACGCGGTACCACCACGCGGCGTTTCGGTTTGCCGACCAGCCCTGCGACCGCGTTGGCAACCTCCTCGGGTTCGGCGTTCCTGAGTCCCTTGGCGTGACCAATGCCGGCGATCATCTCGGTGTTGGTCAACGTCGGGAGGACCGCGGAGAACTCGACGCCGCTACCACGGTTTTCCAGGCGGACCGTGTCGGTGAATCCGAGCACCGCATGCTTTGTCGCGCAATAGGTGGCGATGCCGGCCGTCGGCAGCAGGCCGCCCACCGAAGCGATGTTGATGATGTGACCGTGACCGCGGGGCACCATGCGTTCGGCAGCCAGTTTGGTGCCCAGGATCACGCCGTAGACGTTCACATCGAGCAGCCGCTTGGTGACGGTGTCGGCCTCGTCGACCGCGTCGCCCACCGCGATGACCCCGGCGTTATTGACCAACACGTCGATAGGTCCGAGCTGATCTTCCACGGTGTCGAGAAAATTGCTGAAAGATCGGCGTTGCGTCACGTCCAATCTGCCGTGAAACTCGAGGCCCAACCGGCCGGCGGCCTCCTTGCCAGCGGATTTGTCGACATCTCCGATGGCGACCTTGGCGCCGAGGCCGTGCAGTACGCCGGCGGTAGCCAAGCCGATCCCGCGAGCGCCGCCGGTGATGACAACGATCTTTCCCGACACAGACATAGGTCGCATCCTGTCATGGTCACCGTGCGCCGACACCCGAGTCGTGCTGCGGTAGGAATGACGGGTGTCCGATCCGCCCGTGCTGCTGCTCTCGACGTCCGACACCGACCTGATCACCGCCCGTGCCAGCGGGGCGAACTATCGGTGGGCCAATCCCGCGCGACTGCTGCCCGATGAACTACCTGAGTTGCTCGATGACGCCGACATCGCCGTGGTCCGCATCCTTGGCGGCTACCGCGCCTGGCAGGACGGCATCGACACCGTGCTGGCCAGCGGCATCCCCGCCGTCGTGGTCAGCGGCGAGCAGGCTCCGGATGCCGATCTGACCGAGCGGTCCACCGCGCCGGCTGGAATCGCCCTGCAGGCGCATCTCTACCTGGCTCAGGGTGGGGTGGCCAATCTGCGCCAACTGCACGCCTTCCTGTCCGACACGCTGTTGATGACCGGCTTCGGGTTCAACCCGCCGGCGAGCACGCCGACCTGGGGGCTACTGGAACGGGCCCGGGCAGAAACGCAGGGCCCGACCATTGCCGTGCTGTACTACCGTGCGCAGCAGCTTGCTGGCAACACCGCCTACGTCGAAGCGCTGTGCGACGCGATCGAAGCCGCCGGCGGACAGGCGCTGCCGGTCTACTGCGCGTCGCTGCGCACCGCCGAGCCCGACATGCTGCAAACCCTCGGCGAGGCGGACGCCATGGTGGTCACCGTGCTGGCCGCCGGGGGAGCCAAACCCGCGACGGCGGCTGCCGGGGGTCTGGATGACAGCTGGAACGTTAAACACCTCGCCGCGCTGGACGTCCCGATCCTGCAGGGTCTGTGCCTGACCAGTTCCCGCCAGCAGTGGCACGACAACGACGACGGGCTCAGCCCACTGGATGTGGCCAGCCAGGTCGCCGTCCCCGAGTTCGACGGGCGCATCATCACGGTCCCGTTCTCGTTCAAGGAGATCGACGACGAGGGGCTGATCTCCTATGTCGCCGACTCTGAACGCTGCGCGCGGGTGGCCGGGCTGGCGGTCCGCCACGCCCGGCTGCGACACCTTCCGCCCGCCGAAAAGCGGGTGGCCGTGGTGTTCTCCGCCTACCCGACCAAACATGCCCGCATCGGCAATGCGGTCGGCCTGGACACGCCGGCCAGCGCCGTGAAGTTGTTACAGGCCATGCGCGGGCACGGGTATCACGTCGGCGAGCTGCCCGGCGTCGACGCGCAAGACGGCGACGCGCTGGTGCATGCACTGATCGAACGCGGCGGCCAGGACCCCGATTGGCTCACTGAAGGCCAGCTGGCGGGCAACCCGATCCGGGTGTCTGCCAACGACTACCGCGCCTGGTTCGCGACCCTGCCCGCCGACTTCACCGAAGCGGTGCAAAAGCATTGGGGGCCACCGCCGGGCGAGTTGTTCGTCGACCGGTCCATCGACCCGGACGGCGAAATCGTCATCGCCGCAATGCAAGCCGGCAACCTCGTGCTGATGGTGCAGCCGCCACGCGGCTTCGGCGAGAAGCCGGTGGCGATCTACCATGACCCCGATCTACCGCCCAGCCACCACTATCTGGCCGCCTATCACTGGCTCGACACCGGGTTCGGCGCCGACGCCGTCGTGCATTTGGGCAAGCACGGCAACCTGGAGTGGCTGCCGGGCAAGACATTGGGCATGTCGAGCGGGTGTGCATCCGATGCCGCACTGGGCGATCTGCCGCTCATCTACCCGTTTCTGGTCAACGACCCCGGTGAGGGCACCCAGGCCAAGCGCCGCGCGCACGCCGTGCTCGTCGACCACCTCATCCCGCCGATGGCCCGCGCCGAAACCTACGGCGACATCGCCCGGTTGGAGCAGTTGCTCGACGAGCACGCCACCATCGCCGCGTTGGATCCCGGTAAGCTGCCCGCGATCCGTCAGCAGATCTGGACACTGATCCGCGCGGCCAAGATGGACCACGACCTGGGATTGGCCGAGCGCCCCGAAGATGACTCGTTCGACGACATGCTGCTGCATGTCGACGGTTGGCTCTGCGAGATCAAAGACGTTCAAATCCGCGACGGGTTGCACATTCTCGGCCAGACACCGCAGGGTGAGGCCGAACTCGACCTGGTGCTGGCGATCCTGCGGGCCCGCCAACTGTTCGGCGGTGAGCACTCGGTGCCCGGGCTGCGCCAGGCACTGGGCCTCGCCGAGGACGGCACCGACGAGCGGTTGTCGGTGGACGAGGCCGAAGCGCAGGCTCGGCAGCTGGTCAAAGCGCTGCAGGACACCGGGTGGGACCGCGACGCCGTGCAGCACCTCACCGACAACGCCGACGTCGCGGCAGTATTGCGATTCGCCGCCACCGAGGTAGTCCCGCGACTCGCCGAGACCGGCGCCGAGATCGACCAGGTGCTGAAGGCACTGGACGGCCGGTTCATTCCGGCCGGGCCGTCGGGTTCGCCGCTGCGCGGACTGGTCAACGTGCTGCCCACCGGTCGCAACTTCTACTCGGTTGACCCCAAAGCGGTGCCGTCGCGGTTGGCGTGGGAAACCGGTGTGGCCATGGCGGATTCGCTGCTGACTCGCTATCGCAATGACCACGGGGAGTGGCCGCGGTCGGTCGGGCTGTCAGTGTGGGGCACCTCCGCGATGCGGACGGCCGGTGACGACATCGCCGAAGTGCTTGCTCTGCTGGGGGTTCGGCCGGTCTGGGACGACGCGTCGCGGCGAGTCGTCGGACTCGCGGCGATCCCGCTGGCCGAGCTGAGACGGCCCCGGATCGACGTGACGGTGCGGATCTCCGGGTTCTTCCGGGACGCCTTCCCGCACGTGGTGACGATGCTCGACGACGCGGTGCGGTTGGTTGCCGACCTCGACGAGTCCGACGACGAGAACTACGTGCGCGCACACGCTCAGGCCGACTTGGCGCAGCACGGTGACCAACGCCGGGCCACCACACGCATTTTCGGATCGAAACCGGGAACCTACGGCGCCGGGCTGCTGCAGCTGATCGACAGCCGCAACTGGCGTGACGACGCCGACCTGGCGCAGGTGTACACCGCATGGGGTGGATTCGCCTACGGCCGCGCGTTGGACGGCTGTGCTGCCACCGACGACATGAACCGGGCCTACAGGCGGATCACCGTGGCCGCCAAAAACACCGACACCCGCGAGCACGACATCGCCGATTCCGACGACTATTTCCAGTACCACGGCGGCATGGTGGCCACGGTTCGGGCGCTGACCGGACAGGCGCCGGCCGCCTACATTGGCGACAACACCCGACCCGATGCGGTTCGCACCCGCACCCTCTCGGAGGAAACCACCCGGGTGTTTCGCGCCCGCGTCGTCAACCCGCGCTGGATGACCGCGATGCGACGGCACGGCTACAAGGGCGCCTTCGAGATGGCGGCGACCGTGGACTATTTGTTCGGCTACGACGCCACCGCGGGCGTGATGGCCGACTGGATGTACGAGCAGCTCACCGAGGCCTACGTGCTGGACAGCCAGAACCGCAAATTCATGGCCGAGTCCAACCCGTGGGCGCTGCACGGCATGGCCGAACGGCTACTGGAGGCGGTCAGCCGCGGAATGTGGGCGGACCCGCAATCCGACACCCTCGACAGCCTGCGCCAGGTGCTGCTGGAAACCGAAGGCGACTTGGAGGGCTGACCCCCTTGGCGCTCGCGGCAGAAGGTGCCTCGCGCGCCGGTAGGTTCGAGGCCATGGCCCTCACCTTTGCCGACCTTGCCAAGTCGCAGTACATCTTGTTGACCACCTTCACCAAGGACGGCCGGCCCAAGCCGACCCCGGTCTGGGCCGCCCCGGACGGCGACCGACTGCTGGTCATCAGCCAAGAGGCGTCTTGGAAGGTCAAGCGGATCCGCAACACGCCGCGGGTGACGCTGGCGATCTGCGATATGCGTGGCCGCCCGAAAAGCGAGGCCATCGAGGCGACGGCAACCATTCTCGAAAAGACCTACAACGGCGCCGTCTACGAGGCGATCGGCAAGCGCTACGGCCTGGTCGGGGCGGTGTTCAACTTCGTCAGCAAAATGCGCGGCGGCATGGAAAACAACGTCGGTCTGGAGCTGAGAGCAGCCGGCTAGGGCTGTTATCCAGGCGCGTCTGCTTGTAGGTGTTCGCCGAAGAATGCGAAGACACGGGCCCAGGCGTCTTCGGTGGCCGCCTCGTTGTAGCCGAATCCGGTGATACGCAGCAACGGCTGGGCGGGAAGCTTGTTCGCGAAGCTGTGGCCGGCCCGCGGATACACCTTGACGTCGTTGGTGATGGTTTTACGGTCAAGCGCGCGTTGCAGTCGTTTGGGAGCGCCGACGCCCAGCGGATCGCGGCTGCCGAAACTGGCCACGATCGGGCACGCCCCGTCGAGCACTTCGCTGAGATTGCGCGGCAGCGGCGTGCCATAGAACGGTGCAGAGGCGCCAAAGCCCTTGGGTGACATCACTAATGCAAATTGCCCGCCCATGCAGAAGCCGGCAATGCCGACCCGGCCTGAGCATTGCGGCAACGACTGCAGATGATCACGGGCGGCCAAGACGTCGTCGAGCGAACGGCCCCGCTTGGTCAACAGTTCCCGCATGACGCGGGTGATGCAGCGCGCCCGGCCACCGCGAGCGAACAGGTTCGGCGTCAGCGCGAGGTATCCCGCTGCGGCGATGTGCGTTGAGATCAATTCCTTGTCGGGTCCGTAGCCAATCGCGTCGTGGACCACCACAACGCCGGGAAACGGGGCCTGCCCGTCGGGAATGTCCAGCAACGCATCGATCGGCCCGGCAGGCGTGTCCATCTGGATGGTCGTCACATCAAGCATCTAACCGCGCACCCGACGCCGACGGAACTCCCGAGCCGGACGGAAACGTTGGCATGACATGGTGTCGCGACTGTTTCTCGTCTACGCCGTCGTCGAGCTTGCGGTGGTGGTGGCGCTGGCGTCCACAATCGGGCTCGGCTGGACGCTGCTGGTGCTGTTGGGCACCTTCGTGATCGGCACGGCATTGGCCGGTAGGCAGGTCAAGCGCCAACTCACCCGGCTGCGATCCGCCCCGGGCGGCGCCGTCACCGACAACGCAGTGATTGCCCTGGGCACGATGCTGGTCGTGGTGCCGGGCCTGGTCACCACCGCGGCGGGGGTGCTGCTCCTCCTGCCGCCGACGCGGGCCGCCGCCCGGCCGCTCTTGACCGCGATGGCAGCCCGCCGCGTCGGCCGGCCGCTGATCACCGTCACCACGCTCGGCGGCGAACGATTCGCAGACAACCGAGACTCCCGCGACGACGTCATCGACGGCGAGGTCATCGACATCACCGACGTGCAGCCGCCCGCCTTCCCGCCCCGCCGCGACTGACCGCCCCATAGGTTTGCAGTGTGACGACGCTGCTGTGCAACGGGCGCATCCACAGCCCGAGTCATCCCGATGCCACGGCCATGGCGGTTCGCGACGGCGTCGTCGCCTGGTTGGGCAGCGACGACGTCGGCCGCGACCAGTTCGCCGATGCTGACGTCGTCGATCTCGACGGCGGCTTCGTCGCCCCGGCGTTCGTGGACAGCCACATCCACCTGACCGCCACCGGATTGACGCTCAGCGGACTGGACTTGCGCTCGGCCACCTCGCGGCAGCATTGCCTGCGGCTCATCGCCGACCATGCCGCCGCCCACCCCGATCACATGGTGTGGGGCGACGGCTGGGACGAATCCACCTGGCCCGATAGCACCCCGCCGACCACGGCCGACCTCGATGAGCTGCTCGGCGACCGGCCCGCCTACCTGGCCCGGGTCGATGTGCACTCGGCGCTGGCCTCGACCGCGCTGCGCCGTCAGATCCCCGATCTGCGAGAGGCGGCCGGTTTTGCCGAACAGCTGCCGCTGTCGGGCGAGGCGCACAACCTGGCCCGCGCCGTGGCCCGCGACCAGCTGACCCGCATTCAGCGGGCCGGGGCCCGCGCCGCGGCCCTGGATGCCGCCGCCGCGGCCGGCATCGTCGCCGTCCACGAATGCGCCGGTCCCGACATTGGTGGCCTGGCCGACTGGCAGGAGCTGCGCGCTAGCGAGCACGGTGTCGACGTGATCGGCTACTGGGGTGAAGCCGTGACCAGTGCCACGCGGGCCCGCGAACTGCTGGCCGAGACCGGCGCCCACGGCCTGGCAGGCGACTTGTTCATCGACGGCTCGGTGGGCTCGCGCACCGCCTGGCTGCACCGGCCCTATACCGACGCCGCGCACAGCGTCGGCGACTGTCACCTCGAGCCGGACGCCGTCGCCGCGCACGTCCGCGCCTGCACCCAGGCAGGTGTGACCGCGGGTTTTCATGTCATCGGCGACGCCGCCGTGACGACAGCGGTCGACGCCGTCGAGCAGGTGGTCGACGAGTTCGGCGTCGTCGCCGTCGCGCGGTGCGGGCACCGGCTGGAGCATCTGGAGATGGTGACCGTCGACCAGGCGGCCAAACTGGGCGCCTGGGGCGTGATCGCGAGCATGCAGCCCAACTTCGACGCGCTGTGGGGCGGCGACGAGGGCATGTACGCGCGTCGGCTCGGTGTCGACCGAGGTCGGCAGCTCAATCAATTCGCGCTGTTAGCATCCCAAGGCGTGCCCCTGGCGTTTGGATCCGACGCACCGGTAACGGGCCTCGATCCGTGGGCAACCGTGCGCGCGGCCGCCCAGCACCACAATCCGGATAGCGCGGTATCCGTCCGCGCCGCGTTCGCCGCCGCCACCCGCGGTGGTTGGCGGGCCGCTGGAGTGCGCGACGGGCTGACCGGGACCTTGACACCGGGCGCGACCGCCTCCTACGCCGTATGGGAGGTCGGCGAACTCGAGGTCACCGCACCGCCCAACGCCGTCCAGCGGTGGTCGACCGATCCGCGGTCCCGGGTGCCCGCCTTGCCGCGGCTGAGCCACGCCGAGGCGTTACCGCGCTGCCGGCAAACCGTGCATCGGGGCGCGGTCATTTATGGCTAGGGGAAAACGGCGCCGCCACGACACCACCGAAATCATCCCGGCGATCGGTGACGACTACGACGACGACGCCGGCGAGGCCGACCTCGGCCAATCCGATGCGCCCGCCGCCGGGCAGCAACTCCTCCCGAAGTTGAGCATCGCGGCACGGACGCGCTTGGCCGGCGCGGGCGCGGCGCTGCTGGCCCGGCTGCCGGGCGTCGGCCGTGCCCTTAAGCCCCGGCTCACCCGGCTGGCCGCCACGATCGCCGCCGCTCTGCTGCTCTATGCCAGTTTTCCGCCGATCAACTGGTGGTGGGCCGCGGTCGTCGCATTTGCGGTGCTGGCCTGGGTACTGACACGGCCCGCCACCACACCGGTGGGCGGATTCGGTTACGGGTTCCTGTTCGGGCTGACGTTCTACCTGCCGCTGCTGCCATGGATCAGCACGCTCGTCGGCGTGACGCCGTGGATAGCGCTGGCGACAGTGTCCGCCCTGTTTCCGGGCCTGTTCGGCCTGCTGGCCGTCGTGGTGCGTGATCTGCCCTGGTGGCCGATCTGGTTCGCGACGGTGTGGGCGGCGCAGGAGTGGCTGAAATCGACCGTTCCGTTCGGCGGATTTCCCTTCGGTGTGGTCGCCTTCGGTCAGACCGAGGGACCATTCCTGCCGTTGGTCCGACTCGGTGGGCCTCCGCTGCTGTCGCTGGCGATCGTGCTGATCGGTTGCAGCCTGACCGCGATCGTGCGGGAAATCGCGTTGTGGTGGCAAACCGCCAGGGAGGCCGGCGCGGACCTCGAGGCGGTCGAAAGACCGCCGGCGGTGGTGCTGCCGGCGGTCTGCATCTGCCTGGTGTTCTTCGCTACCGTGGTCATCTGGCCGCAGGTCCGGCACTCCGGAACCGGGTCGGGCAACGAGCCCGCCGTGACGGTCGCGGCGGTGCAGGGCAATGTGCCCAGACTCGGCCTCGACTTCAACGCGCAACGCCGGGCGGTGCTCGACAACCACGTCCGGGAGACGCTGCTGCTGGCCGGCGACGTACGCGCCGGTCGCGCGCCGCAACCACAGTTCGTCATCTGGCCCGAGAATGCGTCGGATATCGATCCGCTGGCCAATCCCGACGCCGCGCAGCAGATTACGGTGGCGGCGGACGCGATCGGGGCGCCGATCCTGGTCGGCACCGTGCTCGATGTCCCGAATCGGCCGCCGGGTGATTCGGCGTACACCAACACCGTGATCGTGTGGAATCCGGCCACTGGGCCCGCCGAACGCCACGACAAGCTGATCGTCCAGCCGTTCGGTGAGTACCTGCCCTGGCCGTGGCTGTTCCGCCACCTGTCGGGATACGCCGCGTGGGCCGGCCACATGGTGGCGGGCCAAGGCACCGGGGTCGTACACGCGGCCGGTATTCCGATCGGGGTGGCCACCTGTTGGGAAGTGATCTTCGACCGCGCCACCCGTCAATCAGTACGCAACGGCGCGCAGCTACTGGCGATTCCCAGCAACAACGCCACGTTCAACCAGGCCATGAGCGAGCAGCAGCTGGCCTTCGACAAAGTGCGCGCGGTGGAACACGATCGATACGTCGTCGTCGCGGGCACCGTCGGGATCAGCGCCGTTATCGCTCCGGATGGCCGCGAGCTGGCCCGAACCGACTTTTTCGAGCCCGCCTACCTCGACACCCAGGTGCGCCTCAAGACGGCACTGGCTCCGGCGACCCGCTGGGAGCCGATCATCCAGTGGATCCTGGTGCTGGCAGGCATCGGGGCGGTTCTGGGCGCAATACTGCAGAATGGATGGTTCCCGCGTCCGAGTCGTCGCCGATTCCGGCCGGCGAAGTCGGATGTGCCTACGGAAGACGCCGACGACAGTCCGTCCGACCACCGTGACGAGGATCCGCTCGAAGACGACGACCCGCTCGACCAGGGCGGCCGACATTCCGCCCGGTGAGGGCCAGACCGAGGAGCCATATGACGGGCGACCGTCCCACCCAGCACACCCTGGTGATCATTCCCACGTTCAACGAGCGTGAGAACCTTCCCCTCATCGTGCAGCGCCTGCACCAAGCACGTCCCGACGTCCACGTACTCGTCGTTGACGACAGCAGTCCCGACGGCACCGGAGAGCTTGCCGACGAGCTGGCGTCGGCCGACTCCGGGCGGATCCATGTGATGCACCGCACCACCAAGGACGGCCTGGGCGCCGCCTACTTGGCAGGTTTCGCCTGGGGCCTGACCCGTGGGTACTCGACACTGGTCGAGATGGACGCCGACGGCAGCCACGCGCCCGAGCAGCTGCACCGGCTGCTGGAGGCCGTCGACGCCGGAGCCGATCTGGCCATCGGTTCGCGCTACGTCGACGGCGGATCCGTTCGCAACTGGCCGTGGCGGCGCATCGTGCTGTCCAAGGTGGCCAACACCTATTCGCGGCTGCTGCTCGGGATCGGTGTGCACGACATCACCGCCGGCTACCGCGCCTACCGGCATGAGGTGCTGGAGAAAATCGACTTGAACGCCGTCGACTCCAAGGGCTACTGCTTCCAGATCGATCTGACGTGGCGCACGGTCCGCAACGGCTTCTCGGTCGTCGAAGTGCCCATCACCTTCACCGAGCGTGAACTGGGCGTGTCGAAGATGAGCGGCTCCAACATCCGCGAAGCGCTGGTCAAAGTTGCCCAGTGGGGGATCAGCGGCCGGCTCCACCAACCGCGAGCGGGCATGTCCCAGATGCAACGCAGATAATTCCCGGTTCTGCGCACCTTCGCACCGGCGCGCAGAAGGCGATCAGCTGCCGCGACGGCGCGTTTTGATCAAATCGAGGCGCTCCTTGAGCAATTCCTCGAGCTCCTCCACCGAACGGCGCTCCAGCAACATGTCCCAGTGAGTGCGAGGCGGCTTGACCTTCTTCGGCTCGGGCAGATCACCCTCGATCAGGGTGCCTTCCATACCGTTGCGGCACAGCCAGGTGCCGGGAAGCTCGGCGTCGTCGGCGAACGGGACGTCGAACTCTTCACCGTTTTCGGTGCGGTACCGCGCAACCCGCCGCGGCGCCAGGTCGTGGTTGCGGTCGGTCTCGTAGCTCACGGCTCCGAGGCGACTACCCCTCAGGACACGATCAGCCATGGACCCACTCCTTAATTCTCTGCGCTAAATCTCTTCGGGCTGAGAACGCTACGACGGACTATGTAGTTCCCAGGTGCGATTGCGACGCGACCTTCCATGATACCGGGAGGCCGACGTAGGCCGGGCTAAAGTCGGGCGCGTGACCCGTCGCACGCGACCGCAACCGTGCCGCTGGTGCGGTCGTGACGTCGCGGACACCGGGATGGGACGTCGCAGGCAGTACTGCCGCCAGTCCTGTCGACAACGCGCCTACGAGCAGCGGGCCTCGATCAATGGCGGGCCGGGCTCGGCGCTGCCGCCCGATTCCGTGGTGCTGTCCGCCGACGAGGCCGCCGACCTGTCCGACCGCGTCTACCAGGTGCGATGCGCTGCCGAGGATGTCGCAACAGCGCTCGACGAAGGAGCCGCCGCCACAGAGCTGCGTGAACTCTGCGACACGCTGATGCGAGCGGCCAGGGCGGCCGACGGCTGGCGCTGACCGCGATAGTCCGAGACCAACCGGAGAACAGGTACAGTCGCGCCATGGATCGCTGGGCTAGGCCGGAATAGGGGAGGACCGAGCCCGCGGAACTGTCGTGACGTGGCTCGTCACGTCAGAGGTCGCGTCCGCGTTCGGCGGCGACCGGCGTTAAGCGAGAGGTAAACAATATGGCTGACCAACTCCAGCATGCGACCGAGGCGCTGCGCAAAGCGCTGGTCCAGGTGGAGCGGCTGAAGCGCAAGAACCGCGCACTGCTGGAACGGTCCGGCGAACCGATCGCGATTGTCGGGATGTCCTGCCGATTTCCCGGCGGAGTGGATTCCCCCGCGGGGCTGTGGGACATGGTGGCCGACGGCCGCGACGTGATGTCCGAGTTTCCCACCGACCGGGGCTGGGATCTGGCCGGGCTGTTCGATCCCGATCCCGATGCGCCGCACAAGTCGTACGCGCGGGCCGGGGGATTCGTCGACGATGTCGCGGACTTCGACGCCGGCTTCTTCGGGGTGTCGCCCAGTGAGGCGCTGGCGACCGACCCGCAGCATCGAATGCTGCTGGAGTTGTCGTGGGAGGCGTTGGAGCGGGCCGGGATTGACCCGAGCGGGCTGCGGGGCAGCGCCACCGGCGTGTTCGCCGGGATCATCGTGCAGGGCTACGGCATGCTCGCCGAAGAGATCGAGGGCTACCGGCTCACCGGCATGACATCCAGTGTCGCTACCGGGCGGGTGGCCTATGTGTTGGGGCTGGAAGGGCCGGCGGTGTCGGTGGATACCGCGTGCTCGTCGTCGTTGGTGGCATTGCACATGGCGGTGCAGTCGCTGCGCTCCGGGGAGTGCGACCTGGCGTTGGCCGGCGGAGCGACGGTCAACGCCACGCCGACGGTGTTCGTCGAGTTCTCCCGGCATCGGGGCCTGTCGCCCGATGGTCGCTGCAAGCCCTACGCGGGCGCCGCCGACGGGGTCGGCTGG
>NZ_JCALCY010000008.1:0-163516 GCF_059812585.1 Mycobacterium sp. NGS48
GCGCAAATCCCACCATCAGCGCACAGTGGAATCCCTGAGCGCACCCTCGACGAAAAGAGCAAACCACCGTGCCAGCCGACGCTGACCTGCCCCGCCCGCCGCTAGACGCAGCGGTGATCGGCGACGGGCTGGTCGGGCCGGAGCTGGCATGGCGTCGGCTCGACGTGGTCGCCGAGACCGGCTCCACCAACGCCGACCTACTGGCCCGGTCGGCCGCCGGCGTAGACATCGACGGATCGGTGCTGCTGGCCGAATACCAGAACGCCGGTCGCGGGCGCCATGGCCGGCAGTGGTCGGCACCGCCACGCACCCAGGTCGCGTTATCTGTCGGCGTCGACGGATCGTCGGTGCCCCGGTCGGGATGGGGTTGGCTGCCGCTGGCCACCGGTGTTGCCGTCGTCGATGCGCTGGCCGCAGAAGCCGACGTCGCCGCGGGCCTCAAGTGGCCCAACGACGTGCTGGTCGGTGACGGCAAGCTGGCCGGGATTCTCGCCGAAGTTGCCGCGCCGGCGGCGGCGATCGTCGTCGGGCTGGGCCTCAACGTGACACTGACGGCGGCGGAAGCACCCGACCCGGTGGCCACCTCGCTGCTGATGACGGGATCGGCAGTTGATCGAAATGCGTTGGCCCACCGCATACTTCGCGAACTGGCCAGCCGAATCGATGCTTGGCGAACCGCTGGCGGCGCCGATCCGAAGCTGTTCGCCGACTACCAGCGCTACAGCGTGACGTTGGGTTCACGAGTGCAGGCGCTGCTGCCCGGCGATCGGGAGGTCGTCGGCGTGGCCCGGGGCGTCGACGAGTTGGGCCGACTGTGCGTGGACGCCGGTGCTCAGACCGTGACGGTGTCGGCCGGAGACATCACGCATCTGCGTTCCGCCGTCTAGAGTGCTGCCGTGGGTTACCCCGATAACGTGCTGGCCGGCGACGAACAGGTGGTCCTGCATCGACACCCGCACTGGAAGCGGTTGATCGGCGCGGTCTGTGTCCTGCTGCTGGCCACCGCGCTGGCCTCATTCGTCGCCGCCGTTGTCAGCACCACCGATTGGGATCGCAACGCCAAGAACATCATCTTCGCGGTCATCTGGGCGATCTGGCTGGTGGTCGTCGGCTGGCTGACGCTGTGGCCGTTTCTGACCTGGTTGACCACCCATTTCGTGATCACCGACCGGCGGGTGATGTTTCGCCACGGAGTGTTGAGCCGCAGCGGAATCGACATTCCGCTGGCCCGCATCAACAGCGTGGAATTCCGGCACGGCATCGTCGATCGGATCATGCGTACTGGGACGCTGATCATCGAGTCGGCGTCACAAGATCCGTTGGAGTTCTATGACATTCCGCGCGTGGAGCAAGTCCACGCGCTGCTGTATCACGAGGTCTTCGACACCCTGGGATCCGAGGAATCGCCGAGCTGAGAAAACCGGCTGCGGCGTGACCGCCAGGCGCGCAACAGCGTGACATTGCCGCTGCCCTCGATGTTGTTCTCGAGCACCTCGGCGATCCCGCCGGCGGTGAGAGCGGATTCCAGCGCCTGATCCGCGGTTCGGCCGAACTCGTCGGGGAATACCCAGCGCCGGAACGCCCAGAACCGGAATCCCATCTGCAGCAGGTTGCCGATGATGTAAGCCGAGATGAAGTCGGCGATGTTCTCCACCGTCAGCGACACGTGCGGCACCCGCAGTTCCAGGATGTAGCTGGAGAACCACAGCGGCGCCATGGACAGCAGCACGCCGACACCGCTGAACACGAAGAACAACAGCGCCTCGTGGTGGCGTTCCCGGCCGCCGCGCTGCCGGAAGCTCCATTCCCTGTTCAGGATGTAGGACGCGATGACTGCGACGATGCCGGCGATGACCTTGGCGGTCACCGGCTTGGGCTCCAGAATCGTCAACTTGAGGGTGTAGAAGATCGCCGAGTCGATGATGAATGTGGTGGCCCCGACGATGGCGAACTTGATGAGTTCGTGATGACGTTCCGCATACGGTCGGATCAGCCGCGGCAACCGCTCGATCGTGGCATCGGCAAAGGACACAGTGTCGCAGTGTACGTTTTGTCGGTTACTGGTGCGTCACGACTGTGTCACCACCGTCAAATACCGCGGTCAGCCGCCATGACACCATGATGGCCGTGCCAAGTACACCCTCCACTCCGCCGGTGGTCGCGATGGTCGGCGGCGGCCAACTGGCCCGGATGACCCATCAGGCCGCGATCGCGCTGGGCCAGACGCTGCGGGTGCTGGCCGCCGACGCCGACGACCCCGCCGCCCAAGTCAGCCCCGACGTGGTGATCGGTTCGCATACCGATCTCGATGACCTGCGCCGGGTGGCGGCCGGGGCCAACGCGTTGACCTTCGACCATGAGCATGTCCCCACCGAGCTGCTGGACAAGCTGGTCGGCGAGGGCGTCAATGTGGCGCCGCCCCCGCAGGCACTGGTGCATGCGCAAGACAAGCTCGTGATGCGGCGCCGGCTGGAGGAATTGGGGGCGCCGGTGCCGCGCTACGCCGCGGTCGACGAGCTCGACGATCTGGACGCGTTCGCTGCCCGCGTCGACGGCCCGCTGGTGGTCAAGGCGGCCCGCGGCGGCTACGACGGGCGCGGGGTGCGGATGGCCGCCGACCTGGCGCAAGCCCGGGAGATCGCCCGCGACATCGTGGACTCTGGCGTGCCCGTGCTGGTCGAGGAGCGGGTCGCGATGCGGCGCGAACTGTCGGCGCTGGTGGCACGCTCGCCGTTCGGCCAGGGCGCGGCGTGGCCGGTGGTGGAAACCGTGCAGCGCGACGGCATCTGCGTGGAGGTGATCGCGCCGGCGCCCCAGTTGTCCGCTGACGTGGGCATCGAGGCGCAGGAGTTGGCGCTGCGCTTGGCGGCGGAGCTCGGGGTCGTCGGTGTGCTGGCCGTCGAGCTGTTCGAGACCGTCGACGGCGCTCTGCTGGTCAACGAGCTGGCGATGCGGCCGCACAACTCCGGGCACTGGACCATGGATGGCGCCCGAACCAGCCAGTTCGAACAGCATCTGCGCGCGGTGCTGGACTATCCGCTCGGCGACACCGACGCCACAGTCCCGGTGACGGTGATGGCCAACGTCTTGGGAGCGCCGCAAACGCCGACGATGAGCGTCGACGAACGCCTGCACCATTTGTTCGCGCGGATGCCCGAAGCCCGGGTCCACCTGTACGGGAAAGGGGAACGGCCGGGCCGCAAGATCGGCCACGTCAACTTCTTGGGCTCCGACATGGCCGAGCTGGCGACGCTGCGTGAACGCGCCGGGCGGGCGGCACACTGGTTATCACACGGGCAGTGGACGGACGGATGGAACCCACATGGTTAACCAGGCGAATCAGCCCCGAGTCGGCGTGATCATGGGCAGCGACAGCGACTGGTCGGTGATGCACGATGCCGCCGACGCGCTGGCCGAATTCGAGGTGCCCTACGAGGTCGGGGTGGTCTCGGCGCACCGCACACCCGAGCGGATGTTCGGCTACGCCCGGGACGCGGGCGACCGCGGCATCGAGGTGATCATCGCCGGTGCCGGCGGCGCCGCTCACTTGCCGGGCATGGTCGCGTCGGCCACCCCGTTGCCGGTGATCGGGGTCCCGGTGCCGCTGGCCAAGCTCGACGGCCTGGACTCGCTGCTGTCGATCGTGCAGATGCCGGCCGGGGTGCCGGTGGCCACCGTCTCCATCGGCGGCGCCCGTAACGCGGGCCTGTTGGCGGTGCGCATTCTCGGGGCGTCCGATTTGGTGCTGCGCAGCCGGGTGGTCGCGTTCCAGCAGCAGCTGGCGGAGACCGTGCGAATCAAGGACGAAAAGCTGCGGAGTAAAGTTACCGGCCAGTAGCCCGGCGACGATGCGGGCTGGGCGGCCCGCGATGGAGCCGGGCAATCGAACTGTGCAAGGAGGTCGGTATGGCTGGATGGGCCGGAGATCCATCATTTGATCTGTTCAAGTTGCCCGAGGAGCACGACGAGCTGCGGGCGACGGTTCGGGCGTTGGCGGAAAAAGAAATCGCGCCCTATGCCGCCGAGGTCGACGAGGAGTCGCGGTTCCCTGAAGAAGCACTAGTGGCGCTCAATTCCTCCGGCTTCAACGCCGTGCACATTCCCGAAGCGTACGGCGGTCAGGGCGCGGACTCGGTGGCCGCCTGCATCGTGATCGAGGAGGTGGCCCGGGTCGACGCGTCCGCCTCGTTGATTCCGGCGGTGAACAAGCTGGGCACCATGGGGCTCATCCTGCAGGGTTCGGAGGAGCTGAAAAAACAGGTGTTGCCGAGTTTGGCCACCGACGGGGCGATGGCGTCGTACGCATTGAGCGAGCGCGAGGCCGGCAGTGACGCGGCGTCGATGAAAACCCGGGCAAAGGCCGACGGCGATGACTGGATTCTCAACGGCGCCAAGTGCTGGATCACCAACGGCGGCAGGTCGACCTGGTACACCGTGATGGCGGTGACCGATCCGGACAAGGGTGCCAATGGTATTTCGGCGTTCATGGTGCACAAGGACGACGAGGGATTCAGCATCGGCCCGAAGGAAAAGAAGCTCGGCATCAAGGGCTCGCCAACAACTGAGCTGTATTTCGAGAGTTGCCGCATCCCGGGCGATCGGATCATCGGTGAGCCCGGCACCGGGTTCAAGACCGCGCTGCAGACTCTCGATCACACCCGTGTCACCGTTGGTGCGCAGGCCGTGGGTATCGCGCAGGGCGCGGTGGACGCCACGGTTGCTTACACCAAAGACCGCAAGCAGTTCGGCAAGTCGATCTCGGAGTTCCAGGGTGTGCAGTTCGAGCTGGCCGATATGGCGATGAAAGTCGAAGCCGCCCGGTTGATGGTCTACACGGCGGCTGCGCGCGCCGAACGCGGCGAGCCGAATCTCGGATTCATTTCCGCGGCCGCAAAGTGCTTCGCCTCCGACACCGCCATGGACGTGACGGAATCGGCGGTGCAACTCTTCGGTGGCGCCGGCTACACCACCGACTTCCCGGTCGAGCGGTTCATGCGCGACGCCAAGATCACCCAGATCTATGAGGGCACCAACCAGATTCAGCGGGTGGTCATGTCACGCGCGCTGCTGCGTTGACGTGACATGCGCTCGGCCACCGATAGAGGACGCTCCGCGCCGCTTTGCCGGGTCCGTCATGAGGGGCTATCGTCCATAATTGTGGACGACAGCGCCAAAGACCCGGCGATCGTTCTGCCTTACCTGGTCGGCAGGCCGCTGGCGGCTACTGAGGTTTACGAAGCCTTCGGCTACCGCAAGTCCGCCTATTACAAGGCGGCTCGCGAGGGCCGGCTGGTCACCGCTGACAACCTGATCAAGGCGGCTAGGTACTTCGGGCTGAACCCGGTTGAACTGCAAGTTCGCTACGGGTTGATCGAGCCGGAATCGGTCGCCGAGTTCGTCGAGTCAGAGCGCCGCCTGCCCAGAATGCGCGAACTATATCCTGATCCCAACAGTCCGCCCGTCTAAGCGGCGCTGCTGGAAACCACCTGATGATAAAAACCACCCTCATCGCCGCGACGCTGGTTGCGATCGCGTACAGCCTGTGGATCCGCCGTCATACATGGCAATCCAGTTGGGAGGCTGGCGCGACCCTGAACGTCGCGCTGCAGGGTTGCGCGGTGTTGCTGATGTCGCACTGGGCGGCTGCCGTCCTCGGGCCGCCCCTGCACCGCATCTTCGGGCTGTGGAATGTGCAACATCTCCTCGGGCACATCTGCTGGATCTTTGCGGTGACGGCGATAATCCAGCATGGGCTGGCCCGGCTCGCCAACGAAACCCACGTCCGCGGACTGCTGCGCAAATTCGTGGCGCGCCCGGTGTGGTTGGGTGTTCCGCTGCTGGTGGCCGTGTTCGTGATCGCCGACGAGGGCCATCACCCGGACATGTTCGCCGCCCATGTCACCGACGTCTGGCTAGGGGTCTACTGGCTGGTGCTGGGCGGGTTGCTGATCTACCTGCTCGGCTACGCCGTTCAGGTGCTGCTGATCCTGCGCAGAGACCCCCGCTCGACGACAACCGTTGACCTCTACCTGATCTCGGCCGGGTTCGGGCTGGTGGCTCACGTGATCCAGATAGGCACGGCCTGGGCACACATCGATGTCGCCTTGCCGGTCTGGTTGTGCGCGTGCCTGGGCGCGATCGGCTTCGCCTATGCATCCGCCCGGTCCTGGCAAGCCAAGGTTGCCTGGTTTACACCCGGGAAATAGCCCCGGGGCTTGACGGTGGCCTACCCGGCCGACAGCGGGCGCGCCATCACGCTGTGGCGGAACCCGTACCGTTGGCCGATGTCGCCGCCGGACTGCCGGCCCGAACCCGGAAAAAGCGGAATTCCGCGCAGCATGCCCTCTGGTCTACCTCCGGCGCCGGCGCTGATGCTGCTGACAGGTGAAGCCGCGCTCGCAGCATTTGTCGCCGGTGCCGCTGCGGCCCAACTCTGCGGCACCGACAAGTTGCCGACCGTGCCTGCGTGACCCACACTCGCCGAGACGCCCGCTGACATGGGCCCACCGCCGCCCAGCATTCCACCGACACCGGGCAGGCTGGCCGCCGCTGCAGCCCCTTTGCTTGCTGCCGCGGCGGGAAGCACATCCTCCCAGACCTTGATCATGTGATCCCAGCTGCCCAGGCCGGAATAAGCGCCGCCCAGGAGGTTGGAATACATGGAAGGCGTCAAGAGCTTGCCGATCGGCGATGTGGGCGAGCCAGGCGACCCCGGGGATTCACCCAGCAGTCCGCTGAACACTGACCTCAAACTCCATAGCCCGGAGGTTGGTGAACTGGACGACGATGTGGGCAAAGCCAGGGCCTGCAACGCGGCGGGCACCGACGGCAGGGGCTGCGCACTCGTGCCGGCAGCCGTCTCGGCGGCGTGAGCAACCGCAGCGGCCTGACCGGCATGCCCCAGCGGATTGGTGGTCGGCGGCGGCTGGTCGAACGTAGTCAACGTCGATGCGGCCGCTGAGGCGCCGGCGTAGCCATACATCGCTACGGCATCCTGGGCCCACATCTCCGAGTAATGAATCTCGGTCGCCGCGATAGCCGGAAAGTTCTGCCCGAAGAAGTTCGTCGCGATCAGCGTCATCAGTTGGACCCGGTTAGCCGCGATCACCGGCGGCGGCACCGTCATCGCAAAGGCGGCCTCGTAGGCGATGGCGGCCGCCTTGGCCTGGACCGCCGCCTGCTCGGCCCGCGCCGCGGTGGTGGACAACCACGCCACATAGGGCGCGGCCGCCGCGGCCATCGAAATCGACGCCGGGCCCGACCACAGGCCACTGATTTCGGAGATCGCCGAGCCGTAGCAGGATGCCGTGGTGTACAGGTCGGCGGCCAACACGTCCCAGGCTGCGGCGGCCGCCAACATCGGTCCCGCGCCGGCGCCGGCGTACATCCGGCCAGAGTTGACCTCCGGCGGTAGCGCTCCGTAATCCACTACGTGACGCCCTGGCCTCGCCGCCGGTCGCGGGCCCCCGCCGATCTCCTCGGCTTTGTTGTCACGGATGCGATGCCTTTCCTCGCCACTGTCGACAGCTGCGATCCACCATCTGAGACATAAGTTCACTTATGAAGATATAAAGCTTCTATTGGCGTCATCGGTACGTACTGATGAACTCTTTCTATCTCTAGGTGAACACTGGTCGTTGGTAGTGCACAATCGGCTCCCGGCCATCTAACGTCGCTAGCGAGCGGCTCGTGAAGGCCGCTGAGACCGATCACTGAGGAGAAATCAGCGTGGCGTTCGTAGAAACCCAGCCGGAGGTGCTATCCGCTGCAGCTCGCAATTTGGCTGCTATCGGCGCGTCTGTGGCGGCGCAGAATGCGGCTGCGGCAGGCCCGACGACGGGAATAGTTCCGCCGGCAGCCGATGAAATTTCGGCGCTGACGGCGGCGCAGTTCGCCACGCATGCCCGGATGTATCAGGCGGCCAGCGTCCAAGCCGCGGCAATTCACGACATGTTCGTGAACATGCTGGGCACCAGCGCCGGTTCGTACGCGGCCACGGAAGCCGCCAACGCCGCCGCGACCAGCTGAGGACACGCAGTGCTGGATTTCGGGGCGCTACCGCCAGAGCTCAACTCCGCTCGCATGTATACCGGGCCGGGGTCGGCGGCGATGATGTCCGCGGCGTCGTCCTGGCGGTGGCTGGCCGCCGAGTTGGAGTCCGCCGCAATCGATTACGACAGGGTGATCACGCAGCTGACCAGTGAGTGGCGCGGCCCGGCGTCGGCGCAGATGGCCGACGCGGCCGCACCCTATATCGCGTGGATGAGCAGCAGCGCCGCCCAAGCCGAGCAAGCGGCTGCCCAGGCCAGGGCCGCGGCCGGCGCTTACGAGGCTGCGTTCGCCGCGACGGTACCTCCGCCGCTGATCGAGGCCAACCGCATCCAGCTGGCACAGGCGGTATCGACCAACGTTCTCGGTCAAAACGTGCCGATCATCGCGCAGTTGGAAGCCCAATACGGCGAGATGTGGGCCCAAGATGCCGCGGCGATGTACGGGTACGCCGGTCAGGTCGCGCCCACCACAAAGGTGACGCCGTTCACCGCCCCGGTGCAAACCACCAACCCCGCCGGACAGGGCATGCAGGCCGCCGCGGTCACCCAAGCCGCTGCCACATCGGCCGGAACCGGCGCGCAGTCGGCCGAGTCGCAGCTGCTGTCGTCGGTGCCACCCGCGTTACAGACTCTCGCAAGCCCGGGGATGGCGAGCGCGTCGACACCGTCGTCGCTTTCGGACGCGCTGGGAAAAATTCCCATAGTGGACCTATGGGCGGAATACATGAGCCCTGCTCAAAACACCGTCGCGATGATGTATCGCTTCACCGGCATGTCGACCCACTTTTTGTCACTCTCCAAGGCGCTGGCGCCGGCCGCCAAGGCTGCCAGCGACGGGGCCAAAGCTGCGGCGGGCTTACCCGGTTTAGGGGGACTGCTGGGCGGCCTGGGGGGCGGTGCGCCGGTCTCGGCGGGCCTGGGCGCTGCGGCCCCGGTCGGCGGGCTTTCCGTGCCGCCCGCCTGGGGTGCGGCGGCATCACCGGCGGCGGTCCCCGGCGCTTCGCCATTACCGGTCAGCGCCGTCACGGCAACTCCCGAGACGGCGGCGGGAGGCAACCTGCTGGGCGGGATGCCACTGGCGGGCGCGGGCGCCGGCGCGAGTGGTGCCGGACCGCGATACGGGTTCCGGCCCACCGTCATGCTGCGTCCGCCATTCGCCGGATAACTGCCAATCTCAGTGAGGCGTTTCCCGCGCAGCGGCCAGAAACTCGTCGTTGTGGGCGCCCAACGCCGGCGGTGGATCTGTCACCGCGGAGTTGAAGGAGGAGTAGCGCGCCGGTGCGCGAATCACCGTAACGGTGTCGTCGTCGCTCCCGACCTCCAATGCGAGATCGTTTTCGGCGAACAGGGGTGTACCGACAACCTGCTTCCAGGTATACGGGAGGCAAGCCATGATGCCGTTGGCGCACAGCAATTCGGCCCACTCGGTTGCCGGTCTGGTGCTCAGCGCGGCCTCCAATTCATCGGTCAACTCGCCGTAGTTGATCGACCGTGAGCGCTGGTCGGCGAACCGCTCGTCGTCCAGAAGGTCGGGCCGGCCGATCGTATGGCATAGCAGCTCCCAGTGTTTGGGCACGTAGGCGCTGATGACGATGTACCCGTCGGCGGTGCGGAACGCGTCGGACGGCTGGGTGGCAAAGCCAACGCCTTTGCGCCGCTTGGGTTTCTGCACCGGCAGATCGCTGGGCCGGTTGAGGTGCACCATCAGCTGGTTGGCCTGCAGGCTCACCGCGACGTCATACATTGCGACGCGCACGATGTCGGCGACGCCGTGCCGCTCGCGGTTGAGTAGTGCGGCAAGCACGGCTTGCGCCAGGACGTGGCCGCTGGCGTTGTCGACGAGTTGAAACGGGATGATTTGCGGTTTGCCGTCCGCTGTGCGCATTCCCGACGTCATCCCGGCCTCGGCGGCGACCATCAGGTCGACGCCCGGCCGGTTGCCGTGCGGGCCGTTGCCGCCATATGCCGACAGCCGGGCATAGATCAATTTCGGGTTGCGGGACTGCAATTCGCCAGGCCCCAGGCCGAGTTTCTCCATCACCCCGGGCCGGAATCCTTCCAGGACGACATCGGCAGTGTCGGCCAGTCGCAGTATCTGCTGCCTGGCTTCGGTGGTGCTCAAATCCATGCACACCGATTTCTTGCCCCGGTTGTTGGGCAGGAAATACGTTGCCAGCGGTGGACGTCCGGGAAGCACCGAGGTGATGTGCCGGCCGGCTTCCCCGGCGGGCGCCTCGATCTTGATGACTTCGGCGCCCAGGTCGGTCATTACCTGGCCGGCCAGCGGGCCCGCGACATTCTGGGTGAAATCCAAGACCCGATACCCGTCGAGAGGTTTGGGGCTAGCGCTGCTCACGATCCCGGCCCAACACGGCGGTGCAGTAGTAGTTGTGGCTGTCGGCGCTGAGCATCGGTAATCCGCTGTCGGCCAACAACTGGTTGGCCAACGTGCGATCCGTCCGCCAGCCTCGCTCGCCCAGATAGGCCGCCACATCATGGCGCTCGGCGGGGTAGCCCAAGTTGTCGATGTGCACATCCAGGCCGTTCTCGTACCACTTGCGGGTTGCGGCTTGCTGTGCTTGCACGGATTCCGGGGAGTTCAAGAAAATCTCGACGATAGCTCGGCTGCCTTCGGCGCTGAGCTCAGTGATGTTGTCCAGCAAGCGGTCCTGGGCCTCCGGCGGCAGGAATGCGACCAGCCCCTCGGCGATCCAGGCGGTCGGCTTTGCGGGATCGAACCCCGCTTGCTGCAGCGCGGCCGGCCAGTCGTGGCGCAGATCGATCGGCACCGCCCGCAGATCGGTGGCCGTCTGGGCGCCGAGCGTGGCCAGGGTGGCGGCCTTGAATTCGAGTACCTGCGGTTGGTCGATCTCGAACACCGCCGTCCCCGACGGCCAGGACAGCCGATAGCCGCGCGCGTCGAGGCCGGAAGCCAAAATGACCGCCTGGCGGATGCCGGCTGCGCCCGCCTCGGCGAAGAATGTGTCGATGAAGCGGGTGCGCACCGCCAGCAGGTCCGTCATCGGCTGCATGCCCCAAGGCAGGTCGGGAATGTCGACCTCGGTGGAGTCGAGTTCGCCGGTGGCCCACCGGGTGAAAAAGTCGATTCCGACCGCTCGTACCAACGGATCGGCGAACCGGTCGTCGATGAGCCCGGATGCGGTGGCGCGCGCCCTGCCGGCGGCCACCATCGTCGCCGTCGCCCCCACGCTGCTGGCCAGGTCCCAGGTGTCGTTGTCGGTGCGCGTCATGCTGAGCAGCGTAGCGACCCTTAAGATCGTCTGGTGACCGTCTCGCACTCGCACAACCCCGCCGCCCTGGCCGGCGACGCCTGCCGCGAACGGGACGCGGGATGGCTTCGGCGCGCCCGGTGGGCGCGACGGCTGGCCTGGGTCAGCATGCTCGCGATGCTCGTCGAAGGTGTGCTGGGCTTGTGGCAGGGCCTGGCGGTCGGCTCGATAGCGCTGACCGGCTGGGCCTTGGGCAGTGCCCCCGAAGGCTTGGCCAGCGCCATGGTGGTCTGGCGGTTCAGCGGCTCACGCACACTTTCGACGACTGCGGAGCGGCGGGCACAAATCGGTGTCGCGGTATCCTTCTGGCTCACCGCCCCGTATATCGCCGCGGAATCGCTGCGCCACCTGCTCGAAGAGCACCACGCCGAGACATCGGTCATCGGTATCGCGTTGACTACTGTCGCCCTGGTGCTGATGCCCACCCTCGGTCGCGCCAAACACCAACTGGCGGTGCGGTTGCACTCAGCGGCCACCGCGGGCGAAGGCACCCAGAACTACCTGTGCGGAGCACAGGCGGCCGCGGTGCTGGTCGGTCTTGCGGTCACCGCCGCCTGGCCCGGCGGTTGGTGGCTAGACCCTGCGATCGGTCTGGGTATCGCCGCCGCTGCGGTCTGGCAGGGTATTCGGTCCTGGCGCGGCCAGAACTGCAGCTGCTGAACCGGCGTCACCCGTGCCGAAAGCCGTTGCCGGCGCGGTCCAGCGGGTCGGGGCCCAGCCCCAGGTAGTCGGCGCGCAGCCGCTCCCACAGTTCCAGCTGTCCCCAGGCGGGCTGGTCGCGGATCTGCTGATCGTTGGTCAGAAACGGATTCGGCAGCATCACCGTCATCAGCTGTTCGTCGCGCCCGTTGTAGAGGCGCACTCCCCACGAGGTGGGGTAGCCGTCGTCGGCGATCCGACGATACATTTCGGCGCGCGCGCATCTTCGGATCCGGCCGAGGTCGGGGCCGCTTGCCGTGTGTTCCCCGATGCACAGGTGGAAGTGCCAGCGGCCGAAGTCGACTGTGGCGTACCCGTCGTACATCGAGATGCGCTTGGGCGCGTTGGGCGCCGCCACTTCCCAGGCCGCGCCTTCGACGATGATGCCGAACCAGATTTCGTCCCAGTACTCGTCGAAGCACAGGTGGATCAGATCGAGCAGCCGCGCTTCGTCGGTCGGTAACGGCCAGCGCTGCTCCTGCCCGCCGTCCTCGGTCTCGACGACGGCGGGATCGGCTTCGGTCATAGCGTCTCCTTTTTCCGCTTGGCCGCCAGCACACACTCGCCGCAGAACCCGCCCACCGGCGTGCGGTAGTACAGGCAGCAGCTGGTACGACGATAGCTGCCGTTGCTGAAATGGATTGTACCGGTGAGTCTCTCGTCGTCACACAGTCTGCGGGCCAACTGCCACCCCGCGCCGGATGCGCACTTGTCGTCGAACACACGGGCAGCCCCGAGCAGCGCGGATGCCGCATTGCCCCGCAGCACCTTTGTCGAGATCGGCCCGAGTCGGCGCACCGCCGCGGACAGCGGCGCCAGGTGTGACTCGAGGACCATGTCGGCCAGCATCGGCTCCAGATCATCGCCCCGCCACCCAACGGGGTGCTCGATGTGCAGGTGCAGCTGACCGTCGGTTTCGCGAAACAGCAGATGCTCGGGACACAGATCAGGCAGCAGGCGATGACCGGCAACCGCGCCGAGCCCGATCGACCACAGCCGCGCAGCGAAGCCGAGCTGAAACGTCGACACCGCAACCCGACGCTCCGCGGCGCCGATGCGGATCTGCACCCGGCCAACGATGCCGTCGAGCACGTCGGTGTCGGTATAAAGCAGATGCACTGGCCGCCAATCGCTTTCAGCCATCGGTCCGGTGCTCACCGCGAAATACGGGCTGACCTTCGACAATTCGGCGTGCATCGCCGCCGTGATCTCCTCGGAAGCACAGTCGCTACCGCCGGGTGGATGGTCGCGCAACAACGCCGGCAGCCCGCCCAGCGCCGTCAATACCGCCGGACGACCGCCGGCCCGCAGTGTGATCTTCTCCGGATCGGCGGCGGAGACCACGATCTCGGCGGGTTCGCATGTGCGCCAACCCTCCCTGGCGAGCACCCGTTCGACGGCGCCCTCCAGCGGATCGGATGCGTAAACGCGCGCGTTTCTCCCGGTTGTGCCCCGCACCACGAACACCCCGCCGACCGCGTCGAAACGCAATGTGCCGCAGTCGAATAGCTCGCCGATGTGTCCGGCGAGCATGAGTTCCTCGGGGATGGCGTCGAGCAGAGCACCGTCCGGACCGAGCAGCCACACCCGGTCGGCGACCCGTAACGCGAGTTCCAGGTCATGAGTTGACATCACGATCGCCAGGCAATGGTCACGGGCCAGGCCTCGCAACATCTCGACCAGGCCGGCCCGCGACGGCACGTCCAGGAAGGCCGTCGGCTCGTCGAGCACCAGCACCGAAGGCTGTTGCGCCAGCGCCCGAGCCGTGAGCACCCGCTGCCGTTCGCCGTCGGAGAGTTCGACGGCCGGGCGCGCGGCCAGGTTGCTTGCGCCGACCGCGGCCAACGCCCAGTCGATGACCGCGGTGTCGTCAGCCGTGAGCCGCGCGCTGCGGCTCAGGTACGGGATGCGGCCCAGCCCAACGAGTTCACGCGCCGAGAGCAGGCCCGGGTCGATGCGGTCGGTGAGCACCACCGCAACCCGCCGGGCCAGCTCGTCGGGCGGCACCGCAGCCACGTCACTCCCGTCCAGCAGCACCTGCCCCCCGAGAGCGGGTTGCAATCCGCACAGGGTTCGGATCAGCGTGGACTTCCCGCATCCGTTGGGCCCCAACACAACCGTCAGCTCACCGCGGCGGGCCACCGCCCGCAGCCCGGCGGCCACGGTGCTGGTCCGACGCCGGCTGCGGTAGCCGATGGCCAGCTCACGCAACTCGATCATCGCTCGATGCCCACACCGCGACGGCTGCGCAGCAGCACGGCGACGACAATCGGTGCCCCGATCAGCGCGGTGACCGCGTTGAGCGGCAGCACGGCGTCGCTCCCGGGCACCTGGCTGACAATCGCGCAACCCAGCGCGACAGCCGCACCCATCAGGACCACTCCGGGAATCAACACGCGGTGATCGGAGGTGCCCAACGCAATACGGGACAGGTGCGGAACCGCCAGCCCGAGAAAGGCGATCGGACCGCAGAACGCCGTCGTCGCACCGGCCAACAGCGACGCCGACGCCACCGCGACCGCCCGGGCCCGCCCCACGTCGATACCCATCGTGCGGGCGTAACCCTCGCCGAGCAGCAGCGCGTTGAGAGCGCGGACCGTCATCGCCGCAGCCGCCACGCCGACTGCGACGCACGGCAACAGCAGGCGCAAGTCGGCCCAGGTGGTGCCGGCGAAGCTGCCCAGCCCCCACAGCAGATACTGCTGGACACGCTGGGGATCCGCATACACCAGAAGCACACTGACAACCGCGGTACTGGCCGCGCCCACCATCACGCCGATCAACAGCAGCGTCGCGGCCGACCGCACCCAGCGGGCCAGCGCCAGCACCATCGCCAGCACGATCGCGGCCCCCAGCGCCCCAGCGAGCACCACGCCGGCGCGACCGCCGCCGGCCAAACCCGCGGTGAATCCGGCGGCGGATCCGGCGCCCGCGATCACCACGACGGCCACCCCGAGGCTGGCCCCCGAGCTGACGCCCAACACGTACGGGTCGGCGAGCGCGTTGCGGAACAGCGTCTGCATCTGTAGCCCGGCCACGCCCAGCCCGGCCCCGGCCGCGATCGCGGTCAGCACGCGCGGCACGCGCATGCTCGCCACGATCACCTGCCAGCGAGGGTCCGACGGGTCGGCACCGGCCACGACGCGGACCGTGTCGAACAGCGGCACCCGCACCGGACCCAGAGCAATTCCCAGCAGCGTCAGCACCACCACCGCCGCTGCCAGCGCCGTCAACGCGGCCGCCGCCCTGCTCACGCGCCGGTGACCTGTCGATAGAACTCGAAGCGGTGGTTGAGTGCCAGCTCGGGGTGCAGGATCGCCACCAGATCTGCCAGCACCAGGTCCGGTCGGGCCACGCCGCGCTCCCAGTAATCGTTGCCGCCGCCGGGCCCGATCGCCTTGGCCGCCGACCAGACTTGCCCGTCGCGGACCGCCGTCAACTCGCCATAGCGGTTGTCGGCGGCCAGTGCATCATCGAGCGTTGTCCAGCCGGTGCTCACCAGCCACACGGGAGCATGTCCGGCCTTGGCGTAGACGGATTCGAAGCTCAGCTGCAGGCTTCCGGTGTTGGGGTCGCGCGACCACGGATATTCACCGCCGGCGTCGACAATCAACCGGCCGGCGTAGTCGCCGCCGGCCGGCACCGACCAGGTGCCTTGGTACATCGTTCCGGGCAGCACCTCGGCGGGCCGCACGCCGGCCGTCTTGGCTGCGACGTTGCGATAGTCGTCGCGCAACCGGTCGTAGATTCCACCGGCCTTCTTCTCGGTGCCGGTCAGCGCGGCGAACACCTTGACCCACTCCGCCCGGCCCAACGGCGTCGTCTCCAGCCATTCGGCGTCGGCAACCATCCGGATCCCGGCGTCGCGCAGCTTGGCGTAACTCGGATCGTCGGTGCCGCCAGTCACCAGCACATCGGGATGGCCGGCGATCACCGACTCGACATTGATCTGCTGGCCAGGCGCGTAGTCGACGACCTTGCCGGCATCGACGCGCCGGCGGATCTGCGGACTGACGGTATTGGCGGTATCGGCCAGGCCGGTGACCACGTCGGTTTGGTCGAGTTCGTCGATCATGCCCAGATGGGTGGTCGACGCCGAATACAGGCTGGTGACGGGCACCGTGATCTGCGGTGCGTGGGCCAGGTTGCCGGTCAACGCCGGCGCCGGCGCCCCACAACGCACCAGGACATACGACTGAGGCGATCCGTTCGGGTAGGGCTGTTTGACGGTCAGGACCTGATAGCTGTTGTGGTAGCTGATCGTGAAATTGGTGGCGTCCTGGACCGCCGACTTGTCCGGGAAGTAATCGGCATTCGGGTCGAAGTCGCTGATGCAGCCTGGTTTATCGGGGGCGCTGGTGTTGGACGGCTTGTCCGACGACGCGCAGGCGCCCACGGTGAGCGCCAGGGTGGTGATGACGACGAGGGCTATCCACGGCGGACGTGACATCGGTCAGCTCTCTCGGGGTGCACCGCCCCGGTTCGCAGGACGCGATGACGCCAGTGTCCTGGCTTTCGGATCGTCGCTCGCCTCGCCTTCCAGCCTGCTGGCCGTGGCCGATGAGGGTCGCTCCCCGATGACAGTGGCGGGACCGCGCCGGACTCACACCGGCTTCCTGCATCGTCATCGCCTTAACGGCGACATTGTTGCACGGCGCCGCTAATCCAAGCGGTAGCGGATCAACCGCGAGCTGTTGGCGACGACGGCCACCGACGACGCGTTGTGCAGGATCGCGGCCAGCACCGGCGACAGTGCGCCGCCCGCGCCGATCAGCAGCCCGGCAGCATTGACCGCGATGGACATGCCGTAGTTCTGCCGGATCACCTCGACCGCACGCGACCCGAGATCGCCCACATCGAGCAGGCGCCGTAAATCGTCGTTGGCCAATGCGACGTCGGCGGTTTCGACGGCGACGTCGGTTCCGGCCAGCCCCATGGCGATTCCGATGTCGGCGGCCGCCAGCGCGGGAGCGTCGTTGATGCCGTCGCCGACCATCCCGACAACATGCCCCTCGTCCTGCAACTGGCGTACCACTTCGAGTTTGTCCTCCGGCAACACCTCGGCCCGCCACTCGTCGATGCCCAAGTCGGCGGCAACCACCTTCGCGATCTCCGGGTGGTCGCCGGTGAGCATGACGATGCGGCGAATACCATTGCCCCGCAACTGCTGTAAGACATCGGTGGCCTCGGAGCGCACTTCGTCTCGCAAGCTGATCAGTCCCACCAGGATGCCGTCGACCGCCAGCAGCAGCGGCGTTTCGGCCTGCTTGCGCAACTTGTCCACCCAGTCGGCCGCTTCGGTTGACACCGCCACGTTTTCGGAGCGCAGCAGCGACGGGCTGCCCAGCAACAGCGTGCGACCGTCGGCCCAGGTCCGCATGCCCAGGCCGACCAGCACCTCGCATTCCTCGTGCGGCGGAATGATGATGCGGCGTTCCTCGGTGGATCGGATCACCGCCTCGGCAAGCGGATGCCGGGAATGCAGCTCCGAGCTGGCGGCATAGGCCAGGACCTGCTCGGGTTGCCAATCTCGGTGGATGGCAATGATGTTGGTGACGACCGGACGGCCGACAGTGAGCGTTCCGGTCTTGTCGAACACGATGGCGTCCACCCGGCCGGCCTGCTCGAGGTGTGAACCGCCCTTGATCAGGATACCGCGACGAGCACCGTTGCCGATCGCCGCGCTGATCGCTGTCGGTGTCGCCAGCCCCACGGCGCACGGGCATGCGATGAGCAGCATGGTCATCGCGCGTCGCACATCTCCGGTGACCGCCAGGGTGATCGCCGAGACGATGAACGAAATCGGAACGAAGCGGCGGGAGAAGTTCTCGCCGACGGTTTGGATTGGCGCTCGATCTTGTTGCGCCTCTTCGACTCTGGTGACGATACGGCCGATGGCTGTTTCGTTGCCGACCGCGCGGGCGCGCACTACCAAACGCCCGCGCAGCACCACCGATCCGGCATGCACGTCAGAGCCGGTGACGATGCTGACCGGCAGGGTTTCGCCGGTGATTGCAGACTGGTCGACTACCGCCTCGCCTTCGACCACTTCGCCGTCGACCGGTATCGCCACGTGGTCGTAAATCACCACGTCGTCTCCGACCTGCACGGTGTCGATCGGCACCTGCACCTCGTTGCCGCCGTCCAGCCGTATCCAGGCGGTGTCGGCGGTGCCGCGCAGTAGATCCGAAATGGCCCGTCGGGTCCGTCGCAGCGTCAAATCTTGTAGATACTCACCGATATTGAGCAGCCACAGCACCGTGAGCGCGACGACGTTCTCGCGCAGCACCAGGCTGGCGACCGTCGCCGCGGTCACCAGCGCATCGGTGCCGGCACGGCCGGACCGCAGCGATCGCAGCGCGCCGCGCAGGAAGGGATAGCCCATGAACACCGTTGCGCCGGTCGCAACCAACTGGCCGCTCGAACCCAGCAGCGGCGGCCGATTGAAGACGTAGCGGCGCACCCCGAGCAATGCCAGCGCCGCGCCGCCGACCACCATGCGCAGCACCTCGGTGTTGCGGACATCGGCCGAGCGTGGCGTGCGTGCGGGAATCAGTTCGGCCGCAACGTGTTCGGCCGAGTCGATCGCGACAAGCACCGCCGAGCGGTCGCAGCGTTTCGGCGAATACCACACGACGACCGAGCCGGTGTGCGGGTAGGCGTGCACCGCCCGCACCCCGTTCTGCTTGTCAACCGCCTCTTCCACCGCGACGGCGCGCCGGGAGTTCGACCGCACCCACGGGACCTGCACCCGCATCCGCCCGGCCGCGTCGGAAATGACGGCAAGGTCAGTCATGACCAAAGATCAGTGTTCGTGGTCGCCGTGGTCGCCGATCGCCGGCGGCGGCGCCTCTTCACCGATGCGCTCGCGCGCCTCGGCCACCACGTCGGCCACTTTGAGCCGGGCCGACTCCGCTGCCTCCTCGGCGCGCCGCGTTCCGCGCAGACTCCACTCGGTCGCGGTGACCGCGGCGTTGTGAACCGGCGCCGAGCCCAGCGCTTTGCGCAACGCTTCGTAGGCACTTACCCCGACCAGCCCGGTGACCACCGTTCCGGCCGCTTTCCCGAGTAGCCCGTGCACCAACATCGCCACACTCCATCCTGTCGGGGCTGTCCGCTTCCGACGTTAACATAGAAATATTGCGATACCAATATATGTAGGTCGAAGGCTAGTCGAGAACACGGGTGACTTTCTCGGTCTCCACCTTGCGTGGCAGCGCCGCGGCATCCGGGTTGGCGACCTGCACCAGCGACCCGCCGGCCGCCAAGATCGCCAGCAAGCGGTCGACCAGTTCAGCTGGCTGCTCCCACGGCGCGGTCGCAAGTACCCGGTCTGCTCCCGTCAATCCCCGCGCTGCAGCGGAGCTTTGACAGTCGGCGAAGATGTCGTCGGCTGATCGGCCCGCCAGAGCGGGGCCCGGGTGGCGCTCGGCGACGATCTGGTCGCCGTGGACGCGCACCGCGGTCGCGTAGTCGGTGACGCCGACCGGCAGGTCGGGCACCGGGCGGCCGAACGGATCCAGCGACAGCACCGCCACCTCCGCGGCGCCGGTGCTGTCAGCCTCGTCCAGCCGGGCCGCGGTGCACAGCGCGATGTCGGCCTCGGGCCCGTCGAGCAGGGCTTCGGCGCCGATCCACCACACGCCGAACAACGCCGCCGCGGTCTGCCAATGGGCCGGCAGCAACACCGCCACCCGGCTGCCCGGCCCAGCGCCCAGCTCGTCGCGCAGCAGGTTGCCGGTCTTGGCGGCCCAGTTGGCCAGTGTCACCGCCGAGAGCTCGATGCGCTCGCCGGTGGCGTCGTCGTAGTAGGTGATGCGCGGGCCGACCGGGTCGGCGCGCAGCATCGGGTCGAGAATCGCCTCGCTGAGGTTGATCGCTTTAGTTGACACACTCCGGATTGTCCGACCCGGCGGTCAGGATCGGCGACGGCGGGGGAGCGGTACTGTCGCTTGTGCCGGCGTTCGATGCCGCCATCGGCATCACGCCGCCGTCGAGCCCGGAGCCCGGGCCGGTGTAGTCGTTGGCCAGCACCACCCGCACCGACCCCGGCGGCACCGAGGTATTGGCGATGACCGGCAGCCCGCCGAGATCTTTCGCGACCGCCTGCGCGCCCAAGTCGTCGGCCTTGGCGGCTTGCACCTGACTGCCCGTCACATGTCCGGCGTCGTTGTTGCCGACGCTGCCACTGTTGAAACCTTTGGACGCCAACACATCTGAGACTGCCGCTGCCAACCCGTTGATGTCGGTGTCGTTGAGGACGTTGGCGGTGGTCTTGGAGGGTGTGTAGGCGATCTCCTCGGTTTTGCCCTCGTCTTGGTCATGCAGCAGACCGGCGACCCAGTCCTGAACCTGATGCGGATTCACCCGCACTACGCTGTGCATGCCGTCGTCACTCCAGCCCGCCTCGTCGAGCACCGGAATGGTGGCGAAGGCCACGTTCCCGCCGGCGAGCTTCTCCAGCTGTTGCACGAAATCCATGATGTCCCAACCGGAAGACAGCACCACCGAGCGCTGAATGGCGCCTTGGAGCCGGTCCAGCGTGGCCGGGCTGGACAACGTCTTGCCGGAGATCACCTGATGGGCCAATGACGCCATCACCACCTGCTGGCGCACCACCCGGTCGAGGTCACCGCGCGGTAGGTCGTGGCGCTGACGGACAAAGCTCAGCGCTTGCGGGCCGCTGAGCTTCTGCCAGCCGGCCGGGAAGTCGGCGCCTGAAAGTGGTTCGTACACTGGCTCTTTGAGGCAGACGTTCACTCCGCCGAGTGCATCGGTGATCAACGCGAAGCCCAACAGCCCGATTTCCGCGTAGTGGTCGACCGTGACGCCGGTGAGGTCTGCAACGGTCTTGATCAGGGCCTCGCGCCCGGCTTCGGTTCCGCGGCTCTCGGCCTCGGCCGCGTCGATCCCCGATTCGACGAGAGTGACCCTCTTTTCTTCCTTGACTTGGCCGTAGACGCCGTTGATTTTCGTCTTGCCCAGCCCGGGCGCCTGCACATAGGTGTCGCGCGGAACCGAGATTGCGGTGGCGGACTTCCCGTTGTTGGGCACCCGCACCAAGATGATCGTGTCGGTGTTGGTGGCGACCTCGTCGCCGGCCCGAAGCGTCGCCAGTTCCTCGGCGCTCAACGGGTTGCCGTGGGCGTCGGCGCGGCTGTCCATGCCGACCAGCAGGATGTCGATCGCGCCATCGTCGCCGCCCTGGCCCAGTGAGGGAGCGAAGACGTGGTAGATCCCGTCCTCGAATGACCGGATTCTGCTCCACGCCACCCCGGTGCCGAGCACGACGACGACGGCCATCACGGTCGCAACCACACGAACCACGCGTTCCGCAGGCATCACAATAGATTACTTACGCCACAGCCGTATCGCTGGTAGCCGAGGCTTCGGCGTGGCCGGGCCGTGCCAGACTTGTGACCGTGCGCAGCAGGATCGTGATCACTGGGGCCGGCGGGCAGGTCGGCAGGTTGCTGGCAGAACAGGCCGGCCAGCAGGGACGCGACGTGCTGGCGCTGACTTCGTCCCAGTGGGATATCACCGACCCGGCCGCTGCCGACCGGTTCATCGAACGCGGCGATGTCGTTGTCAACTGTGCGGCCTACACCGATGTCGACGGAGCAGAAAGTGACGAGAAGACCGCGCATGCGGTCAATGCGGAAGGCCCTGAGCACCTGGCGCGAACGTGCGCGCGAGTGGGCGCGCAACTGGTCCATATCTCCACCGACTACGTGTTCAGTGGCGACTTCGGCGGCTCGGCGCCGCGCCCCTACGAGCCCGGCGATCAGACCGCACCGCTGAGCGTGTACGGACGTACCAAACTGTCCGGCGAGCTGGCCGTGCTGTCGGCGTTGCCGGAGGCCACCGTGGTGCGCACCGCCTGGGTCTACACCGGCGCAGCCGGCAAGGACTTCGTCGCCACCATGCGCCGGCTGGCCGGCGGCGATCGCACCCTGGAGGTGGTCGACGACCAGATCGGCTCACCGACCTATGCCGGTGATCTGGTGGGTGCGTTGCTGCAGGTGGTCGACGGACGGGTGACCGCCCCGGTGGTGCACGCCGCCAACCAGGGCGCCGTCTCCCGGTTCGAGCAAGCCCGCGCGGTGTTCGAGGGGGTGGGGGCCGACCCCGAACGCGTACGCCCGGTGAGCAGCGACCGGGTGCCGCGGCCGGCGTCCCGACCGCCCTACACCGCGCTGTCCAGTCGAGCCTCCGCGCAGGCCGGGCTCTCACCGCTGCGGCCATGGCGGGAAGCGTTGAGCCAAGCGCTGTCCGTGCCCGTGGACGCCTGACCGTTACCCTCTACGCGTGAGTGACGTCCTGCCGGTCGTGACGGTGACCTATTCGCCGGGCCCGCACCTGGACCGCTTTTTGGCTTCGCTGTCGCTGGCCACCGAGCGGCCGGTGAGCGTGCTGATGGCCGACAACGGCTCGACCGACGGAGCGCCGCAGGCGGCGGTCGAGCGGTACCCGAACGTGCGGATGTTCTCGACGGGCGCCAACCTCGGCTACGGCAGCGCGGTGAACCGCGGGGTCACCCAATTGGGCGACGGTGAGGAATGGCTGATCGTGGCAAACCCGGATGTGCAGTGGGGCCCGGGCAGCATCGACGCCCTGCTGGACGCCGCCGCCCGGTGGCCGCACGCGGGGACGCTGGGCCCGCTGATCCGCGAACCGGACGGGTCGGTGTATCCGTCGGCGCGGCATCTGCCGAGCCTGGTCCGTGGCGGCATGCACGCCGTCGTCGGCCCGCTGTGGCGCAACAACCCGTGGTCGACGGCGTACCGCCAGCAGCGGCTGGAGCCCACCGAGCGGGCGGTGGGCTGGCTGTCGGGGGCGTGTCTGCTGGTGCGCCGCGCGGCCTTCGATCAGATCGGCGGCTTCGACGAGCGCTACTTCATGTACATGGAGGACGTCGACCTGGGCGACCGACTCGGCAGGGCCGGCTGGCTGAACGTCTACGTCCCGTCGGCCGAAGTGCTGCATCACAAGGGCCACGCCGCCGGACGCGATGCGGCCCGCAACCTGGTTGCCCACCACGAAAGCACCTATAGATTCCTCGCCGACCGGCATTCTGGGTGGTGGCGCGCCCCGCTGCGCGGGGCCATGCGGAGCGGGTTGAAGGTGCGTGCGCGGCTGCAGGTGCGTAGCTCGCGGCGCAACCTGAAAGAAGGATGACAGTGGCGAACCCCCAAGTCGATGCGGTTGTGCTGGTCGGTGGCAAGGGCACCCGACTGCGGCCGCTGACCCTGTCGGCGCCCAAGCCGATGCTGCCGACCGCTGGGCCGCCGTTCGTCACCCACCTGCTGTCGCGGATCGCCGCGGCCGGTATTGAGCACGTCATCCTGGGCACTTCGTATCAGCCGGCGGTGTTTGAGGCGGAGTTCGGCGAAGGCTCCGAACTTGGTTTGCAGATCGAATACGTCACCGAAGACCAGCCGCTGGGCACCGGCGGCGGAATCGCCAACGTCGCGCCGCGGCTGCGCCATGACACCGTGATGGTATTCAACGGTGATGTGCTCTCTGGCGCAGACCTGGGGCAGCTGCTGGATTTCCACCGCGCCAACGAGGCCGATCTGACTCTGCATTTGGTCCGGGTCTCCGACCCCCGGGCGTTCGGCTGCGTCACCACCGAAAACAGCAGAGTAACCGCGTTTTTGGAGAAGACACAGGATCCGCCGACCGACCAGATCAACGCCGGCTGCTACGTGTTCTCCCGCGAGACCATCGACCGGATTCCGCGCGGCCGGGAAGTCTCGGTGGAACGCGAAGTGTTCCCGGCGCTGCTCTCCGACGGGGTGAAGGTGTGCGGCTACGTCGACACCAGCTACTGGCGGGATATGGGTACGCCGGAGGATTTCGTGCGCGGCTCGGCGGACCTGGTGCGCGGCATCGCACCGTCGCCGGCGCTGCGCGGGCATCGCGGCGAACAATTGGTGCACGACGGCGCGGCGGTGTCGCCCGGCGCGCTGTTGATCGGCGGCACGGTCGTCGGGCGGGGCGCCGAGATCGGCCCTGGCGCCCGGTTGGACGGCGCGGTGATCTTCGACGGAGCGCGGATCGAGGCAGGCAGCGTGATCGAGCGCTCGATCATCGGCTTCGGCGCCCGGATCGGCCCGCGAGCGCTGATCCGCGATGGCGTGATCGGCGACGGCGCCGACATCGGCGCCCGCTGCGAGCTGCTGCGCGGCGCCCGGGTGTGGCCCGGAGTCTCGATCCCCGACGGCGGAATTCGCTACTCGACCGACGTCTAGGTGCCATCTTCACCCGACGGTCCTGCCAAAAAGTTCGAGTCAGTGAAGTCTGCTATACTCGAACATATGTTCGATGAGGCGGCGCGGGTGGCGGTGATCGCTCGGTTTGATGAGCTGTTCGAGCGGCGCCATCCCTCGACCACGCCGGAGTCGAGTGCGCTGGTGGAGCGGATCTGTGCGTCCTCGCGGGCGGAGAACCAGGCAGCGGCCGCGCAGCTGACCGCGATTGGGGAATTGTTCGGTTACCGGTTGTCGCGGTGCTCGAACACCGAAGAATGGGCCATTGATACTGAAGAGGCGGTGACGGCTGAGGTGGCCGCGGCGCTGCGGATCAGTCAGGGGCTGGCGGCAAGTCGGCTGCGGTATGCCCGGGCCATGCGCGAGCGGCTGCCGAAGGTGGCAGCGGTGTTCAAGGCCGGCGATATCGACTATCGGGTGTTTCAGACGATTGTGTTTCGCACCGATTTGATCACCGATCGCGACGTGTTGGCCGCGGTGGATGCGCAGTTGGCCGTGAATGTGCCGCGTTGGCCGTCGATGACGCAGGGTCGCCTTGCCGGGCAGGTCGACAAGATTGTGGCCAGGGCTGACGCCGATGCTGTGCGGCGGCGCAAACAGCGCCAGGGTGATCGAGACATTTGGATCGGCGATGCCGACTCGGGTATCTCGGAGATCCATGGGAGCCTGCTGACTGCCGATGCGCATGCTCTCGACCAGCAATTGGATGCGTTGGCTGCCACGGTGTGTGAGCACGATCCGCGGACTCGCGATCAGCGCCGTGCTGATGCGTTGGGTGCCCTTGCGGCACGGGCTGATCGACTGGGCTGTCGTTGTGGGCGGCCCGATTGTGCCGCTGGAAAGCAGCCTGCTGCATCACCTGTGGTGATCCATGTGGTCGCCGAGCAGGCCGCGATCTCGGGCAGCGGCTCGGCAATGGCTTCCGAGGTCGGGGCCGATGGGCTGATCCCACCTGAACTGGTTGCGGAGCTGGCTAAAACGGCCAAGCTGGTGGCGTTGGTTCACCCGGGCGATGCGCCACCCGAGCCGGGGTATGTGCCGTCCAAGGCGTTGGCGGATTTTGTGCGGTGCCGGGATTTGACGTGTCGCTGGCCGGGCTGTGACCGGCCGGCAGGCGATTGCGATCTCGACCATACGATCCCGTATGCCGTTGGCGGGCCGACGCATGCGTCGAATCTCAAATGTTATTGCCGCACTCATCATTTGGTGAAGACGTTTTGGGGTTGGCGCGATCAGCAGTTGCCCGACGGCACCCTGATTTTGACGTCGCCTTCGGGTCAGACCTATGTCAGCACTCCGGGCAGTGCGCTGCTGTTTCCCAGCTTGTGCCACTCCACCGGCGGCATCTCGGCGATCGAAGCCGATCTCCCGGATGACTACTGCGGCGAGCGCAGCGCGATGATGCCCAAACGCCGCCGCACCCGCGCCCAAAACCGCGCCCACCGCATCGCCGCCGAACGCCGAGCCAACCACGAGGCACGCACAGCACGGCGAGGCGAGCGCATGAGCTACTTCGGACTGCCCCCACCCGACCCAAACGACGAACCACCACCGTTCTGAGTTGAGCCCACGCTCGAAGCCCGGGCGACCAAATACGCCAGCGCGGCGTCGCTGCCTACGGGCAATGCGTCGGCCGGCCACCACCGCAGGTCCTCTGATTCGTCGCTGAGGACGATCTGCGCGTCGGGCGGCGCGTGTGCGACGAACTCCAGGTCGAGATGGCGGGTCGGCACGCCCAGCGAGCAGGTGACCGGATGTACATGCACGGCAACGAGATCGGGTGCAAGCCGCAGGCTCGCGACACCGGATTCCTCGGTAGCCTCGCGCAGCGCCGCAGCGAGAATGTCGTCGTCGCTGTCCTCGCAGTGCCCGCCCAGCTGAACCCATCGGCCCAGCCGCGGATGCAGGGTGAGCAGCACCTGGGCGCCGGACTGGTCGAGCACCAGCGCTGAGGCTGTGACGTGCCCGGGCACGCACTCGCGGCGGCAGGCGTCCTCGCGGGCATACAGGAAGGCGAGCACGGCATGCCGCAGTGCGTCCTGCGCCGGATCCGGCGCCTGCCAATCGGACAGCAGCGCGATCGCGGAGTCCCGCACGCTCACTTGCGCACCAGCAGATCGGCGACGGGTACCGGATCTTTGGGCTCCTGCGGCTGCGCCGGGTAGCCAATCGCGATGGCGCCCAACGGCTCCCAATCGCGCGGAAGTCCCAGCTCGTCGCGAACCAGGTCGGCGGCAAAGATCGTCGAGCCGATCCAGCAGCTGCCCAGCCCGCGTACCGCCAAGGCGACCAGCAGCCCTTGCACCGCCGCGCCCACGGCGACAGTGAACATCGTCCGCTCGGCATCGGTGCGGGCAGCATCGGGGTAGCTGTGCGCGCCGTCGGGGGCCAGCATGGGGACGATGACTTCCGGAGCGTCGTAGAGGATCTGGCCGCGCGCCACTCGCCGCTCGATGGCATCGGCGGGCTTGCCGTCACCGGCCAGGTCGGTGCGCCACTTGTCGCGCATGCGGTCCAGCAGGCGGGTGCGGGTCGACGGAGTCTGCAGCCACACGAACCGCACCGGCCGGGTGTGGTGGGGAGCGGGTGCGGTGAGCGCCTCGGCGACAGCGGCCTCGACGAGGTGCGGCGGTACCGGCTCGTCGGCGAACTGGCGTACCGAGCGGCGCAGCAACTGAGCCTGCCGGCGGCCCTGCTCCAGCGCTTCGGCGGTACCGAGCCAAAACAGGTCTTCGGTGCCCGGCCGAACCAATTGCCGCGCCGTCGTGCCGTCGTCGAGTATGGGCAGGCCGCGCACCACGGCCACGGGGATCGCGGTCAGCTTGCCCTTGACCAGATCGGCGGCAGCCGCGATCTCGTCGGCGACGGCGACCTCGGTGACGACCAGCTCGTTGCCGTGCGGGTCGACGGCGCCGGCATAGTTGTGCAGCACCGCCAAACCCGCCGAGCCGACGGTGGCGTCGATCTGCCCGTTGCGCCAAGCGCGACCCATCGTGTCAGTGATCACCACGGCGACGGTGATTCCCAGCCGCTCATGCAGTTGGGTGCGCAACGCCGCGGCGCTGGCGTCGGGGTCGATGGGCAACAGCGCCAGCTCCGCGACGCCGACGTTGGAGCCATCCACGCCCGCAGCGGCCTGCACCAGCCCCTGTCGGTTTTCGGTGATCAGTGTGCGGCCCTTGCGGGCCAGTACTCGCACCGCCTCGCTGTCGACGAGCTTGCGCCGCAACGTGTCCCGCGCATCGGGGTCATCGGGCGCTGGGACCAGTCGGCCCTCGCATTTGGACACCACCTTGCTGGTGACCACGACCACGTCGCCGTCGCGCAGCCAGGGTGCGGCCGCGGCGATCCCGGCGCTCAAATCGTCGCCCGGGCGGAATTCGGGAAGACCGGGGACGGGCAGGATTTCGACCGCCGACGCACTGCCGTGCTCGCGAGCGCTGCGCTGCTCTGGCTTGTCGTCGGGGGTCACGCCGCCACGCCTGCGAGTTCCAAACCGGCGCTGACCATCTGCGCCGTCGCATCGGGATCGGCCATCAGCAGTGGTATCGAGCGCACCGCCACACCGTCGATGTCGGCATGGTCACCGTCGTGGATCAGCCAGCAGTCCAGGATGCCGGTACCTGCGCGCGAGCCGTAGTGCCGACCCACCGCCTCGGCGGTGGATGGCACGCCGATGACGGTCAGACATTCATGAGCCATGCCGCGCAGCGGTTTTCCTCCGACGATGGGGGAGTAGCCGACGACGGGAGCACTGGTCGACCGCAACGCGCCACGGACACCGGAAATAGCAAGGAGGGCGCCGATGCTCACCACCGGGTTGGACGGCGCCAGCAGGACGATATCGGCATCGGCGATCGCATCCGCGACTTCGGTTGTCGCCTGAGCCTTTTCGGCGCCAACAAAGGCGAAGCTGTGGGTGGGCACCTGGGCGCGGTAGCGCACCCACCACTCCTGGAAGTGGATCGCACGTTGATTGCCGTCGCTGGGATCGGTGATGACCACATGGGTTTCGCAGCGGTCGTCGCTGACCGGCAACAGCGTTGCGCCCGGTTGCCACCGGTCGCACAGCGCGGCGGTGATCTGTGACAGCGGATAGCCGGCCCGCAGCATCTGGGTACGCACCAAGTGGGTCGCCAAATCGCGGTCACCGAGCTCGAACCAGTCCGGCTGCACGCCGTAGCGCACCAGTTCCTCCTTGGCGTGCCAGGTTTCGTCGCGATGACCCCAGCCGCGCTGTGGGTCGACACCGCCGCCCAGGGTGTACATGCAGGTGTCCAGATCCGGGCAGATACGCACGCCGTGCATCCAGGCGTCGTCGCCGATGTTGACGATTGCGGTCAGTTCGTGCTGATCGCCTGTCGGCCCGGGGGCGAATTGGCCCAGGCTCAGCAGCCGTTGCACACCGATGAGGAAGCGGGCGCCGCCGACCCCGCCAACGAGAACCGTGACCTTCACATCGCACGACAGTACGCGCGACGAGGAGGCCCGCCGAACAGCGGCGTGAGGCGCGCACGGCGAGGTGGTCGGGTCTTCGGAGAAGCGTCGCCGACCCACCCGGGCCCGACACGCGGAGGGTCAACCGGGGCAGTGCCATCAAAAAATGGTCACGAGATGATATGGAATTCCGTCCAATCGCTTGACCTGCGGTGCTAACACGTGTGTAATCTCATCAGTGTCATTTCCCGGTTAGCCGGCCGGATTCGGTGTCGCAGACCGAGATTCGATCGTTTGTTCGAATCGAGATGGCCGCACATCAAAACAGTGGCGACATTCACGATCAACGAAACCAGGTGAGGAGGCGGAGCATGTCCTATGAACACCTTCGGGGCCTAATGGGAAGCACACCGCACACCACTGTCGGCTCGGCGATGATGGGGGCCACCGCACGACCCCATTTGAGTTTGGTGCCCGAAGCACCGGAAGTCTTTGAGCCGACGCCGGTTACACCCGACCAATGGCAAGACCGCGCCTTGTGCGCGCAAACCGACCCCGAGGCGTTCTTTCCCGAAAAGGGCGGCTCCACCCGCGAAGCCAAGAAGATTTGCCTGGGCTGCGAGGTGCGCACCGAGTGCCTGGAATACGCCTTGGCACACGACGAGCGCTTCGGCATCTGGGGTGGCCTTTCCGAACGGGAACGCCGCCGCCTCAAGCGCGGGATCATCTAGCAGCGCGTGGCTACTCGTCGTCGATCGTCGGGTCGATGACCGAGGGCTCGACGTCCAGATAAGTGGCCACCTGCGCCACCAGAATCTCGTGCAGCAAGTCGGCCAGCTCGACAGTGTCTTTCGCTCGCCGCTCGATCGGCTTGCGGAACAATACGATCCGCGCCCGGGTGGCACTGCCCCGCACGTCGACACCGGCGGGGATCAACCTGGCCAGTGCGATGGGCCCGTCAGCGACTACCTCGGGCGGCCACTGCACGCTGGCGGGATCTTTGGCCGAGATCCGCGGGATCTCGTCGACCGCCACGTCGAGCCCCGACAACCGCTCCTGCCAGCGGCGCTCGATCGGCTCGTAGGCCTCGAGCACCGCCATATCGAACCGCTCGCCGCGCGTGCGCCATCCCGGCACCGTCGGCGGCAGCAGAGGACCGCGCATATCGCGACCGCGGCGGGAAACCGGTCTGCGTATCGACCGGCCGGAGCTGCGCGAATCGCTCACGCGCCGATGGTAACGGTTGGGAATCGCGTCCGACCGCAATGCGCGTGTCCGCCGCTGTGGGGGCCTTTGGGCGCGATAGCCTTCCGAACGTGAATCTTCCGCGTCGCTGCTGTCGGCCGGGGTGCCCGCACTATGCGGTGGCGACGCTGACGTTCGTCTACTCCGACTCGACGGCGGTGGTCGGCCCGCTCGCGACCGCGCGTGAGCCACACTCCTGGGACCTGTGCGTCAGCCACGCCAGCCGCATCACCGCGCCGCGTGGGTGGGAGCTCGTCCGGCATGCCGGCCCGCTGCCCATCTATTCCGACGACGACGACTTGATCGCGTTGGCCGAAGCGGTGCGCGAGGGCCGCGAGGTGGTGGCGAGCGGACCGCCGGTCAACGGGTTTTCCGAGGCTCACAACGGCGGTGTGTCGCCCGCGGTGGCCGACGGCGGCGTGCTGGCGTCGACCGTGCAGCGGCCCACCGGCACCGGGCGCCGGCGCGGTCACCTGCGGGTGCTTCCAGACCCCGCTGATTAATACGATCGATCCTCCGCACGCTTCCGGACCGACCCGGCCTGCATCGTCGCCGGGCTAAGCTGACGGCCAAGAGTCCCCATAGTCAGGAGCCTTTTCATGTCTCGGCCCGCCGCGGCTGTCAACCGTGTGATCAAGGCTTATGACGTGCGGGGCTTGGTCGACGACGAGATCGACGAATCGTTTGCCGCCGACGTCGGCGCAGCCTTCGCCAAGCTGGTGCGCGACGACGAGGCCGGCCGGGTCGTCATCGGCTACGACATGCGGGACAGCTCACCGTCGTTGGCGGATGCCTTCGCGACAGGGGTCACCGAGCAGGGTCTGGACGTCGTCCGCATCGGTCTGGCATCCACCGATCAGCTCTACTTCGCCTCCGGGATGTTGGACTGCCCCGGGGCGATGTTCACCGCCAGCCACAACCCGGCCGCCTACAACGGCATCAAGATGTGCCGGGCCGGGGCCAAGCCGGTCGGTGCCGAAACCGGGTTGACCGCCATCCGCGACGATCTCGTCGCCGGCGTCCCGCACTACGACGGCGCGCCGGGCAGTATCGCCGAGCAGGACGTGCTGGCCGACTACGGCGCCTTCCTGCGCTCGCTGGTAGACACCTCCGGGCTGCGTCCGCTGCGGGTCGCCGTCGACGCCGGCAACGGCATGGCCGGCCATACCGCGCCGGCGGTGCTCGGCGCCATCGAGTCGATCACGCTGTTGCCGTTGTACTTCGAGCTCGACGGCACCTTCCCCAACCACGAGGCCAACCCGCTGGACCCGGCCAATCTGGTGGACCTGCAAAAGTATGTGCAGACCAGCGGGGCCGATCTCGGCCTGGCCTTCGACGGCGACGCCGACCGGTGTTTCGTGGTCGACGAGTGCGGCCGGCCGGTGTCACCGTCGACAGTGACTGCACTGGTCGCCGCACGGGAGCTCACCCGAGAAATCGGCGCCTCCGTCATTCACAACTTGATCACCTCCCGCGCGGTACCCGAATTGGTGGTGGAGCGCGGCGGCACACCCGTGCGCTCCCGGGTCGGGCACTCCTACATCAAGGCCCTGATGGCCGACACCGGCGCGATCTTCGGTGGCGAGCACTCCGCGCACTACTACTTCCGCGACTTCTGGGGTGCCGATTCCGGGATGCTGGCGGCGCTGCATGTGCTGGCGGCACTCGGCGAGCAGCAGCGGCCGCTGTCGGAGCTGACCGCTGACTACCAGCGGTACGAATCCTCCGGCGAGATCAACTTCACCGTCGCCGACGCCGCGTCGGCCACCGAGGCGGTCCTGAAGTCTTTCGGCACGCATATCCACTCCATCGACCACCTGGACGGGGTGACGGTGGACCTGGGCGACGGCAGCTGGTTCAACCTGCGCAGCTCCAACACCGAGCCGCTGTTGCGGCTCAACGTGGAGGGCCGCTGCGCCGAAGACGTCGACGCGGTGGTGCAACAGGTCAGCGCTCAAATCAACGCCGACATCGCCGGGCAGACATAGGCCGTCCCGTGAACGCGACACACGCCACCATCGACCTCGACGACACCGACGCCCTGATCGCCGCCGACCACGACGGGCTGCTGAGGGCGGCGTCGATGGCGGGCGCGCAGGTGCGCGCGACGGCCGCTGCGATCGACGAGGGCGCCCTGGATCCGGTGCGCGGCGACGATCGTCCCCGGACGGTGATCTGGGTGGCCGGCCGCGGCACCGCCGAGACCGCTGGCAGCCTGCTCGCCGCGACGCTGGGCCGGTCGGCCGCCGAGCCGATCGTGCTCGCCGCGGAAGCCCCGCCCTGGGTCGGCGCGCTCGACGTGCTGGTCGTGGCCGGCGACGACCCCGGCGATCCGGCGCTGGTGGGCGCCGCCGCCACCGGCGTTCGCCGCGGTGCGCGGGTCGTGGTCGCGGCACCCTACGAAGGCCCGCTACGCGACACCACCGCCGGGCGGGCGGCGGTGCTCGAGCCACGGTTGCCGGTTCCCGAGGAGTTCGGCTTGCCCCGGTACCTGGCCGCCGGCCTGGCCGCGTTGCACGGCGTCGACGCCGGCCTGCGCACCGACTTGGCTGCGCTGGCCGACGAGCTGGACGCCGAGGTGTTGCGCAACAGCGCCGGGCGCGAATTGTTCACCAATCCGGCCAAGGCACTGGCCGCGCGCATGTCGGGACGCCGTGTCGCGCTGGCCGGCGATTGTGCGGCGACGCTTACGCTGGCCCGGCACGGGTCTTCGGCGCTACTGCGGACGGGTCACCAGGTGGTCGCCGCGACCGGCCTGGCGGATGCGCTGATCGCGGTACGCACCGGGCTGCCGTCCGGATTCCGGGATCCGGCAGACGCGCTGTTTCACGACGACCAGATCGACGGGCCGTTGCCCGACCGGCTGCGGGTGCTGGCTCTGACGCTGGCCGCCGAGCGGACGGTGGTCGCGGCCAGAGTCGGCCGCCTCGAGGACGTCGACGTCGTCGGCGCGGGGGATGTGCCCGACGCGTCCGAAGCGGCCGGCGGGCCGTCGAGCCCGCTCGGCCCGCAGCGGCCCGAGCACCAGCTGGCAATATTGGCTGTTCGGTTGGAGATGGCCGCGGTTTACCTGCGCCTGCTGGGGGAATAGACGACAGAAGTGGAACTACTACGGGGAGCGATACGGACGTACGCCTGGGGCTCGCGTACGGCCATCGCCGAATTCACCGGACGACCGGTCCCGGCCGCCCATCCGGAAGCCGAGCTCTGGTTAGGTGCACATCCGGCCGACCCGGCCTGGCTGGCGACAGCAGGCGGCGAAACCTCGTTGTTGCAAACATTGGTCGCCGACCCCGACGGCCAACTCGGCTCGGTGGCCCGGGCGCGGTTCGGCGATGTGCTGCCGTTTTTGGTCAAGGTCCTTGCGGCTGACGAGCCGCTGTCGCTGCAGGCCCATCCCAGCGCTGAGCAGGCGGCCGAGGGGTACCTGCGCGAGGAGCGGCTGGGCATTCCGGTGTCGTCACCGGTGCGCAACTATCGCGATTCCAGTCACAAACCGGAGCTGTTGGTGGCGCTGCAGCCGTTCGAGGCGCTGGCCGGGTTCCGTCCGGCGGCGCACACCATCGAACTGCTGCGGGCATTGGCGGTCTCCGACCTCGACCCGTTCATCGAGCTGCTGAACGACCAGTCCGACGCCGATGGTTTGCGCGCGCTGTTCACCACCTGGATCACCGCCCCGCAGCCTGACATCGACGTGCTGGTGCCCGCAGTGCTCGACGGCGCTATCCACTACGTCAGTTCCGGCGCAACGCAATTCGCCGCCGAAGCCAAGACCGTGCTGGAGCTGGGTGAGTGTTATCCCGGCGACGCCGGTGTGCTGGCCGCGTTGCTGCTCAACCGCATCAGCCTGGCGCCCGGCGAGGCGATCTTTTTGCCGGCCGGCAACCTGCACACCTATCTACGTGGCATCGCCGTGGAGGTTATGGCCAACTCCGACAACGTGTTACGGGGCGGCTTGACGCCCAAACACGTCGACGTGCCCGAATTGCTACGGGTGTTGGATTTCACGCCCACCACCGAAGCGCAGCTGCGGCCGCCGACGCACCGCGACGGGCTGGCGCAGGTTTACGACACCCCGAGCGATGAGTTCGCGGTGTCGGTGCTGACCCTCGATCACGATTACCTCGGTCACGAGGTCGACGCGCCGTCGCGCCACGACGGTCCGCAAATCCTGCTGTGCACCGAGGGCCGCACCACGGTGCACGGGAAAACCGGGGTGTTGACGCTCGAACGCGGCGCAGCCGCTTGGGTGGGCGCCGATGACGGGCCGATCCGACTTGTCGCTGACCAGCCCAGCAAGTTATTCCGGGCGACCGTCGGCCTGTGAGCGAGGCCGGTAGCACCCGTGCGATTCTGGCCGCGCTGGCCGCCAACGCCGGCATTGCCGTCGCCAAGTTCTTCGGATTTGTGATCACCGGCAGTTCCTCGATGCTCGCTGAGGCGGTGCACTCGGTGGCCGATACGTCCAATCAGGCACTGCTGCTGTTGGGGCAGCGCGAAGCGCGCAAACAAGCCGACGCCCTGCACCCGTTCGGCTATGGCCGCAGCCGGTACTTCTGGTCGTTCGTCGTGGCGTTGGTGTTGTTCACCCTCGGTGCGGTATTTGCCCTCTACGAGGGCTACCACAAGATCGCTCACCCCACCGAGCTCAATTCCCCGGTGGTGGCGCTGATCATCCTGTTCGTGGCAATCATGTTGGAGACGTTCAGTTTTCGCACCGCCATGAAGGAATCACGGCCGCTGAAGGGCGACGCGAGCTGGTGGCGTTTCATCCGCAACTCCCGCAATCCCGAACTGCCGGTGGTGTTGCTGGAGGACACCGGTGCGCTCATCGGGTTGGTGTTCGCGCTGGCCGGTGTCGGCTTGACCGTCGCCACCGGTGACCCGGTCTGGGACGGGATCGGCACCATCGGCATCGGGCTGCTGCTGGGCCTGATCGCGATCATCCTGATGGTCGAGATGCACAGCCTGCTGATCGGCGAAGGCGCCACCATTGCCCAAACACAAGCGATCCGGGCGGCGCTGGAGTCAACCGAGCACGTCGATCGGCTGATCCACCTCCGTACCCAGTACCTGGGCCCCGACGAGCTGCTGGTGGCGGCCAAGATCGCGGTGGGCCCGCACGTCGAGTTGGCCACGGTCGCGGCCACCATCGACGCGGCCGAGGCCAACATCCGGGCGGCGGTGCCGGCTGCGCGGGTGATCTACCTCGAACCCGATTTGGATCGCACGCTTTCCGGGTAGCCCCGACCCCGGGCTTGCCGGCGCTCGGTCAGCCAAAGTCGCATGTTGTGTCGGATCGCGCGGCCGACGAGTCGCGCCGAGGGCACCATGTAGAGGCTGTCGAGCAAGGAGAATCGGCGCAAAAACCATTCGGCCAGAACGGGATCCGTCTCGGCGGCGCCGAGGAACTGGTCGAACAAGTTACCGATCGGGCGATACCAGCGCGGCATCGGGCCGCCGGCGTGATGGAACGAATAGTCGCCGATGGCGTTCATCGTCCACACCGGGAAGGTGGTCTTGGCGGTGGCCCGGTTCAGTTCGCTCGCCACATCGCCGTCCGGTTGCTGCAGCGCCCGGCGAAGGTGGCCGGCCTGCAGCGACGTCATCGTCATCCCTTGCCCGTAGGTCGGGTCGAAGCTGGCTACCGCATCCCCGAGCGGGACGATCCCCGCCGGGAAGCGGTCGAGCTTGTCATAACGGCGCCATCTGCTGGTCGGGAAGCGATGGAAGGCCATCTCGCCGATTGGTTCGGCCTGGTCGAGCGCGGCGGTGAATTCGGCGGGCAGCAGCTTTTTGGCAAGCGCCAGCATTTCGGAAAAGTCATGCGGTGGTTCGGCTTTGGCTACGCCGAAGGTCGTCAGCATCCAGGTCCCATCCTCGTAACCCAGCATGCCCAGCCCGAGCGGCTGCCGGCGGGATGCGCCGGCAACGACCACCCGTTCCCGGATGACTGCATCGGGCAGGCGGAACTGGTGTGAGGCATAGCCGATGCCGACGTCGACCACGTCCTCACGCGGCCGCTGATATCCCCACTGCTCCAGCCACACCGGTAGCCGGGTGCCCCGGCCCGCTGCGTCGACGACGAGGTCGGCGGCGACTTCGGTCGGGTCATCGTCGCCCGCTACCAAGACGCCGGTCACCCGTTGCGCGGCAGCATCGAAGCGTGGTTCGCCGACTGCGCGTCGCTGGATCTCGACGTTGCCGATTTCGCGCACCCGGCGCCGGATCTGCCATTCCAGTTGCGGCCGGCTGGGTACATAGGCGGTGAACTCGTCGCGCAGGGTGTGGCCGGTTCCCAGCACATGGCCGGCGGCGCCGAAGTAGATGCAGTCCGGCCGGTTTTCCAGAATCGGCACCCCGGCGGCCACCATGTCGTCGAGCAGACCCGGGAACAACGCCTCGAATTCCACCGCGCCGCGCGCCATCAGCAGGTGCACATGCCGGCCCTGCGGGACCGCCGAGCGGTTGGCGGGCTCGCTGGGCATCTCGTCGCGCTCGAACACCGTCACCCGGTCATAGAAATCCGAGAGCACCCGCGCAGCGCAGAGCCCTGCGATGCTGGCCCCGATGACGGCTGCATGCCGCCGTGTGCTGTCCCCACCCATTAACCGCAGCGTACTCGGTACTGTGCCGTCAGATCGTGGGGAAAGGATGGGGGCATGGCCGGTCGATGGCGCACCAAATCGGTCGAACAGTCGATCGCCGACACCGACGAGCCGAGCACCAGGTTGCGCCGAGATCTGTCCTGGTGGCATCTGACCGTCTTCGGGGTCTCGGTGGTGATCGGCGCGGGGATCTTCACCGTCACCGCCTCGACAGCGGGCAACATCACCGGTCCGGCCATCTGGGTGTCGTTTTTGATCGCCGCCACCACCTGCGGATTGGCGGCGCTGTGCTACGCGGAGTTTTCCTCGACGCTTCCGGTGGCCGGCAGCGCCTACACTTTCTCCTACGCCACCTTCGGTGAGTTCCTGGCCTGGGTGATCGGCTGGAACCTGGTGCTGGAGTTGGCGATTGGCGCCGCTGTGGTGGCGAAGGGCTGGTCGAGTTACCTGGGCATGATCCTCGGATTCCAAGCGGGCGTGGTCATCTTCGATTCGGTCATGCTGGACTGGGGTGCGCTACTCATCGTCGCGCTGGTGGCCACGTTGCTTGCGTTGGGCACCAAGCTCTCATCGCATTTCTCCGCCGTCGTCACTGCGATCAAGGTCGGCGTGGTGGTGTTGGTCGTGATCGTCGGAGCGTTCTACGTCAAACGCGCCAACTATTCACCGTTCATCCCGCCGCCCGAAGCCGAGCACGCCGGAACCGGTGTCGACCAGTCGGTGTTGTCGCTGCTGACCGGTGCACAGAACAGCCATTACGGCTGGTACGGCGTGTTGGCCGGGGCATCGATCGTGTTCTTCGCGTTCATCGGGTTCGACATCGTCGCCACGATGGCCGAGGAGACCAAGCACCCGCAACGCGATGTCCCGCGCGGCATCTTGGCCTCGCTGGGAATCGTCACCGTGCTCTATGTCGCCGTGTCGATCGTGCTGTCCGGGATGGTGCCGTACACCGTGCTTCGGGACCGCCCTGATGGCCGGCACGCCAACCTCGCCACTGCGTTCACCGCCAACGGCGTGCATTGGGCCTCCAACATCATCTCCGTCGGGGCGCTGGCCGGCCTGACCACCGTGGTGATGGTGCTGATGCTCGGCCAGTGCCGGGTGCTGTTTGCGATGTCACGCGACGGGTTGCTGCCCCGACAATTGGCCAGGACCGGCCCGCGAGGCACCCCGGTGCGCATCACCGTGGTGGTCGCACTGCTGGTGGCGTTGTCCGCCTCGGCGTTTCCGATGACCAAGCTCGAAGAGATGGTGAACGTCGGGACACTCTTCGCCTTCGCACTGGTGTCGGCCGGTGTGATCGTGCTGCGTCGGACCCGACCGGACCTGCCGCGCGGCTTCCGCGCCCCCTGGGTGCCGTTGCTGCCGATCACGTCGGTGTGTGCGTGCCTGTGGCTGATGCTCAACCTGACCGGGGTGACCTGGATCCGGTTCGGCGTGTGGATGGCCATCGGCATCGTCATCTACGCCGGCTACGGGCGTCGGCATTCCGTCGTGGCAATCCGCGAGGCCGAAGCCGCCAACGTCCAAGTGGCCGCTAGCACCGCCGGGCCCTAGGCACTAGTTTTACAAAATAGGCCTTTGTGTCTAGACAAGAGACACGCGAGCAGTTAGTGTCAATCTCAACGTGCTCTGATCCACAAGGAGGGATTGACGATATGACCGCCGGACCCGGCCTCGACACGATGGTGTGGCAGGACAAAAAGCGCTACCTCTGGCTGCTCGGGCTGATCGCTCCGACCGCGTTGTTGGTGATCCTGCCCCTCGTGTGGGCGATGAACCAGGCCGGTTGGCGGGCCGCCTCGACGGTGCTGTTCTGGATCGGGCCGATCCTGGTCTATGTGGTGCTGCCCCTGCTCGACGTGCGCTACGGGCCCGACGGGCAAAACGCGCCCGACGACGTGATGGAACGGCTGGAGAACGACAAGTACTACCGCTACTGCACCTACGTCTACATCCCGTTCCAGTACCTTTCCGTCATCGTCGGCGCCTATCTGTTCACCGCGTCGGACCTGAGTTGGCTGGGTTTCGAGGGGGCGCTCAACTGGCCGGCCAAGATCGGTTTGGCGCTGTCGGTCGGCGCGCTGGGCGGTATCGGCATCAACACCGCCCATGAGATGGGACACAAGAAGGACTCGCTGGAACGCTGGCTATCCAAGATCACCCTGGCGCAGACCTGGTACGGGCACTTCTACATCGAGCACAACCGCGGCCATCATGTGCGGGTGGCCACCCCGGAAGACCCCGCGTCGGCCCGCTTCGGCGAGACGTTCTGGGAGTTCTTTCCCCGCAGCGTCATCGGCAGCCTGCGTTCGGCTTGGCGGCTGGAAGCACAACGGATGCGTCGGCTCGAGAAGAGTCCGTGGCACCTGTCCAACGACGTGCTCAACGCCTGGCTGATGTCGGTGGTGTTCTGGGCGGTGATGCTCGCGGTCTTCGGGCCGGCGCTGATTCCGTTCGTGATCATCCAGGCGGTCTACGGATTCTCGTTGCTGGAGTCGGTCAACTACCTCGAGCACTACGGTCTGCTGCGACAACAACTTCCGAATGGTCGCTACGAGCGCTGCACGCCCGAACACAGCTGGAACTCCGACCACATCGTGACCAACCTGTTCCTGTATCACCTGCAGCGGCACAGCGATCACCACGCCAACCCGACCCGGCGCTACCAGACGCTGCGCAGCATGGCTGAGGCGCCGAATCTGCCCAGCGGCTACGCATCACTCATCGGGCTGACCTACTTCCCGCCGCTGTGGCGACGGCTGATGGACCACCGGGTGCTGGAGCACTACGGCGGCGACATCACCCGCGTCAACGTGCAGCCGCGGCTGCGGGAGAAGATGCTGGCTCGGTATGGGGCGGTGGCGTGATGGCGTCGTACCGGTGCCCGGGCTGCGGCTACGTGTACGACGAAGCCAAAGGCGTTGCCCGGGAGGGCTTTCCGGCCGGCACGCCGTGGGACCGCGTTCCCGACGATTGGTGCTGCCCCGACTGCGGCGTTCGCGAGAAAGTCGATTTCGAGATGGAGGTAACCCAATGAGCGACTACAAGCTGTTCGTCTGCGTGCAGTGCGGCTTCGAGTACGACGAGGCCAAGGGCTGGCCGGAAGACGGCATCGCCCCCGGCACCCGCTGGGACGACATCCCCGAGGACTGGAGTTGCCCGGACTGCGGTGCGGCCAAGTCCGACTTCGACATGGTGGAGATCGCGCGCTCGTGACAACTACCCTCACGCATGTGAAGCAACGGGTCCCGTACGCCGAGGCGTCGCGGGTCCTCTTGCGCGATTCGGTGCTCGACGCGATGCGCGAATTGCTGGGCACCCGTGACTGGTCGGCCATCACGCTGGCCGACGTGGCCGGCGCTGCGGGCATCAGCCGGCAGACCATCTACAACGAGTTCGGGTCGCGCCAAGGCCTGGCGCAGGGCTACGCGCTACGACTGGCCGATCGGTTGGTCGATGCCGTCGCCGACGCGATTTGCTCCAACGTCGGCGACATCTACGCCGCATTCCTGCAGGGCTTCCGCAACTTCTTCACCGAGTCGGCCGCCGACCCGCTGGTCATATCGTTGCTCACCGGCGTCGCCAAGCCCGATCTGCTCCAGATCATCACCATCGACAGCGGCCCGATCATCACCCGGTGCTCGCAGCGGTTGACGGCCACGTTCCAGCACAGCTGGGTCAAAGCCAGCGAGGAAGATTCCGGGATACTGGCACGCGCCGTCGTGCGGTTGGCCATCAGCTATGTGTCCATGCCGCCGGAGGCCGATCATGACGTGGCAGCCGATCTGGCCAGGCTCTTCACGCCCGCCGCTGAACGCTACGGGGAGCTCGGCTAGCGGGCAGGTGGGCGCACGGCGCACTGGAGCAATAGGGTTAGGCGGGACCGACTGAACCCGGCATTCGCGCGCCGGCTGCATCGGACTAATGTGTATGCAAGCTAACTAGTTGAACAGACGAGGATTGGGCCCTAGATGACGACCACCGAAAACGCGCTGAGCGCCGACGTTCGCAACGGCATCGAATACAAGGTGGCTGACCTGTCGTTGGCGGAGTACGGGCGCCTGGACATCGAGCTCTCCGAACAGGAAATGCCGGGGCTCATGTCGCTGCGCCGCGAGTACGCCGAAGTGCAGCCGCTCAAGGGGGCACGCATTTCCGGCTCGCTGCACATGACCGTGCAGACCGCGGTCCTCATCGAGACCCTCGTCGACCTGGGCGCCGAAGTCCGGTGGGCGTCGTGCAACATCTTTTCTACTCAGGACCACGCCGCAGCAGCCGTGGTCGTCGGCCGCCACGGCACCCCCGAGGAGCCGAAGGGCATCCCGGTGTTCGCCTGGAAGGGCGAGACGCTCGAGGAGTACTGGTGGGCGGCCGAGCAGATGCTCACGTGGCCCGATGAGCCGGCCAACATGATCCTCGACGACGGCGGCGACGCCACCATGATGGTGCTACGCGGTGCGCAATTCGAAAAGGCCGGTGTGGTGCCGCCCGCCGAAGACGACGACCCCGCCGAGTGGAAGGTCTTCCTGAACCTGCTGCGTCGTCGTTTCGAAACCGATAAGGACAAGTGGACGAAGATCTCCGAGTCGGTCAAGGGCGTCACCGAAGAGACCACCACCGGCGTGCTGCGGCTCTACCAGTTCGCCGCGGCCGGCGACCTGACGTTCCCGGCGATCAACGTCAACGACTCGGTGACCAAGTCCAAGTTCGACAACAAGTACGGCTGCCGGCACTCGCTGATCGACGGGATCAACCGCGGCACCGATGTGCTCATCGGCGGCAAGAAGGTGTTGGTCTGCGGTTACGGCGACGTCGGCAAGGGCAGTGTCGAGTCGCTGGCCGGTCAGGGCGCGCGGGTGACCGTCACCGAGATTGACCCGATCAACGCGCTGCAGGCTTTGATGGAAGGCCACGACGTCAAGCGAGTGGAGGACGTGATCGGCGAGGCCGACATCATCGTCACGACCACCGGCAACAAGGACATCATCACGCTCGAGCACATGAAGGCCATGAAGGACAAGGCGATCCTGGGCAACATCGGCCACTTCGACAACGAGATCCAGATGGCCAGGCTGGAGAAGTCGGGCGCCACCAAGACCAACATCCGCCCGCAGGTCGACCTGTGGACGTTCGGCGACACCGGCAAGTCGATCATCGTGCTCTCCGAGGGCCGGCTGCTGAACCTCGGTAACGCCACCGGTCACCCGTCGTTCGTGATGAGCAACAGCTTCTCCAACCAGGTGATCGCTCAGATCGAGCTGTGGACCAAGAACGACGAGTACGACAACGAGGTGTACCGGCTGCCCAAGCACCTCGACGAGAAGGTGGCCCGCATCCACGTCGAGGCGCTCGGCGGTGAGCTCACCAAGCTGACCAAGGAACAGGCCGAGTACATCGGCGTCGACGTCGAGGGCCCCTACAAGCCGGACCACTACCGCTACTAAGCGCAGGTCTAGACGCGCTATCCGGTCGCCTCGTCGCGGTCCAGGCCCGCCAGCAGCGCATCGCGGGCGCGGGCGACTCGGGATCGGATGGTGCCCACCGGGCAGCCGCACACCGCGGCGGCGTCGGCATAGGACAGACCGAGGAACTGTGTGAGCAGCAGTGCCTCCCGCTGCTCGGCGTTGAGACCGGCGATCATCGTGGTCACCTCGACGAGGTCCTCGAATCCCCGGGCGGGGCGGTCGCGGTTGAGTAGCTGCTCAGGATCAGCGCCGTGGGCGGTGCGAGGCCGGGATCGTGCATGACGGATGTGATCGGCGACGACTCGTCGCGCGATGGCCAGCAGCCAGGTTCGCGCGCTGGAACGCCCGGAGAAGCGCTGGATGGCGCCGATCGCCCGAAGAAAGGTTTCCTGGGCCAGGTCGTCGGCGCTGGCGCCGTCCGACAGGTACGCCACAAAACGCCACACGTCTTGTTGAGTGGCTTTGATGAACGCCTCGAGAGCCCGGGCGTCGCCGCGCGCGGCGGCCAAAGCAAGCGCGGTAACGGCTTCGTCGTCGCTACGCGCGGTCATGACCACTCACCTTAAACTCGACCGACTCACCCGTCTACGACGGGCCGTCGTAGACCATCATGCTCAGGCCGCCGAACGGTTGACCGGGCGCAGGTGTCCGCGCCGTCGAGCACTGGTCACCGCCGCGGTCAGCACGAGTTCGCTCGTCGCCTCGTCGCCGGCCGCACTGGGCTGACTTGATCCGGCGCGGTTTCGCGCCACCAGCAACGCGAACAGCAAACCAACCAGCAGCGGTAGGTGGCTGGCGACCCGAGAAGCCGTCACCTGCCCGCTGTAGCTGTCGACGGCCACATAACCCAGCAGCGCAACCGCATACGCGCCGGCGATCGCCGCAACACCTACCGCGGCGGTGGTCCAGATGCCCGCGGCAATCATCGCGGCTCCGAGCGCCAGTAACCATGCAGTGGACTCGTGCAACAGGTGCGCGCCGGTTGCCGCGCCGTGCGTGTGGGTGGACACCATGCCGAAATCGATGCCGGCGATCTGCGCCGACGCCAGCGCGACCTGGATCAGCCCCGCCAGGATCAGCGCCCACCGGCGGTAGTCCGAGACCAGCCCTCGCCACCAACGCCGATGCGGCGCAACGGGCGCCACGCCGACAGCCGCCATGATCTGCTCGACCATGTCCGGTCCGTGGCCCGCTTCGAGCGAGGCCAGTTGTCGGGTTTGTACCGCCACGCCGATCAGCCAGGCACGGCAATCCGGACACGATCCCAGATGGGCATCGACCCGCTGGGCCGGCACCTGCTGCGGCTCGCCGTCCAGCCGCGCCGATAGCGCTTCACGCGCAATCTCACACCGCATCTTTGTATCGTCGCTCATTTCTGTGTCTTTTGCACAAAGGCTTCTTCGGCGGGAACCAAACCGCGCCGCGTGCCGACCACTGTAGGTACACAACGCGAGATTCCGGAAGGGGTGTTTGTGTCCCTGCGAGTTGTTCCCGAGGGCCTCAGCGCGACCAGCGCTGCCGTCGAGGCGTTGACCGCGCGGCTTGCGGCCGCGGAGGCCGGTGCATCCCCGTTGATTTCGGCGGTGCTGCCGCCCGCCGCTGATCCGGTCTCGCTGCAGACGGCGGTCGGCTTCAGCGCACATGGCGCCGAGCATTCCGTCATGGGCGCCCAGGGCGTGGCCGAGCTCGGCCGCGCGGGTGTCGGCACTGGTGAGTCCGCTGTCAGTTATGCCACCGGCGATGCCTCGGCGGCATCGTCATATCTGATCGCCGGCGGCCTATGACGGCGCCAATCTGGATGGCCTTGCCGCCGGAAGTGCATTCGGCAATGCTCAGCAGCGGCCCGGGCCCCGGGTCGTTGCTGGCGGCCGCGGCGGCGTGGTCCTCGTTGAGTGTCGAGTACGGTTCGGCGGCAGGCGAACTCAGCACGGTGTTAGCCGGCGCGCAGGCGGCGTGGGACGGGCCCAGCGCGGTGCGATATGTGTCCGCGCACGGGCCGTATCTGAGCTGGCTAGCTGAGAGTGCCGAGAAGAGCACAGTTGCGGCGGCTCTGCACGAGACAGCTGCCGGCGCCTACGTGTCCGCGCTGGCCGTCATGCCCACGCTGCCGGAGCTCGCGGCAAACCACGCTATCCACGCGACGTTGGTGGCCACCAACTTCTTCGGGATCAACACCATCCCGATTGCGCTCAACGAAGCCGACTACGTGCGCATGTGGGTACTGGCTGCCGAGACGATGACCACCTATCAGGTGGTTGCCGGCTCGGCTCTGGCTGCAGTGCCCGCGACGGTGCCTGCCCCACCGATCATGGTGCCGGGGGGTGAAGCCAGCACCGCGGCTGCGACCACCCAATCGGCTGCCGCCGCCCCGGCGGCTGACGCCGGCGCCCATCTCAACAGCGCGGACGCGAGTTCGTCGTGGCAAGACCGCCTGGCGGCCCGTCTCTCAAACATCACCCAGAACATCCTTTGGCCCCTCGGCAAGGAGATCTACCCCGACGGATGGCCGATTCCGGCGGTTCCATTTGTCAATGGCATCACCTCGATATTGATGCAGATCCCCGGAATGTCGCCAGCGCTCGCAACCGCTATGGGCTGGTTCATCTTCCATTCGTTGATGCTGGTGTGGCCTTTCGTGCAGATGGCTCCGACATTGTTGATGGCTGTTGTTCCAGTGGTGGGGGCCGCCGCAATCGGCGGCGTGGCGGGAGTAGCGGCCGGGATCGCCGCCGCCGCGGCCAGCGTCACGGTCCCCCCGGTAGCGGACATGCCGGCCACGGCGCCAATCCCGGCGCCCCTGGGTTCGGCACCGGCGCCGCTGACGGCGGGCGGTACCGCAACAACGGTGACGAACGCCCCGAGCACATCGACCGCCGCGACCCCGAGCACGGCGTCAGCGATGGGCGGCGGACCGGCCGGCGGCGGTCCCGGCGTCGGCTTCGGTCCGACCGCCACCGACACGCTGGGAGCCAACGCGTCGATGACCGACGTGTCGTACGCGGTGGGCGCAACGGGACTGTCGGCCCGGAGCAGCGCCGCAAGCCGTCGCTCACGCGGTCAGGAGCAGGAGTCACCGGTGGACAATCCCGCGGCGGCCGCCGCGAAGGCGGCAACCACCCGCGAGCAAAAACGGGCCCGGCGGCGCGCGAAAGTGCAGGAACTGGGCCGCGGTTACGAGTACATGGATCTGGAGCCGGGGACCGACGACGACGCAATTGACGCAGTGAGCGCCTCGGATTGGGGTGCTGGACCGCTGGGTTCTGCCGGGAACGGACGGCAAGGCTCGACGGCCGAGGCGGCGGGGTTGACCACGTTGGCCGGTGACGAGTTCGGCGGTGGCCCGGCGATGCCGATGGTGCCGGGCAGCTGGACGCCCGGCAGCGCTACGGACCGTAGTTAAAAAGGAAAGGGAACAGGATGAGTTTGTTGGATGCCCATATTCCGCAGTTGGTGGCGTCGCAGTCGGCGTTTGCGGCGAAGGCGGGGTTGATGCGGTCCACGATTGGGCAGGCGGAGCAGGAGGCGCTGTCGGCGCAGGCGTTTCATGTGGGGGAGTCTTCGGCGGCGTTTCAGGCGTCGCATGCCCGGTTTGTGGAGGTGGCGGCCAAGGTGAATGCGTTGTTGGATATCGCGCAGGCCAATTTGGGTGATGCCGCGGGCACCTATGTGGCGGCGGATGCTGCTGCGGCCAGTGGCTATTCCGGGTTCTGAGTCGAAGGGATCAGATGATGTCGCAGATTATGTACAACTACCCGGCGATGTTGGCGCATGCCGGGGATATGGCGTCGTATGCGGCGACCATGCAGGGGTTGGGGGCGGATATCTCTAGTGAGCAGGCCGCGTTGTCGGGTGCTTGGCAAGGGGATACCGGGATGACGTATCAGGCGTGGCAGGCGCAGTGGAATCAGGCGATGGAGGAGTTGGTGCGGGCCTATCACGCGATGGCGGGTAATCATGAGGCCAACACCATGGCCATGCTGGCCCGCGACCAAGCCGAAGCCGCCAAATGGGGCGGCTGACCCTCAGCATCGAGACTGCGGTTAGCGCGGGCTAAACAGGCGTCGAAGGGCCGCGGCGATAGGCTCGCCCGGTGTTGATCGCAATCGAAGGCGTCGACGGCGCCGGCAAGCGGACCTTGTCGGGCGGGCTGCGCACCGCCTTCGAAGCCGCCGGTAAGTCGGTGGCCACGTGTGCGTTTCCCCGCTACGGGCAATCGGTGGCCGCCGACGTCGCGCACGAAGCTCTGCACGGCCAGCATGGTGACCTCGCGTCGTCGGTGTATGCGATGGCCATGCTGTTCGCGCTGGACCGTGCCGGCGCGGCCGAGCAGATCCGCGAACTGTGCCGTGAGCACGATGTGGTGATCCTGGATCGCTACGTGGCGTCCAACGCCGCCTACAGCGCCGCGCGCCTGCGTCAGCACGCCGACGGAGACGTAGCGGCGTGGGTGCAGCAGATCGAATACCAGCGGCTGCAGCTTCCCGCACCCGATTGGCAAGTGCTGCTTGGCGTTTCGGCTGAGCTGGCCGGACAGCGCGCCCGCCGGCGGGCGCGTCAGGAAGCGGGCCGGGCGCGTGACGCCTACGAACGTGACGACGCGCTGCAGCAGCGAACCGGGGCCGTGTACGCCGGCCTGGCCGCCGCGCGGTGGGGTGGGCGATGGCTGGTGGTCGACGCCGATGTCGACCCCGAAAAGCTGGCGGCTACCCTCGTCGGCCGCTGAACTGAAAGAAACCCGCGTGTGGTAGCCCAGTTTTGTCCCGTTCTGGTGACACCATGGACACCATGAGGCAAAGGATTCTCGTCGTCGACGACGACGCTTCGCTGGCCGAGATGCTCACCATCGTGCTGCGGGGGGAAGGTTTTGACACCGCGGTCATCGGTGACGGCACCCAGGCGCTCACCGCCGTGCGCGAACTGCGCCCCGATCTGGTGCTGCTGGACCTGATGCTGCCCGGCATGAACGGCATCGACGTGTGCCGGGTGCTGCGCGCGGACTCCGGTGTGCCGATCGTCATGCTCACCGCCAAGACCGACACCGTCGACGTGGTGTTGGGCCTGGAGTCGGGCGCCGACGACTACATCATGAAGCCGTTCAAGCCCAAGGAACTGGTAGCCCGGGTGCGGGCCCGGCTGCGGCGCAATGACGACGAGCCTGCCGAGATGCTGTCCATCGCCGACGTCGATATCGACGTGCCGGCGCACAAGGTCACCCGCAACGGCGAACAGATCTCGCTGACGCCGCTGGAATTCGACCTGCTGGTGGCGCTGGCACGCAAACCACGCCAGGTGTTTACTCGTGATGTGCTGCTCGAACAGGTGTGGGGATACCGCCACCCAGCGGACACCCGCTTGGTGAACGTGCATGTCCAGCGTCTGCGGGCCAAGGTCGAAAAAGACCCGGAGAACCCGACCGTTGTCCTGACCGTTCGAGGAGTGGGATACAAGGCCGGACCTCCGTGATTTGGGGCGGACCTCGGTGATCTTCGGGTCGCGGCGACGCATTCGCCGGCGGTCCCCGCCATTGCTCGGCATGAGTGCGCCCCGTCGAGCGGTGGCCGTTGCCTGGCGCCGCTCGCTGCAGCTGCGGGTGGTCGCCCTGACGCTGGGGATGTCACTGGCGGTGATCTTGGTACTCGGTTTCGTGTTGACCAGCCAGGTCACCAACCGGGTGCTCGACGTCAAGGTCCGCGCGGCCACCGAGCAGATCGAGCGGGCCCGCACCACGGTCAGCGGAATCGTCAGCGGCGAGGAGGCGCGCTCGCTGGAGAGCAGTTTGCAACTGGCCCGCAACACGTTGACGTCGAAAACCGACCCGACCTCCGGCGCCGGTCTGGCCGGTACGTTCGACGCGGTGCTGGTGGTACCCGGCTACGGGCCCAGGCCGGCGGCGGCGGCCGGGCCCGTCGACCAGTTGCCCGCCGCGCTGCGCGAATTCGTCAAGGCCGGACAGGTGGCCTACCAGTACGCGACGGTGCACACCGACGGCTTTTCCGGGCCGGCGCTGGTGATCGGCACGCCGACGTCGTCGCGAGTGACCAACCTCGAGCTGTACTTGATTTTCCCGCTGGGCAACGAGCAGAGCACGATCTCACTGGTGCGCGGCACCATGGCCACGGGCGGGTTGGTATTGCTCGTACTACTGGCCGGTATCGCGCTGCTGGTGTCGCGGCAGGTGGTGGTTCCGGTTCGGTCGGCGTCGCGCATTGCCGAACGGTTCGCCGAAGGCCACCTCTCCGAGCGGATGCCGGTGCGCGGCGAAGACGATATGGCCCGGCTGGCGGTGTCGTTCAACGACATGGCCGAGAGCCTGTCCCGCCAGATCGCCCAACTCGAGGAGTTCGGCAATTTGCAGCGCCGGTTCACCTCCGATGTCAGCCACGAACTGCGCACGCCGCTGACGACGGTGCGGATGGCCGCCGACCTGATCTACGACCACAGCGCCGACCTCGATCCGGCGCTGCGCCGCTCAACCGAACTGATGGTGAATGAGCTGGACCGGTTCGAGACGCTGCTCAACGATCTACTGGAGATCTCCCGGCATGACGCGGGTGTGGCTGAGTTGTCGGTCGAGGCGGTCGATTTGCGCTCGACGGTCAACAGCGCGCTGGGCAACGTGGGACATCTGGCCGAAGACGCCGGGGTCAAGCTGATCGTCGACATGCCGTCGGATGACGTGATCGCCGAAGTGGACGCCCGCCGCGTGGAGCGCATCCTACGCAACCTGATTGCCAATGCGATCGATCACGCCGAGCACAAACCGGTTCGGATCCGGATGGCTGCTGACGAAGACACCGTGGCGGTTACGGTGCGCGACTACGGAGTTGGGCTGCGGTCGGGTGAGGAAAAGCTGGTGTTCAGCCGGTTCTGGCGCTCCGACCCGTCGCGGGTGCGCCAATCCGGCGGGACCGGGTTGGGCCTTGCGATCAGTGTGGAGGATGCGCGCCTGCATCAGGGCCGGCTGGAGGCCTGGGGCGAACCGGGCAAGGGCGCCTGCTTCCGGCTGACGCTTCCGCTGGTGCGCGGGCACAAGGTGACCACCAGCCCGCTGCCGATGAAACCGGTTGCCGGGGAAAGCAAAGAGCGTCAGTCTCGTCAGCGCGAACATGCCGAGAGAGGTGCGTGATGCGGCGATTGGCCGCGCTGCTGTTCGCCGTTGCGGTAGTGCTGTCCGGTTGTGCCGGAGTGCCCAGTTCGTCGGCGCCGCAGGCCATCGGCACCGTCGAGCGGACGGCGCCGTCGAACCTGCCCAAACCGGCCCCAGGCATGGACCCCGACGTGCTGCTGCGCGAATTCCTCAAGGCCACAGCCGATCCGGCCAACCGGCATCTGGCAGCGCGGCAATTCCTCACCCAATCGGCGTCTAACGCATGGGACGACGCCGGTAGCGCACTGCTGCTCGACCACGTGGTGTTCGTCGAAACACGCAGCGCCGAACGAGTTTCGGTGACAATGCACGCCGACATCCTGGGTTCGCTCTCGGACATGGGCGTGTTCGAAACCGGTGAAGGTCAGCTGCCGGATCCAGGACCCATCGAGCTGGTGAAAACGTCGGGCGGTTGGCGCATCGACCGACTGCCCAACGGAGTATTTCTGGACTGGCAGCAATTTCAGGCCACCTACAAACGCCACACGCTGTACTTCGCCGATCCGACCGGCAGGACCGTCGTTCCGGATCCACGCTATGTCGCGGTGTCTGACCCCGACCAGTTGGCCACCGAGTTGATGTCCAAGCTGATCGCGGGCCCACGCCCGGAGATGAGCAAAAGCGTGCACAACATGCTCGGACCACCGGCGCGGTTGCGCGGACCAGTCACCCGGGCCGACGGTGGCAAATCCGGGATCGGTCGAGGCTATAGCGGGGCCCGGATCGATTTGGAAACGCTCACGATCGCCGATCCGCGCAGTAGGCAATTGCTTGCCGCGCAGATCATTTGGACGTTGGCCCGCGCCGATATCAGGGGACCGTACGTGATCAACGCCGACGGCGCCCCACTGGATGACCGCTTCGCCGACGGGTGGAACACCTCCGACGTGGCCGCCACCGACCCTGGAGTGGACGAAGGCGCCGCGGCCGGTGTGCACGCGCTGATCGGTGGCGCGCTGGTGTCGCTGGACGGGCAGCACTCGACACCGGTAGGGGGTGCGTTCGGCCGGCCGACGAATCAGACCGCCGCCGCGCTGTCCCGTAGTGGTCACCGCGCGGCGTCGGTGGTGACCCTGCGGCCGGGCGCACCCGATGTGGCCGCGTCGCTGTGGATCGGCGACCTGGGCGGTGAGGCGGTGGAAGCTGCTGACGGACACAGCCTTTCGCGACCGACATGGTCGCTGGACGACGCGGTGTGGGTGGTCGCCGACGGCAACAACGTACTGCGCGCGATCCAGGAGACGGCATCGGGGCAGCCGGCGCGGCTTCCGGTGGATTCGGCCGCGGTATCGAACCGCTTCCCGGGTGCGATCACCGAGTTGCAGTTGTCCCGGGACGGAACGCGGGCGGCGATGGTCATCGAGGGGCAGGTGATCCTCACCAGTGTCGAGCAGACTCAAGCCGGTCAATTCGCGCTGACCTATCCGCGCCGCCTCGGGTTCGGGCTGGGCTCCTCGGTGGTGTCGCTGTCGTGGCGCACCAGCGACGACCTTGCGGTGAGCCGCACCAATGCCCAGCATCCGGTGTCGTATGTGAACCTCGACGGGGTGAATTCCGATGCGCCGGGCGGCAATCTGCAGCTTCCGGTGACAACGATCGCGGCCAACCCGTCGACCGTGTACGTGGCCGACCCGCGGGGGGTGCTGCAGCTTTCGAGTTCGGGTGCCGAAGGAACCCCGGCTTGGCTCGATGTCCGGGCGTTCATGGTGGGCGGCGCAGTACCGGTGTTGCCTGGATAGCAGTCTGCTTATTGCTTGCGGCTGGATTGCTGCTACTTCTTGGCGTGGCCGAGAGTTTCCGGGTTGCGACACGGTCACGGATGCATACCCATCCGTATATCACTGGTCACACCGGGCACATTGGTCACTACTGTCACAGAGGCCAACTGCGGGCGTCAATGCGACGTCCTGCCCCTGGAAAGGTGTGACATGTCGCCGATTCGTCGAATCGTATCCATATACGTGGCGTCGGCGACCGCACTAGGACTCGTAATTCCGGTGGGTCTCGCGCCAACGGCGTCCGCGCTGCCGTGCAGTGCGCCCGAGGCCAATGTCGAACCACCTGCGGCGGCACCAGCAATGCCGCCGCCGTCGCCCGTCGTCCGGCCACCGACTGGACGAAAGCCTCGAGGTGCTAACGAAAAGGCGCCGCTACCCAAACTGGGGCCGCTGATCTCTTCGTTGCTTCGGCCCGGGAGTTCTCGCTACTCCGCACCGGTGCAACAGGAAGCGGCGATAGTGCCGCCGGGACCCACTCCTCCCGGCGCGGCCAACCAACAGCTCCCGAACGCAACTGAATTGACTCCGAACGCGGCGCCGGTTCCGCAGCCGCCGGAACCAGCGCCTCCTGCTGCGATCGCCGGGGCTCCGACATCGGTTGTTGACTGGGTGACCGGCCCCAACGGCCCGAACAGCACTCTGCAACGTTTCGGGATCTCCGGCACCGACCTCGGAATCCTCTGGGACAACGGCGATCCCGTCAACCGTCAGGTGCTGATGGCCTTCGGTGACACGTTCGGCTATTGCCGCGTCCACGGCCAGCAATGGCGGCACAATGTGCTGTTTCGCAGTCAAGACAACAATCTCGCCGATGGAATAACCGTGCCGCCGGGTTCGACGAGCGACAAATACTCCGGCTCACCGGTACTGGCATCGGGTATTTCCAGGGCGATTCTGCCCGGCGTCAAGTGGGCGCCCAATGAGACCGGAATGATCCCGACTGCCGGCATCTCGGTCGGGAATACCCAATACATCAACTTCATGTCCATCAGGGAATGGGGCCGCGACGGCGAGTGGTCGACGAACTATTCGGCAATCGCGACTTCTCCCGACAATGGCCAGCACTGGGGGATCTACCCGGGAAGCGTCCGCACGCCCGCGCCCGACAGCATCCCGGGAGCCCGCCACATTGCGGGGAACGAGAATTTCCAAATGGGGGCGTTCATGCGGTCGGGCGACGGTTACGTTTACTCGTTCGGCACCCCGTCCGGGCGCGGCGGTTCGGCTTACTTGGCGCGGGTCCCGCAGAACTCCGTGCCGGATGTCACCAAATACCAGTACTGGAACGGCGAAGGTAACGGGTGGGTCCCGAACAACCCGGGCGCAGCCACCCCGGTGATCCCTGGCCCAGTGGGCGAGATGTCAGCGCAGTACAACAACTATCTCAAGCAGTACGTGGCCCTCTACACCAACGGCGGCAACGACGTCGTGGCAAGAACCGCGCCGGCCCCACAAGGGCCGTGGAGCCCCGAGCAAATGCTGGTGTCGTCATTCCAGATCCCCGGTGGCATCTATGCGCCGATGATCCATCCCTGGTCGTCGGGCAAAGACCTGTACTTCAATTTGTCGTCCTGGTCGGCCTATGACGTGATGTTGATGCACACCGAGCTGCCGTAGCTGCAGCCTCCGCTTGTCACCCCCGCCCGCCACACTGCACCCATGCTCGATCTCGTCCTGCCACTGGAATGCGGTGGCTGCGGCGCACCGTCGACCCGCTGGTGTGACACCTGCGCGCAAGAATTGACCGTCGCGCCCGACGCACCCCACGTTGCGAGCCCGCGCGTCGACCCCCAGGTACCGGTGTTCGCACTCGGCCGCTACGCCGGCGCCCGCCGGAACGCCATCGTGGCGATGAAGGACCACGGCCGCACCGACCTGATAACACCACTGGCTCACGCTCTGGCAATCGGCGTGCATCGCCTCACCACATGGGGTCTGCTCGACGTGCCGCTGACGATCGTGCCGGCGCCGACTCGCCGTGCGGCGGCGCGAAGGCGGGGCGGTGACCCGGTCACCCGCATTGCAGAAGCCGCGGTCAAAGACCATCCCCAGATCGCCGTCGTGCCGGCACTACGAATGAAAGCGCTGGCCCGGGACTCGGCTGGCCTGGGCACCGCCGAGCGTGAGCGCAACATCGCCGGACGGGTGGTGCTGCGAAGGCCGGTCAAAGCCGAGGTGCTGCTGGTCGACGACATCGTCACCACCGGAGCGACCGCGCGTGAGTCGGTCCGCGTGCTGCGGTCAGCAGGCGTCCAAGTGGCCGCGGTGCTGACTATCGCAGCCGCGTAATGATCGTGAAGAAGTCGCAACACAAAAGTACTGGCACTTCCACCTGCCCGCGGCTACCGTCGGGATCAAGCACCCGTGAACGCCTCACGGCGGCGCCGTCCAATAGGCGCCATGTCACCGACGTCGGTAGGGGGTGAATTTTCGACACCTCGCACCGGCGGGCGGCCTCCGTCATCGACACCAACCCCGTCGGCGCATTCATTTGAAGCCAGTCACGTCATACAGTGCGTGCGTCGCGAGAGGGAAACGAGTTGTCAAGTATGTCAAGGCAAACCGCGGATTCCAACCAACTTCTGGCCGACCCCGAAGAGCGGGATGAACCCACGTTGCAGGCTGAGGTCGTCGTCAAAGGCCGCAACGTCGAGGTCCCCGACCACTACCGCGTCTACGTCTCGCAGAAACTCGCCCGCTTGGAGCGGTTCGACCGAACCATCTACTTGTTCGACGTCGAACTAAAACATGCCCGTAACCGGCGCCAGCGCAAGTCGTGCCAACAGGTGGAAATCACCGCCCGCGGCCGCGGCCCGGTGGTGCGCGGCGAGGCCCGCGCAGACAGCTTCTACGCCGCTTTCGAGGCGGCGGTCGACCGGTTGGAAAGCCGGCTGCGTCGTGGCAACGATCGGCGCAAGGTGCACTACGGCGACAAGACCCCGGTGTCGGTGGCCGAGGCGACCGCGGTGGCGCCTCCGCTGCAGCCGGCCGACAGCGGCCAACTGCCGCCCGAGCACGACGGCGTCGACGGGCACCGCGAGCCGGGACGGGTCGTCCGGACCAAGGAGCATCCGGCCAAGCCGATGTCGGTGGATGACGCCCTCTACGAGATGGAACTCGTTGGACACGACTTCTTTCTCTTCTATGACAAGCACACCGAGTGTCCATCGGTGGTTTACCGCCGGCACGCCTACGACTACGGCCTGATCCGGCTGTCCTGACGCGCTCAGGGCGGCGTGGGGAACGGCACGTCACCTAGGATGGTGAGCGCCAAAGACTCCAATTCTCCCCGCAAGCGGGAGGTACCCCCAAGGGGATTTAACTGTGCTGTCGAAGTTGCTGCGCCTTGGCGAAGGTCGCATGGTCAAGCGCCTCAAGCGCGTTGCCGACTACGTCAATACCTTGTCCGACGACGTCGAGAAGCTCACCGACGCCCAACTGCGGGCCAAGACCGACGAGTTCAAGAAGCGCCACGCCGACGGCGAAAGCCTCGATGACCTGCTGCCCGAAGCATTCGCAGTAGCCCGCGAGGCGGCCTGGCGGGTGCTCGACCAGCGCCCGTTCGACGTGCAGGTGATGGGCGCCGCGGCGCTGCACTTCGGCAACGTCGCCGAGATGAAAACCGGCGAGGGCAAGACCCTGACCTGTGTGCTGCCGGCCTACCTCAATGCCCTGGCCGGCAACGGCGTGCACATCGTCACCGTCAACGACTACCTGGCCAAACGGGACAGCGAGTGGATGGGGCGGGTGCACCGCTTCCTGGGCCTACAGGTCGGCGTGATCCTGGCCGGTCTGAACCCCGACGAACGCCGCGACGCCTACTACGCCGACATCACCTATGGGACCAACAACGAGTTCGGCTTCGACTACCTGCGTGACAACATGGCCCATTCGCTGGAAGACCTCGTGCAGCGCGGGCACAACTACGCCATCGTCGACGAGGTCGACTCCATCCTGATCGACGAAGCCCGCACCCCGCTGATCATCTCCGGCCCGGCCGATGGCGCCTCCAGCTGGTACACCGAGTTCGCCCGGATCGCGCCGCTGATGGAAAAAGACACTCACTACGAGATCGACCTACGCAAACGGACGGTCGGCGTGCACGAACTCGGCGTGGAGTTCGTCGAAGACCAACTGGGCATCGACAACCTCTACGAGGCCGCCAACTCCCCGCTGGTCAGCTACCTCAACAACGCCCTGAAGGCCAAGGAGCTTTTCCAGCGCGACAAGGACTACATCGTCCGCGACGGCGAAGTGCTCATCGTCGACGAGTTCACCGGCCGGGTGCTGATCGGCCGGCGCTACAACGAGGGCATGCACCAGGCGATTGAGGCCAAAGAGCATGTCGAGATCAAGGCCGAGAACCAGACGCTGGCCACCATCACGCTGCAGAACTACTTCCGGCTCTACGACAAACTCGCCGGCATGACCGGCACCGCCCAGACCGAGGCGGCCGAGCTGCATGAGATCTACAAGCTCGGGGTGGTGTCGATCCCGACCAACAAACCGATGATCCGCGGCGACCAATCCGACCTCATCTACAAGACCGAGGAAGCCAAGTACATCGCCGTCGTCGACGACGTCTCCGAGCGCTACGAAAAAGGGCAGCCGGTGCTGATCGGTACCACCAGCGTGGAGCGCTCGGAGTATCTGTCCCGGCAGTTCCAGAAGCGGCGCATCCCGCACAACGTGCTCAACGCCAAGTACCACGAGCAGGAGGCCGGCATCATCGCCGAAGCCGGCCGGCGCGGCGCGATCACCGTGGCCACCAACATGGCCGGCCGCGGCACCGACATCGTGCTGGGCGGCAACCCGGATTTCCTCGCCGATAAGCAGCTGCGCGAGCAGGGCCTGGACCCGGTGGAAACACCCGACGAGTACGAGTCCGCCTGGGACGAGCTGCTTCCCCGGATCAAGTCCGAAGCCTCCAGCGAGGCCGAGGAAGTGATCGACGCCGGCGGTCTGTACGTGCTGGGCACCGAACGGCACGAGTCCCGGCGCATCGACAACCAGCTGCGGGGCCGGTCCGGTCGGCAGGGCGACCCCGGCGAGTCGCGGTTCTACCTGTCGCTGGGTGACGAGCTGATGCGCCGATTCAACGGCGCCGCACTGGAATCGCTGCTGACTCGGCTCAACCTGCCCGACGACGTGCCCATCGAGGCCAAGATGGTGACCCGCGCCATCAAGAGCGCGCAGACCCAGGTCGAGCAGCAGAACTTCGAGGTCAGAAAGAACGTCCTCAAATACGACGAGGTGATGAACCAGCAGCGCAAGGTCATCTACGAGGAGCGTCGTCGCATCCTGGAGGGCGAGAACCTGGCCCAGCAGGCCCACGACATGCTCGTCGACGTGATCACCGCCTACGTCGACGGGGCTACCGCCGACGGGTACGCCGAAGACTGGGACCTGGACAAGCTGTGGGAGGCGCTGAAGACGCTGTACCCACTGGGCATCGAGCACAAGGACCTGTTCGATCCCGACGCGATCGGCGAACCCGGTGAGCTGACCCGCGAGGAGCTGCTCGATGCGTTGATCAAAGACGCCGAACGCGCCTACGCGGCGCGCGAGGCCCAGCTCGAGGAGCTGGCCGGCGACGGTGCGATGCGTCAGTTGGAACGCAACGTGCTGCTCAATGTCATCGACCGCAAGTGGCGCGAGCATCTCTACGAGATGGACTACCTCAAAGAGGGCATCGGCTTGCGTGCGATGGCGCAGCGCGACCCGCTGGTCGAATACCAGCGCGAGGGCTACGACATGTTCACCGGCATGCTCGAGGGGCTGAAAGAGGAGTCGGTCGGCTTCTTGTTCAACGTGGCCGTCGAGGCGGTCCCGTCGCCGGAGGTGGCTCCGGTGGCTGAGCCCGGGGATTTGGCCGAGTTCGCCACCGCCGCCGCGGCCACCGCCCAGCAACGAACCGCCGCGTCCGGCGGAGGCCGCTCCGCAGCACCGAGTGCGTTGCGCGCCAAGGGAATTGAGAACGAGTCACCGGCATTGACCTATTCCGGCCCGGCCGAGGACGGCTCGGCGCAGGTACAGGGCAACGGCGGTGGAGCGCAGAAGAGTGTCGCCGGCGGCACGCGGCGGGAGCGGCGAGAAGCCGCGCGCCGCCAGGCGCGCGGCGCCAAATCGTCGAAATCGAGTAAGCGGCGATAGCGCCTGCGATACCGATGATTTGAGGCATTCGCCTCATGCGCCGTGGCTACCCATCCGCGGAAATGCTCGCTATCGCCATGACTTTCCGTTAAGTATTGACGGTATGGACGTCAAGGAGGTGCTGCTCCCCGGCATCGGTCTGCGATACGAGTTCACCAGCCACGGCGGCGACCGGATCGGCGTCATCGCGCGCCGAGGCGGCGACTTCGAGATCGTGTTGTATGCCGGTGACGACCCCGACCAGGCGACGCCGGTCCTCCGCCTCAACGACGACGAGGCCGACGCGGTGGCGCAGATCCTGGGCGCACCACGCATCGCCGAACGGTTCACCGAGCTGACCCGCGAAGTACCCGGAATCGATACCAGTCAGGTTCAAATCCGGCCGGGCAGTCCGTTTGTGGACCACCCACTCGGCGAGACGCGCGCCCGCACCCGCACCGGCGCCTCGATCGTGGCGATCGTGCGCAACGAAGAGGTACTCGCCTCGCCGGGCCCGGCCGAAATGCTGCACGCACAAGACGTTCTCATCGTCATCGGAACCGAAGACGGCATCGCCGGCGTCGAACAGATCGTCGATAAGGGCTGAGTCGGTGCAAGTCTCGGTGGCGCTGCTGTTCGAAGTCGGCGCCATCCTGACCGTGCTCGCGCTGTTCGGTGCCGTTGCGCGCCGGTTCGCGTTGTCACCGATTCCGGTGTATCTGCTTGCCGGTCTGGCGCTGGGTAATGGTGGCATCAATCCGGTCCCCGCAGCCGGTGAGTTCATCACCACCGGCGCGCCGATCGGTGTCGTGCTGCTGCTGCTCACCCTGGGCGTGGAATTCTCCGCCACCGAGTTCGCCAGCAGCTTGCGCCACCATCTGCCGTCGGCAGCGGTCGACATCCTGCTGAACGCTACGCCCGGTGCGCTGGTCGGGTGGCTGCTCGGGCTGGACGGCGTGGGCATCCTGGCGTTGGCCGGCGTCACCTATATCTCGTCGTCGGGCGTCATCGCTCGCCTGCTCGAGGACCTTCACCGCGTCGCCAACCGGGAGACGCCGGCCGTGCTGGCGGTACTGGTGCTCGAAGACTTCGCGATGGCCGCCTACCTGCCGCTGTTCGCGGTGCTGGCATCGCGCGGCAGTTGGCTGCATGCGATCGGCGGGATGGCCGCCGCAGTGGCCGCGCTGTGCATAGCGCTGGCCGCGTCGTATCGATGGGGCCACCACGTCGCCCGTCTGGTGGGGCACTCCGATTCAGAACAGCTGATGCTGCGGGTGCTCGGCATCACCTTGATCGTGGCCGCACTGGCCGAATTCGTGCACGCGTCGGCGGCGGTCGGTGCGTTTCTGGTGGGCCTGACGCTGACCGGTGAGACCGCCGACCGGGCCCGCAAGGTGCTCGGTCCGCTGCGCGACTTGTTCGCCGCGATCTTTTTTCTGGCCATCGGTTTGTCGGTCGATCCCGAACGTCTGCTTCCGATGCTGCCGGTGGCGCTGGCACTGGCCGGCGTCACCGCCGTGACAAAGGTGGGCACCGGGGTATTCGCCGCCCGGCGCGAGGGCGTGGCATGGCGTGGTCAGTTGCGTGCCGGCACCGCGCTCATTGCCAGGGGCGAGTTTTCGCTGATCATCATCGGGCTGGCCGGCTCGTCGATCAGCGGCATGGCTGCGTTGGCGACGTCGTACGTGTTCGTGATGGCGATCATCGGTCCGGTAGTGACGCGATTCGCCGGCGGCCCGGCGCCGGCCGCCGCGCGTACCGCGGTCTAGCCAATATGCAGGGCGACCACCTGCCAGCCGACATCCGTCACCGGCTCGACGCGGCAGGCGATGGCGTGCACACGGCAGCCGCGGCTGTAGGTCGCAAACACCTCGGCGGCGGTCAGCCGGTCGTGCGGTCCGACGGCCTGTAGTCGCAATCGGCGCAACACCGCGGCGTCCTGGCGGCTGGCCGTGACCTGATTGGCCGCGAGCACCGAGTCGGCGAGACCGCCGGCCAGCAGACCGTGCAGTTGCGCCACCGGACGGCGGCGATCGATTACTTCCAGCACTCGGCGCAGTGCCGCGTCGGCGAAGACCGCTGCCTGCCGCATTCGCGGCGACATGCTCGTCGCCGGCTGCCGACCGGAAAACCGTTGGGGCGCGTGCGTATTAGCGCGGCGCAACGCGGTGGCCGAGGGCGGTCGGCATTGCCGGGTGTCGCGGGGTGGTGGTTCATAGTCCGCGACGGGCCGGACAGCCGACACGGCGCGCTCGGGGACAGGGCTGACGATCGACATGGCACTCTCCAGTGTTTCTCGCGGCGGTCTCGAATGGATGGGCCTGCTGGAGAGTGGCAGATGGGTGTGATCATCATCGCACAACCGCTGCCTCCGCGTACCCACGCTGCGCCACCCCTCTCGCGACGGTTACCGTGAGCGGCAGTAGCGGTAGACGTGGTTGGCGAATTGCCAACGGCGGAAAAGGGAGAAGCGACGTGACGCGGTTGTCCACAACGGACGCGTCCTTCTATCGGATGGTGACCAGCGCCACGCCGATGTCCATCGGCTCGCTGTCGATCCTGCGCCGGCCACGAGCCGGGCTGAGCTACGAGACGCTACTGGCCACCATCGAACAGCGGCTACCGCAAGTCCCGCGATATCGGCAGAAGGTCCGGGAAGTCAGCATGAGCCTGGCCCGGCCGGTGTGGATCGACGACCGCGATTTTGACATCACCTACCACGTCCGGCGCTCGGCGCTGCCGTCGCCGGGCAGCGACGAACAGCTGCACGAGCTGATCGCCAGACTGGCGGCCCGATCGCTGGACAAGTCCCGGCCGTTGTGGGAGATGTACCTCGTCGAGGGGCTGGCCAATAACCGCATCGCGCTCTACACCAAGTCGCATCAAGCACTGATCAACGGGATCAGTGAGCTGGAGATCGGCCACGTCATCGCCGACCGGGCGCGGCGGTCGCCGAAGTTTCCCGAAGACATCTGGGTGCCGGCCCGCGAACCCGGCACTACCCGGCTGCTGTTGGGCGCAATCGGTGACTGGGCCACCCGCCCCGGGGCGCAGATGCAGGCTGTGAGCTCCGGAATCACCAGGCTGGCAACGAATTCTGGGCAGCTGGTCGACGCCGGGCGGCGGTTGTTCGATGTGGCCCGCACGTTGGCGCGGGGGAATGCCCCCAGCAGCCCACTCAACAGCACGGTGTCCCGCAACCGCCGGTTCACTGTCGCACGGGGGCGCTTGGAGGACTACCGCATCGTGCGCGCGCGCTACAACTGCGACGTCAACGATGTGGTGCTGGCGGTGGTTGCCGGCGCACTGCGCAACTGGCTGCTGTCGCGGGGCGAGGCGGTGGCCTCGACGACGACGGTGCGGGCAATGGCGCCGCTGCCGGTCTATGTCGACGAAGCATTCGACTCGGCCAGTCGTGGTGAGGCGATCAGACAGGTGGCACCGTTCTTGGTCGACCTGCCGGTGGGCGAGGGCAATGCCGTGGTACGGCTGTCCCAGATCGCGCACGCCACCGAGTCGAACCCTACCGCCGCCAGCCTGGTTGACGCCCGCACCATCGTGACGATGTCGGGGTTCGCGCCGCCCACCCTGCACGGGATGGGCATCCGGGTCGCCAACAGCTTGTCGCCGCGTCTGTTCAACTTGTTGATCACCAATGCGCCTGGGGCGCAGTCGCAGATGTACATCGCCGGCGCGAAGTTGTTGGAGACCTACGCAGTGCCCCCGTTGTTGAGGAAGCAGGTGCTGGCCATTTCGGTGACGTCGTACAACGGCATGCTGTATTTCGGGATCAACGCCGACCGCGACGCGATGAGCGATGTCGAGGTGTTGCCGGGGCTGCTCAGCGAAGCGCTCGACGAGCTTCTGGAAGCCGCGCAATAGTCCGCATCATGATTACAGTCGCCTGATGCGGGTCTATATCCCGGCGACTCTGGCCATGCTGCAGCAACTGGTTGCCGATGAATCGCTGGCGCCGGTCAACGGCACTGCGTTCGCGGTGACGCCCACTCTGCGCGAGGCCTACGCCGAGGGCGACGAGGACGAACTCGGTGAGGTCGCGCTGCGTGATGCCGCACTGGCCTCGCTACGGCTGCTGTCCACGGCGAATGCGGACTTGCCGCCGCGGCGCGCCGTGCTGATCGCCGACGTCGACGATGTCACGTTGCGGCCTGACCTCGACGATGCCGTCGTCCGGCTGGGCACCGCGGTGACGATCGACCGTGTCGTGGCGGCCTATGTCGACAACGCCGCGGCAGAAGCGGACGTGACCGCGGCGATCGCGGCCGTCGACTGGGCCGACCTGGGCGATGAGGATGCCGAGTTGGTTGTCGGTGACGCGCAGGACCATGACCTTGCCTGGTACGCCACCCAGGAGCTGCCGTTTTTGCTCGAACTGCTCTGAGGTGCGCGCGATCTCGAGTGGATACGAATTCGGAGGTTACGGTACCGTAGGTTGTATCGGGCGGGTTGCATCCGCTGACCGTCTGGTAAGCAGGAGTCCCCATGGCTAAGAAGGTTTCGAGGCCCACCGCTGACGTCGTCGAGACCCCGCGTCCGACCGTCGCCCGCACCTACCGGCACCCGGCTCGGCATGCGCTGCGCAAGCTGGCGGCCCGGATCACCACACCGCTGCTGCCCGACGACTACCTGCAGCTGGCCAATCCACTGTGGTCGGCCCGTGAACTGCGGGGCCGCATCCTGGAGGTTCGCCGCGAAACCGAGGACTCCGCGACGCTGGTCATCAAGCCCGGCTGGGGTTTCAGCTTTGACTACCAGCCCGGCCAGTACATCGGGATCGGGCTGTTGGTCGACGGACGCTGGCGGTGGCGGTCGTATTCGCTGACATCGAGCCCGGTCGCCGCCGCGCGCACGGTGACGATCACCGTGAAGGCGATGCCGGAAGGCTTTTTATCGAGTCACCTGGTGGCCGGGGTGGCGCCCGGGACGATCGTGCGACTCGCTACGCCGCAAGGCAACTTCGTGCTGCCTGATCCGGCGCCCCCGGCCATCCTGTTTATCACCGCGGGATCGGGCATCACCCCGGTGATGTCGATGCTGCGCACGCTGGTGCGCCACAACCAGATCACCGACGTGATCCACTTGCATTCCGCGCCGACAGAGGCCGACGTGATGTTCGGCGCGGAGTTGGACCAGCTGTCGCGTGACCACAGCGGATACCAGCTGCGAGTGCGCACCACGCGCCGTCAGGGCCGACTGGACCTGAGTCGGCTCGACACCGAGGTGCCCGATTGGCGGGAGCGGCAGACCTGGGCATGCGGGCCCGAAGCGCTGCTGAATGACGCCGAACGCGCCTGGACGGCCGCCGGTGCGGCCGAGCAATTGCACCTGGAACGGTTCGCGGTGTCGCGCGCTGCGCCCGCCGGGGCCGGCGGGACGGTCACGTTCGCGCGCAGCGGCAAACGCGCCGTAGCCGACGCCGCGACGTCGTTGATGGACGCCGGTGAGCAGGCCGGAGTGCAAATGCCGTTCGGCTGCCGGATGGGCATTTGCCAATCGTGTGTGGTTCCGCTGGCTGGCGGCCACGTCCGTGACCTGCGGACCGGCGTGGAACACGAGCCCGGAACCCGGATTCAGACGTGCATTTCGGCTGCATCCGGCGACTGCGTGCTGGATATTTAGTGGGCTACTGGCTGGTAACCTACGCAAACGTAGCTTACGATGGCGTAGGTAAGCGACTAAGGACTGCAGGAAGGCAACACGGTGGCCGTCACTGACGTCGACGTATTCGCACACCTCACAGACACTGACATCGAAAACCTGGCGGTGGAGTTGGATGCCATCCGCCAGGACATCGAAGACTCCCGCGGCGAGCGGGACGCCCGCTACATCCGCCGCAGCATCGCCGCCCAGCGCGCGCTGGAAGTCGCCGGCAGGGTGCTGCTGGCGGCAAGCTCACGGCGCTCGGCCTGGTGGGCCGGCACCCTGACCCTGGGCGTGGCCAAGATCGTCGAGAACATGGAGCTGGGCCACAACATCATGCACGGCCAGTGGGACTGGATGAACGACCCCGAGATCCACTCTTCGACCTGGGAGTGGGACATGAGCGGCGCGTCCAAGCACTGGCGCTACACCCACAACTTCGTGCATCACAAGTACACGAACATCCTCGGGATGGACGACGACGTCGGGTACGGCTTGCTCCGGGTCACCCGAGACGACCGCTGGAAGCGCTTCAACATCTTCAACCTGCTCTACAACGCCATGCTTGCGCTCCTCTTTGAATGGGGCGTCGGCTTGCAGCACGTGGAGATCGGCAGGATCGTCAAGAAGCGGATGGATCACGACGAGGCCCGACAGAAGACCGACGAGTTTTTGGCCAAGGCCGGCCGCCAGGTGTTCAAGGACTACGTCGCGTTCCCGGCGCTGACAGCGCTGTCGCCGGCCGCGACGTTCATGTCCACGCTGAAGGCAAACGTCGTGGCCAACGTGATCCGCAATGTGTGGGCCAACGCGGTGATCTTCTGCGGTCACTTCCCTGACGGCGCCGAGAAATTCACCAAAACCGACATGATCGGCGAGACGAAGGGCCAATGGTATCTGCGGCAGATGCTGGGCAGCGCCAACTTCAACGCCGGGCCGGCAATGCGGTTCATGAGCGGCAACCTGTGCCACCAGATCGAACACCACCTCTACCCCGATCTGCCCAGCAACCGGCTCGCGGAAATCTCCGTGCGGGTGCGCGAAGTGTGCGACAAGTACGACCTGCCGTACACCACGGGTCCCTTCCTGGTGCAGTACGGCAAGACCTGGCGGACCATCGCCAAGTTGTCGCTGCCGGACCGCTACCTGACCGACACTGCCGACGATGCCCCGGAGACCCGCAGCGAGCGGATGTTCGCGGGACTGGAGTTGGGTGCCGACCCGGCGACAGGCCGGCGACGCGGCCTGAAGACCGCAATCGCGGCGGCACGGCAACGGCGACGGGACAAGCGAGCCCAAGCCCGCGACGACGACCTGGCGGCCTAACTTTCGCGCAGCACGACCAGTAGCCGTCGGGCGGCGGCGACGCGGCGCGCCGCGGGGTCGGTCAAGTTGTCCAGCGCGCATTCGGGGTCTGCGGGTGGACCCAGATGCCCGCACCCGCGCGGGCAGTCCTCGATCGCCTCGGCCAGATCAGAGAACGCCATCATCACGTCGTCGGGCTCGATGTGGGCCAGCCCGAAGGAGCGGATCCCCGGTGTATCGATCACCCAGCCGCTGCTATTGAGCGGCAGCGCCACCGACTGCGTCGACGTATGCCGGCCCCGCCCGATTTCGGTGACCGCGCCGACAGCTCGACCAGCTTCTGGCACAAGCCGATTCACCAGAGTCGACTTGCCCACCCCGGAGTGACCCAACAGCACGGTGACCGTGCCGACCAGCATCGGAGCGACAACGTCCAGCGGGTCGTCGCGGCCTGCGGTGATCACCGCGAGGTCGAGGTCGACGAACTGCTCGGCGAACGGAGCCGCGGGCGCGAGATCCGTCTTGGTCAGACACAGCACCGGGGTCAGGCCGCCGGCAAAGGCAGCGATCAAGGCCCGGTCCACCAGCCCGCTGCGCGGCGGCGGGTCGGCCAGTGCCACCACGATCAACAGCTGATCAGCGTTGGCGACAACCACCCGTTCGGTGGCGTCGGTGTCATCGGCGGTGCGCCGCAACACCGTTCGCCGCGCCCCCCGCCGCACGATGCGGGCCAGGGTGTCCGGTCGGCCTGACAGGTCGCCGACCACATCGACGTCGTCGCCGACGACGATCGGAGTGCGGCCCAGTTCTCGGGCCCGCATGGCGGTGACACGACGGGCAGGGTCGCCGCCGAGCACACAGCCCCAGCGGCCGCGGTCAACGCTGACCACCATCGCTGCCCGGGCGTCAGCATGCTCAGGGCGGGTCTTGGTCCGGGGACGCGAACCCCGGCCGGAGCGGACTTTGACGTCGGATTCGTCGTAGTCGCCGGGCCTCAACCGCGCGGCCCCTGCAGCATTCGCATCCACAGCTGTGGAAATTCCGGCAGCGTTTTGGCGGTGGTGGCGATGTCGTCCACCTCCACACCGGCCACCCGTAGACCCACAATCGCACCGGCCATCGCCATGCGGTGGTCGGCATAGGAACGCCAGGTTCCCGGTCCCAGTGGCGTCGCGGTGATCCGCAGGCCATCGGCAGTTTCCCGGCAGTCACCGCCCAGCCGGTTGATCTCGGTGCTCAGCGCGGCGAGCCGATCGGTTTCGTGGCCGCGCAGATGCGCGACCCCGCTCAACTGCGACACCGATCCCGGGGCGGCCAGCGCCGCCACCACCGCCACCGCGGGTGTGAGCTCACCGACGTCGCGCAAATCGACGTCCAACCCGCCGTATGTCGCCGGACCCCGCACTTCGAGGTGCGAATCAGAAAGGCCGACAACGGCGTTCACACGTCGCAGGATATCCAGAATGGTGCTGGCAGGCTGGATGCTGGTGGACGGCCAGTCGGTGATGCGAACGGTACCGCCGCTGACAACCGCGGCCGCCAGGAACGGGACGGCGTTGGACAGGTCCGGTTCGATGTCCCAGTGCCGGGCGGCCACCGGGCCGGGGCGCACCAGCCAGCGGTTGGGTGACGAATCGTCGACGTCGACGCCGGCCTGGCGCAGCATCGCCACGGTCATCGCGATGTGCGGGGCCGACGGTAGCGCCGCGCCGGTGTGCTGCACGGTCAATCCCTCGGTGAACGACGCCGCGGACAGCAACAACCCGGACACGAACTGCGACGACGCCGAGGCGTCGATGCCCACGGTGCCGCCGGTGATCGACCCGGTGCCCCGTACCCGAAACGGCAGTGCGGCACCGTCGATGTCGACGCCCAGGCCGCGCAGGGCGTCCAGCAGCGGTGCGATCGGCCGGTCACGGGCCTGTTCGTCACCGTCGAAGATGACCGTCGCGACCCCCAACGCGGCCAGCGGCGGAACGAAACGCAGCACGGTGCCGGCCAGCCCGCACTCCACCCGGGCGTCCGGGCTGGGGGCGATCTGACCGCTGACCTTCAACTCGGACTCGGCGCCCTCGACCTGCAGGCCCAGCGCCCGCAGTGCGCCGACCATCAGGTCGGTATCGCGGCTGCGCAGCGCGCCGCGGATCGTGGAGACGCCGCCGCTCGCGGCTGCCAGGGCCGAGAGCACCAGGGCCCGGTTGGTTTGTGATTTCGAGCCGGGGACGGTCACCGTCGCCGTGACAGGCGACGGCATGGTGGGTGCTGACCAGGTGCTCACGCGTCCATCATTGCGTGTCTGCGCCTACCCGGCACCATGGAAGGTATGTGCGGACGATTCGCGGTCACCACCGACCCGGCAGTGCTGGCCGAGAAGATCCAGGCGATCGATGAAAGTAGGGCGGCCCGGTCCTCAGACGCGCCGAACTACAACGTCGCGCCCACCACCACCATTGCGACGGTGGTCCGTCGACACGACGAGCCCGACGACGAGCCCACTCGGCGCGTGCGGCTGATGCGCTGGGGATTGGTGCCCCCGTGGGTCAAGGCGGGCGCCGACGGCGCACCGGAGTCGAAAGGCCCACAGCTGATCAACGCCCGCGCCGACAAGGCCACCACCTCGCCGGCGTTCCGCTCGAGCGCCAAGTCCAAGCGCTGCTTGATTCCGATGGACGGCTACTACGAATGGCGCGCCAACCCCGGCGCCGGCAAGAAGGCCCACAAGACGCCGTTCTACATGTACCGGGAGGATGGCGAGCCGCTTTTCATGGCCGGCCTGTGGTCGGTATGGAAGAAGCCCGACAAGGACGCCACCCCGCTGCTCAGTTGCACGATCATCACTACCGACGCGGTCGGCGAGCTCGCCGAGATCCACGATCGAATGCCGCTGGTGGTGGGTGAACGTGATTGGGATCGTTGGCTGGATCCCGACGCTCCGCCGGATCTCGAGCTGCTGGCGGGTCCGCCCGATGTGCGTGGCATCCGGATGCGAGAGATTTCGACGCTGGTCAACAACGTGCGCAACAACGGCCCCGAGCTGCTGGAGCCGGCCGAGCAGCAGCCAGAACAGGTGACCCTGCTCTAACGTTGATCCGGCGTAACTGGGGTAGCCGGCTACTCTAGGTAGCTCGCTTGAGCTGGCGAGATGATCGCGCCATGACCGCGATTCAGCCCAAAACCGACACCGCCACCATCGACGTACGCAACCCCGCTGACGGTCGCGTTGTCGGCACGGTACCGATCGAGACATCTGACGCCGTCGCCGCGAAAGCGCGTGAGCTGCGGCTTTTCCAACCGGAATGGGCGGCGCTAGGGCCGCGCGGCCGCAAGCGGTGGCTGCTCAAGTACCAGGACTGGGTGCTCGACAACGCTGAGCACATCATCGACGTGGTGCAGTCCGAAACCGGCAAGACCCGGGCGGACGCCAGCGGCGAGCCCACCAACACCGCATCCCTGCTGGACTATTGGGCCGGTCACGCGGAGCAATTCCTCACCGACGAGCATCCGCGGTCTTTCAACCCGCTGGCGATGACCAAGAAGCTCACGACCACGTACCGGCCCTATCCGGTGGTGGGCGTCATCACGCCGTGGAACTTTCCGTTCCTGATGCCCGGGTTGGACCTGGTGCCCGCATTGGCCGCCGGCGCGGCGGTGCTGCTCAAGCCGTCTGAAGTGACGCCGCTGTCTGCGGTGGAATTCGTCCGCGGCTGGAGCGAGATCGGTGCGCCGCCGGTGCTCGCGCTGGCAACCGGCTATGGCGCCACCGGCGTCGCGGTCATCGCCAACGCCGATTTCGTGCAATTCACCGGATCCACCGCCACCGGCAGGAAGGTGGCCGTGGCCTGCGGGGAGCGGCTGGTGCCCTACAGCCTCGAACTCGGCGGCAAGGACCCGGCGCTGGTACTGGCCGATGCCGACCTGGACCGGGCCGCCAATGGAATCGCCTGGGGCGGCATGTTCAACTCTGGCCAAGTGTGCGTGTCGGTGGAGCGGGTGTACGTCGAGGCACCGGTCTACGACGTGTTCGTGGCCAAGCTCACCGACAACGTCCGACGCCTGCGCCAGGGCCAGGACGACCGCACGTTCGCCTTCGACGTCGGAGCGCTGGCAACCAGCGCCCAGCGCGACATCGTGCAACGCCACGTCGACGGTGCGGTCGCCGCCGGTGCCCGAGTGATAACGGGCGGTAAGCCGACCGGAACGGGAACCTTCTTTGAGCCAACAGTTCTCGTTGATGTCGACCACTCCATGGCGTGCATGACCGAGGAGACATTCGGACCCACCCTGCCGGTGGTCAAAGTCGCAGACGAAGCCGAGGCGATCCGGCTGGCTAACGACTCGGTATACGGGCTGTCGGCCACGGTGTGGACCGGCGACAAGGAACGCGGCGACCGGGTCGCCCGTCAGCTCGACGTCGGCGCGGTCAACATCAACGACGTTCTCTCCAACGCATTCGCCTGTGACGTCCCGATGGGCGGCTGGAAACAGTCCGGGATCGGCGCCCGTTGGGGAGGGGCGGCCGGAGTGCTCAAATACTGTCGGCCCCAAGCCATCACGTCGCCACGGATTCCCACCCAATCCAAGGAACTGCTCTGGTATCCGACCTCGCCACGTCGGGTCAAATTTGCACTGAAGCTGTTGCGCGCGTCCGCCGCTCGAGGGGTGCGGCGGATCGGTATCGCGCCGAGGGCCGCCCGGTGAAGTGCCGGGCGGCGGTGCTGCGCGGCATCGGCAAGGACTGGGAGATCTGTGACATCACGCTGGATCCGCCGCGCGCCGGCGAGGTGCTGGTGAAGATGTCGGCGGCCGGGCTGTGTCATTCCGACGACCACTTCGCCACCGGCGACCTGGTTCCGGGACCGGAGATCGCGGAGATGATGCGCGCCAACGGGATCGAAGTTCCAGAGACTTTCCCGCTGCTGGGTGGTCACGAGGGGGCCGGAGTGGTGGCTGAGGTCGGTCCGGAGGTGCACTCGGTGCGCGCCGGTGACCGGGTGGCGATGTCATTCATTCCCGCCTGCGGCAGCTGCCGGTTCTGTGTGTCGGGCATGACGTACCTGTGTGATCTCGGTGCCGGCGCATACGCCAGGGAAATGACGACCGACGGCACGGTGCGCCGCCACGTCGACGATGAGGACCTGTTGGCACTGATGCAACTCGGCACCTTCGCTGAGTATGTGGTGGCCTCGGAGCATTCGGTGATCCGAATCGGCGAAGCGATCCCGATGCACGCCGCTGCCCTGGTGTCGTGTGGTGTCACTACCGGATGGGGGTCGGCCACGGTAACGGCCGGCACGGAGCCGGGCGACACCGTGGTCGTGATCGGGGTCGGCGGCGTCGGAATGAATGCCCTGCAAGGTGCCCGCGCGGCTGGCGCGAAATACGTGCTCGGTGTGGATCCTGTTGCATTCAAACGCGATTCTGCGTCATCATTCGGCGCCACGCATACCGCGGAATCCGTTGAGGCAGCGTTGCCGATGGTGCGGGACCTCACGCAAGGCGTGATGGCCGACCGGGTGATCATCACCGCGGGCGTGGTCCACACCGATCTGCTTGCTCCGGCGATGATGTTGACCCGCAAGGGTGGAACGTGCGTGCTGACCGGGATAACGCCATACAGCGAAATGCTGGTGCCACTCATGCTCACCGACATGATCGTGTCGCATAAGCGACTGCAGGGAGCGTTGTTCGGCGGGATGAACCCGCGGGCGAGCATCCCCATGCTGCTGTCGATGTATCAGAACGGCAAGCTCAAACTCGACGAACTGGTGACGCGGCGCTACCGGCTCGAGGACATCAACGACGCCGTCGCCGACATGCGGGAGGGCCGAAACATTCGCGGCGTCGTCGAATTCGGCTAGCACCGACGCCCCACTCCTCCGGCGGGCCTGGCTACCGAGATTTACTCGGTTCCTATAGAGTTTATCTCGTGACTCCGAGCGGACGGCCCGATGCGCGGACGCGGCTGCTCGAAGTAGCCCGGCGGCGGTTCGCGGTCGACGGGGCGTTGGCAGCGACGCTGGACGAGGTCCGCCGTGAGGCCAAAGTGAGCGTCGGGGCGCTGTATCACCACTTTCCGGACAAGTCGGCGCTGGCAGCGGCCGTTTACGCCCAAGTGATGGGGGAGTACCAGGCCGGGTTCGTGACGATGTTGAGGGAGCAGGCCACCGCCGAGGGCGGGATCCGCGGTGGCGTCGAGCATCACCTGCGGTGGGTGGCCGCCAACAGCACCGAGGCGGCGCTGCTGCTCGGTGATCGGCTCGACAGTCCGACGTTGCGTGAGTCCAACTACGAGTTTTTCACCGCCATCCGGGACTGGTGGCGGCCGCACCACAGCTACGGCGTGCTGCAGCCGATTCGCCCGGGAATCACCGCTGCGCTGTGGTTCGGCCCGGCACAAGAGTTCAGCCGGCACTGGATCGCCGACGGCGAAACGAGAATGCCACGGGCAGCCGTCCGGGCATTTGCCGATGCCGCGTGGACGGCATTGCGCGCCAACGATAGTGAGGAGGACGACCGTTGAACGAATCCTTGTACAAGCGCATGGTCGCCGATGGCGACGACCGGCAGGCGCCGCAGCGGGTTCGCGTCGAGCATCGCGGCGATCGCGCGGTGGTGACTCTCGATGAACCCGACCGACTCAACGTGCTTTCCGCGCCGCTGGTACGACAACTGCGGCGGGCACTGGAGGGTCTCGCCGCCGACACCGATATCCGTGCGGTCGTCGTGACTGGCGAGGACCCCGGCTTCAGCGCCGGCGGCGACCTGAAGATGATGCGCGCGGCCACCGAGCAGCTGAGCCAGCCCGAAGGAGTCGCCGATGTCTGGCGGTGGATCCGTCGTGAATTCGGCGGCATCGCAAGGCTAATCGCCGGATCGGACACCATCTTTGTGGCCGCGCTCAACGGCCCCGCCGCCGGAGTAGGGCTGGCCTGGGCCCTGACCTGTGACCTCACCATCGCCAGCGAACGCGCGGTGATCGTCCCCGCGTTCGGCCATCTCGGCCTGATTCCCGAGGTCGGCACCAGCTGGGCGCTGACCCGGCGTCTTGGCTACCAGGGCGCGCTGGCGTATTACCTGCGGGGCGAGCACATCGACGCCCACGCCGCCCAACGACTCGGCCTGGTGCACGAGGTCGTCGACCATGACCAGCTTCTCGCCGTGGCAGACGACTGGTGCTCGCGCGTCGCCTCGATGCCCGCCCACGCCATCGCCATGACGAAGCCGCTGCTGCGCAGCGCCGCCGATGCCAACTGGAACGACGCGCTCACGCTGGAGGAATTCGCCGAACCCATCTGCTTCACCACCGCCGCATTCGCCGACAGCGTTCACGCCATGCTGGGCAGACATTGACTCGATACGACCGGGCCGGACGGACGTATTCGGTTACCAGACAACCGGACCCACGGATCGCCGGGGTTGTAGAACATGCTTTGCAGGGCATCGCGACGATTGCGAACATCGGCGCCGGAACCGGCTCCTATGAACCGTCGACCACCGTCGTCGCGGTCGAACCCAGTCGCGTCATGATCGCGCAACGCCCGGTCGATGCCGCGCCGGTGATCCAGGCGGTTGCAGAACGCTTGCCTCTTCGCACCGATGCCGTCGATGCCGCGCTTGCGGTCCTGACCGTCCACCACTGGGCCGATCTGGAGGCCGGGATCGCCGAGATGGCGCGCATCGCGCGCCGCCGTGTTGTCATTCTCACCTGGGACGACGCCGTCTTTCGTGAGTTCTGGCTCTTGCGCGAATACCTGCCCGCTGCAGCGGAGACGGATGCGCGTCTGGCCGTGCCGATCACCAAAGTGGTGTCATTGCTTGGCAATGCGTCGGTCCAGCCGGTCCCGATTCCGTATGACTGCGTTGACGGATTCGGCGGGGCCTATTGGCGTCGCCCACACGCCTACCTGGAGGCAGAAGCCCGAGCCGGGATATCGATGTTCGCCCTGACACCAGAACCTCTGCTCCGAGAAGGACTCTCACGGCTGCGCACCGATCTTGCCACTGGCGCGTGGACACTTCGCCATGCCGATCTTTTGGACAAGCCACAGCTGGATCTCGGATATCGGCTCGTTGTTGCGGATCTGCCGCGCAGTCAGGATTGAATCTCGGCCGTCACTGCGCCGGTGAGCCGGATCAGATCCGCGGGGGCCACCGCGACGTCCCAGCCGCGCCGACCGGCACTGCAATACACCCGATCCCAGCCCAGCGCATCGACGTCCACGACAGTGGGCAGCGGTTTGCGCTGCCCAAACGGCGACACCGCGCCCACCACATAACCGGTCGCCCGCTGGACAGTAGTACGGTCAGCTATCGCCGCGCGGGAAAGCCCTAATGCCGCAGCCGCGGCCTTCAGCGACAGTCGGGACGGCACGGGCAGTACGGCAACGGCCAGTCCGTCGGGTCCGGCGATGACCAGCGTTTTGTAGATCTGTCCGGGTGCGATGCCGTGCGCGTCGGTCAGGCGGCGGACAGCTTCGTCGCCGAACGAGCCTTCCCCCGGATCGTGGGCGAACTTCACCACCTCGTGCGCCACACCCGCAGCCGATAGCGCCGCAAGCGCCGGAGTCGCCGCACCCGGCATCGACTAGGGCGCGCGGTATCCGGGCGGGTTCGGGCTTTCCACCCACAGGTCAACCCCGAGCTCACCGCCAGGTGTGCAGTCGTACACCGACAAATCGCTGACCCCGGATTCGACCAATACGTCCTCGCACAGCACCGAGTTACCGGTGTACTCACCGGCGGGCTTGTTGAGGATGACGTAGGCGGCGTCGGCGTACACCTCGGGCTTGCGCGCCCGTGCCATCGCCTGCTCGCCGCCCAGCAGGTTCTGTACGGCGGCGGTGGCCACCAGAGTGCGCGGCCACAGGGTATTGGACGCGATGCCGTCAGCACGCAACTCCTCGGCAATACCCAAGGCGCACAACGTCATTCCGAATTTAGCCATCATGTACGCGGTCGGCTTGAGCCACTTGGACTCGAGCAGTATCGGGGGCGAGAGCGTCAGGATGTGGGGGTTGTCCCGGCCTTTCATGTGCGGGATACAGGCCGCCGACACGGCATAGGTGCCGCGCACCTGGATGCCGTTCATCAGGTCGAAACGCTTCAGTGGCACCTCGGTGATGGACCCCAGGTTGATCGCCGACGCGTTATTCACGCACATGTCGATGCCACCGAACTGCTCCACGGTCTGGGCGACTGCCGCCTCAACCGAGTCGCCGTCACGAATGTCACCGACGATCGGCAGCGCCTGCCCGCCGGCGTCCTCGAGCTCCTTTGCCGCGGTGTATACCGTGCCCGGTAATTTGGGATGCGGTTCGGCGGTCTTGGCGATGAGCGCAATGTTGGCCCCGTCGCGCGCAGCGCGCATGGCGATCGCCAGGCCGATACCGCGGCTGGCCCCGGAAATGAACATGGTTTTGCCGTTCAGAGACATGGCGTCACAGTAACGCCGCGAGCGCCGGGCCGGGATCAGCGGTCCAAATCAGGCACCGACGGTCGGCCTGGCCAGGAAATAGCCAGGTCGCCGAAGCTGTTGACCATCACAGTTGGTGGCCGCCGTGACGGCCATGCAAGACACTGTCGGGTGCAGCCTTTAGATTGGGGAGAAGGGGAGTCTGGTGTCGACGGCGATGAGCCTGCTGGAGCGTCCGGTATTGGTGCCTGGGCTGTCCGGTGATACTGCGACCGAAGGGATTGTGACGACCAAGATGGCCGACAGTGATGGCTCGACCGGGCCCGAAGTGGCCGCGCCCGATCCCAGGGAGGAGACGGACGAGCAGCTCACGGCACGCTTCGAACGCGACGCGATCCCGCTGCTAGATCAGCTTTACGGTGGCGCTCTGCGCATGACGCGCAATCCGGCCGACGCCGAAGACCTGCTGCAGGAGACGATGGTGAAGGCCTATGCGGGCTTCCGCTCGTTCACGCCGGGCACCAATCTCAAGGCATGGCTGTACCGCATTCTGACCAACACCTACATCAACAGCTACCGCAAAAAGCAGCGCCAGCCGGCCCAGTATCCGACCGACGAAATCACCGACTGGCAGCTGGCCGCCAGCGCTGAGCACTCCTCGACAGGCTTGCGCTCCGCCGAGGTGGAGGCGCTCGAGGCGCTGCCGGATACCGAGATCAAAGAAGCGCTTCAGGCGCTGCCCGAGGACTTCCGGATGGCGGTGTATTACGCGGATGTAGAAGGTTTCCCGTACAAGGAGATCGCCGAGATCATGGATACGCCGATCGGCACGGTGATGTCGCGCCTCCACCGCGGCAGACGCCAGCTGCGTGGGTTGTTGGCCGACGTGGCCAAGGAACGGGGCTTCCTCCGGGGCGGCCAGGCACCCGAGGAGGTGTCGTCGTGACTGAGTTCTCCTGCGGATCGGGTAGCTCTGAGGACGCCCGCGCGAAGGCCGACTGCGCTGAAGTCATCGCCGAGGTATGGAGCCTGCTCGACGGTGAGTGCACCGCGGAAACCCGCCAGAAGCTGCGTCAGCACCTCGAGGAATGCCCCGGTTGCTTGCGGCACTACGGGCTCGAGGAGCGGATCAAGTCGTTGATCGCCATGAAATGCCGAGGTGAGAAGGCCCCGGAGGGCCTTCGCGAACGGTTACGTCTGGAGATCAGCCGGACCACCATCATCCGCCGTCAGGGCACCTGGCCCCTCTGAGACGGGATCGCCCACCCGGCCCGCAGCGACGCCGGGGTTAGGAATTCGGGCGCTTGCCGTGGTTGGCCTTGCTGTACTTGCGGTCGCGCTTCTTCCGGCCTCGTTTGGCCATGACTGATCCTCCTTGCAGGTAACCGGCTGGTCAGTCTTTCATGCGGCCGAAGTTCGGCGGTGCTAGGGGCTACACAACCGGGACGTTCTGCCCCGGAACCGGAAGGTTGGTCGACCCAGGCGTTTGAGCGGGCGAGCCCGGTATCCCGGAGGTCTGGCCAGGGGCCAGAGCGCTGGGTTGGCCCGGCACGGTGGGGGTTTGGCCGGGCGACAGCGTGCCTGGTGTTGCCGGTGTCTGGCCCGGCGTCAACGTGCCCGGTGTTGCCGGTGTCTGGCCCGGCGTCAGCGTGCCCGGTGTCGCCGGCAGCTGGCCGGGGGCCAGGGTGCTGGGTTGGCCGGGCAATGTGGAGGTTTGGCCGGGGGTCAGCGTGCCCGGTGTTGTCGGTAGCTGGCCCGGCGTCAGCGTGCCGGGAAGCTGGCCGGGCAGCGTGCTGGGAAGCTGGCCGGGCAGGGTGCTGGGAAGCTGGCCGGGAACCTGGCCGGGGAGCGTGCTGGGAAGCTGGCCGGGCAGCGTGCTGGGGTACCCGGGAGTCACCGGGCTTGCACCGGAGCTGGCGGGCATGAACACCTGGCCGCTGCCCGGGAAAACAGCGTTCAGCAGCGCACCCAACTCGTTGAAGATCGCATTGCTGATGCCCACACCGCTGGTGGGGTCGGCAGCGGGAACGGGCACTGGGTCATCGACCAGGACAGGTTGCTGGGGAGTCGCCCCGGCAACGCCGCTGCCAAGGCCGATCGCAGCCATCGCGGCAAGCGCAAACCCCGCGCCGACGGTCGCGCGAACCACCGGCCGGCATGACTTCGAAATCTCAAACATGTTCGTGAACAACGGAATTGCACCTCCACTCAATTCGAACACCCAATGCTCATCGGTCACTCAAATCACTCTGGAAACAATGCTGCTCAATTGTCACAGAAGAAACACGACACGGTCACGGAACGAACTCTATAGATTTGCTTACCAATCTTGGAGTTTGCTTACTCTCTGCGAGGCGGTCCCCCGGGGACCCTCTCGACGCACCGACGATGGCCGATTGTGGTTCGATGTGAGCGACGGGAATGGCGCAAACAGTGGCTGGGTGACGAACGGGGTAATGATGGCCGAGGACGTCCGCGCGGAGATCGTGGCCAGCGTGCTCGAAGTCGTGGTCAAAGAGGGCGACCAGATCGGCGAAGGCGACACTGTCGTGCTGTTGGAGTCGATGAAGATGGAGATTCCGGTCCTGGCCGAAGTCGCCGGCACAGTCAGCAAAGTGAGCGTATCGGTGGGAGATGTCATCCAGGCCGGCGACCTTATCGCGGTCATCAGTTAGCCATTGGCTTTGCCGAATTCAGCACCGGGTGTGACTGATGTCGACTCTGGGTGATCTGCTCGCCGAACACACCATTCTGCCGGGTAATGCCGTCGACCACCTGCACGCGGTGGTCGGGGAATGGCAATTGCTGGCTGATCTGTCGTTCGCCGATTACCTGATGTGGGTACGCCGCGACGACGGCGCACTGGTATGTGTGGCGCAGTGCCGGCCCAATACCGCGCCGACGGTTCTACTGCGGGATGCTGTCGGCACTGTGTTTCCCGCCGACAAGGTGCCGCTGGTCGCAGCGGCGTTCGAATCCGGTGTCATAGGGCGAGGAAATGTTGCGGCTCAAGAGGATTCGCGGTTACAGACCGGTCTGAACGTCGAAGCGGTGCCTGTCAGGTACGGCGACCGGGTGGTCGCGGTGCTGACCCATCAAACCGCAGAGGCGGCCGCGGTCCGCAAATCCAGTCCGCTGGAGACCGCCTACGTCGACTGCGCAGCGGATCTCGTGCACATGCTGTCGGAAGGCACCTTTCCCAATGTGGGCGACGTGGCAATGTCGCGCTCCAGCCCGCGGGCCGGTGACGGCTTCATCCGCCTCGACGTCAACGGTGTGGTGTCCTACGCCAGCCCGAACGCGCTGTCGGCCTATCACCGGATGGCCCTGACCTCGGAATTGGAGGGCCACAACCTCGTCGAGGTGACCCGCCCGCTGATCTCCGATCCCTTCGAAGCACAGGAACTTGCCGACCATGTACAGGACTCGTTGGCCGGCGGGTCGAGCATGCGCATGGAAGTAGACGCCGGCGGCGCGGCGGTGCTGTTGCGCACGCTGCCGCTGGTGGTGCACGGCGCGGCGGCCGGGGCGGCGGTGCTGATCCGCGACGTGACCGAGGTCAAGCGCCGCGATCGTGCACTGATGTCCAAAGACGCCACGATTCGAGAAATCCACCACCGGGTGAAGAACAACCTGCAGACCGTGGCAGCGCTGCTGCGCCTGCAGGCACGGCGGACGACAAACCCAGAAGGCCGGGAGGCGCTGATCGAATCGGTGCGCCGGGTGTCGTCGATCGCGCTGGTCCATGATGCGTTGTCGATGTCGGTCAACGAGGAAGTCAACCTCGACGAGGTGATCGACCGGATCCTGCCGATCATGAACGACGTGGCGACGGTGGATACGCCGATCCGGATCAACCGGACCGGCATGCTCGGCGTGCTGGACTCCGACCGGGCCACGGCGCTGATCATGGTGATCACCGAACTGGTGCAAAACGCCATCGAGCACGCTTTCGACCCGAACGGCGGCGGTTCCGCCGGTCGTGTCGGCGGGAGCGGCTCGGTGACCATTCGCTCTGAGAGGTCCGCCCGCTGGCTCGACGTGGTGGTTCATGACAATGGTCGCGGGCTGCCCGACGGGTTCAGCGTGGAAAAGTCCGACCGCCTCGGCCTGCAGATCGTGCGGACCCTGGTATCCGCAGAACTTGACGGGTCGCTGCGGATGCATGATTCCGCCGAGGGCGGCACCGATGTGGTGTTACGTGTTCCGATCGGGCGTCGCGCCAGGCTCGTGCAATAGTCTGCGGGGCGATCGGCTTGGCCAATTGTGGCGACCCGCTTCGCCCGGCTCCGCCGTGCTCGCGATCGGCTTGGCCAATTGTGGCGACCCGCTTCGCCCGGCTCCGCCGCGCTCGCGATCGCCACGGGACCCTTCACACAATGTCGCGGCCCCGGCAGTTGCCGAGGCCGCGACGTCAAAGGGTTTGTGTCAGACTCCGCTGCGAGCCTTGGTCCGAGCGTTGCGGCGCTTGAGCGCGCGTCGTTCGTCTTCACTCATTCCGCCCCACACGCCGGAGTCCTGGCCGGTATTCAGCGCCCAGGACAGGCATTCGGTGGTCACCGGGCAGCGGTTACAGACCAGTTTCGCGTCAGCGATCTGGGCGAGCGCCGGCCCACTGTTCCCCACCGGGAAGAACAGCTCCGGGTCTTCGTCGCGACAGACCGCCTTGTGGCGCCAATCCATATGTCGTTACTCCTCACTATGTGCGCAGCAGGGCGCACGGGCATTTGTCTTCGGCTGTTAACGCGGGCATAAGAAAGTCTCGGTACCGTTGCACGCGATCATTCGATCGTTTCACAGGCTCAACGGATGTCAATAGCGCGCGCTGACAGGTGGGCAATCTCACTTTGAGGGTCTGGTTCCAAAACCCTTAATCGTTTGTACTACGATCCCGGCGCAGTTGCGCCCTCGATTAGCCTGAATTGGCGACTAATGCAGGTCAGGCATGGTTTTTTGCCGGCGGAGCGACAACGGACAGGGCGTCGGGAACGGCTCGGAAGGTCATCTGCTCGCGCTCGCCGAGATAGTCACCGTCAAATTGGCTGGCAATCGGCGGTCCGTCGCAGGTGACCCGCACGCAGGCTGCGTCGTCGTCCCGGACCAGCTGCTTGGCCTGCATTTTCGGCTGCTTGGCAAACATCTGCCGGACAACCTTCAACGTCGGGATCACCTTCAGGCTGGTGACCCCGAAAACTCCCAGGCCGGATTCGAAGCTGCTGTCAGGGTTTGTCCATATCGGCCGGTTGTCGGCGAAGGTCCACGGGCTGGAGTTGGACACGAAGACGAAGTGCACCCCGGAAACCGGGTCGCGACCGGGCAGGTGCACCGTCAACCGCGGTGCCCGACGCGTGCTGGCCAGCACCGCCGGCACCGCCGTGCGGATATAGCGCGACGGCGTCACTTTGCGGCCTTTTTCGCGTTGCGCCTCGACAGCGGCCACCACTTCGGCGTCGACGCCCATCCCGGCGTTGAGCACTGCCCAGCGCTCACCACAGTCGATCACCCCGATCCGGCGCCAGTTCGGCTGGTGCCCGTATTGGTCGAGCAGATCGATCAGCTGGTTGGTGGCGTCGATCGGGTCGGGATAGATGCCCAACGAGCGGGCCAGCACATTTGCCGAGCCACCGGGCACGATCGCCACCGCCGGGACGTGGCCGGTCGGCAACTGACCCGGTGCTCCGAGCAGGCCGTTGACAATGTTGCTGACGGTGCCGTCACCGCCGTGCACGACGAGCAAATCGACACCGTCGTCGGCGGCCGCCTGCGCGATTTCACCGCCGTGTCCGCGGTGAGTGGTGTGTTCGACGGTCAGTTGAAGGCGGCTCTGCAGCGCGTGCGTCAACAGGTCGCGCCCCGCGGCAGTGGTGGACGTCGCGGTCGGGTTGACGATCAGCACGGCGCGCATGACGCCAAAGCCTACGGGACCGGCGGCGATGCGAGCCGTGCAGCGGAGCCGTCCATTGGGTTCAGTCGGTGGCTACGCTGACGCCATGACGGTCCCGGCTCCGACCAGCCTGCGTGCCGCGGGCCTGATCGTTGCTGTGCAAGGTACCGCCGGATTGGTGGTCGCTGCAGTGCTGCTGTTGCGGGGACTCGGTGGCGTCGATCAGCACGCAGTCAACGGTTTTGGGACCGCAGTGTGGTTCGTCCTCATCGGCGGCGGGCTGCTGGCGGCTGGATGCGCCTTGCTGGCCGGGAAGCGATGGGGACGCGGGCCCGCGGTGTTCGCCCAACTGCTGTTCCTGCCGGTCGCGTGGTATCTCGCGGCGGGGTCTCATCGGCTGCCGGCCGGGATTCTGCTGGGCATTATGGCGGTGACCGTGCTGGCGTTGCTGTTCAGTTCCCCTGTGCTGCGCTGGCTCTCCGACTGGTCAGTGTGATTCGGCCAGCCCGGCCAGCTCTGAGCCGGATAGCCGATAGGTTGTCCACTCCCGCTGCGGCTGACCGCCGACGGTGTCATAGAGCGTGATCGCATCTGCATTCCAGTTCAGCACCGCCCACGACAGTCGCGTGTAGCCGTTGTCGCGGCATTCGCGTGCCAGGGTCGACAGCAGCGCGCGGGCCAGCCCGCGGCGGCGAAATTGCGGGCGCACGTAGAGATCCTCCAGATGGATACCCGCAACACCGTCCCACGTGGAGAAGTTGAGGAACCACAGCGCCGTCGCGGCGATCTCACCGTGCACGTCGGCGACGTGTCCCTGCAGCGTCACCGGGTCGTCGAAGAGCGCAGTGCTGATTTGCGCTTCGGTGACGGTGCAGTCGTCGGACGCATGCTCGAAGTCGGCCAGCTCATGGATCATCGCGGTGATCATTGCGACGTCCGCCGGTGTCGCTCGTCGGATATGCGCTGTCACGGCTGTACTCCCAGCGCGCTCAGAATGGTGACGAATTTCGTTGTGGTTTCCTCGACTTCGTCGTCCGGATCGCTTTCGGCGACGATGCCGCCGCCGGAGTGAGCGAGCGCGGTGCGGCGGTCGGCCGACAGCTGCGCACAGCGGATGGACACTACCCACCGGCCGTCGCCGCGCGCGTCGCACCAGCCAACCGCGCCGGCGTAGAACCCGCGGTCGCCCTCCAGCTGTCCGATGAGGTGCGCCGCGGTGCTTGCGGGAAAGCCACCGACCGCCGGCGTGGGATGCAGTGCCAGCGCCAGATCCATTGCGGTAACCGAAGGTCGGCGTAGCCGCCCGCTGATCGGGGTGCTCAGATGCCAGAGCGCTGCGGTGTGGCTCAGCTGCGGTGTGGCCGCAATCGTCAACTCACTGCACCACGGCTCGAGTGCCTCAATCATCGCGTCGATGACCAGTTGGTGCTCGTGGCGGTTCTTGGCCGACTCGGCCAGCGCGGCACCGGTGGCGGCGTCGACGTCGGGGTCGACGGCGCGCGGTGCCGAACCGGCGAAGGGCTGACACGTCACTCGGTCGCCGTCGCGGGCAACCAGCAGTTCTGGGCTGGCGCCGACCAGCGCCATCCCCTCATACTGGTCGCCCGCCGCCGTGAGGTCGACGAGATAGCCGTAAGCGCCAGGGTCTTTGGCGGTCAGTCGGCGCAGAATCACTCGGGCATCCAGCGGCGTCTCGGCAACCAACCGCAATGCGCGCGCCAGCACGACTTTCTGCAGAGCGCTGCCCTGCGCGGCCAGCTGATCGCATGCCTGTTGTACCCGGGCACGGTGTTCCCCGGGCGGGGGGACCATCTCGGCGATATGTACCGCCGACAGGGGGCCAGACGGCCACTCGGGCAAGGTCTGCTCGTGCCGCACCGCGTGCGGCGACATCAGCGCAGCCGGCTTGTTCACCTCAAACGGCAAGGCGCCCAAGATGATTGACGCCGCATCTGAACGCAGCGCGGCTTGCGCACTGGCCGCGTCGCAATAGCGGTCTCGAACGCCGTCGCCGAGCAAGACCCCGCCCGGACCGCTCAAAACGAACGGCGGCTCGGATATCATCGGTTAGTCGTGCCTGGTTGCACGAGCACGCCGAGCTGACGGATTCGATGTTCGAAGCCGCAGACCGCGATCGAACCGGCGACCATGCCGAAGCGGCTCCCGTCGAACAGCGGCAGTTCGAGCCACCGAGCGATCACCGCACGGGAGAAGTGGCCGTGGCCCACAAACAGCACATCGCGAGTCGCCAGGTGCTCGAGCGCGAGCTCGACAGCCCGATCTGCGCGGTCGCTGACCAGGTCGACGGTCTCGCCGTCCGGGCAACCGTGCGTCCAAACCAGCCAGTCTGGTTGGGATTGCTGAATTTGCGCGGTCGTCAGGCCCTCGTAGGACCCGTAATCCCATTCGGCGATCAGCGGCGACTTCTGGTGGATGGCCAAGCCGGCCAGCTCGGCGGTAGCCACGGCGCGTCGCCGTGGGCTGGCGATCACCATCGGATCCTCCAAGTGCAGCTCACCGAGCGCTTGCCCGGCGGCGACGGCTTGGCTCCGGCCATCATCGGTGAGGTCGAGATCGGTGCGACTGGTGTGCTGGCCCGACTTGGACCATTCGGTCTCACCGTGGCGGAGTAGCACCAGCCGATGGTTCTCGACGCCCATGGCGACCGATTGTGCCTGACACGCATCGCGATCGCCGCGCGGGCAGTAGGGGATAGATGCCAGGATGGGATTGACGGCCCATCGGGCGACGACGCAGGGTACGCGATCAGGAGGAGCGGCGCTTAATGACCCGGGTATTGGCAATAGCCAACCAGAAGGGCGGGGTGGCCAAGACGACCACGGTGGCCTCGCTGGGAGCCGCGATGGCGGACAGTGGACAACGAGTGCTGCTGGTCGATCTCGACCCGCAGGGCTGTCTGACTTTTTCGCTCGGCCAAGATCCGGACAAGCTGCCGGTTTCCGTGCATGAGGTGCTGCTCGGTGAGGTGGAACCCAGCGCTGCGCTGGTCGCCACCGCCGAAGGCATGACGCTGCTGCCGGCCAATATCGATTTGGCCGGTGCGGAGGCGATGCTGCTGATGCGGGCCGGTCGCGAGTACGCGCTCAAACGCGCGCTGGACAAGCTCAGCGACCAGTTCGACGTCGTGGTCATCGACTGCCCGCCCTCATTGGGGGTTCTCACCCTCAACGGGCTGACGGCCGCCGACGAGGTCATGGTTCCGCTGCAGTGCGAGACGTTGGCTCATCGCGGCGTCGGCCAGTTCCTGCGCACGGTCGCCGACGTGCAGCAGATCACCAACCCCCGGCTGCGGTTATTGGGCGCGCTGCCGACGCTGTATGACCCGCGCACTACCCATACCCGCGATGTGCTGCTCGACGTCGCCGACCGCTACGACCTGCCGCTGCTTGCGCCGCCCATCCCGCGCACGGTTCGTTTCGCCGAGGCCAGCGCGTCGGGGTCGTCGGTGATGGCTGCACGTAAGAACAAGGGCGCCGCCGCCTATCGCGACCTGGCGCAGGCGCTGCTCAAGCACTGGAAGTCGGGCAAGCCGCTGCCAAGCTTCAGCCTGGAGATGTAGCGCTAGCCACCCAGCGCCACGACCGTACCGCCGCGCTGCTCGACGATCTGCGAGCCCAGCACAGCGGGGACCACCGGCGACGGGATCGGCGCCCGGTTCACCGGCAGGACGTGATCGTCGGCGCCGGTGGCCGGGTCGTAGACACCGATCCCACCGGTAACCGGGACCAGCAGCCGGCCAGCCATAATCGTCGCCGGCCCGAGCGGCACGGCCGGCCCCGCCGCCGCGATCGTGTAGCGGTAGCTCAACGTGGTCGCGTCGAACACCAGCACTGCATCGCCGGCCCACCAGGTGACCAGGTTGCCGGGCTTGGAGACCGCACTCGCCGGCCACGGCTGCTTGGGCAGCAGCGTGCTGGAAACGGTGATGCCGGTTTCGTCGACCACGTCGACTCTGGGCTGCGGGGAGGGCAGATACAGCAGGGTGCTGGTCTCCGACACCGCCAGGACCCGCGCACCGGAACCGGCGCCGATGCCCGGTTGGGGGACATACCGTTGCTCGGGTTCGTCTTCTTCCTTGCTTGGGCGCAGCAACGTCAGCCGCAGATCGGCCTGGTTCGGGCATGCCTCCAGCACCGACACCGCCGACGAACTGGCCGCCGCCGAGGTCAACGTGCAGCCGGTGTGCAGCGCTTGCGACGACGGTTTGATGCGAGCATCGATCTCGCCGTAGGACAGCATCCGGACCATGTCCGAGCGCCAAAGCTCAAGGCGGGTATCGCCTACCAATAACACCGTCGTCCCGTCCGAGGACACCGCGACCTGCTTGTCGGCGTAGCTGCTGCGGGCGGGGCCACGCTGGCCGGTCGATCCGTCGATGGTGCTGACCTGGCCGCAGCCCCGGCCATCGCGGTAAACCGCGACCGCGTAGCGGTAGACCCAGGACACCGCGCACAAATCGGCGCCGCGAGCATAGCTCCAGCGCACCTCACCGCTGCTCGGATCGTGTCCGGCGACCGAGCGGGCGTCGCCGGTGACAACCATTCCGCCGACCACGACCGGCGCGGTGGTTGCCGCGCTGTCGGCGGTCCAGAGCTGCCTCAACGTTGCGGGCACCTCAGTGGCCGAACGGGGAGTGGGCGCCGGCACCGCCGCGGGTTTGCTGTTGGTAGCCCGGGCGTCGCTGGTCCACCAGATCAGTGCCGCGACGACGGCGATCACCGCCACGATCACCGCTGCGGCCACCATGTCGGCCCTGGTACGGCGTTCGGGTTTGACCATGGCGCGGCAGTGGCGCGGACTCAGTGGGTGTTCGCGGCGACCTCCGCCGCTTTGCGGGGCCGCCTGCGACGACGGCGGCGTCCGTTGTGCGCGCTTTCGCCGGGCGAGGTGTCGGACGGGGCCTCGGCCGGGGCGTCACCGTTGCCGGCGGCACCGGCGCCCGGATGCCCGGTCACCGACTTGCCGCCGCGAGTGCGTCGGCGTGAGCGGGTGCTCTTGCGCGGTCGTTGGCCGTCGCCGTCGCTCGACGGGGCGCGTTTGACCTGCGACTTACGCGGCCTACCGATCGCGCCGTTGGCGTCGGTCGGGATGCCCAGTTCGGTGTACAGGTGCGGTGAGCTGGAGTAGGTCTCCGCCGGATCCGGGCAGCTAAGACCGAGCGCCTTATCGATCATCGTCCAGCGGGCCAACTCGTCCCAGTCCACCAAGGTGACTGCCACGCCCGTGCGGCCGGCCCGGCCGGTCCGGCCGATGCGGTGCACGTAGGTCTTTTCGTCGTCAGGGCACTGGTAATTGATGACGTGGGTGACATCGTCGATGTCGATGCCTCGGGCGGCCACGTCGGTCGCGACCAGGACGTCGATATCCCCGGCCCGAAATGACTTGAGCGCCTTTTCGCGGGCCACTTGGCCCAGATCGCCATGCACCGCGCCGACCGCGAAACCACGTTCGGCCAGCTCGTCGGCCACCTTCTGGGCGGTGCGCTTGGTGCGCGTGAAGATCATCGTGGCGCCGCGGTCGCGGGCCTGCAGTATCCGGCTGACCAGCTCGACCTTGTCCAGCGCGTGCGCGCGGTAGACGAACTGCTCGGTGGCGTCATGCACCGCTGATGAGTGTGGCGCCTCCGCCCGGATGTGGGTGGGCTGGTTCATGAACGTGCGGGCCAACGTGATGATGGGATCGGGCATGGTCGCCGAGAACAGCATGGCTTGCCGCTCGTCGGGGATCTGCCGCAGGATGCGTTCGATGTCCGGCAGAAAGCCCAGGTCCAACATCTCGTCGGCTTCGTCGAGCACCAGCACGGCCAGGCCGCCCAGTTGCAGGTGGCCCTGCTGGGCCAGATCCAGCAACCGGCCGGGGGTGCCCACCACGACGTCGGCTCCGGCGCGCAGCGCCTCGATCTGCGGCTCGTAGGGCCGGCCGCCGTAGATCGAAACCACCGACAACGGCCGGCCATTGTCGGCTCGTAAGTGCTTGGCCGCGGTGGCCAGGTCGCCAAACACTTGCAGGCACAGTTCCCTGGTGGGCACCACGACGAGTGCTCGGGGGATGCCGTTCAGCGGCGGCTCGCTGGTCGTGATCCGCTGCAGCAGCGGCACGCCGAATGCGAAGGTCTTGCCCATGCCGGTGCGGGCCTGGCCGATCAGGTCATCTCCGGCAAGCGCCAGGGGAAGCGTGAGCTCCTGAATGGCGAACGGACGCTCGATGCCTTGTTCAGTCAGCGCGCGCACAATTTCGTCGCGGACGCCGAGTTCGGCAAATGTGGATGGGGGAGGGGTGCGGGTTGGTGTGATAAGTGGAGTCATGCGTGCGCGCATATGCCTTTCGGAGTTGCATTTCGGTCAGTTCGTCGCGGTCCACGCGCGCACGGTCCAACTGCCGAATACGTTGCCGATTCGCGGAGCCCTGCGCTCAAACTAGGCGGGCTAACGGCGTGCACGCACATTTCGCCGGCAATAGCGGTAAGGGTCTACAGCCACCACCTTCCCTGATGATACCTGGTCGGCGGTTATGTCATAGAAATCTCGGTCCAGCCGGGCGACGAAGCCGGATATCGCGGGTCAGTACCGGTGCATTCGTGGCGATCGCCACCGCGCATAGAGTGTTGCCATGACTTCGCCTTCGCGCGCCGATGAGTTGGACGATCCGCCCACCCCGCGGCTGCCGGCGGACCACCCCGGCGTCAACGAGTTGTTCGCGCTGTTGGCCTACGGCGAGGTTGCGGCGTTCTATCGACTCACCGATGAGGCGCGGATGGCGCCCGATCTGCGCGGCCGCATTTCGATGGCGCGCATGGCCGCCGCCGAGATGGGGCACTACGAGCTACTGCGCGACGCGCTGGAACACCGTGGTGTCGACATAGTGCCGGCGATGTCGAAATATGCTGCGGCACTTGACGATTACCACCGGCTGACGACTCCAAGTACGTGGTTGGAAGCGCTGGTGAAAACCTACGTCGGCGATGCCCTGGCCGCCGACTTGTATCTGGAGATCGCGGGCGGCCTGCCCGGCGAGGTGGCCGACGTCGTGCGCGCGACGCTGTCAGAGACCGGCCACTCCCAGTTCGTCGTCGCCGAGGTGCGCGCCGCGGTGACGACCAGCACCAAACAACGCAGCCGGCTGGCGCTGTGGTCGCGCCGGCTGCTCGGTGAAGCCATCACTCAGGCCCAGTACGTGCTGGCCGACCACGACGAGCTGGTCGATTTGGTGGTTTCCGGAACCGACGGCCTCACCCAGCTGACGGGATTCTTCGACCGGCTGCAGCACACCCACGACCAACGGATGCGCGAACTGGGCCTGGCCTAGGGGCTCGCGGCCTCGCCGCCCGTCGTCCTAGCGGGTGCAGGTCGCGATGATCGTGCTGGTGGTCGACACCACGACGGTCTGACCCTCGGCGTTGGTGATCGCACAGCTGAGCCGGCCGGTGAGGCTGGTCGCCACGACGGACTTGGTCTGCACGCCCGGGGCCAGTACGACAGCCTTCGACCAGGGCAGCGACACGTTCACGTCGGTCTGGGGCGCCCCTTGGCCGTCGGTGTAAACGACGGTCACCAGGTCCAGGAAGCCCTTGGTCCCGTTCACCTGGTACACGACGGTGTTCGGATCCAGCTGCGTCGGCGGTGGCGGGCCGAGTTCCGGTGGTGGCGGTGCTGCCGTCGGCGCCTCGGTGGGGCTGGATTGGCGCGGCGGTGGCGTCACCGTCGTCACGGTCTCGGGTGGTAGCGACGCGGTAGGCGGCGCCGTGGGTCGCGGGGTGGCGATCACGGTGCGGGTCGGTGGCACGACCGTAGCCGTCGTCGAGGCGCTGTCGCCGCCGTTGAGAATGACGACGGTGGCGATCACGGCCAGCACGAACACGACGCCCGCGACTGCCGCGATCGGCCGCCAGCGTTCGTCTACCGGCCCGACCCAATCGTCGTCCGGGTAGGTCGCGTAGACCTCGTCATCTGGGTAATCCTGAATATCGCTATCCAGGGGTGTCATGGTGCTGATGTTGCAGATGTTATCGATGTGACCCGACGTGGATTGCTCCGCGGGTGGGCGTGTTGGTCACGATTTGGCGACGACGACCCGTCGCTACCGGACCCGCGAATGCTTGGCGCCGACCGGCTTTCACGGCCGTCTCGGCGCGTCTACTAGCCTGCTGGAGAACGCCTACAACGGAAGGGGCCAGCGTGGAGGTCAAGATCGGTGTCACGGACAGCCCGCGCGAGCTGGTCTTCACCAGCGCGCAGGCGCCCGGTGAAGTCGAAGAGCTGGTCACCGCCGCGCTGGGGCAGAACTCTCAGGTGCTGAGCCTGACGGACGACAAGGGCCGTCGCTTCCTGGTCCAGGCGGCCAAGATCGCCTACGTCGAAATCGGGGTCGCCGACGCGCGCCGCGTGGGCTTCGGAATCGGCTCGGCGCCGGCTACGAGCGGGTAAGCGGCACGTGCGATAACCCGCCCCAGGCGAACTGCACGGTGCCATCCACCGCATCCTCCTTGGAGATCGGACGATCGGTGTCCAGCCAGTATCTGGCGCAGTCGACGCTGATACCGACCAGGCCCACGGCGATCATCCGGGCCCGGTGCGGGTCCAACCCGGAATCGGCGCTGATGAGGTCGAACACCGCATCGATGCACGATTCGGTGGCCACCCGTACCTGCGAGGCCACCTGCGGCTCGGCGACGTTGTCGTTCTCGAAGATCAGCCGGTAGCCCTGGCCGTCGTGCTCGATGAAGTCGAAGAACGCCTGCACCGCCGAACGTAACCGTTGCCGGTTGTCGGTGGTGGTGCGCAGCGCTTGCCGCACGCCCGACACCAAATTCTCGACATGCCGATTCAGCACCGCCAAATACAGTTCCAGCTTGCTGGTGAAGTGTTGGTACAGAACAGGTTTGCTGACTCCGGCCCGGTCGGCGATCTCGTCCATGCCGGCGGCGTGATAACCGCGGTACACGAAAACGTTACTGGCAGCGATGAGCAGTTGACCGCGCCGCTCATCGCGGGGCAGCCGGTTGCCGCGCCGCGCGGGGGCGACGGTGTCCGTCGACCGCCTTCCGGCCGCGTTGGCGAGATCGCTCATCGAGTCCTCATCTGATCGTCAGGACATGCGCCGTCGGCGTCGCCGCGCGCTGCTGATCGCAAAGACACTACTACCCGCGCGGCCGCGCGCTTGTTATTGACTATTCCAATCCCCGCTGGAGCCGACGTATCTAGCCGTCGGGCGCGCCAAGAGCCCAGCTAGCGGCCTCCTTAGCAGCGAATGTGCGATCCTGGGGCGGTGAGTTTCGACCCAGAGCCACGCGGAACCGGCCAGGTGCCGGTGCTCCGCGACGACTGGCGAGAACCGCTGCGTGCTCAGCGGGATCCGCTCGCCTGGGGCTCGGGCCGTACCCGGTCCAATCGCGACCGGCCGCGCCGCTGGCGCAAACAAACCTGGCTGGGCCGTTTCGTGTCCACCTACGGTTGGCGTGCCTATGCGCTACCGGTGCTGGCGGCGCTCACTGCGGTGGTGCTGTATCAGACGGCGACCGGGACCAGCGCGCCGGCGCCCGCTTCGGAGGAGCCGGTCCAGGGACCGCCGACGATCGGATCGGTGGGCACCGCCATCATCGGTGCGCCGCCACGCGGGCTGACCGAATTCGACGCCAGCCTGCCCACCGGCGTACTGCCGGACGGCGGTCCGTTCACCCCGGCCGGTGACAAGACCTGGCGGGTCGTCCCAGGTGTTATGCCTCAGGTCGGGCAGGGCACCGCGAAGGTGTTCCGCTACACCGTGGAGGTCGAAAACGGGATCGATCCGACCACGTTCGGCGGCGACGATGCGTTCGCGCGGATGGTCGACCAGACGTTGGCCAATCCCAAAAGCTGGACCCACAATCCGCAGATCGCATTCATCCGGATCGACGGATCCGACGGCACAAACCCTGACTTCCGGATCTCGCTGAGCTCTCCGATGACCGTACGCGAGGGCTGCGGCTACGAGATTCCGCTGGAGGCCTCGTGCTACAACCCGTCGTTCAGTCCCGGCGGGCAGCAGCGGGTGTTCATCAACGAGGCGCGGTGGGTGCGCGGAGCGATGCCCTTCCAAGGTGATGTCGGCTCCTACCGCCAGTATGTGATCAACCACGAGGTAGGTCACGCCATCGGGTATTTGCGTCACGAGCCGTGCGACAAGCAGGGCGGGCTGGCGCCGGTGATGATGCAACAAACCTTTTCGACAGCCAACGACGACGATGCCAAGTTCGACCCGGACTGGGTCAAGGCTGACGGCAAGACATGCCAGTTCAATCCGTGGCCGTACCCGATCGCCTAGTGGCGATCGTCTGAGTGGCGCGGGAAGCTTCCTCGCTTGTTTGCCGTTGATCCGGGCAACTGCTGTGATGGGGAGAGCTGACAAAGTTGAGGAGATATTCGGTGTCGACGTCGTTGCCACCGCTGGTTGAGCCGGCCGCCGGGCTGACGCGCGATGAAGTCGCGCGCTACAGCCGCCATCTGATCATTCCCGACGTCGGCGTCGACGGGCAGAAGCGGCTCAAAAACGCGCGGGTTCTGGTGATCGGCGCGGGCGGACTCGGCGCGCCCGCGTTGCTGTATCTGGCCGCCGCCGGCGTGGGAACCATCGGCATCGTCGACTTCGACGTCGTCGACGAGTCCAACCTGCAGCGCCAAATTATCCATGGCGTGTCCGACATCGGTCGCTCGAAGGCGCAGTCGGCGCGCGACTCGATCGCCGAAATCAACCCGCTGGTCGACGTGCGCTTGCACGAAGAGAGATTGGAACCGGACAACGCGGTCGGCCTGTTCGAGCAATACGACCTGATTCTCGACGGCACCGACAACTTCGCCACCCGTTATCTGGTCAACGACGCCGCCGTGCTGGCGCACAAGCCGTATGTGTGGGGCTCGATCTACCGCTTCGAGGGCCAGGTCTCGGTGTTTTGGGAGGGCGCGCCCGACGGACGCGGCCTCAACTACCGCGATTTGTATCCCGAGCCGCCACCTCCCGGCATGGTGCCGTCGTGCGCCGAGGGCGGTGTGCTGGGCATTCTGTGCGCGTCGATTGCCTCGGTGATGGGCACCGAGGCGATCAAGCTGATCACGGGCATCGGCGAATCGTTGCTGGGCCGGTTGATGGTCTATGACGCCCTGGAGATGAGCTATCGCACGATCTCGATCCGCAAAGATCCCAACACGCCGAAGATCACCGAGCTGATCGACTACGACGTGTTCTGTGGCGTGGTCTCGGATGAGGCGGCCGATGCAGCGGCAGACGCCACGATCACCCCGCGTGAGTTGCGCGAGTTGCTGGACTCGGGCAAAAAGGTTGCTTTGATCGATGTGCGCGAGCCGGTGGAGTGGGACATCAACCACATCGACGGCGCGCAGTTGATTCCGCAGTCATCGATCAACTCGGGTGAGGGGCTGGCGAAGGTACCCCAGGACCGGGTACCGGTGCTGTATTGCAAGACCGGTGTGCGCTCAGCCGAGGCTCTGGCCGCGGTGAAGAAGGCCGGATTCGCCGATGCGGTCCATCTGCAGGGCGGCATCGTTGCCTGGGCGCAGCAAATGCAGCCCGACATGGTCATGTACTAACGCGTCTGCCCAGCTGACCCCCATTAGGCTGAGCGTGTGAGTGTCGACCCGCCGCCCGAGCACGTATTGGCGGCGTTTGGTCTGACCGGGGTGCGGCCTGCGCCGTTGGGTGGCAGCTGGGAAGGCGGCTGGCGGTGCGGCGAAGTGGTGCTGTCGCTGGTCGCCGATCACGCTCGCGCTGCGTGGTCGGCCAAGGTGCGGGAGACGCTGTTCGTCGACGGCGTGCGGCTGGCCCGACCGGTCCGCTCGACCGATGGACGCTATGTGGTCTCCGGCTGGCGGGCAGATACTTTCGTCGCCGGCAAACCCGAGCCCCGCCATGACGAAGTCGTCTCGGCGGCGGTGCGGCTGCACGAGGCCACCGGGAAACTGGAACGCCCTCGGTTCCTCACTCAAGGCCCCACCGCGCCGTGGGCGGATGTCGACGTTTTCATCGCGGCCGACCGGGCCGCGTGGGAAGAACAACCGCTGGCCTCGGTGCCGCAGGCCGCACGGGTTGCCCCCGCGACCGCCGACCGGCCGCGTTCGGTCGAGCTGATCCAACAGCTCGCCGGGCTGCGACGGCGAACCAAAAGCCCAAGTCAGCTTGTGCACGGAGATCTCTACGGGACAGTGCTTTTCGCGGGTGCAGCCGCTCCCGGCATCACCGACATCACGCCGTACTGGCGGCCAGCGCCGTGGGCTGCTGGCGTGGTCGTCGTCGACGCGTTGTCATGGGGCGAGGCCGACGACGGACTCGTCGAGCGCTGGAACGCCCTGCCGGAGTGGCCGCAGATGTTGTTGCGAGCATTGATGTTTCGCCTCGCGGTTCACGCATTGCATCCCCGCTCCACGTCGGCGGCCTTCCCGGGGCTGGCCCGCACCGCGGCCTTGGTCCGGTTGGTGCTCTGAGCGCGAAAGTGCAAGTAGCAACGTGTTTCCCGAGAAGGGCCGTCGCTAGTTGCACTCTCGCGGAAACGCGTAACGCACTTCGCCCAGCGCGACCTTCCCGTCGTCGGCCAGCACCCCTTCGGCGCGAAGGAGCTCCAACTGGCGGGTGGCCAGATGCGGTGCGGGGCGGCCGGACGCGGTGATCACGCGGTGCCACGGCAAATCCGAGGAGTCGGTTCGCATGATCCAGCCGACGATCCGCGGGCTGGAAAGCCCTGCGGCGGCTGCGATATCACCATAGGTCGACACCCGGCCGGCGGGGATGGCGGCCACCAGCGCGCGCACCCGCTCGACCTGCTCGTCGGTCACCGTCGCCATCGTCAGCGCATCCGGTCACGGATCACCGCGGCGACCTCGGCAGGCTTGGCTTGGGCCACCATGTGGTCGCATTCGAGTTCCAGCAACTGAAAATCGAATCCCAGCCGCTCACGCAGGCCGGCGATCAGTCCGTCGTCGACATATTGCGGCGACGTCCACAGCGCCCGAACCAACGTCGTGGCAACTCCTTTCGGCGGCAACACCACATCGCGGGCCAGCTCGCTCCAGTACGACATCATCGCGGGCAGGCTGATCCGCCAGCTGTATCGCCCGCCGGGCAGCGCTACCAGGTGTTCGTCGAGCTCGGCATCGAGCATGGTCGGGTCGACGTCGGCCCATGCGCCGGTGGCCTTTTCGGCGCGCGCTTCTGCGGCGTCCGGGTAATCGGGCGAGGCCAGCATCGCGTCGGCGATCTCGCGCATCCATGCGCCGTCCAACCCGATCGCCGGATCCAGCAACACGAGCGCGGCCACCAGATCGGGATGAGCGGCGGCCAGATGCAGCGCGACCGCGCCCCCGAACGAATGCCCGACCACCACCGCCGGGGCCTGATCGTCGAGCAGCGCGGCCAGCGCCGCGACATTGGCGTCGATCGTCCACGGGGCGGACCACGACGACCTGCCATGGCCGAGTAGATCGGGGGCGGCCACGCTGACCCCGGGCAGGTAGTCGGTTGCCAGCTGTTGCCAGCGCTGCCCATGGCCGGTCAAACCGTGGATGGCCAACAGCCGCGCCGGCCCCCGGGGGCCGTAGCGGTGCACATGAAGCTTCCTCACGCGTCGTATGGTGCCAGCCGCCCGGAGCGCCACCGGTGGCGCTGCTGCCGAAAATGTGTCAATAGGCGGGCTAGCTGCGCAGTAAGGTTTGACGGTAGATCCGGACACGCTGGGGAAGGGGTCGTGTCATGGGGATGGAGCCCGACAGCAGCCCGTATGGGTCGCAGACGTTGCTGGGCCCGGGCTGGCCGAACATCGACGAGGACGTGCTGGCGGCCGCCGCCGCGGAGTTCGAACAGCTGGCGACGCATCTGACCGGGGTGGTGGTGCCTCAGCAGCAGGGGCAGATGATGCAGATCCAGGGCATCTGGCAGGGCACCGCGGCCACGGCGGCGCTCGGAGAGGCCAGCACGATCATCAACGGGCATGAAATCAACGCCGCCGAGGCTTCGGCCATCGCGCTCAAGCTGCGCGCCATGGAGGCGTCGATCGTCAAAGCCAAGGGGCTGGCCAACGCCACCGCGCAACTCACCCAGCACACCTGCGAAATGATCGAGGCCTTGCCGCTCCCGGGGGAAGACAAGGAAGCGCTGCTGCAAAGCCAGATCAGGCTGGGCCAGTCGCAGAACATGGCCGACGTGATGACGGGCACGACCGAGCTCGCGGGCAATCTGGGTGTGCCTGCGGTCAACCCCGCCGCGATACCGATCCCGCCCGGCGGGACGGCGGGCGCGGGGCAGGCGAGCAAAGAGTCGCAGGACGGGGTGCAAATGATGACCCAGATGATGTCCCAGGTTGGGCAGCTTCCCCAACAGCTTGGCAAGATGGGCGGGGGCCAAGGGCTGCAACAGCTGACCCAACCTTTGCAGCAGATTTCGTCGATGTTCGGCCAACTGGGCAAAGGCGGTTCCGGCGGGGCGGATGCGTCACCGTTTGCGGCGTTTTCCAATCATCCGGCCGCCGGTGGCTCGGGCGCGACCTCGGGTGCCGGGCTGATGCGAGGCGGTGGAGTGCCCGGCTCCGGCGGCAGTCCGCCGCGCACACCGCTGATGGCCAAACTGGTGGACAAGCACACCACCACGGTGGCTCCCACGGCAGTGGAGGAGGGCGCCGCCGCAGGCAGCACCGTTGTCAGCGGTGCGGCACCGGTGGGCGCCGGCGGCGGCATGGGCGGCATGGGCGGAATGGGCATGATGGGACACCGGGGGGACAGCGGCGGTTCCCGGGCGGGGATGGCGGTTCCGACGCCCCTCGACCACGACCTCACCGAAGGCGAGGACGACGATGAGTGGTGATCCACGGCGCCGCGACAACCGGCAACAGGAGATAACAGCTGATGAGTGAGGGCTTGGAACACCACGGCACCCCCACCTGGCAGCCAGGTCAGGTGCAAATGCCTCAGATGCCGATGGTGTCGCCTGGCGAAGACCCGATGAGCGCGACGATCGCCGCGGTCTTGCCGACGCTGTCCGTTCCACTGCAAGCGAATGTCGCGGCGCTGCAAGGCAAGGAGGCCATGTTCGACGGCAAACTCGGTGCCTCGAGCGCGGCATATCAGGGCGCCGACGAGTCCGGTCAGCAGGGCGTGATGCAGATAGTCCAAACGCTGGGCCAGATGGGCAGCCAGGCCGGCGAGATGGCCGGTGCGCCCGGTCAGATGGCCGGCCAGTTCGGCGGCAGCTTCACGTCGCTGATGCAACCGATGATGCAGGCGTTCCAAGGCGCCGGCCACGGCGGACAGGGACACGGCGGACAGGGACAGCCTGCGAGCGGACCGGCGTCCCAGGGCGCCGCCGGCGGCGCGGGTCAGGGCCCCACTGGTATGGGCACCTCGCAGCAGCAGCAGCGGGAGGACCAACCTGCCCCGCAGGGCCAGCCCGAAACCCAGCAGAGCACCGAGCGCGACGACGCGGGAGCTGCGGCCGGACCGCAGGCCGGCGGCGACATCCGACACGACGCGGGCCGACCGCCGGTGCTGCCCGAATATCCCCGCCACAGCGGCGGTGAGGATCTCGGCCGCCGGATGTGATGCCGGTGCGCGCCATGCACTAGTGCTGTCCGGGCGGCGGTAACCGGCTCGGACCGACTTGTCGTACCCGCGTGGTGTCATGCCGCTATGGCACATCGATGGGATCCCGAGGCGCAGGCAGTGCTGGATCCCGGCCTGCGCGGTCAACTGCGGATCGTCGGCGGCCCGGGCACCGGTAAGAGCAGCCTGCTGGTCGACGCGGCGGCCGCCCGCATCGCTGCGGGTGCCGACCCGGAATCGGTTCTGTTGCTGACGGGTTCAGGGCGGATTGCGGCGCAGGCGCGCAGCGCGTTGACGACGCGGTTGTTGCGTGCGCGGGCCGACGGCGCGGGCAGCGCGGTAATCCGTGAGCCGCTGGTACGTACCGTGCACGGCTACGCCTTCGCGGTGCTGCGGCTGGCCGCGCAGCGTGCGGGCGGTCCGCCGCCGCGACTGGTCACCAGCGCCGAACAGGACGGCATCATCGCCGAACTGCTGGCCGGTGACCTCCAAGACGGTCCGACCGCAGTGGTGGGCTGGCCCGCGCAGCTGCAACCGGCGTTGGCTACCGTCGGATTTGCCGCGGAGTTGCGGGATCTGTTGGCGCGCTGCGCCGAACGCGGCGTGGATGCCCGGGAGCTGGAGCGGCTCGGCCGGCTGCACGCCCATCCGGAGTGGGTCGCAGCAGGCCAGTTCGCGCGTCAGTACGAACAGGTGATGCTGCTGCGTGGGGCCGTCGGGACGGCAGCGCCACAGGCGACGACGCCGGCGGTCGGAGCCGCCGAATTGGTCGGGGCGGCCTTGGAGGCCTTCGCCGCCGATCCCGAGTTGTTGGCCGCAGAGCGGGCCAGGATTCGGATTCTGCTGGTCGACGACGCCCAGCAACTCGACCCGCAGGCGGCTCGTATGGTGCGGGTGCTGGCGGCCGGGGCTGAGGTGGCGCTGATCGCCGGTGATCCCAGCCAGGCGGTATTCGGTTTCCGCGGCGCCGAGCCGACCCTGCTTTTGAGCGGCGATCCCGCACCAGAGCATGCCGCTGCTGCGCCGACGGTGACACTCACGGTGTCGCACCGCTGCCCGCCGACGGTGGCGCGCGCAGTTTCGGGTGTCTCGCGCCGGCTTATCAACTGCAACGAAATCACCGGGGCTGGAAACGATTCCGGGTCGGTGACGGCGTGCCTGGCCGTCTCGCCGCACGCGGAGGCAGAGGTGATCGCCGATGCGTTACGGCGCGCACATCTCATCGACGGGCTGCCCTGGTCGCAGATGGCGGTCATCGTCAGGTCAGTGCCGCGTGCCGGCGCCGGGTTGTCGCAGGCCCTGACGCGGGCCGGCGTCCCGGTGGCCGTGCCGAGCACCGGCGGATCGCTGTGGCAGCAGCCTGCGGCACGAGCGCTGCTGACCGTGTTGGCCGCGACGGCCGACGGCCTGGACGGCGAGCAGGCGCTGGCCTTGCTGACCGGCCCGATCGGCAGGGTCGACCCGGTGACTCTTCGCCAACTGCGCCGGACGTTGCGCCGTAACGCAGGTGACCGGGAGTTCGCCGACTTGTTGGTGGCAGCGTTGAGCGGCGAGGCGATTCGTCTCCCCGCCGCGCAGGCCCGCCCGGTGCGACGAGTACGGGCGGTGCTGGACGCAGCTGCGCGCTGTCAACGGGACGTTAAGGACCCGCGCTACACGCTGTGGGCGGCGTGGCACCGATCAGGTCTGCAGCGTCGCTGGCTTTCGGCATGTGAACGCGGCGGCCCCGGCGGTGCCCAGGCATGCCGCGACTTGGACGCCACCACAGCGCTTTTCGATATCACCGAGCAGTACGTGTCGCGTACCGCAGGCGCCTCGCTGCGCGGCCTGCTCGACAACGTCGGTGCGCTGCACCTGGCCCCGGTTAGCCCCGAGCCGGCGTCGACCGAGGCCGTCAGCGTGCTCAGCGCACATGCCGCGTTAGGGCACCAGTGGGACTTCGTGGTCATCGCCGGCCTACAGGAAGGACTGTGGCCCAACACCATTCCCCGCGGCGGGGTGCTGAGCACCCAGCGGCTGCTCGACGTCCTCGACGGGGTCAGCGCAACCACGTCGATGCGGGCACCGCTGCTGGCCGACGAGCGGCGGCTGCTGATCGCGGCCATGGGCCGGGCCAGCCGACAACTCTTGGTAACCGCCGTCGACGCCGAGGCCGACGACGGCGGCGAGTCCGCGCTGCCGTCACCGTTCTTCTTCGAAGTCGCGCAATGGGCGGTCGACGGACCCGACCCCGACACCCCGCTGCCACCAGTGTCCGCCCCGCGGATGCTGTCGGCCACAGCGATGGTGGGCCGGCTGCGGGCTGTGGTCTGCGCTCCGCACGACGCGGTGAGCGACGAGATACGCGCCGGCGCGGCAACGCAATTGGCCCGGCTGGCCAAGGCCGATGTTCCCGGTGCGGATCCGGCCGGCTGGTACGGGATGGCGCCGGTCAGTACCACCGAGCCGCTGTGGAGCGGTGAGGGTCATGTCATCACGCTGACCCCGTCGAGCCTGCAGACGCTGACCGACTGTCCGCTGCGCTGGCTGGCTGAACGCCATGGCGGCACCGACCCGCGCGATCTGCGCTCCACCATCGGGTCGGTGGTGCATGCGCTGATCGCCGACACGGAGAGCAACGAGACACAGCTGTTGGCCGCGCTGAACCGGGCCTGGGAGCAGCTGCCGTTCGAGTCACCGTGGTACGGCGCCAACGAGCTGGCTCGCCACCGCGCGATGCTGGAAACCTTTTTCCAGTGGCGGGCTCAGACACGGCACGAGCTGACCGAGGTCGGCCGTGAGATCGAGGTCGACGGGATTCTTGAGGGGACCGGCGTTCGACTGCGGGGACGCGTCGACCGGGTCGAGCGCGACGGCGCCGGCCGCCTGGTGGTCGTCGACGTCAAAACCGGCAAGACGCCGGTCAGCAAGGACGACGCGCAGCGGCACGCCCAGCTGGCCATGTACCAGCTGGCGGTAGCCGAGGGCTTGTTGCCGGACGGCGACGAGCCCGGTGGCGCCCGGCTGGTGTATCCGGGCAGGGCCGGGGCGGGCGGCGCCGCCGAACGCGAGCAGGACCCGCTGACACCTGCCGCTCGCGACGACTGGCGCAACCTGGTCCAGCAGGCGGCCGCGGCGACCGCCGGACCGCAGTTCGTCGCCCGCATCAACGACGGCTGCACCCATTGCCCGATCCGCCCGAGTTGCCCGGCCCATACCGGCACTGCGAGGGAGGGCCGAACATGACACCGCGCCACAGTCCTGCTGAATTAGCCAGCGCCTTAGGGCTTTTCGAACCGACGGCGGAGCAGGCCGCGGTGATCGCCGCGCCGCCCGGACCGCTGGTGGTCATCGCGGGCGCCGGCGCGGGAAAAACCGAGACGATGGCCGCCCGGGTGGTGTGGCTGGTCGCCAACGGCTACGCCGATCCCAGCCAGGTGCTGGGGTTGACGTTCACCCGCAAGGCCGCCGGACAGCTGCTGCGTCGGGTGCGTTCCCGATTGGCCCGGCTGGCCGGCACCGGCCTGATCGCTCACACCGCCGAACCGATCGGCACCGCGGCTGTCAGCACCTACCATGCGTTCGCCGGCCAGTTGCTGCGCGATCACGGTCTGTTGCTGGGCATCGAGCCGCAGACCCGGCTGCTCGGCGAGACCGAACTATGGCAGCTGGCCTTCGACGTGGTCAACGGCTACCGCGGCGAATTGCACACCGATAAGAGTCCGACCGCGCTGACCTCGATGGTGCTGCGGCTGTCGGGTGAACTTGCCGAACACCTTGTCGACACCGCGCAACTCCGCGACACGCACGTCGAACTGGTACGGCTGGTGCACACGTTGCCGGCCGGCCCGTACCAGCGTGACCGCGGCCCCAGCCAATGGCTGTTGCGGATGCTGGCCACCCAGACCGAGCGCGCCGAGTTGGTGCCGCTGATCGAGGCGCTGCATCAGCGGATGCGGGCCGAGAAGGTGATGGACTTCGCGATGCAGATGGCGTTGGCCGCGCGGTTGGTGTCGACGTTCGGCGAAGTAGGCGAGCAACTGCGGAACCGCTATCGGGTGGTGCTGCTCGACGAATACCAGGACACCGGGCATGCCCAACGGGTCGTGCTGTCCTCGTTGTTCGGTGGCGGAGTCGACGGCGAATTGGCGTTGACCGCTGTCGGCGATCCGATCCAGTCGATTTACGGCTGGCGCGGCGCCTCGGCGACCAATTTGCCCCGATTTACTACTGACTTCCCGTGTCCCGACGGCACTGCGGCGCCGGTGCTGGAGCTGCGAACCAGCTGGCGCAACCCGCCACGGGCGCTGCGGGTGGCGAACGCGGTATCGGCAGAAGCCCGGCGACGGTCGGTGGCGGTGCATGCACTGCGGCCGCGGCCGAACGCCGAACCGGGCGCCGTTTGCTGCGCGCTACTGGCCGATGTGTGCGCCGAGCGCGAGTGGGTCGCCGATCACCTGCAGCAGCACTTCCAACGCGCCCGTGCCGCCGGCGTCGCACCGCCCACCGCGACGGTGCTCGTGCGCCGCAACGCCGACGCCGCACCGATGGCTGAGGTGCTGCGGGCCCGCGGGGTACCGGTGGAGGTGGTCGGGCTGGCCGGGTTGCTGTCCATCCCCGAGGTCGCCGACGTGGTGGCGATGCTGCGGCTGGCCGCCGATCCGACTGCGGGAACAGCCGCGATGCGAGTGCTGACCGGTCCGCGCTGGCGGCTCGGTGCCCGTGACGTCGCGGCGTTGTGGCGACGCGCAGTGGTTCTCGAAGGCGCTGCACAGCAACTGGTTTCAGCCCAGCAGATCGCCGCTGCAGCCGGACCCGATACCGACAGCGCCGGTCTGGCCGACTCCATCGACGACCCGGGGCCCGCGGGCGAGTACTCGGCGGCCGGCTATCGGCGAATCGTCGCGCTGGCCGGGGAGTTGTCGGCGCTGCGGGCACATCTGGACCATCCGTTGCCCGACCTGGTGGCCGAGGTGCGCCGGGTGCTCGGGCTCGATTGTGAGGTCCGGGCCGCTGCGCCGGCAGGCTGGACGGGCACCGAGCACCTCGACGCCTTCGCTGACGAGGTCGCCGCCTACGCCGAGCGGGCCGGCGCCGCCGCCACGGCATCGGTCCTGGGCCTGCTGGCCTATCTGGATGCGGCCGCCGTTGTCGAAAACGGGCTACCGCCGGCGCAAATCGCGGTCGCTCACAACCGGGTTCAGATATTGACGGTACATGCGGCAAAGGGCCTGGAATGGCAGGTCGTGGCCGTGCCGCACTTGTCGGCAGGCGTGTTTCCGTCCACCGGATCGGCCCGCACCTGGCTCACCGACGCTGCCGATCTACCCCCGCTGTTGCGCGGCGACAGTGCCTCGACGTGCCAGCACGGGGTACCGGTGCTGGACACCTCCGATATCACCAATCGCAAACAGCTCTCCGACAAGATTTCTGCGCATCGCCGCCAGCTCGAACAGCGGCGGATCGACGAGGATCGCCGGCTGCTGTACGTGGCCGTCACCCGCGCCGAGGACACCCTGCTTTTGTCGGGCCACCATTGGGGCGCCACCGGGATCAAGCCGCGCGGCCCGTCGGATTTCCTCTGCGAGATCAAAGATGTCATCGACCGGTCGACTGACGACGGCGAGCCGTGCGGTGTCGTCGAACACTGGGCACCATCGCCCGCTGACGGTGAACGAAACCCCCTGCGCGACACCGTAGTCGAAGAGGTATGGCCGGTCGATCCGCTCGGCACCCGCCGCGCCGACGTCGAGCGTGGCGCGGCGTTGGTGGCGGCGGCAATGTCGGCAGCGGCCCCGTCCGTCAACGCCGGGGACGAGTGGGCCACCGACGTGGATGCGCTGTTAGCCGAGCGGGAGCGCACCGCAGCACCACCGACCGTCAGATTGCCCAGCCAACTGTCGGTCAGCGCCTTGGTGGACCTGGCTCGTGACCCAGTCGGCGCAGCGCAGCGGCTGACGCGCCGGCTGCCTACGCGGCCTGAACCACATGCGTTGCTGGGCAACGCGTTTCATGATTGGGTTCAGCGGTTCTACGGCGCCGAGCGGTTGTTCGAGCTTGGCGACTTGCCCGGCGCGGCTGATTCCGACACCGCCCAGGGCGACGCCGACGAACTGGCCGCGTTACAGGAGGCATTTCTCGCCTCCCCGTGGGCGGCCCGCACCCCGGTTGCCGTTGAGGTGCCGTTCGAGATGGCCGTCGGTGACACCGTGGTACGCGGCCGCATCGATGCGGTGTTCGCCGATCCGGACGGCGGAACCACGGTGGTGGACTGGAAGACCGGCGAGGCGCCGCACAGCCCGGAAGCCGCCGGGCAGGCCGCGGTTCAACTCGGCGTCTACCGGCTGGCCTGGGCGGCATTATCCGGTTGCCCGGAATCATTGGTGCGCACAGCCTTTCATTATGTACGCACCGGGGCCACCGTGACTCCCGATGTGCTGCCAGACCCCGACGAACTGGCTGCGCTGGTGGCTGGTTAAGCCGTGCGCCTGATTTTGAGCGCCATGGTGACCATCGGGATCTGCAGCGGCAGCCGGGCCAGGGCCACGAGCCGCATCGGCCAGGGCTTGTCCCACCACAGCCGCACCATGTTGACATTGCCCGGAAAGACCCCGAGGAAAAGCGCGACTGCGGCCAGCGCACCGAGTCGGCGGGTGCTTCGGGCCAGCAGCAGAGCGCCGGTGACCACTTCGGCAACGCCGGATGCGTAGGTGTAGAAGCGCTGACTTCCCGGCAGTTCCACGGGAACAATGTCGTCGAACGGCTTCGGAACGACAAAGTGGGTGATGCCCATGCCGATCAGCAGCGTTCCCATTCGGTATGCGGGTGCCTGGCTGGCTATTGGTGTGGTGGGGGTCATGGTTACATTGTGTCGTGCGCCAGCCGATGACAGCTAGCCGTGGCCAGAGGTAGCTGGCGGCGGCACGGCGGTCTCGACGAGACGCTGACCGCCCGGCGAGGCTATGACCTGGTCCGCGTGCTGCGCATCCCCGAGGGGCGCTCCAACCCCGCGCGGACCGTGTACCGCCGGACGCTTATCGCGCTGGCGGCGTTGTTCGCCGGGGCGTTTTTCGTCTACATCGACCGCGGCGGCTACCAGGACGTGCGGGGTGAGCCGCTGACGTTCCTGGACTGCCTGTATTACTCCGCGGTGACGTTGTCGACCACCGGGTACGGCGACATCACCCCGGTCTCCGAATACGCGCGCCTGATCAATGTTTTGGTGATAACCCCGCTGCGGATCGCGTTCCTGATCCTGTTGGTCGGGACGACGATCGAGGCGTTCACCGAAACGTCCCGGCAGGTGCTGAAAATCCAGCGGTGGAGGAAACGAGTGCGCAACCACACCATCGTCACCGGCTACGGCACCAAGGGCAAAACGGCGGTGGCCGCGATGCGCGGCGACGGGATCGCCGCGGCGGACATCGTGGTCGTCGACCCCGACCAAGCCGCGCTCGACCGCGCGGCGGGCGAGGGCCTGGTGACCGTGCGCGGCGATGCCACCAAGTCCGACGTGCTGCGGCTCGCCGGTGCCCAGCACGCTGCCTCGATCATCGTGGCCGTCAGCCGCGACGACACCGCGGTGCTGGTCACGCTGACCGCCCGGGAAATCGCCCCCACTGCCAAGATCGTGGCGTCGATCCGGGAGGCCGAAAACCAGCACCTGCTGCGGCAGTCCGGTGCCAACTCGGTGGTGGTGTCCTCGGAGACCGCCGGTCGTCTGCTCGGCATCGCCACCACCACCCCCAGCGTGGTGGAGATGATCGAGGACCTGCTGACCCCCGAGGCCGGGTTCGCGATCGCCGAACGCGAGGTGGAGCAAACCGAGGTGGGCGGGTCGCCCCGGCATTTGAGTGACATCGTGCTCGGCGTGGTCCGCGACGGCCACCTGTTGCGGGTGGATGCACCCGAAGTCGACGCGGTCGAGGCCAGCGACCGGCTGCTGTATGTCCGCAGCGTGGGGAAATAAGCGCCCAGTGGCCGACTTCGAACTGCAAAGCGTTCCGCTGCTGTCGCGCATCGGCGCCGACCGGGCCGACCAGTTGCGCACCGACGTCGAGGCGGCCGCCGCGGGATGGCCGGACGCGGCGCTGCTGCGGGTGGATTCCCGCAATCAGGTGATGGTCGCCGACGGCCGGGTGGTGCTCGGAACGGCGGGCACGCTGGCCGACAAGCCGCCACCGGATGCGGTATTCCTGGGTCGTATCGACGGCGGACGCCACGTGTGGGCGGTGCGCGGGCCACTGGAAGCCCCCGAGGATCCCGAGATGAAGGCCGAGGTGGCGGATTTACGTCGCGCGGGCCAGCTGTTCGACGACATCAGCGCGCAGTTGGTGTCCTCGGCCCTGGCTCTGCTGAATTGGCATGAGGGTGCCCGGTATTCCGCCGTGGACGGCTCACCGACCCGGTCGGCAAGGGCTGGCTGGGCACGGGTCAACCCGCTCACCGGCCACGAGGAATTCCCGCGGATCGACCCGGCAGTGATCTGCCTGGTCCACGACGCCGCCGACCGCGCCGTGCTGGCCCGCCAAACAGTGTGGCCTGAGCGGTTGTTTTCGCTGCTGGCCGGCTTCGTCGAGGCCGGCGAGTCGTTCGAGGTCTGCGTGGCCCGCGAGATCCGTGAAGAAATCGGCCTGACCGTGCACGATGTACGTTATCTGGGCAGCCAGCCCTGGCCATTCCCACGCTCACTGATGGTCGGCTTCCACGCGCTCGCCGATCCGGATCAGCCGTTCTCGTTCAACGACGGAGAGATCGCCGAGGCGGCCTGGTTCACCCGCGACGAGGTGCGCACAGCGCTGGCCGTCGGCGACTGGAGCAGCCAATCGGACTCCAAACTTCTTCTGCCCGGCTCAGTTTCCATTGCCCGGGTGATCATCGAATCCTGGGCGGCAGCAGGCTGAATCGATTGCCCGCCTCCTCCTCATCGCGCTACGCGCTCTGCATCGTCGGCGGGCTGGGGCTTACCCGGCCAGCTCGGCGAGCTTCGCCTTGACCGCGTTTGCGCCGGGGTTGGTCAGTGTCGACCCGTCGGCGAAGCGCACGGTGGGGACGGTCCGGTTGCCGCCGTTGACGGAGCCGACGAACTCCGCAGCAGCGGGGTCCTGCTCGATGTCGATCTCGTCGTAGCCGATCCCGGCGGCTTTCAACACCGTCTTGAGCCGATGGCAGTAACCACACCAGGGCGTCGTGTACATGGTTAGCGAAGCGTTGGTCATAAGTCCTTAAACATAATCGGGGCCCGCTGTATTGCCTCGGCGTGGCGATCCGCAGGGTTTGTCGGCCAGCGCTGCCAAGATGGACGCCATGCCGGTGATCGCAGACGTCTTGCTTGCCGATCTCGACGACGAGCAGCGTGAGGCTGTGCTGGCGCCGCGCGGACCGGTCTGCGTGCTGGCCGGCGCCGGAACCGGCAAAACGCGCACCATCACGCACCGCATCGCCCAGCTCGTCGCCGCCGAACACGTCTCTGCCGGGCAGATCCTGGCGGTCACTTTCACCCAACGCGCGGCCGGTGAGATGCGGTCGCGGTTACGGGCGTTGGGCATCGGCAATGTCCAGGCGCTGACTTTCCACGCTGCCGCACATCGCCAACTGCGCTATTTCTGGCCGCGGGTGGTCGGCGATACCGGCTGGCAGCTGCTGGACAGCAAATTCGCCGTTGTCGCCCGCGCGGCGACGGGCGACGGGCTGCAGGTGAGCACCGACGACGTGCGGGATCTGGCCGGCGAAATCGAGTGGGCCAAGGCGTCGCTGATCTCCCCGGAGCAGTATCCGGAGGTGGTGGGCGCGGAAGGCCGCGACATTCCATTGGATGCTGCGCGGGTCGCCGCGGTGTACACCGGCTACGAGTCGCTCAAGGCCCGCGGTGACGGTGTGGCGTTGCTCGATTTCGACGACCTGTTGCTGCACACCGCGGCGGCAATCGAAAACGACGCCGCGGTCGCCGAGGAGTTCCGCGAACGGTACCGCTGCTTTGTCGTCGACGAATACCAGGACGTCACGCCGTTGCAGCAGCGGGTGCTCTCGGCGTGGCTGGGCGAGCGCGATGACCTGACGGTCGTCGGCGACGCCAACCAGACCATCTACTCGTTCACCGGAGCCTCACCGCGTTACCTGCTGGACTTCTCCCGGCGGTTCCCCGACGCCACGGTGGTGCGCCTGGAACGCGACTACCGGTCCACCCCGCAGGTGGTGTCGTTGGCCAACCGGGTGATCGCCGCGGCTCGCGGCCGGGTCGCCGGCAGCAAGCTGCACCTGGTCGGCCAGCGCGACCCGGGCCCGGAGCCGTCGTTTGCCGAACATCCCGACGAAGTCGCCGAGGCCGCCGCGGTGGCCAAGTCGATCACCCGTCTCATCGCCGCCGGCACGGCGCCCGCCGAGATCGCGGTGCTCTACCGGATCAACGCCCAGTCCGAGGTCTACGAGGAGGCGCTGACCGAGGCGAATATTCCCTACCAGGTGCGCGGCGGCGAGGGATTTTTCAGCCGCCAGGAGATCCGGCAAGCCCTGCTGGTGATCCAGCGAGCGGCGGCCCGCACTGCCGACGGGCCACAACCCGATCTACCGCTGCCCGACGTGGTGCGCGGGCTGCTGGAGCCACTCGGGCTGACCACGCAACCGCCGACAGGCACCAGGGCCCGGGAGCGGTGGGAAGCACTGACGGCGTTGGCCGAATTGGTCGATGAGGAGATGGCGCACCGCCCGCAGCTGGATCTGCCCGGTCTGCTGGCCGAGCTGCGGCTGCGCGCCGACGCCCGTCACCCGCCGGTGGTCCAAGGCGTCACCTTGGCGTCGCTGCACGCCGCCAAGGGCCTGGAGTGGGACGCGGTGTTTCTGGTCGGGCTGGCCGATGGCACGCTGCCGATCTCGCACGCGTTGGCGCATGGCGCCGACAGCGAACCCGTCGAGGAGGAACGCCGGCTGCTCTACGTCGGCGTCACCCGAGCCCGGATTCATTTGGCGCTCAGCTGGGCGTTGTCCCGGACGCCGGGCGGGCGGGGCGGCCGCAAGCCGTCGCGGTTCCTCAACGGCATCGCCCCGCAGACCCGATCTGACCTGGCGCCGCGGGGGCACCGCCCGCTTGCGGGGGACAAGCCGCGGCGCCACCGTGGGAGCGCGTCGCGCTGCCGGGTCTGCAACAACCTGCTCACCACCCCGGCGGCCATCATGCTGCGCCGCTGCGAAACCTGCGCCGCCGATATCGACGACGCGCTGTTGCTGCAGCTCAAGGACTGGCGGCTGCGCACGGCCAAAGAGCTCAACGTGCCCGCCTACGTCGTGTTCACCGACAACACGCTGATCGCCATTGCCGAGATGCTGCCAAGCGACGACGCGGCGCTGGTTGCGATACCGGGTATCGGCGCCCGCAAGCTGGAACAGTTCGGGCCGGACGTGCTGGAACTGGTGCGCAGTCGGGGGGCGGGTCGCCACTAAAACCGCGTGGCGATTGCAAGCGCGGCGAAGCCGGGCGCGGCAGGTCGCCACTAAAACCCGAGGTCAGAAAATCGGTTGCCCCGCTCAGCTGCTACGATTTAACCTCTTAGCCGCACTTTCTGACGCTCACGCAGCACGAAAGGAGGGAGTCACGATGATCACCATGAACGCGTTCGGCGTAGGCCTGACCGGCGCTGGCTCCCGCCGTGCCGCCGTATTGGCTGTGCTGCGTCATCGCGCCGCCGCCGCCGACGCGTCCGTGGATCGAGGCTCTACCTAAACTTCTAGGAACCCCGACGGCCACGGACTCGAACCAGATCCGTGGCCATTTTTGTGGGTCGCCCGCCCGCTCCCTGGTCCGGATCTCGCAAAGACCGCTATCAGACCAGGAAGCAGGTGACCAGGACATGTCGACCCAGACAGTCTGCGACGAGAAGCTGCCGGAGTTGCCGTGTCATGTCGGTGATCCCGACTTGTGGTTCGCCGACAGCCCGGCCGATCTGGAGCGCGCCAAGGCGCTCTGCGTCGATTGCCCCATCCGCAACGAGTGCCTGGCCGCGGCGTTGGAGCGGGCCGAACCGTGGGGTGTGTGGGGCGGCGAGATCCTCGACCGCGGCTGTGTCGTCAACCGCAAGCGTCCCCGTGGACGCCCGCGCAAGGAGGTCATCGCCGCCGCCTAGGTCCGCGAGAGTGCAGCTACCGACGTGTCGGTCGAGAGGCAGTGTCGGTGGTTGCACTCTCGCGGATAAGGCCCTACACCATCGCGGCGTCGGGCTCGGTGAAGCCCGGAACCAACTCCTCGGTCAGCGCCTTCATCGGCACATGTGCGTCCAACTGGCACAGGATTGCGCCGACTGAGGCGATCACCCGCATCGGGATCGCCAACTTGGCCGGCAAGTCGAGTTGGCGCGCGGTCCTGATCTGCGCCACCGACCGGTCGATCTGGCCGACCGTCATCCGTTGCAGCCACTTGCGTCTGTAGTGGAAGACCTCGACCTCGACCGGCTCGACGTATTGACGCAGCATGTCGTCGATGTCGCGCACCGACACCTGCTGGCCCTTCTGGATGAAGCCGGCCTTTTCCATCGTCGGTAACAACAGGTCGTAGTTTTTCTCGCGGGCCAGCCGAATCGTCATCCCCAACTCAATGGGAAAGCCGCCGGGAAGCGGCGCCACCGCGCCGAAATCGATGACGCCCATCCGGTTGTCGGCCAGCAGCATGAAGTTGCCGGGGTGGGCATCGCCGTGAATCATCTCCAGCCGGCGGGGCGCCTCGAAGGTGAACGCGGCCAGCCGAGTACCCATCAGATCGCGCTGTTCGACGGTGCCGTTGCGGATGATCTCTCCCATCGGGATCCCGTCGATCCACTCCTGGATCACCACCTTGGGAGCACTGGCCACCACGTGCGGCACCACAAAATGCGGGTCGTCCTGGTACGCCTTAGCGAACAGCCGTTGATTGTCGGCTTCGAGCCGATAGTCGAGTTCCATCTCGGTGCGTTCGATCAACTCGTCGACGATGCCCTGCACATCAACGCCGGGTGCGAGCTGTTTGACCACCCCGACCATGCGTTGCATGGTCTTCAGATCAGCGCGCAGTGCCTCGTCGGCGCCGGGGTACTGAATTTTGACGGCCACCTCGCGACCGTCGGCCCATACCGCCTTGTGCACCTGGCCGATGCTGGCCGACGCCATCGGCTTGTCGTCAAAAGAGCTGAACCGAGAGCGCCATTTGGTGCCGAGCTGGGCATCGAGCACCCGGTGCACCTTGTCGGCAGGTAGCGGCGGCGCGTCCTTCTGCAGCTTGACCAGGGCTTCGCGGTAGGGCTCGCCGAACTCCTCGGGGATGGCGGCTTCCATCACCGACAGCGCCTGGCCGACCTTCATCGCACCGCCCTTGAGCTCACCGAGCACGGTGAACAGCTGGTGGGCGGCCTTTTCCATCAGCTCGGCGTTGACTTCGTCTCTCGACTTGCCGGTGAGGCGCTTGCCGAACCCGAGCGCGGTCCGGCCGGCGATATTGACCGACAAGCCGGCCAGCTTGGCGTTACGCGCCGCGCGGCCGCGTTTGATGTCTGTCACACACCCATCATCCATGACAGTCCGGTGTCCGCCCGCATCGATCTGGCAACAAGCGATGTCAGCATGAACACAGTGGATGCCGGGGCCAGTGCCGCGCCACGATCGAACCGCGATGAACGTCGAACTCCAGCGTGGCGTTGAACGCCGGCGGCGGCCCCGGATCCGCGCCCCGCACCGCCCCGATCACCCGGTTGACCTGGCTGAGCGCCAGTGCCGCCGTCGCGAGCAGCGTCGCGCGGTCCGCCGTGCCGACGGTGTCGCGTAGCTGCACGGCCACGGCGGGCCACGCTGCATCCCGATCTCTGCGGTGCAGGTCCGCGCAGGCCAAACAGCTCGTAACGCCGGGAATGACCAGCGGACCGACGAGCCCGGCGCCGTCGCGCACTCGCACGGCGAGGTGCGGGACACGCTGGCTGTGCAGCTCGCGCACCATCCGCGGGTCGGCAATCAGGTAATCGGACAGCACCACCAGGTCGGCGCCGGCCGACGTCACCACCGCGTGCGGCTGGCTGCTGTGCTTAATCCGGGCGCCCGAGCAGCGCAGTGACTCGAGCAGCAGATCCGACAGCGGCCCGCGTCCATGCACCCGGATCGACGCGGACCGCCCGGGCACCTGCCGGCGGCTGCGGCTGACCACACCGGCCTCGACCAGTTGCGCGAGGAGGTCGGCAAGGTGTCCGGCGGCCACCGCGGGTGCCTGATTGCGCAGCTCGGTGATCGGCGTCGGTGCGTGCATGGAGCGCAGCAGCGTGGCCAGCTGGGCAGCGGTCAGGCCGGCGGGCGGCTGGACCAGCACGGCGCGACGCGGATCCCAGCCCACCTGCACGGCGCCGTCTGGGCGCACCGCCACCGGCATCGCCGGGTCCAACGTGTACAACGGCAGCGCGGCCGGCGCAGGTCGGCCCTCGGGCATGTTTCGCAGGGTGCCACGCGGAGGGCGCCGCGTTGGCTCAGTTATCCACAGGTCCGTCGGGGCCGGGATCGGCGCCACGCTCGAATTCGCTGATCGCCCGATTGATCGCAGTGTCGATACCGCTGGTGTCGCCGCCGATGATTCGGTCGATGAAACCGGCCGGCTCGTCGAGGTCTTCCGAGGCGGGCAGCAGATCGGGGTGCTGCCAAACCCCATCGCGGGCATCCACACCCGCGGCCTGAGTCAGACGTTCCCACAGCACGGCGGCTTCCCGGAGCTTGCGGGGACGCAGTTCCAAACCGACCAGCGTGGCGAACGTCTGCTCGGCAGGCCCGCCGGTGGCCCGGCGTCGGCGCAGCGTCTCGGCGAGCGCGTCAGCACCGGGCAGGCGGTCGCCCAGCGCGGCAATCACCACGGTCTGTACCCAACCTTCGATCAACGCCAGCAGTGTCTCCAGCCGTTCGAGTGCCTGGGTCTGCTCCGGTGTTGCCTTCGGTTCGAATACGCCTTGCGTCAGCAGCTCTTCCACAGCAGTCGGGTCAGTCAACGAGGCGGGGTTGAAATCCTTTGCCAGATCTTCGATTCCGGCCATATCGATCTTCATGCCCTTGGCGTAAGCCTCCACGGCGCCAAGCAGCTGACTGGGCAGCCATGGGACGTGACTGAACAGCCGATGATGGGCGGCCTCGCGGGCCGCCAGAAATGTCATGATCTCACTACGCGGCTGCTCGAGCCCGTCGGCAAAGGATTCCACAGCATTCGGCAGCACGGCCGCTATTCCCTTGGGGCCCAAGGGTAAACCGATATCGGTGGAGGTCAGTACTTCGCGGGACAACCGACCCAGCGCCTGGCCGAGCTGTGAGCCGAACGCCATACCACCCATCTGCGACATCATCGATAGCAGCGGCCCGGCCATGCTTTTCGCCTCTTCGGGCAGCGCCGCCTCCCATACCGTGGCGATCTGCTGGGCCATCGGATCGCACAACCGCTTCCACGTTTCCAGGGTGTTGTCGACCCAGTCGTTGGGACTCCAGGCGACGGCTTTGGCGGTGCCGGCCGGCAATGAGGTCACCCCGTCCAGCCAGGTCTCGGCGAGGTGCACCGCGTCGCTGATCGCCGAGTTGGTCGAGGCCGGGATCGGCGCCACGAAACCGATCGAGTTGGACGCCAGTTGCCGGGCCAGCTCGTAGTTCACCGGGCCGGCCGACTTGCCGGAGGCCATCGCGGTGCCGGCGCCGCTGAACATCTGCCCCAGGCGGGTGAAGATCTGACCCAGGTCGGCCATGTCGAAATCGCCGCCGAAACCGGACGGGTCAGCTGACCCGGCGTCGTCTTTTCCCCGCTTGTCGCGGTCGGGGTCATCTCCGGCGGAAAACCCGAAAGGCAGGTCAGCCATGACCCCAACGGTACCCATCGGTGAATCGCCACGGGCCTTCGGCGGTCACGCTCTCAGTGAACTGGCCCCCGACGCGTGGGCCGGCCCGGCTTGCGCGGGTCGGACAGCCTGGTCAGATTAGGGTAGGCGGCGTGAACAGGCGGATTCTGACGCTGGTCGTCGCGTTGGTGCCGATCGTGGCGTTCGGTGTGCTGCTGGCGGTGGTGACGGTGCCGTATGTGTCTTTGGGGCCGGGGCCTACCTTCGACACGCTCGGCGAGGTCGACGGCAAGCAGGTGGTCGACATCCAGGGGACCCAGACCCACCCGACGTCGGGCCATCTGAACATGACGACGGTGTCGCAGCGCGACGGCCTGAGCTTGGGTGAGGCGCTGACATTGTGGCTTTCCGGTCAAGAACAACTGGTGCCGCGCGACTTGGTGTATCCGCCCGGCAAATCCCGAGACGAGATCGACAAGGACAACAACGCCGATTTCAAGCGATCCGAAGACAGCGCCGAATACGCGGCGCTGGGCTATCTGAAGTATCCGGAAGCGGTCACGGTGGCGACCGTCAGCGATCCGGGACCGTCGATGGGCAAGCTGCAAACCGGCGACGCACTCGACGCGGTCAACGGCACGCCAGTCGCCACGGTCGAGCAGTTCACGTCGCTGCTGAAGAAAACCAAAGCCGGTCAAGAGGTGACCATTGACTTCCGCCGCAAGAACGCGCCGCCCGGGACCACGCGGATCACGCTGGGCAGCAACCCCGATCGAGGTTACGGCTTTTTGGGCGTCTCGGTTCTGGACGCGCCGTGGGCACCGTTCGCCGTGGATTTCAACCTGGCCAACGTCGGTGGGCCCTCGGCGGGGCTGATGTTCAGCCTGGCCGTCGTCGACAAGCTCACGACCGGTAATCTGGCCGGCTCGACGTTCATCGCGGGCACCGGCACCATCACCGCCGAAGGCAAAGTGGGGCCCATCGGTGGGATCGTCCACAAGATGATCGCCGCTCGGGCGGCCGGCGCGACGGTGTTTCTGGTGCCGGCCAAAAACTGCTACGAGGCACGATCGGACCAGCTGCCCGGGATGGAGTTGGTGAAGGTCGACAACCTTGGACAGGCCGTGGATGCGCTGCACGCGGTGACCTCCGGTGGGCGGCCGCCGAGTTGCTAGCCGGGCAACGACGCAGCCGGAACAGCCGCAGGCGAGCCGGTGCGTACAGTTGTGATCGCCACTGTCAACGGTGACCAGGGAGCGTAACTAGTGGGGATGCGGCCCACGGCGAGAATGCCGAAGCTTACTCGGCGCAGCCGGATTCTGATTGCCATAGCACTGGCAGTGATCGTGCTGCTGTTGGTCGGCCCACGATTGATCGACGCCTACGTCGACTGGTTGTGGTTCGGCGAATTGGGATACCGGTCGGTGTTCACGACCGTGCTGGTAACCCGGCTGGTGGTGTTTTTAGTGGTGGGGCTACTGGTCGGCGGCATCGTGTTCGGCGGGCTGGCGGCGGCCTACCGCACCCGGCCGGTGTTCGTGCCCAGCAACGGCAACGACCCGGTGGCGCGGTATCGCACCGTGGTGATGTCGCGGTTGCGGGTCATCGGAATCGGGATCCCGGTGATGATCGGCCTGCTGGCCGGCGTCATCGCGCAGACCTATTGGGTACGCGTCCAACTGTTCTTGCACGGCGGCGACTTCGGAATCGAGGACCCGCAATTCGGCAAGGACCTTGGCTTCTACGCCTTCGACCTGCCGTTCTACCGGCTGCTGGTCGGTTATCTGTTTGTGGCGATGTTCCTGGCGTTTTTGGCGAATCTGGTGGCGCACTACATCTTCGGCGGTATCCGATTGTCCGGGCGCACCGGCGCACTGAGCCGCTCGGCACGAATCCAACTGGTCAGCCTGGTCGGGGTACTGGTGCTGCTCAAGGCGGCCGCCTACTGGTTGGACCGCTACGAACTGCTGTCGCACACCCGCGCCGGTAAGCCGTTCACCGGTGCCGGGTATACCGACATCAATGCGGTGCTGCCCGCCAAGCTGATTCTGCTGGCGATCGCGCTGATCTGCGCTGCTGCGGTGTTCTCCGCCGTTGTGCTGCGAGATTTGCGGATTCCGGCGATCGGGCTGGTGCTATTGCTGTTGTCGTCGTTGATCGTCGGCGCCGGCTGGCCGCTGATCATCGAGCAGATCAGTGTCAAACCCAATGCCGCGCAAAAGGAAAGCGAGTACATCGGTCGGAGCATCACCGCTACGCGGCATGCGTACGGCCTGACCGAGGACGTCGTGAGCTACCGCAACTACAGCGGCGACGCCCGGGCAACCGCCGAACAGGTAGCCTCCGATCGCGCCACCACGTCGAACATCCGACTGCTCGACCCGACGATCGTCAGCCCGGCGTTCACTCAATTCCAGCAGGGCAAGAACTTCTACTTCTTTCCCGACCAGCTGTCCATCGATCGATACGTCGACCACGACGGCAATCTGCGCGACTACGTCGTCGCCGCGCGCGAGCTCAACCCGGACCGGCTGATCGACAACCAGCGCGACTGGATCAACCGGCACAGCGTCTACACCCACGGCAACGGGTTCATCGCATCACCGGCGAACACCGTTCGCGGTATCGCCAACGACCCCAACCAAAACGGCGGCTATCCGGAGTTTCTGGTTAACGCCGTCGGCGCCAACGGCGGCGTGGTCTCCGACGGTCCGGCGCAATTGGACCAACCGCGCGTGTACTACGGCCCGGTCATCTCCAACACGCCCGCCGACTACGCGATCGTCGGACGCAGCGGTGCCGACCGTGAATACGATTACGAGACCAACACCGAAACCAAGAACTACACCTACACCGGCACTGGTGGTGTGCCGATCGGTAGTTGGATTTCACGCAGTGTGTTCGCCGCGAAATTCGCTGAGCGAAACTTCTTGTTCTCCAACGTGATCGGCTCCAACAGCAAAATCCTGTTCAACCGCGACCCCGCCGAGCGGGTAGAGGCGGTCGCGCCGTGGCTGACCACCGACAGCGCGGTGTACCCGGCGATCGTCAACAAGCGCCTGGTGTGGATTATCGACGGCTACACCACGTTGGACAACTACCCGTATTCCGAGCTGACGTCGCTGTCGTCGGCCACCGCCGACTCCAACGAGGTGGCGTTCAACCGGCTGCTGCCCGACAAGCGGGTCTCTTACATCCGCAACTCGGTGAAGGCCACCGTCGACGCCTACGACGGAACCGTCACGCTGTATCAGCAGGATGAGCAGGATCCGGTGCTCAAAGCGTGGATGAAAGTCTTCCCCGGCACGGTCAAGTCCAAGAGCGACATCACACCGGAACTGGCCGACCATTTGCGCTACCCCGAAGACCTGTTCAAGGTGCAGCGGATGCTGCTGGCCAAGTACCACGTCAACGACCCGGTGACGTTCTTCTCCACGTCCGACTTCTGGGATGTGCCGCTGGACCCGAACCCGACGGCCAGCAGCTATCAGCCGCCGTACTACATCGTCGCGAAAAACCTTGCCAAAGGTGATAATTCGGCGTCGTATCAGCTGACCAGCGCGATGAACAGGTTCAAGCGCGACTATCTCGCCGCCTACATCAGCGCCAGCTCCGATCCGGCGACCTACGGCAAGATCACCGTGCTGACCATCCCGGGCCAGGTCAACGGGCCGAAGCTGGCCAACAACGCGATCACCACCGACACCGCAGTGTCCCAAGACCTTGGGGTCATCGGTCGCGACAACCAGAACCGCATCCGCTGGGGCAATCTGCTGACGCTGCCGGTGGCCCAGGGCGGGTTGCTCTACGTCGAACCGGTCTACGCCTCTCCGGGCGCCAGCGATGCCGCCTCGTCGTATCCGCGGCTGATCCGGGTGGCGATGATGTACAACGACAAAATTGGGTACGGCCCGACCGTCAGCGACGCGCTCACTGGGCTGTTCGGGCCCGGTGCCGGTGACACCGCGACCGAGATCGCACCCACCGACGGCGGCGTTCCCGCCAGCTCGTCACCGGGAACCGAGCCGCCGGCCGAGTCGGTGCCGGGCGCGACGGAGCCGCCGGCCGCCGCTGCTCCGCCGGCGCCGAACGCGGCCACGCCGTTGTCTCCGGCAAAGTCCGCCGCGCTGAAGGAGATTCAAGCGGCGATCGGCGCAGCGCGCGACGCGCAGAAGAAGGGCGACTTCGCCGCCTACGGGTCGGCGCTGCAACGAGTCGACGACGCGATCACCAAGTTCAACAACGCCAAGTAGCTTTTGGCGAGCGCCCACTACCCGCGGCGAGCGTGCGCGTTCCCGGCCGACACGCCGAGCTAATTTCCGGGTCGACGCACGCTCGCGCATCAAGCGGCCCGCTCGACTGGCCGCAGCACGTGTCAGATTCTGTGGGAAAGACGGCTGGAACGGCGCCGTCGGGTCGCCGCGTACCGCCGCACAATGGGCCACGACGAATAGCGGAAAGGAGTAGACACGTGCACGAGGTTTCATCCCGAAACGGCTGGGACAAGCCGTTCGGTGTCGAAGTACCGCAGCCGCTCTGGCCCACTCAGGACGACATGACGACCGAACTACCCGCAGTTGGGTTCTGAAGGAGGACACCAGATGGCCGATGCGAACGAAATCGGAGTCACCGTTGTCCAGCCTGGGGAAGGGGATTACGTTGCGCTGCCCGGCTTTGGAGCGGTCTTTAAGCTGTCCGGCAAGAGCAACGGCGGCGAGGTGTCCATTGTCGAGCACCCGTTTGAGGTCGGCTTGCTCACCGCGGCGCACCGGCACACGCGCGAGGACGAGCATTCGATCGTGTTGGCAGGCGAGATCGGCTTCCGCTCCGACGACAGTGAAGTCGTCCTCGGGCCGGGCGGCTACATCACCAAGCCGCGCGGCCAGATGCACGCGATGTGGAACGCCGGCAGCGAACCCGGTCGCATCGTCGAGATCATCACCCCGGGCGGGTTCGAGAATTACTTCCGCGAATTGGGTGAGCTGCTCCTCGACCACGCCAACGATCCGGTCAGCAAGGTGCTGCACGAGTTGCCCGAGTTCGGCGAACTCGCCGACAAATACGGGCTGACCTACGGGTCACCCGCCTGGATGGACGACATTGCACAGCGATACGGGCTGAACCCGCCGTCGCACTGACCGGACATGATCGCGATGCCGCCCCCGCGATTTGGCTGCCCCAACCGGGTTCGGTAACCTGGTACTTACCCGTCGCGGGGTGGAGCAGCTCGGTAGCTCGCTGGGCTCATAACCCAGAGGTCGCAGGTTCGAATCCTGTCCCCGCTACTAAGTGAACGGCCCTCGGAGACAATTCCGGGGGCCGTTCTCATTGTCGCGAAATGCCGACGGCCGCTCGTGGTACAACCTGGAACCATGACTGGTCTTGCCGACGAGACGCGATGGATGGACGCCACCGACCAGGCGGCGCTGGTGGAAAAAGGGGAAGTCACGCCGTCCGAGCTGCTGGAAGCGGCGATCGAGCGGATCGAGCAGTCCAACCCACTGCTGAACGCCGTGGTCATCGAGTGGTTCGACCACGCCCGTTCGCTGGCCGCCGATCCCAACCTGCCCAACGGCCCATTCCGCGGCGTCCCATTTCTGCTCAAGGACCTCTACACCAGCTTCGCCGGCCAGACCCTGTCGAACGGAAACGTCGCACTCAAAGCCGCAGGCAGAATCGACACCGCCGACACGACTCTGGTCGCCCGGTTCAAGGCAGCCGGGCTTGTCATCGCCGGGCGGACGAATACCCCGGAGATGGGCAGCCTGCCGACCACGCAACCGCTGGCATGGGGCGCGACCCGCAACCCATGGGCACTGGACCGCACCCCGGGCGGGTCGAGTGGCGGGGCGGCCGCAGCGGTGGCCGCCGGGATGGTTCCGTTCGCCAACGCCTCGGACGGCGGCGGCAGCATCCGCATCCCGGCGTCCTGCTGCGGGCTCGTGGGGCTCAAGCCAAGCCAGGGGCGGATCACGGTCGGGCCGCTGCGCGCCGAAGTGGGGCTGGGCGTCGAACTGTGCGTCAGCCGCACAGTGCGCGACACCGCGCGGCTGCTTGATGCGGTGCGCGGTCCCGGTGTCGGCGATACCGTGATCGCGCCGGCGCCGCAACGGCCCTATGCCGACGAGCTCGGCGCCGACCCTGGCCGGCTGCGCATCGGACTGCTCGACGTCCATCCGCGCGGCGATTTCCTGCACCAGGACTGTGTTGCGGCGGTGCGCGCCGCGGCGTCGATGCTGGAGGGCATGGGGCACACCGTCGAGCCGGCCTGGCCAGAGTGTCTGGCAGACACCACGCTGGTCGACAAGTTCATGGCACTGTGGGCGACGCAGATGGCGGTGGCCACACGGGGTTTCAGCGAAATGCTCGGGCGCGAAATGACCAAAGACGACATCGAGCCGGTGAACTGGGTGCTGGTCGAGCAGGCTCAGCGGTTGACCGCCGTGGACTACGCGACCGCGCAGGCGGCGGGCTGGGCGTTTCGGCGTGAGCTGCAGCAGTGGTGGGCCGACGGCTGGGACCTGCTGCTCACGCCGACGTTAGCCGAGCCCCCGCTACCGCTGACGGAGTTCGAGAACGATCCCGACCAGCCCACGGCGCCGATGCGCCGCGCCGGGCATTTCGCGGCGTTCACGCCGCCGTTCAATATGAGCGGCCAGCCGGCGATCAGCCTCCCGTTGCACCGCAATGCCGAGGGCCTGCCGATCGGCGTTCAGCTCGCCGCCGCTTACGGCCGCGAAGACGTGCTGATTCGCGTTGCGTCTCAACTAGAGTCGGCCCACCCGTGGCTGTCTCAGCACCCGGAGATGCCCTGACGATCCGCCGTTATTCGGTGAAAGTGCAGGCTGACTGCCGTCAATCGGCCTAGACTCGAAGCGTCGACGCATGCGGCTGGGAGGGCGTATGCGGAGGGGAGGCGGCGATGAGTTCTCATCAAGCACAGCGCAAATCTGTCCCGATACCGCTTGAATTGCCGCCGAGCCGAATAGTGCCGGTGCGCGCCCCGGACGGCACCTGCCTGCATACCGAGGTCTTCGGACCCGACGACGGCTATCCGATCGTGTTGGCGCATGGCATCACGTGCGCGATCCGGGTATGGGCGTACCAGATCGCGGATTTGGCCACCGATTACCGCGTCATCGCCTTCGACCATCGCGGCCACGGCCGCAGCGGTCTGCCACCGCGCGGCAATTACCGGCTCCATCACCTGGCCTCCGACGTGGACGCCGTGCTCGAGGCCACCCTTGCCCCAGGGGAGCACGCCGTCATCGCCGGCCACTCGATGGGCGGAATTGCGATCGCCGCTTGGTCGGAGCGGTATCGCCACAAGGTGCCGCACCGGGCCGATGCCGTCGCGCTGATCAACACGACCACCGGAGATCTGCTGCGCGAGGTGAAGCTGCTGCCGGTGCCCGCGCCATTCGCGGCGGTCCGCGTGTTCGGTGGGCGCGCGCTGGTCAACATCTTCGGTTCGTTCACAGTGCCGCCCGCGGTACGGCGTGCGACCCGCGAAATGATTTCGCTGCTGGCAGTCGGCGGCGACGCCGAGCCCGACATCGGGGATCTTATCTACGAGCTGTTCGACGCCACCTCACCGGCGGGGCGCGGCGGCTGCGGCAGGGCGCTGGTCGACGCGCTGGGGTCGCGGCACATCAGCTTGTCCGGTCTGACGGTGCCGACGCTGGTCATCGGCAGCGAACGCGATCGGCTTACGCCGCTGAGCCAGTCCCGTCGGATCGCAGCGGCCGCGCCGAACCTGGTCGGGCTCGTCGTGCTGCCCGGTGGTCACTGCGCGATGCTCGAACGCCCCGCCGAAGTCAACCGCCAGCTGCGCGAACTTTTGGAATCAGTCGCCGACGCGCGGCGCATCAGCTCGTAGCCGGTCAGCCACCTCGGCGGCGGCACGCTGGCCGGATCGCACCGCCCCGTCCAGGAACCCGGTCCACTCGTCGGCGGTCTCGGTGCCTGCCCAATGAATCGGCCCGACCGGCCGGCGCAACCACGGCCCGTACCGGGTCCACGACCCTGGCGGCACCGCGGCCGTCGGGCCACCGGCCGCGAATTCTTCTGCGCCCCAACGGTGATCGACGTAGTCGAGCGGCTTGAGGGCGTCGTCGCCGAACAGCGAGGCGAAGCAGTCCAACGCGCGCTGGCGTCGCTGCTCTGCGGGTAATGCATCGAAGCTACGGGCGTCGACGAATCCCAGCAGGATGCCCGGACCGTCGGGCTGCGGGCTCACGTCGAACGTGATGAACACCGGGCCTTCGTCGGACAGTGCTTCACCTGAGCACCCGGTGTCCCGCCAGAACGGAGTGGGGTAGGCAGCGTAGGCCTTGGACAGTCGGCCCTGCGGCCAACAGGTGGCCAGCCGCTCGTATTCGGCGGGCAGCGCAGGAGCGAACTCGATGTCCGCCCGATGCTCCGGGGGGACCGCCACGACCACGAATCTGGCTTCGGCTCTTCCCTTTTCGCAAGCGATAAGCGCAGCGCCGTCCCGGTGCTCGATACCGCGCACCACGGCGCCCAGCACCACCCGGTCGCCGAGTTCGACGGCCATCCCGTCGGCGATCTGCTGAGTGCCGGCCAAGAAGCGGTCTTGTTGGGCACCGTCGTGCACGTCGAGCAGCCGATCCAGGCCACCGGCCGCCCGCACATATCGGGCGGCGTGCAGCATCGACACGTCGTCGGGCTCGCAGCCCCAGGTCACCCGGGCCATGATCGCCAGCAGGTCGCGGGCAGTGGCACCGGCATGCACCGACTGCAGCCAGCCGCCCAGCGACTGTTCGTCCAGCCGGGCCGCTCGCCGCGCGGTCCACGGTTCGGCCAGCGGTACTTGTCGGGCAATGCGCTCGAATTGCCAACGCACACGACCGATGTCGAGTAATCCGCTCAGCGACAACCTCGGGATGGTGCCGGAATACGAGCGGGTTTCGCCGCGCCACCGGATCAGGTTGGCGCCATCGGCAAACGTCGGGGTGGTGTCGACGCCGAGTTCGGCGGCCAACTTCAAGACCGCGTCCTGCGTCGGGCCGACGAACGTGCCGCCCAGATCGACCGGGATGCCGGCGACATGTCCGGTGTAGGAGCGCCCGCCCACCCGATCGCGGCCCTCGAGGACCAACACCTCGTGCCCAAGCCGCATCAGCTCACGGGCGGCGGTGAGCCCGGCGAAACCGGCCCCGATTACGACAACGTCGGCGGTCCAGTCCATGCCTCTCAGTGAACCGTCCAACGTCGACTTGTTGCGCCCAAACGCCCGAAATATCCCAACAAGTCGACGTTCGCGCCGTTCAGGGCGCCACTGTCAACCAGTCGGCGAATCCCGACGGGTCGTGTCGGCCCAGCGCGCCGTGCTCGTAGAGCCCCCAGCCCTCCACCGGATCGGCGTCGCCGTCGCGGCACACCGCCCGGCCCACATGGTCGATCACCCCGAACCCGGAGCGCGCGACGACGGCCGGGTCGGTCATGTCGTAGGTCAGTCGTTCGGTGAACTTCTCGCCCTTCCACATGCCGTGCAGCCAGTCCGAATCGCCGCCGTAGCCGCCACCGACGTGGATTGGCACCGGCAGCTTGGACTCCACCTCGAACTGCACCGGGGTGCCGTCCGGCCTGGACGCCTCGATCGTGGCGCCGGTCGGGATGCGGGTGCCCGACCGGTAATGAATCTTGACCCGCGGCCAGCCCAACTGCTCGACGCGGCCGTCGCGCCAGACCCGGGTGCAGTCGTTGAGGGACCGGAATCCGTTGGGTTCTTCCTGAATGATCAGCACGATGGCGAACTCGTCGAACGCCATCGGCACGTAGAGCCACCACATGCCCTCGAACGGCGGGTCGGCCGGACGTCCCGCCGGTTCGGCTTCACCGATCGGCCGGATACCCCAGGAACGGTCTCGGCTACCGATCCAGGTCGCCGGATCGACGGCGATCTCCTCTCCGTCGAGCAAGATCCGTCCGCTCCACGAGCCCAGCTGAGCGAAGCGCTGTGCGTTCAGCGTCACCCGATTGCCCGCTCGCAGGATGTGCGGCTGCTCCTGGACGGGGTCGAACAACCCCTCCCAGGCCAGGTCGACGGCGATGCCCTCGGTTTCCTCCAGGATCACCCGGAGCTTGCGCAGCGGTTCGCTGACCTCGACCCGGTAGCCGCCCACGTGCTGGTTGAGCCGGTTCTGGTCGATGGCGTCCGACAGGTGCACCGCGGTTTGGGTGTCGCCGCGGCGGATCAGGACAAACGCGTCCTTGACTCCAAGGTTGGGGTAGTAGCCGATGCCGGTGACCAGGAAGATGTCGCCGGTGCGGTCGTGGGCGTTGAGGTAGGACCGGTCGTAGAAGTTGCGGTCCGACGAGCCCGGCCAGGCGATCGGTTGGGGGATCTGGTGTACCGGAAACTCGTCGAGCGGTCCGAGCATCAGTCTTCTCCTATGAGTCTTTTCATCAATCCGGCGTGGTAGAACAGCGACTCGACCTCGTCGGGCTTCTCCACTTCACCGAAATGCACCCGCCGCGCGCCGGTGCGCATGAACACACAGGCCCACATCACGCCGGAATACACGTAAAACCAGTGCAGGTCACCGATTTCAACACCGGAGAGTCGCAGATAACTGGCCCTGACATCGTCCTCGCGCATCACCTCCGGCAGCCCCGGGAGGGTGGCCAGACCGGCGAGCTCTTCAAAGACCGTGTGCGCGAAGATCATCCACGCCACGTCGAGTTCGCGCGGCCCCAGCGTCACCATCTCCCAGTCCAGCACCGCCACCGGTTTGAAGTCGCGGTAGAGCACATTGCCGATCCGGGCGTCGCCCCAGCACAGCACCGGCTCGGCGGCCGCCGCCTGATGCGGCCAGTGAGTCTCCAGCCAGTCGAAGCTGCGTTCCAGCAAGGCGGAGCGGCCGATGTCCGGAACGGCGAAGTCGTACCAGGACTGCACCCACTCGAAGTGCCGGCGCAATGCTGTATCGCCGGATCGGCCCTCGTCGAGAAAGCCGAACATCTTCTGCGGGTCCGGAATTGAGTGCAGCTTGGCCAGCACCTCGACGGTGCCGTCCTGCAGTTCGCGCTGGCGTTCGGCGGGAGCGTCGGCGAACCAGTTGTCGCCGAAGGTGTAGGGCATCACGTCGGGCGGCACCACGCCCTCGACGTGGTCCATCAGGAAGAACGGCTTGCCCAGAACGTCGCCGGTGGTCTCGATCCAACGCACCAACGGGACGGCCACGTCGGTGAGTTCGCCGACCCGGCGCATCACCTCGAATTGATGATCCAGCCGGTACGACGGGAACACCGGCACGTCCTCGGCGGTGGGCGCCACCCGCGCCACCCAGCGCTGCTCGACCGCAGTCCCGCGGTCGTCCCAGCGTCCGGTCAGAATCAGCGTCTCGGAGGACATCCCGTTGGCGTCGATGCCGCTTTCCACGGTCACCTGCGGAGCAACGCCCCCGGGCATCATCGTGGAGAGCCATCGCGACATCACCGCCGGCACGGTGGTCATGTCGCGGCTGGACCGTTGCATACGGCCGATGTCGCTGACAGCAGGTTGGTTGGCCACAATCGCCTCCGACAATTACGATACGGTGGGTAGCGTTATGAAAGCAGACCTGACTTCGGTTGACAAGTCGGCGAGTGCCGGACGGCCCCGGGACCCGCGCATCGACGCTGCCATACTGGCGGCGACGGCGGAACTGCTTGTGCAAATCGGCTATTCGAACCTCACGTTGGCTGCCGTCGCCGAACGCGCCGGGACCACCAAGACCGCGCTGTACCGCCGCTGGTCGAGCAAGGCTGAGTTGGTGCACGAGGCCGCCTTTCCGGTGGCGCCCACTGCTTTGGTCAGCCCGGCCGGTGATATGGCCGCCGATGTGCGGGCGATGATCGCCGCCGCGCGCGACGTGTTCACCAGCCCGGTAGTGCGGGCGGCGCTGCCCGGACTGGTCGCCGACATGACCGCCGACTCCGAACTCAACGCCAGGGTGATGTCGCGGTTCGCGGATTTGTTCACCGCCGTGCGGGTCCGGTTGCGTGAGGCGGTCGGTCGCGGCGAGGTCCATTCGGACGTAGACCCGGACCGGTTGGTCGAACTGATCGGGGGAGCGACGTTGTTGCGGTTGCTGTTGCGCCCCGACGAGGGCCTCGACGACACCTGGGTGGACCAGACCGCTGCGATCGTCGTGCACGGCGTGATTGCGTAACGATCATGGCGGCAGTGCAGGCATTCCCTACTGACTGGCGCACCGCGCTGGTCTTGGTCCCGCACCCCGACGACCCCGAATACGGCATCGCCGCTGCCGTTTCGAAGTGGACGGCACAGGGCAAGTCCGTCCGCTACGCGTTGGCCTGTCGTGGCGAAGCCGGCATTGCGGGCATGCCCCCTGAGCAAGCCGGGCCGGTCCGGGAAGCCGAGCAACGGCGGTCGGCGGCTATTGTCGGCGTCGCCGACGTCTATTTCTGGGACTTCCCGGACAGCGAAATCCGCGATACCAACGACCTGCGGGCGAGGATCAACTTAGCCATCAGCGACACCAAACCCGATGTGGTGGTGACCATTTACGGCGGGCCGGAATGGGCGCCGGGGATGCCCAACCAACGCGACCACATCGAGTTCGCAGCCGCGGTCAGCGCGGCCTACGATGCCCTGCCCGATCCGCCGCGCTGGTTGTTTCAGAACGGCCCAGATGGCACCCACGCCGAGGTGGTGGACGGCTACATCGACGTCGCCGTGGCCGCGCTCGCGGCCCACACGGTCTATCTTTCGGTACTTGATCCGCAGACACCGGTCATCGAGCAGGCCCGGCGGCAGGTCGACTTGGCGGTACCGACACGGGCAGGCGGTAGGGCGGTGCAATTCATCGTGGAGAGGAGCAGCAGTCGATGACAGGACGACTCGACGGTCGCGCGGCGATTGTCACTGGCGCCAGCCGTGGATTGGGCCGAGCGATCGCACTGGCGCTTGCGGCCGAGGGCGCAGCCGTGGCCGTCGGCGGGCGCACCGAACAGGTCTGGGACGAACGACTGCCCGGCACAATCGGGCAGACCGTCGCCGACATCGAGTCCGCCGGCGGGCGCGCCGTCGCCATTCGCGCCGATCTGCTCGATAGCGGTGACATCGACCGGTGGGTCAACGAGACACGAGACGCATTGGGCCCCATCACAATTCTGATCAACAATGCGGCCTTCACCGCACCCGGACGCCCGCCCAAGCCCGGCGCTCCGACCAGTCCCGCCAAGCCGGCCAAAGCACCGTCGGCTGCGGCCAAACCAGGCTGGCCGCCACTGCTCGGCACACCATTGGCTGCATACCGGCGGCACTTCGAGATTTCGGTGTTCGCCGCCTACGAGTTGATTCAACTGGTGTGCCCCGACATGATCGCCGCCGGTTTCGGGTCGATCATCAACATCACCTCGGTCGCGGCGCGCCTACCCGGCGACGGGCCCTACGCGGACCGCAGCGGCGGTGTCCTGCCCGGCTACGGCGGATCCAAAGCGGCGCTTGAGCACCTGACGTGGTGCGCCGCGTTCGATCTCCAGGGCCACAACATAGCGGTCAACGCCCTCTCGCCGTCCAAAGCCATACTGACGCCGGGACTTTCGTATTACACCCGCGATTTCGACGAGGTGGCGACGGCAGAGGAGTTCGCGCGCGCGGCCGTGGAACTGACGCTGATGGACGCTGCCAAAGTCACCGGACGCACGATCGGGCATCTGCAGGTACTCGACGGCAGCTTTCGGGCCTACGAGTGAGCCGCGGCATAGCTCCGATCATCGGGATCGCTTGTCCGCAAGGACACTGATGCGCAGAGCGACGGCGAGCAGGATGGTGCCGAGCGCAAGGCCGATGAACTCGAGCCATCCGATCAGCCGGCCGTCGGCGTGGCCGGTGTCGACGATGTGGCTCAGCGAATGCAGCACCCAATGCGCCACCGCGAACGCCAGGGCCGGAACCCGCCAGGTCGGCCACCGCAGCGCGGCGAATAGCAGCAGACCCAACGGCAGCTCGAACGACGCGTTGTCGAAGATGTAGTGGTTGTTGCGCGGCCCGAACGCGCCAAGAGTGTCGAAGAAGGGGCCCGGTGCGAACAGCATGAACAGGCCGAGAAGCGTCGAATACAGTCCGAACCCGATCAGTACCGCGTCGACGAAGCGTGAGCGTGTCGTCATGGCTGTGACCTTAGACGCTGGTTCGTCCCAGAGCATGTACCGCCTCGGCTACCGCGTCAGCGAGTGGATCAATCTCGGCGGCAATAAGATTCGAGACGGTAATCCGTATGCCGGGCGGCGTGTTGATTCGGAATCTCGTTCCCGGGGCGGCCGCCCAGCCGGCGGCGAGTAGCCGGGTGATCGCGACGGTTTCGTCGGGCACCGGAATCCAGACGTTGAGGCCGGACCGACCGTGGGAATTCACGCCGCGCTCGGCCAGCGCTGACTGCAGCGTCGCGCGGTTGCGACCGTAGATGTCTTCGGCCTTGTGTACCAGCTGAATTGCCGCCTTGTCGCGCCACAAGCTGGCCGCGAGGTCTTGTAGGAGGTAGCTGACCCAGCCGGGCCCCAGCCGCAGCCGGCCGTGCACCCGTTCGACCGTCCGGCGGTCGCCGGCCAGAACTGCCAGCCGCAGGTCGGGGCCATACGCCTTGGATGCCGACCGGACGAAGGCCCAATGGCGCGTCGATCCGGCCAAGGTGTGCAGCACTGCGCCGGCGATACCGGCGCAGTGGTCGTCTTCGATCAGCAGCACGTCGTGGGCACGGTCGGCCATCAGCCGCCGCAGCTGCGCGGCCCGTTCAGCGGAGATCGCCGCGCCGGTCGGATTTTGGGCGCGAGTGGTCACCACCACTGCCCGTACGCCACGGCGCAGCGCCCCCGCCAGATCCGCGACCAGCGGCCCGTCGTCGTCGACGCGCAGCGGCTCGACCGAAAAGCCCATCGCGGCAAGGAGATCCAGCAGATTCGCCCAACCCGGATCCTCGACTGCCACTCGATCACCAGGCCGCAGGTGAGCTGCGAGAACGCGTTCGATCCCGTCGAGCGCGCCGGCGGTCACCGCGAGGTGCTCGGCCGGCACGCCCTCCGCGCGCAACGACACCTGGACGTACTCGGTCAACTCGGGCGACATCGCGGGCTCGCCATACAGCAGCGGAGTCCGTCGTTGCCGCACAGGTTGGGCGTGGGCGATCGGCAGCAATGCGGGATCCGGGTTGCCCGTCGAGAGGTCGCGCACACCTTCGGGGACGGTCAGCCCGCGCAGGGATCGCGGTGTGGTCGCAGGCCGTTCGCGCACCCGGGTGCCTCGCCGTCCCGCAGTCTCAACCGCTCCGCGGTGACGCAGCAGGCGGTAGGCAGCCGCGACGGTGTTGGCGTTCACGTTGAGCTGCGCGGCGAGTTGCCGGATGGGTGGCAGCTCGGCACCGGGGGCGAGCCCGCCCGTGGAGATGGCCTCCTCGACGCTGGTCGCAATTGCCTCGGCGCCCGAACCGCGAATGATGTATCGTACTGGCACGTAAGACAGTATGCACTAGTACAAACTACTGCGAGGCAAAATTGGAATCGTCGCCGACCTACGCGCCCACCGCGCGCAGCACGCCCACCCGGTATCGGGAACGTGCCCGCTACGAGCGCGCCACCGTCCACCGCATCCTCGACGAGGCGCTGATCTGTCACGTCGGTTACCTCCAAGACGGCCGACCGTTAGTCCTGCCGACGACGCACGCCCGGGTCGGCGAGGTGCTGTATCTGCACGGTTCCACGGGCAGCGGGCCGATGCTGGCGGCCTCATCGGAGGGCCTGCCCGTCTGTGTCACGACCACGCTGGTCGACGGCTTGGTGTTGGCCCGCGCCGCGCTGCACCACTCAATGGCCTACCGGTCGGTAGTCGTGCACGGCAACGCACGCCTTGTCCGGGACCGGCAGGAGAAGCTGCGCGCTTTGCATGCCCTGCTCGACCACGTGGCTGCCGGTCGGGCCGCTGATAGCCGACCTCCTAATGAGCGCGAGTTGGCCGCAACCGCCGTGCTCGCGGTGGACTTGCTCGAGGTTTCGGCCAAGGTACGCGACGGCGGGCCGGTCGATGATCCCGAAGACCTTGCGCTGCCGCTGTGGGCCGGCGTGCTGCCGCTGGCCCTGACCGCCGGGGCGCCCATCCCGGCCGAGGGCCTCGACCCGGCTGTGCCGCTGCCGCCTTACCTGGCGTCCTACCGGCGAGGCTGACAACTACGTGGACAGCGGGTCCATCGCGTCGGAGATGTCTTCGTCATGACGCTCGCCCTCGGCAGCATCCGCAAATTACGTCGTGGCACACCTACGACTGGTCGAAATTGACCGACAAAAACCGCCTCCCGCGGCATCGCTGAACCGGCTCGCCGAGCTCGTTGAGAAGGCGTAACTATCAAGGGCCCGGCTTCGTGCGCTTCTCCGCAAGCCGGGCAGCGCCTCTCGTGCCCAACCGAATGGCGATCGGCCCGAAAATTTGGGTGCCGGGAATGCGTGTCCTGAAGCTGATTTCGGTGGTCAACCGGGCGCCCATTTCCTCGGGTTCGATGGTCACTTCGCCGACGTAATCACGGAACGGCAGCCCGGATAGCAGTGTGTAGCGCAGCCGCTGCAGCGGTTCGAACTCGATGATCTGTTCTCGCGTTGGTGGTCCTATCAAGTAGAGCGCCCGCACCGCCCCTGTTCCGTTCGGGTATGGCTCGCCCGGTCTTTCGACGACGGATCTGCGGAAGGGTGTCCACTCAGCCATGCCGGCATGATCCGACACGACCTTCCAGACGGTCTCTGGATCGGCCGCCACGTGACGCGACACCCGGTAGTGATGAAGCTTGCTCACTTTTCGAACATCATCGGAACGTTGAGCGGCCCGCGGATCGCAGTGGTGTCGCGCCAGGCCACTGAGCCTGCCAACGCCGGTTTGCGGGCGAAGATTTCGCGCAGTGCCACGGTGGTTTCCAGCCGCGCCAAGGTCGCACCGAGGCAGTAATGCGCGCCGTGCCCGAACGACAGCGGTGCCGGCCCGGTGCGCTCGGGCTGGAACTGGTCAGGCTCGTTGAAGACAGCGGGATCACGGTTGGCCGCGGCGATGACCACCACAGCTTGCTGGCCGCACGCTATGTCGACGCCGCCGATCCGCTGATCCTCGGTGGCGGTGCGCGCGGTGGCCTGCACCGGGCCGTCGAGCCGAAGTAGTTCAGTGATCAGCGACGCGTCAGCGGCCTCGACCCGATCGGTGATACGTGTGCCGTCTGGCATCGGAGTCAACAGCCGAAGCATCGCTGCTCCAAGGAGATTTGCGGTTGTCTCATGACCCGCGACGGCAATAAGGATCGCGGTGATGACGACGTCATCGAGCTGCAGGTCGGGGGCAGACGCGATGAAGCTGAGCAGGTCGTCGCGTGGGTTCGTGCGACGGTCGGCAGCGAGGGGAAGAAACGCGGTGACGAGTGCCGCGGAGGCCGCTGCGCCGGCGGCAATCTCGTCGGGATCCGCGAGTGTACCCAGCATCCGGATAATCGCCGGCGATTGTTCACGGAGCAGCCGAGAACTCTCGAGATCTAAGCCAAGCCACTCTCCGGCTACAGCGAGCGGCAGCGGTAAGGCGACATCGGCCATGAAATCGAAGGCCATACCCGTCACCGGGTGGTCGATTACCGCCGATGCAATGGCGTCCACACCAGCAGTAAGACCCGTGATGAACGAGCGGGTGAAGACGTCGCGCACCGCCCCGCGCAAGCGGTCGTGATTAACTCCGTCGGCGAATAGCATCGAGCGGTTGACCAGATCGGAACTCATGGAATCGATCGCCGCGCGAGCATTTGGATTTGCCAGCGGATTACTGGTCCAGCCCGATCCGCCCAACACCTCTCGCGCGGTATCGTAGCCGAGAACAAGCCAGGCTCGGGCGGTTTCGTCCCATACCACATCGCCGTCGCGCCGTCGTTGTTCGTAAAACGGGTAGGGGTCTGCGGGGTTCCATGGGAGGTGCGGAGCAGTGGTGGTAAGGATGGTCATCGGCCCTCCAATCCGTATCGCAAACCGCGTTCGCGCACCCAGGCACCGTGTTGCTTGCCCAGCGGCGTGATCGGTTCGGCGACGCCGTCCATGTCGTCGACCATGGCTCGGGCGTAGATAGTGGCGCCTAGTGCGGCGGATATTGCGTTGACGCTGAGGTTCAGTCGCGAGAAGAAGACGAAGTCGTCGGGGATTGACATGCGGCGAACCGGATGATCTGGCGAACGGGCATCGATCAGACCACGAATAGCACGACGCGAGGTGTCTTTTGTATAGGTCACAGGTTGAGGCGCGAGCAACTCGTAGAGGATTTCGGCCCACCACTGGTATGTCTCATCGACAGTCAGGGTGGAATCGTCTGCCAAGAAACCCGATTCGATCATCAAGTCGTGGAGATCGTGTTTCCGGCCTTCGATTGCCGCACGGTCCAGCTCGACGATTCGGCGGCGTTGATATTCGGCCACGGCCTTGACACAGCCGAAGTCGACGAAACCGACTGTACCGTCCAGACCGAAGCAGTAGTTACCAGGATGAGGATCGGCATTGAACAGATTGGCGTGCCGGTACGAGCCCGCCGCAAACCGCCAGATCACCTCTGCCCAAGTATTTTTCAGCTCCTGGTCAGCCTGTTGCGCGGCGGCCCAGCCCAGTCCGTCGAGATAGGTCATGGTCAGCACCCGATCACCGGACGCCTCGTCGATGACTTCCGGTACCCGGATGAAGGGGTGGTCGCGGTACAGCTCGCTGAAGGCGGTGATGTTGGCGGACTCATGCCGGTAGTCGAGTTCTTCAGAAATGCGAGCAGCTATTTCCTGAGTGGCCTGTCGTAGATCGGACTGCATAGTGGTCCCCGACGCCGAGGCAGCCAATCGGAAAAACGTCCCCAGCAGTTCGGTGTTGGCCAGATCATCGCGAATCGCCGCCGCGGCGCCAGGATATTGAATTTTTACCGCTACTTGGCGCCCGTCATGCAGCACGGCATGGTGCACCTGGCCGATGGAGGCCGCCGCCATCGGTTGTTCGGCGAAGTCGGCGAACACATCTTCGGCGGGGCGACCGAGATCGGCATGCAGGATTCTTTTGGCCAGCGCAGGATCCATCGGTGGCGCGTCAGCCTGCAACCGAGTCAGGGCTTCCTGATAAGGCGAAAGATTGCCCTTCCCAACCGAACCCACGTCTACCATAGATAATATCTGGCCGGCCTTCATCAGCACGCCCTTGGAGTGGCCAAGTAGCTCGGTGTAGCGCTCAGCCGTCCGCTCGTGGAAGCGCTGTACGGCATCCGCGTCGCCCGTCTTCTCCCGGAGGGCGGCGACCATCCGTCCGCCGGCCGCCCGCGCGGTGAACCCGGCCAACGGCATGGTGCGACGGATCCGCCCACGCGGCACCGAGTTATCCCTAGGGGCGGTCATGAGGATCCAATCCGTACGGCAAGCTGCGCTCACGCACCCAGGCATCGTGCAGCTTGCCCAGTGGTGTGGTCGGCTCGGCCACGCCGTCCATGTCGTCCGATATCGACCGGGTATAGACGGTGGCGCCCAGCGCCGCGAAGAGCGGGTTCAACATGAGGTTGACCCGGGGGAAGAAGACCAAGTCGTCGGGTGCCGACATGCGACGGACCGGGTGGTCGGCTGGGCGCAGATCGACCAGGCCGCGGATGGCGCGCTGTGCGGTGTCCTGGGTGTAGGTAACTGGTTGTGGCGCAAGCACCTCCCAGGCAAGGTCTGCCAGCCACTGGTAGGCCTCGTCCACAGAGAGTGTGGAACCACCGGCAAAGTAGCCCAATTCGGCCATCAGATCGTGCACATCACGTTTGCGTCCGTCGATGGTGGCGCGGCTCATCTGAATGAATTTCAGGCGCGCACGCTCGGGCAACACCTTGACACAGCCGAAGTCGAGGAACCCGACCCGCCCGTCCAGTCCGAAGCGGTAATTCCCGGGATGGGGGTCGGCGTTGAACAAATTGCCATGCCGGATAGCACCACCGCCAAATCGCCAAATCACCTCGGCCCAGGTGTTCTTCAGCTCCTGATCGGCCTGTTGCGCCGCAGCCCAGTCCAGTCCGTCGAGATAGGTCATGGTCAGCACCCGGATACCGGATGCCTCATCGATGACCTCCGGTATCCGGATGAACGGATGACCGCGGTAGAGCTCGCTGAACATCGTTATGTTGGCCGCCTCGTGGCGGTAGTCAATTTCCTCGGCGATGCGCGCAGCGATTTCCCGCGCCGTCTGTCGTGGATTGGTCTGGATAGCGACGCCCGCGGCCGAGGTCGCGAACCGAAAGAACGTTGCCAATAGTTCGGTGTTCGCCAGATCGTCACGGATCGCTTGCGCCACACCCGGATATTGGATCTTGACCGCGACTTGGCGACCGTCGTGCAGCGCCGCACGGTGGACTTGCCCGATGGAGGCTGCTGCCATCGGTTCGTCGCTGAACTCGGCGAACACCTCCTCGGCGGGTCGGCCGAGTTGGGTCTGCAACACCTCTTTGGCCAGTACTCGATCCATGGGCGGCGCGTCGGCCTGCAGGCGAGTCAGCGCTTTCTGATAGGGCGAAAAGCTCCCGTTGCCAATAAAGCTGGCGTCGACCATGGACAGTATTTGCCCCGCCTTCATGAGCACGCCCTTGGAGTGCCCGAGTAATTCGGTGTAGCGCTCCGCAGTCCGTTCGTGAAAGCGCTCTACGGCGTCGAGGTCGCCGGACTTCTCCCGGAGCGTGGCCACCATCCGTCCGCCGGCAGCGCGGGCAGTGAAGCCTGCCAATGGCATGGTGCGACGGATCCTCCCCTGAGGGACCGAGTCATCCCTATCCGCCATGGCCGACCTCCTAGCGGCGCTACCACTGAGGCGCTAAAGTATTCACTTGTCGATACTAAGTGAACACTTGGGAGCGGTCAATGCCACCGATGCCGACCCGAGAGCGGCTGGTCACCGAGGCAATGCGGCTTTTCGGCGAGCGGGGATATAACGCCACCAGCGTCGCGCAGATCGAAGCCGCCGCCGGTCTGGCGCCGGGCTCGGGAGCTCTCTACCACCACTTCAAATCGAAGGAGGCGCTCCTGGACGCCGGCATTGACCGGCAGTTGGACCGTCGGCGTGCGATGCGCGATATGCGTGCACTTTTCGCTGGCCTAGGCGACTTGCGGAGCGAACTTACGATGCTGGGCCGATACGTGCTGGCCGTGCTCGACGAAGAAACGCAACTCCTTCAGATCGCCTCCCGCATCCCATCGGGTCAGTCGGCCAGACTCACTGACGCCTATGCAGCATTGTTCGACGGGCTATATGCCGAACTTGCTGATTGGGTCACCGGATGGATCCCAGCGGTTAGCCAACAGGATGCTGCGGCCATCGCCACGGTCGGGGTCAACGCGCTCCATGGCAAACGGGCGACGAGCACCGTGTTTCACGAGCCAGGAGCAGCCATGCCCGACGAACAATACATCGCGGAGTGGACAGCGATGCTCGGCAGCCGGATCGATTCGCTGCGGCAATAGCGGCCAGCGTGCCAGGATGACGCCAGGCCATGCCGCAAACGCGGCAGGCAACCGGTCGAGTGGTGTGCCGATGCCCCTGATCGATAAGGCGACAGGCCGCGTCGTCGCCGTGATCGTGCTCTTGATCGTCGTGGCTGCGGCGTTGCGCGGATATCTGCCCGGCGTCGAACGCGCGCCGCGGCACGAACCGCCGCGCAGTTCGGCCTCACTGGTGTATGTGGTCGCGCTGCTGGCCATCTCGCTGGTGATCGTCGGCGCGGCCGTCATCGCCCGACTCCGTGATCCGCGCACGCCGGCTACCAGCGCCGGCGGTCTGCCAGAACGTTTCGGCGGTAGCGCCGGACGGCCCGGCTGGCGGGTATTGCTGGTCGCAGCCGCGGTCCTGGTCGGGTGGCTGCTGCTGGTGTGGCTGCTGACGCGGTTTTTCGGGCCACACGGCATTGCACAACTCCCAGATGGAACCGCGCCGAACACCCAGCTGCCGACCGGTGACACCGTGCCTCCGCCTGAGCAGCCGCGGGAGCCAGACACTGACGACGACGTGCTGGATTATCTCGTCGCGAGCACGGTGGCGCTCCTGGTGTTACTCGTCGGGGGCGGAGTCGTCGCCGCCCGCCGACGACGCGGCACCGAACCGCGCATTGCCCCCGTCGAATCGGCTGAGCTGCCCGCTTCCACCGCAGCCTCCGAAACACTTGTCCGCGCAGCAGAAGTCGGCCTCGTCGAAGTCGGCGACCTGAGCCGCGAGCCGCGGGAAGCGATCATCGCGTGTTACGCGGCGATGGAGCGCGAACTGGCCAAGGTGCCCGACGCTGCGCCGCAGGAGTTCGACACTCCGACCGAAGTGCTGGCCCGGGCCGTCGAACATCGTGCGTTGCATGCCGATAACGCCGCTCAGCTGGTCCAGCTATTCGCCGAGGCGCGGTTCAGCCCGCATGTCATGAACGAGAGCCATCGCCAGACCGCGGCAGACGTGCTGCAGTTGGTTCTCGCTGAATTACGGAGCCTGGTGTGAAGCGCCTGGCGATCTTGAGTGTGTGCGTTGTCGTCGCGGTGGAGGCGGCGATGTTGGTGTTGCCCGACCGTCGACTCGTGCTGTGGATGTCCGGCGCGGCGGTGGCGTTGGCGGTGATCAATATTCGCCGGTTCATCGGTCACCAGGACGAGTCGCCGCGCGTCGCCACCGGAAATGAGCTGGGGGAGTCGTTGCGTAGCTGGCTGACCCGCAACGAGACACTGATTCGGTGGTCGGAATCCAATCGGGCCGACTGGGATCGGCATCTGCGTCCGATACTGGCCCGGCGGTTCGCCATCGCTACCGGGCAGAAGCAGTCCAAAGACCCGGCGGCGTTTTCTACTACCGGGCGAATGCTTTTGGGCCCGCAGCTGTGGGCATGGGTGGACCCCAACAACGTCGCGCAGACCGGGGGCAAAGAACCCGGCCCCGGTCGAGCAGCGCTCGAGGAAATTCTGCAACGGTTGGAGCAGGTATGACTGGAGGTACGGTGGGGCCCGCCGAGGTGACTACTGCCCGCTGCGAGGCGGTGCTCGACGAAATCGAGCGCGTGGTGGTCGGGAAGCGTTCCGCCCTGACCCTCATCCTCACTACGGTGCTGGCCCGTGGTCATGTGCTCATCGAGGACCTCCCCGGTCTGGGCAAGACGCTGATCGCGCGATCGTTTGCCGCGGCGCTGGGGCTTGGCTTCACTCGCGTCCAGTTCACCCCCGATCTGCTGCCGGCCGATCTGCTTGGCTCGACCGTCTACGACATGCAATCGGGACGTTTCGAGTTCCGTTCCGGACCGATTTTCACCAATCTGCTGCTGGCCGACGAGATCAACCGGACGCCACCCAAGACCCAGGCGGCGTTGCTGGAGGCGATGGCCGAAAACCAGGTCAGCATCGACGGTCAAACTCACCGGCTCCCAACACCGTTCATCGTGTTGGCTACCGACAACCCGATCGAATACGAGGGCACCTATCCGTTGCCGGAGGCGCAGCTGGACCGGTTCGCGGTTCGCCTCGAACTGCGCTACCTCTCCGAGCGTGACGAGACGTCGATGCTGCGCCGGCGCCTCGACCGTGGCTCGGCCGAACCGACGGTGAACCAGGTTGTCGATGCCCATGATCTGCTGGCGATGCGGGAATCGGTGGAGCAGGTAAGTGTGCACGAAGATGTTCTGCACTATGTGGTCTCGCTGGCCGCGGCGACCCGACACCATCCGCAGGTCGCGGTCGGTGCCAGTCCCCGCGCCGAACTCGACTTGGTGCAGCTCGCACGCGCCCGCGCGCTGCTGCTCGGACGCGATTACGTGATTCCCGAAGACATCAAAGCGCTCGCTGTCCCGGCTGTGGCGCACCGGATCACGCTGCGCCCGGAGATGTGGGTGCGGCGGATTCAGGGTTCAGACGTCGTAGAAGAACTGTTGCGCCGCTTACCGGTTCCGCGGGCGCGCGGTGCGGCGACGTGACCCAAATCCACGAGGTCACGTTACGTTGGCGCGCGTCGGCGCTGACTAGAGCGGTGGCCAGTTGCGCGGGCGCGGCTTTGGTGGCGGCGCTGGTCGCGTCGCAGTGGCAGCTTTTGGCGTTCGCCGCGCCGTTGCTGGGCGTGTTGTGTTCGATCGGCTGGCAGCGGCAGCTGCCCAAGGTTCGGGTGCACGCCGAACCTGGTTCGCTGCGCTGCTTCGAGTCCGAGCAGACGCAGCTGAGCGTGACTGCGACCACCGAAAGCCCCGGTGTGGCAGTGGGTCTCACGGTGTCGGCGGTCGACGGCATGCAACTCGCAGTGCTCGACCGGCCCTCTGCTCAGCGACAAACCGTCGCCGCCACCGCCGACCGCTGGGGCCGCTACCCGATCCGGGCCACGGTCGACGTCGTCGCGCATGGCGGGTTGCTGGTCGGGACCGCCACCGCAGATGCCGCCCACGTCAACGTGTTTCCGATAGCGCCCCCGCAGCCCACGACGCTGCCGCAGACCGAACTGCTCGATCGCCTGGGCACCCATCTCACCCGGCACATCGGCCGCGGTGTCGAATACGCCGATATTCGCGCCTACGTGCCCGGCGATCAGTTGCGCACGGTTAACTGGCCGGTGAGCGCTCGGCGCGGCAGCCTGCATGTGACCGAACGGCTGACCGATCGGGCTGCCGACGTGGTGGTGCTCGTCGACACTTATTCGCAACCACCCGGCCCGGCGACAGAAGCGACCGAGCGCACCGTGCGAGGCGCCGCTCAAGTGGTGCAGACCGCACTGCGCAACGGTGATCGCACCGGCATCGTGGCGCTTGGCGGTCGACGGCCGCGATGGCTGGGCGCCGACATCGGCCAGCGCCAGTTCTATCGGGTGCTCGATACGGTGCTTGGCGAGGGCGATGAATTCGAAACCACCACCGGCACTCTCGCACCGCGCGCCGCCGTTCCGCCGGGCGCGATCGTCGTCGCATTCTCCACCTTGCTGGACACCGAGTTCGCACTGGCGCTGATCGACTTGCGGAAGCGCGGTCACGTCGTGGTGGCCGTCGACGTCCTGCAGGGCTCGCCGTTTGAGGATCGGCAGGACCCGCTGATCGGCCGGTTGTGGACCTTGCAGCGGTCGGCCATGTATCGCGACATGGCCACCATCGGTGTCGACGTGGTGGCATGGCAGGCCGATCACACCTTGGACCAATCGATGCGTGCGGTCCCTGACCATCGGCGCCCGGTGTCGGGGCGACGATGATCGCCCGCGTGTTGTCGATCGCCTGCGGGCTGCTGATGGTGGCAGCTGTCGGAATAGGCTCGCAGGCCGCCACATTCGTCGTCACGCTCCTTGCGCTGGTTGCGGTGGTCGCCGGAACACTGATTCGGCCGGCCGCAACACTTGCGGTGCTGCTGACCGTGGTTGCCGTCATTGTGTCCAATCCCGCGCCCACGCTGGTCGCGGCGTCCGGGCTGGCTGCAGCGGCCTATCTGCTGTTACGGCACGCCGTCAGTACAAGCACCGGGCTCGATACCCTCAGCGGGTCGGCTCTCATTGGGGCCGTTGGTTTCACGCTGGTCGGATTGGTCGCGACCGCGTTTCCCTTGCAACTGCCATGGCTGCCGTTGGCCGCGCCGCTGGCGATCTTGGCGATCTACCTGTTGGCGATCCGGCCGTTCACCGTTGATCCGGCGCCGGCGGGTCAGGGCCGCCCCGCAGAAGTTCGACCGGATGATGAGCATGGTTGATTTCGGGCGGGCCGGTGCCGTCGGTCCAGCCGAGCCGGCCGCTTTCGGTGACTGTGGTGCGTTGTTCGCCGCGAGTGGTCATGCCGTGGTCGCAGCCACACGCAAAGAACAGCTTGTCGGCGTCGGTGCGGCCGCCCCGCGCCCACTCCGGCTCGTGGTGGACTTCGCAGCGATAACCGGGTACTACGCAGTTGGGGCGGGTGCAGCCGCGGTCACGGGCGTAACAGATCAATCGTTGGTCGGCGGTGGCGACGCGTTTTTGCCGACCCAGATACAGTGGCCGCTTGATGTGGTCGTCGAACACCGCCAGATAGTGGATTCCGTTGGCGGCCATCCGGATCAGATCGCGCATCGGTAGCCTGGACCCGCCACCGGTGCTGGCGAACGCGGGCATCGGGATCGACGGATCTGCAACAGCGTGGGCAGCACGGTCCAGTTCGGCGAGCGTGGTGGCGACGACCACGGTGACCGGGTGGCCGCGATGCACACCGAGTCCGCCCGACGCGATGGCGGTTTTCAGGCCGAGCTTGAGCGCGTCGTGGCATCGTTGGGACGGGATGCGGTCATCGGGCGCCTCGGGACGGTTACCCTCGGGTTGGTGACGGCCTGGCCGCACGGCCGCTTCGATGGCTTCGAAATACGCGCGGGTCTCGGGATCGAGCAATCCGGACAACCGAGACATGCCATCGGGACCCTGCGCGCCGAGGTGCAAGCCGCGGCGGCGCGCACGATCCTCGTCGGTGAAGTTGCCATCCGGATTGAGGTAATCAACGATGCGCTGCCCCACCCTGGTAACGATCCCGGCATCGCTATTAGTCGCTTCGTGGACCAGCCTGCGTTCAGCCTGTGCTACCTCGGTGGGCGCTACCCGGGCAGGTAGCTCGTCGACAGCCCGGCACACCGCACGAATGTGATCGTCGCCGACAGCGCCGGCCTGCACCGCCGCCGCCAACTCCGGTAGCTCCGGGGGCACCGGCGGGCCGGTCAGCGAGCGGCGGGGTCGAATTCGGGCCGCGAGCCTACAACGGCGGGTGATTTCATGCGGGGTGATCCGCAGCCGCTTCCATAGCGCGGCGCGCACCTGTGCGGTGGACTCGGTCTCGTCGGGAGGGTCTGCGATCTCGCCGAAGAATCGGTACATCAGTCCGCGGTTAGTTCGCTCCTGGGTTTCCAGCCGCTCCGCGACATCCACCCGAAAGTTGTTGCCCACCAGGTCCGACGACGTTTCGCGCAGGACGTCATGAGCAGCATCGATCGCGTCGAGAGCGGCGCTGATGCGCTCCCGTGCCAACTCCGCGCCCAATGCTGCACCCATGCTTCGACGCTATGAAACACCGGTGACAACTACGCGACCAGCGCTCAGCGCGAAGACCGGCCTGTGGATGAAACCGCAACTGTGGATAAGTGCCCGAGGGATTACCGACGGATCTGCCGGCGGTTGCGTTCGCTGATCGCGGCATAGCGGGCACCAAGATCAGTGGTGTCCGACCGCGCACCGGAGATCGCTTGCTCGGCGGCCAGCGCCGGATCGGTCACTGCGGCCGATCCTTTGAGGTAGATCTCCTTGAGCCCAGCCATGATCGGGGCAGGAACCTCGGCGATCTGGCCCGCCAACTCGACCGCCCGAGGTAGCAACTGCGCATGCGGAACGACCCCGGTCACCAGTCCGATCTGCTCGGCACGTGACGCGTCGACGACCTCGCCGGTCATCGACAGTCGACGCGCCATCGCCAGGCCGACCAACTGCGGCAGCCGTGCCGTCATTCCGCCGCCGGGCAAAATACCTACCCGGGCGTGGGTATCGGCGAAGACCGCGCGCTCCGAGGCGATCAGGAAATCGCAGCCCAGCGCCATCTCCAGGCCACCGGTGAACACCGGGCCGTTGATCGCGCCGACAACAGGCTTATTCATCTGCGCCACTCGTGCGATGCAGCTGCGTGAGCGGATTCGTTCGAAATACGCCACGCCCTCGCGCTGCGCCTGCTTCAAGTCGATCCCGGCACAAAACGCCGGGTCGACACCGGTGAGCACCACCACCCGCACCGACGGGTCGTCGTCGGCCTCGCACAGCGCGGCATACACCGTCTCGACCAGCTGGCTGTTCAACGCGTTTCGCGCTTCGGGACGGTTCAGGCTCAACACCCGGACCGGACCGGCGTCGTCGACGAGGACCAGCTGTTGAGTGGTCATGGTCATCTGACGAACTGGGTGGCTTGATCCACTAGGTCGAACAACGGCTGGGGGATGATCCCCAGGACGACGGTGACCGCGGCGCAGACCGCGATGGCGGCCTTGCTCAACACTCCCGGCACCACGACATGCGGTGTGTCAGGCGATGGTTCGGTGAAGAACATTAACAGGATCACCCGCACGTAGAAGTACGCTGCGACACCGCTGGCGATCACGCCGATGACTACCAGCGGTACCGCACCGCCCTCGGCGGCGGCCTTGAACACGGCGAACTTGCTGACGAAGCCGCTGGTCAACGGTATGCCCGCGAAGGCCAGCAAGAACATCGAAAACATCACGCCGACAATGGGGGAACGCCTCCCCAGCCCGGCCCATCGCGACATGTCGGCGTCCTCGTGGCCGTCGGTGCTGCGGACCAGGCCCAGGATGGCGAATGCGCCGACCGTCGAGAAGCTGTAGGCGATCAGGTAGAAGATCGTCGATGAGACACCGGCCGGGATGTTGGCGATCACGCCCGTAAGCACGAAGCCAACGTGGGCGACCGACGAATACGCCAGCATGCGCTTGACGTCGGTCTGGTTCACCGCAGTGATGGTCCCCACCACCATGGTCAGAATCGCGATCGTCCATAACACCGGCCGCCACTCCATGTGCACCGGCGGCAGCGCGACATAGACCACGCGTAATAGCGCGCCGAACGCGGCGACTTTGGTTGCCGCGGCCATGAATCCGGTGATCGGAGTCGGAGCTCCGACGTAGACGTCCGGAATCCAGGAGTGGAACGGAACGGCACCGACCTTGAACAGCAGTCCGACCGCCAACAGGGCGACGCCGATCAACGTCAACGAATCAATACCGCGCGCGGCCAGTTCATCCCGGATGCCGGATATCGCCAGTGTGCCGTTCGCACCGTAGAGCAATGCCGCGCCGTAGAGGAAGAATGCCGACGAGAACGCTCCGAGCAGAAAATACTTCATCGCCGCCTCTTGAGACAGCAACCGACGGTGCCTGGCCAGCCCACACAGCAGGTACAGCGGCAGCGACAGGACTTCCAGCGCAATGAACATCGTCAGTAGGTCGTTGGCGGCGGGGAAGACCATCATTCCGCCGACGCTCAGCATGGTCAGCGGGAAAACCTCGGTCTGAGTCACCCCTACCCGTATCGCATCCTGCTCGCCCTTGCTGCCGGGGATCGCGGATGCTTGCGGCGTAAAGGAATCCAGCCCGGTGGCATGCTCGGCGACCCGTGCACTCGTATCGCTGTCGCCGGTCACCACGGCGGCGGCACCGGGTCCGGCGGCATTGGCTACCAGAGCACGTTCGCCGATGAAGATGACCGCCATGATCGCGACCAGGACCACCGTGCCCTGCAAGACCAACGCCGGGCGGTCGACGCCGACCGCCCCCACCAGGGCGCTCCGACCCGCCACCGGGATGTTGGCGGCGACCACGATGATCGCGGCGAACGCGGCGACCAATCCGCCGAGGGCCAGCGTCATCTGCGCGCCGTAACGGAATCGGCGCGGCAGGAACGCTTCTACCAGAACGCCGATCACAGCAACGCCGAAGACGATCAACATCGGTAACAGAAGGGAGTATTCGACGCTGGGCGTGTTCATCGTGCCGGTCCTTCCGCATTATGCGGCGCGGGATCGTACTGTCCGATCGTGGTCATCGTGTGCCCGACCGCCGGGTTGATGATGTCCAGCACCGGTTTGGGGTAGAACCCGAGGAATAACAACAGCGCGAGCAGCGGCGCGACGACCACGACCTCGCGGGGCACCAGGTCACGAATCCGTTCGTTGCCCTGGGTGACCGGCCCGGTCATCACGCGCTGGTAGAGCCACAACATGTAGATCGACGACAGCACCAGCGCGGTGGTGCCGAACACCGCCGCCAGCCAGTATCTGTTGAATGTGCCCAGCAGAACCAGGAATTCGCTGATGAACGGCGCCAGCCCGGGTAGCGACAGGGTGGCCATCGCGGCGACCAGGAAGGTGCCGGCCAGCACCGGTGCCACCTTCTGCACACCGCCGAAGTCACTGATCAATCGGGTGCCGCGCCGAGTGATCAGGAATCCCGCGATCAGGAACACCGCCGCGGTGGACAGTCCGTGGTTCACCATGTAGAGCGTCGAACCGCTCTGGCCCTGGCTGGTCATCACGAAGATACCCAGGATGATGAACCCGAAGTGTGAGATCGACGTGTAGGCGATCAGCCGCATGATGTCGGACTGGCCGATCGCCACCATCGCGCCGTAGACCACACCGATGACTGCCAGTACGACGATCAGCGGCCGGAAATACGTTGAGGCGTCGGGAAACAACTGCAGGCAGTAGCGCAGCATCCCGAAGGTGCCGACCTTGTCCATCACCGCCATCATCAACACCGCACTCGCCGGCGTGGCTTCTACTGCGGCGTCGGGCAGCCACCGGTGGAACGGCCACAGCGGCGCCTTGATCGCGAAGGCGAACATGAAGCCGCCGAACAGCGCTTTGAGTACCAATGGATCGACGCTTGTCGAACCCGGCGAGAATATGTGCACGACTTCCCGGAAATCGAATGTGCCGGTACCGTGCTGCGCGGTCACTACATACACCCCGATCACTGCGGCCAGCATGATCAGGCCGCCGAACAGGTTGTACAGCAGGAATTTCAATGCCGCACGGGAGCGGTTTTCGCCGTTGCCGAAGCCACCGATCAAAAAATACATCGGGACGAGCATCGCCTCGAAGAACACATAGAACAGCAACACGTCCAGTGAGATCAGCGAAATCAGCACCATCGACTCGACGGTCAGCGTCAGCGCCACATAGGCGTGCACGCCGCGGGTGCGTTCGCCGCCGTCGTTCCAGCCGGCCAAAATCAGCAGCGGCACCAGCACCGCGGTGAGCAGCACCAGCACTATGGCGATACCGTCGACGCCGAGGGTGTAGCCCGCGCCGAATGCCGGGATCCAGGAATGGGACTCGACGAATTGATAGGGTTCGCCACCGGTCTTGAAACCCGCGGTGATCACGATCGCCAGCGCCAGCACCAGCAGACTGACGACCAGGCCCGCCCACTTGGCCAGCCGCGGCGATGCGGCCGGCAGCAGGATCACCAGTACCGCACCGGCGATCGGCACCAGCCACAGCACGCTCAGCCAGGGAAAGGTGTTCACAGCTGCACCGCCAGGATCACCGCGACGACCAAAACCGCGCCTGCGAGCATCGTCAGCGCGTAGCTACGGGCGAAGCCGGTCTGCACACCGCGTAGCCGATCCGACATTCGGCTCACCCCGGTCGCCAGCGCGCCGACCGTTCCGTCGACGCCTCTGTCGTCGGTCTCGACCAGCGCGTGCGCGAGTTGCCCACCGGGCCGCATGAACACCTCCTCGTTGAAGGCGTCGCCGTACAGGTCCTTGCGGGCGGCGACCGTGAGCGCGGACACATCGGTGGGCGCCGTTTCGGGTATCGGTCGGGTCGCGTACATCCGGTAGGCCACGAAGACGCCTACCAGCACGACGGCCAGAGTCACCACGGCGCTGACCCACGCCGGGATGGCATGTGCGGCTTCATGGTTACCGGCGATCGGTTCGACGACCGGCGCGAGCCAGTGCTGCAGGGTGCCGCCGATCGCCAGCAGACCGCCGGAGAACACCGCGCCGACCGCGAGCACGATCATCGGCCATGTCATCACCCGTGGCGCTTCGTGCGGATGCTGGAGTGCGCGATCCGCAGTCACCTCGCTCTGCTCTGTGGCCCAACGCTTTTCGCCGTGGAAGGTCAGCACCATCACCCGGGTCATGTAGAACGCGGTGATGCCGGCGCCCAGTACCGCCGCGACCGTAAGAATCCCGCCCTGTACTCCGCCGGTGCCCAGCGCGGCCTCGATGATCGCGTCTTTGGAGTAGAAGCCGGCGAACGGCGGTATCCCGATGATCGCCAGATAGCAGAACCCGAACGTAGCGAACGTGACCGGCAGGAACGCGCGCAGGGCGCCATAGCGGCGCATGTCCTGCTCGTCGTTCATTCCGTGCATCACCGCGCCGGATCCGAGGAACAACCCGGCCTTGAAGAAGCCGTGGGTGAGCAGGTGCAGGATCGCGAACGCGTAGCCGGCCGCGCCCAGGCCGGCGGCCAGCACCATATATCCGATCTGGCTGATCGTCGACGCGGCCAGCGCGCGCTTGATGTCGTCCTTGGCGCAGCCGATGATCGCCCCGAACAGCAGGGTGGCCGCACCGACCACCACCACCGCGAGCCGGGCGTCGGGGGAAAGGTCGTAGAGCGGGCCGGACCGCACGATCAGATACACCCCGGCGGTCACCATGGTGGCGGCGTGGATCAACGCGGACACCGGGGTGGGACCCTCCATGGCGTCGAACAACCACGCCTGCAGCGGCACCTGGGCCGACTTCGCGCACGCCCCCAGCAGCAGCAGCAATCCGATCGCGGTCAGCATGCCGCGCCCGGCGGTATCCGCCGCGGCGAAGACGCCGTCGAATTGCAGTGTGCCGAAGCTGGCGAACATCGCGAACATGGCCAGCGACAGGCCGAAGTCACCGACGCGATTGCTCACGAACGCTTTCTTGCCCGCGGTGGCCGCCGTCGGTCGCTCGTACCAGAAGCCGATCAGCAGGTAGGACGCCAGCCCGACGCCCTCCCAGCCGACGTAGAGCCCCAGATAGTTGTCCGCGACCACCAGCAACAGCATCGCGGCGACAAACAGGTTCATGTACGCGAAAAACCTTCTGCGGTCCGGATCTTCGGCCATGTACCCGATCGAGTAGATGTGGATCAGCGAACCAACGCCGCTGATCAACAGCACGAAACAGATTGAGAGCTGGTCGATCTGCAGCCCGAAGTCGACGTGCAGGCCGGCGACCGGCACCCAGCTGAACAAGTTGGGATGGATGGTCCGCTCGGACCCGGCCCGACCGAGCATGTCGGTCAGCAGCAGCAGACCCATCACGAACGACGTCAGGACGGTGGCGCAACCCAGCAGGTGTCCCCATCGGTCGGTACGCCGGCCGCCCAACAGCAGGATCAACGCGCCCGCCGACGGCAGTGCCACCAGCAACCAGCTCAGATGTGTCAGATATGTCATGGAGCCGCGGTCTCACCCTTTGAGTAGGTTCACGTCGTCGACCGAGGCCGACTTGCGGGCACGGAAGATCGTCATGATGATGGCCAGACCGACCACCACTTCGCATGCGGCGACGACCATTGTGAAGAACGCGACCATCTGGCCGTCGAGATGCCCGTGCAGGCGGGCGAAGGTGACGAACGCCAGGTTGACGGCATTAAGCATTAACTCGATGCACATGAACATCACGATCGCGTTGCGCCGCAACAGCACACCGGCCGCGCCGATGGTGAACAGCAGCGCCGACAGGTAAAGGTAGTTCTGCGGGTTCATGACTTACCGTTCCGCTCCGAGCCGTCAGGTGAACCGCTGGACGGCCCGGGGCCGGTGGCGTCGCCCGACGTGTCGACCTTTCGGTGCTCCAGCACCGACGACACCGAGAGCTTCGAGAAGGAGCCGTCAGGCAGTAGCGCGGCCACGTCGACTGCGTTGTGGCGGGCGTAGACCCCGGGAGTCGGCAACGGTGTGGGATAGTGACCGTGCTGGAAGCGCCGAATAGACAATTCCCGCTGAGTCATCCGGGGCTCCAACCGTTCCCGGTGCGCCAAGACCATCGCGGCGATCACCGCGGTGATCAGCAGCGCGCTGGTCAACTCGAACGCCCACAGGTAGCGCGAGAAGATCAGCGCGGCCAACCCTTCGACGTTGTGGGTCTTGTCGCCGGCCGACAACCCGGCGAAAGACATTGCCGTTGACCCGATCCCGGCGATCAGCAGGATGCCGAACCCAACCCCGGCGACAACCGAGGCGATCCGCTGTCCGCGAAGCGTTTCCACCAGCGACTCCGCCGAATCGACCCCGATCAGCATCATCACGAACAGGAACAGCATCATCACCGCGCCGGTGTAGACGACGATCTGCACCACACCGAGAAACATTGCGTCTTGCACGAAGTAGAACACCGCCAAGATGAGCATCGTCATCGCCAGAAACATCGCGGAGTACACGGCTTTGGCGGCCATCACCACCCCCAGCGCGCCGATCACCGCGAGCGCTCCCAGGAACCAGAATGTCGCCGCCTCACCGGTGGAGGTGCGGACGAGGGTGTCGGCGGCCAGCAGCTCGGTGGTCAACGCGCTCATCAGGCTTTACCTTGCCTCGCCCTGTCGAGCAGGGCAAAGAGATCCGGATTGTCACGCAGGCCGTCGGCGGTGACGTTTCCGAGGTAGTAGTCGGCCTGGGTGGCACCGTCCGGCATCGGGTGCGGCGGCGCGGTCATGTCGGGTTCCAGCGGTGCCAGCAGCATGTCCCGGTCGTAGATCAGATCGGCGCGGTTGTCGTCGGCCATTTCATACTTGTTGGTCATGGTCAAAGCCCGTGTCGGGCAGGCCTCGACGCAATAGCCGCAGCCGATGCAGCGCAGGTAGTTGATCTGATAGACGCGACCGTAGCGCTCCCCGGGAGAGAACCGTTCCTCGTCGGTGTTGTCGGCGCCCTCCACATAGATCGCGTCGGCCGGGCAGGCCCAGGCGCACAACTCGCAGCCGATGCACTTCTCCAGGCCGTCGGCGTACCGGTTGAGCTGATGGCGACCGTGCCAGTGTGGCACCCGTTTCTTCTTCTCCGGATAGCCGTCGTTGATCGGCCGTTTGAACATCGTCGAGAGTGTGACGCCGAATCCGGCGAGGGCGTCTTTGAAGCTAGCCACCGGCATCCTCCTTGCTGACCCCGGTTGACGCCGGCTCGCGCGTGCGTAGCGGCAGCGGTGGGGTCGGGAATCCTTCGCTCGGAACGGCCGTAGTTACCGGCACCGTCTTCGATGCGCGAATATTTACCGCGCTGAACCGTCTATGCAGAAATACCAATAGCGCCAGCGTGGTGACCGTACTGATGATGGCCAGGACGATTTGCCAGTGCGGGTAGCCGTCGTTGCGGATGCTGCGCATCACCGCGGCGGCCATCACCCACACCAGCGCCACCGGAATGAGCATCTTCCAGCCCAGCGCCATGAACTGGTCGTAACGCAGCCGCGGCAGGGTGGCACGCAACCAGATGAAGACGAACAAAAAGCCCCACACCTTGATGGTGAACCAGAGCACCGGCCACCAGCCCTGGTTGGCGCCGTCCCACATGTTGAATGGGAATGGCGCGTGCCAGCCTCCGAAGAACAGCGTGACGGCCAGCGCGGAGACCGTGGTCATGTTGACGTACTCGCCAAGGAAGAACAACGCGAACTTCAGCGACGAGTATTCGGTGTGAAAGCCTCCGACCAGCTCGCCCTCGGCTTCGGGCAGATCGAATGGCGCCCGGTTCGTTTCACCGACCATCGAGGTGAGGTAGACCAGGAACGACGGCAGCAACAGAAATGCGAACCAAACCCGGTCTTGGGCGGCCACGATGCCCGACGTCGACATTGTCCCGGCGTAAAGGAACACCGCCGCGAACGACAACCCCATCGCCACCTCGTAGGAGATCACCTGAGCGGTGGACCGTATCCCGCCCAGCAGCGGGTAAGTGGAGCCGGATGACCAGCCGGCCAAGATGATTCCGTACACCCCGATCGACGACATCGCCAGGATGAACAGCACCGCGACGGGGAGATCAGCCGTCTGCAACGGGGTGCGATGGCCCAACACGCTCACTTCGGGACCGAACGGCATCACGACGAACGCGGTCATCGCCGGCACCACCGAGATAACCGGAGCCAGCAGGTAGACCACTCGATCGACCTCGGTGGGAGTGATGTCCTCCTTGAGGGCCAGCTTGATTCCGTCGGCCAGGCTCTGCAGCCATCCCCTGGGGCCGACCCGGTTGGGGCCGGGCCGCATCTGCATGCGGCCCAAAACTTTTCGTTCGATGACGATCGCCAGGAGCACGGTCAGCACCAGGAACCCGAAAACGGCGATTGCCTTGGCGATGATCAGCCATAACGGGTCGTGGCCGAAGGTGCTCATGCGCTCGTTCCAATCTGCACGAGGGCACCGGCGGTGACACCCAGCTGGTGATGCAGCGCCGAGCCGGCCGAATTCATCGGCAGCCACACCACGCGCGGCGGCAGGTCGGTGATGTCCAGCGGCAGGCTGATCGACCCGCGCGAAGTGGTAACGCTGACCAGATCGCCGGCGGCCGCGCCAATCTCGGCCGCCGTTTCGGTCGACAGGCGCACCACCGGCTTGCGTGCGGTGCCGGCGAGGTTCGGTTCGCCGTCCTGCATCCGGCCGGCGTCCAGCAGCATTCGCCAGCTGGCCAACACCGCTTCGCCCCGACCTGGGCCGGGTACCTGGCCCGGCGCAACATCGGGAGGAGCGACTCGGTCCCCGGCCCAGGCGCCGAGCCGCTGCAGTTCGTCGCGTGCTGCATCGACGGTGGGTAGCCCCAACGCGACACCCATTTCGTCTGCAATCGAGTCGAGCACCCGCCCGTCGGACAGCGCATTGCTATCACGCAGCGCGACGCCGAAGCGGCGGTACCGGCCCTCCCAGTTCACGAACGTGCCCGACTTCTCCGCCGCGGGTGCGACCGGCAACACCACGTCCGCGCGCTCGGTGACCTCGCTGTGCCGCAACTCCAGGCTGACCAGGAAATCCACCGCATCCAGAGCGGCCAGTGCGGCGCCGGGATCGGTGAGGTCGCCCGGTTCGACTCCACCGACCAGCAGTGCGCCCAACGTCCCGTCGGTGGCAGCGGCCAAGATCGCATCGGTGTCTCGGCCCGGAGTCGACGACAGGTTGTCGACGTGCCAGTGTTCGCAAAGCTGTGACCGGGCGTCCGCGTCGCCCACCGGACGGCCACCGGGCAACAGCCCGGCCAGCGCACCGACATCCAGTGCGCCGCGCTCGCCCGCGCGGCGGGGCACCCAGGCCAGCCGGGATCCGGTGGCGTCGGCCAACCGAACCGCGGCCGACAAGGCGCCCGGTGATGTCGCCAGCCGCTCTCCGACCATGATCACCGCGCCGCGTTGCCGCAGCAGGTCGCCGATCTCTCCGTCGTGCAGTCCGTCCAGCACTTTCGCCTCGGCACCCGGCACGGCGGGTATCAGGGTTCCCGACATCTTCGCCACGGCGCGGTCGGCGAACGGCGCCACCGCGTAGACCCGGGTGCGGTGCTTGTTGACCGCCTTGCGCAACCGCAGGAAGACGATCGGCGACTCCTCCTCGGGTTCGAACCCGACCAGCAGGACGACCGGTGCGGTTTCCAAGTCGGTGTAGCTGACATCGATTGGCTGTCCGGCGACCCGCGCCGACAGGAAGGCCGTCTCTTCGTCCGAATGCGGGCGCGCACGAAAGTCGATGTCATTGCTGCCCAATGCGATTCGAGCGAATTTGGCGTAGGCGTAGGCGTCTTCGGTCGTCACTCGGCCGCCGACCAGGATGCCGGTGCGCCCCTGGGCGGCGGCCAGTCCACGCGCCGCCACCACCAGCGCATTCGGCCACGCGGTGGGGACCAGGGTGCCGTCGGCATCGCGGATCAGCGGAGTGGTGATCCGGTCGCGTTGCCTGGCGTAGGTGAACGCCCACCGGCCCTTGTCGCAGTTCCACTCCTCGTTGACGTCCGCGTCGTCGCCGGCCATCCGGCGCATCACCTTGCCGCGGCGGTGGTCGGTGCGCTGCGCGCACCCCGACGCGCAGTGTTCGCACACGCTGGAGTTGGAAACCAGGTCGAACGGTCGGGCCCGGAACCGGTAGGAGGCTCCGGTCAGCGCGCCCACCGGGCAGATCTGCACAGTGTTGCCGGAAAAGTAGGAATCGAACGGTTGGTCGGTGTAAATGCCGACCTGTTGCAGCGCACCGCGTTCAAGCATTTCGATGAAGACGTCACCGGCGATCTCGTTGGAGAACCGGGTGCAGCGCGCACACAAAACGCAGCGGTCGCGGTCCAGCAATACCTGCGAGGAAATGTTGATCGGCTTGGGATATGCCCGTTTGGCTTCCTCGAAGCGAGTCTCGGGGCGTCCGTTGGTCATGGCCTGGTTCTGCAGGGGGCATTCGCCGCCCTTGTCGCACACCGGGCAGTCCAGAGGATGGTTGATCAGGAGCAGCTCCATGACCATGTGTTGGGCCTTGTCGGCGACTTCTGAGGTGTGTTGAGTGCGCACCACCATGTCGTCGGTCGCTGCCACCGCGCACGATGGTTGCGGCTTGCGTTGACCCTCGACCTCGACAAGGCATTGCCGGCACCACGCCACCGGATCGAGCAACGGGTGGTCGCAGAAACGCGGTATCTCGATGCCGATCTGCTCTGCTGCCCGAATGACCAGCGTGCCCTTGGGCACTGTCAACTTCTGGTCATCGATGGTGAAGGTCACCATCTCGGGCCGCGGCTCATCAGCGCCGGCCGAAGTGTTGGCCGCCGACGTCACGCTGTTCCTCCCTCGGGTTCCCGCTGCGGCACGAAAATGCTCGCGTTCGGGTCAAATGGGCAGCCGCCCTGCTCGACGTGTGCGATGTACTCGTCACGGAAATACTGGATGGACGACTGCACCGGCATCGCTGCGCCATCTCCCAAGGCACAGAACGACTTTCCGAACAACACGTCAGCGATGTCGAGCAAGGTGTCCAAATCCTCGCGCGTGCCACGGCCGGTTTCCAGCCGCTCGTAGATCGGCACCAGCCAATAGGTGCCCTCCCGACACGGCGTGCACTTGCCGCAGGATTCGTGTTTGTAGAACTCTGACCAGCGCTGGGCAGCGCGAACGACACAGGTGGTCTCGTCGAAAATTTGCAGGGCTTTGGTGCCCAGCATCGATCCGGCCGACGACATGCCCTCGTAGTCCAGCGGGATGTCGAGGTGCTCGTCGGTCAGGATCGGTGTCGACGACCCGCCGGGCGTCCAGAATTTCAGCCGGTGCCCGGTGCGCACCCCGCCGGCGTACTCGAGCAACTCCCGCAGTGTGATGCCCAGCGGCGCCTCGTATTGGCCTGGGCGGTTGACGTGTCCGGACAGCGAATACAGCGTAAAGCCAGGAGATTTCTCGGTGCCCATCGAGCGGAACCAGTCGACGCCGTTGAGCAGGATCGGCGGCAAGCTGGCGATGGTCTCGACGTTGTTGACGACGGTCGGACTGCCGTACAGCCCGGCCACCGCCGGGAAAGGCGGCCGCAGCCGCGGCTGGCCGCGGTAGCCCTCCAGGGAGTCGATCAACGCAGTCTCCTCGCCGCAGATATAGGCGCCTGCGCCGGCGTGCACCGTGACGTCGAGGTCATAGCCGGAACCGCCGATGTCACGTCCCAGGAACCCGGCGGCGTAGGCCTCGGCCACCGCCGCCTGCATGCGCCGGAGCACCGGCAGCACCTCACCGCGCACATAGATGAACGCATGGCGGGCGCGGATCGCATAGCAGCAGATGATGACGCCCTCGATGAGGACATGCGGCGTCGCCAGCATCAGCGGCATGTCCTTGCACGTTCCGGGTTCGGACTCGTCGGCGTTGACGAGCAGGTAGTGCGGCTTGGCGGCCGCCCCCTCGTCTCCCTGCGGGACGAACGACCACTTGCTTCCGGTCGAGAATCCCGCGCCGCCGCGTCCGCGGAGCCCGGAGTCCTTGACCTCTTTGATCACCTCGTCCGGCTCCATGGCGAGGGCCTTTTGCAGCCCGACATAGCCGTCGTGGCGGCGGTAGGTCTCGATCGTCCACGATTCGGGTTCGTCCCAGTAGCGGCTCAACACGGGGGTGAGCTGGGTGGTCGTCATTGACCGCCTCCGTCGGCTGAACTATCCGGCTCGGGGGCCTGCATCCCGTTTTCTCGAGCGACCCGAAGCCCGGCCAACGTGGCCGCCCCGGGGCCGCCCTGACCGTCGTCGGGGCGCTCGTCGGGGAAACCCGCCAGGATGCGCTCGGTCTCCCGGAAGCTGCACACCGGCAATCCGCGGGTGGGCCTGGGAGGTTCACCGGAGCGCAGCGCATCGACGAGCGCACGTGCCGATTCCGGTGTCTGGTTGTCGAAGAACTCCCAGTTGACCATCACCACCGGTGCGTAGTCGCAGGCGGCGTTGCATTCGACGTGTTGCAGGGTGATCGAACCGTCCGACGTGGTCTCGTCGTTGTCGATGCCCAGATGGTCTTTGAGCGCATCGAAGACGGCGTCGCCGCCCATCACCGCACACAACGTGTTGGTACAGACCCCCACCAGATAGTCGCCGGTGGGGTCGCGCCGGTACATCGTGTAAAACGACGCCACCGCGGCGACGTCGGCGCCGGTCAGCCCAAGCTGATCTGCGCAGAACGCCAGGCCGGCCGGGGTGAGGTAAGAGTCTTCGGCCTGCACCAGGTGCAGCAGCGGCAGGATCGCCGATCGTGGTTGCGGATAGCGGCCGATGATCTCCTTGGCTTCGGCTTCCAGTCGGGCCCGCACCTCGTCCGGATACGACCGGGGGGCATCGGGGTCGCTCTCGAACTGGCCCGGCTCCTCCGGCGGGCGGCCGAGCTGGATGAAAACGCGCTCACCGTCTGTGCCCGCGGTCGGCGGCATCAGCTTGCCCCGGCCGGTCTTGTTAGGCGCCGTCACCGGTCGACTCCGCCCATGACCGGGTCGATGCTGGCGACCGAGGCGATCACGTCGGCGACCAATCCGCCCTCGCACATCGCAGCGACAGCCTGCAGATTGGTGAACGACGGATCCCGATAATGCACGCGATACGGTCGCGTGCCGCCGTCGCTGACCATGTGCACCCCCAGCTCACCGCGCGGCGACTCCACTGAGATGAAGACCTGGCCGGGTGGCACCCAGATGTCTTCGGTCACCCGCTTGAAATGGTGGATCAGGCCTTCCATCGAGTGGCCCATGATCCACGCGATGTGTTCGGGGGAGTTGCCGAGCCCGTCCGGGCCGAGCTTCAGGTCGGCCGGCCAGGCGATCTTGCGGTCTTCGATCATGACTGGGCCCGGCCCCAGCTTGCCGAGTTTATCCATGCACTGCTCTACGATCTTCAGTGATTCCTTCATCTCGTTGATGCGAATCAGGTAGCGGCCGTAGGCATCACAGCCGTCGTCGGTGATTACATCGAATTCGTAATTTTCGTAGCCGCAGTAAGGCTCCACGCGGCGCAAGTCATAAGGCAGTCCGGTGGAACGCAGGACCGGCCCCGTAATACCCAGCGCCATGCACCCGGCCAGGTCGAGGTAGCCCACGCCCTTGGTGCGGGCCTTCCAGATGTAGTTCTCGGTGAGTAGGTCTTCGATGTCTTTGAGCCGTTTCGGCATCAGCTTGAGGAAGTCGCGAATTTGAGGGAACACGTCGTCCGGCAGGTCCTGCGACACCCCGCCGGGCCGGATGTATTGGTGGTTCATCCGCAAACCGGTGATCGTCTCGAAGATGTCGAGCACCAGTTCGCGTTCGCGGAACCCGAACAGCATCACGGTCAGCGCGCCCAGTTCCATGCCACCGGTGGCCAATGCGACCAGATGCGACGAAATCCGGTTCAATTCCATCATCAGCACCCGAATCACGTTGACGCGCTCCGGGATCGCCTCGGTGATATCGAGCAGCTTCTCCACACCCAGGCAGAAGCCGACCTCATTGAAAAACGGCGACAGATAGTCCATTCGGGTCACGAAGGTCGGACCCTGAGTCCAGTAGCGGAATTCGAGGTTCTTCTCGATACCAGTGTGCAGATAGCCAATCCCGCAGCGGGTTTCGGTGACCGTCTCGCCCTCGAGCTCGAGGATCAAACGCAACACGCCGTGCGTCGACGGGTGTTGAGGCCCCATGTTGACGACGATGCGTTCGCCCGGATCCGCAGCTTTGGCTGCCTCGACGATCTGTTCCCAGTCCTGCCCGCCGACGCTCAGGACCGTCTCGGCAGTGCCGTCCGTGCCAGGGGACGGGGTGGTGGGCTTGCTCATCAGGTGTATGCCCTCCGCTGGTTGGGCGGGGGGATCTGTGCGCCCTTGTATTCGACTGGGATACCACCGAGGGGGTAGTCCTTGCGCTGCGGATGGCCCTGCCAGTCGTCGGGCATCTGGATACGGGTCAGCGACGGGTGGCCATCGAAGATGATTCCGAAGAAGTCATAGGTCTCACGCTCATGCCAGTCAGTGGTCGGATACACGTTGAACAGCGACGGGATATGTGGATCTGCATCGGACACAACCACTTCCAGTCGCACACGCCGGTTGTGGGTGATCGACTTCAGCGGGTATACCGCATGCAACTCACGGTCGGCGTCGTCCGGGTAGTGCACTCCACTCACGCCCAAGCTCAGTTCGAAGCGCAGGTCCGGCTCGTCGCGCAGCAACTGGGCGACGGCTGGCAGCAACTCCCGACGGACGTAGAGCGTCAGTTCGCCACGAAACACCACGATGTTCTCGACGGCATCGGCGGCTTCGATGCCGTCGCGCTCCAAAGCCTCGGTCAAGGTGTCGACCACCTCGTCGAAGTATCCGCCGTAAGGTCGTTGGCTGCGGCCCGGCAACGCAACCTCGCGTACCAACCCCCCGTACCCGGAGGTGTCGCCGGTGCCGCGCGCACCGAACATGCCGCGGCGAACCTCGATCACCTCTCCAGCTTCGGCGTCGTGGTTGTTGCCCGGCTGGTTCACCGCAATAACCCCTTCATCTCCCACGTCGACGGAGCCGACAGTGCGGCCTCTTCGGCCGCGGCGATCGCTTGCTCACGGTTGACGCCCAGTGGCATCGTCTGGATCTTCTCGTGCAGCTTGAGCATTGCGTAGATCAACATCTCCGGCCGAGGCGGACAGCCGGGGAGGTAGATATCGACCGGGACGATGTGGTCCACCCCCTGCACGATGGCGTAGTTGTTGAACATCCCCCCCGACGATGCGCATACGCCCATGGACAGCACCCATTTGGGCTCGACCATCTGGTCGTAGATCTGGCGGAGCACCGGCGCCATCTTCTGACTGACCCGGCCGGCCACAATCATCAGATCCGCCTGCCGGGGCGACGCCCGGAACACCTCCATCCCGAACCGGGAGATGTCGTAATCCGGGGCCATCGACGACATCATCTCGATCGCGCAGCACGCCAAACCGAAGGTCGCCGGCCACAACGAGCCCTTACGGAAATACCCGGCCAGAGACTCAACGGTCGACAGCAGAAAACCGCTGGGCACTTGCTCTTCCAGGCCCACTGCTACCTCAATCCCAATTCAGGCCTCCGCGGCGCCAGACATACGCATAGGCGACGAATACGACGACGACGAACAGCACCATCTCGACGAGTGCGAACAACCCCAGCGCGTCATAGCTGACAGCCCAGGGATAGAGAAAGACGATCTCGATGTCGAAAACGATGAACAGCATCGCGGTCAGGTAGTACTTCACCGGGAAACGCTGACCTGGCGCCGCATGTGGGCCGCTGACCGGCTGATCGATCGGTTCGATGCCGCACTCGTAGGCTTCCAGCTTGGCCCGGTTGTAGCGGGACGGGCCGGTCACTTTCGCGATCGCCACCGAGAACACCGCGAACCCCATCGCGATCGCGCCGAGTACCAGGATGGGTACGTAGAGGTTCATCCTGCGTGACGCTCCCTCGTGGCTGTCGGTGTGAGCTCAAGCACAGCCTAGCGATGATGTGCGCGGCTCCGCTCACGGGTCTGGTTGTGAGCTCGAACACAGCTTGACGAATGTGATGTCTCGGCTTATCGCGCTTGCATCAAGTCCGGTCGTGGCCGCCAATGGCTGCCTCGTTCAACGCGAATTACCGACGGCAACACAACGATTCGCGTTAGCTGTGGTCGCAGGAACGACTGGCCATGCCGAGGCGCTACTGAACAGGCGCGCGCAACAGGCCGAGCACGGTCCGGCCCAGCCGAATGGGGTCCAGCGGATGCGGGACGGCCGCCTCGGCACGTGACCAGCGGGTCAACCACGCGTCGTCGGCGCGCCCAGTGAGGACGACGATCGGCGGGCACTGCGCAACTTCGTCCTTCAGTTGCTTGGCGATGCCCAGTCCGCCTTCCGGGGTGGCTTCGCCGTCGAGTATGGCCACGTCGATACCGCCGGCGTCGACGTGCTGGATTACCACCGGCCCCGTCGCGACTTCCACGTAGCTCAGCTCCGGTAGATCCGGGTGCAGCCGTTTGCCCAGCGCCAACATCACCTGTTCGCGGGTGTGCGCATCGTCGCTGTACACAAGGATCCGAAGAGCATCAGTGGCAGGCATGTGCAGATCGTATTACTCCGCTATGTCGCCCGGACGAAGCACGCGTCGGCCGTGGCCGTCGCGGTCTGGCCGATCATGCCCACCCGATTCCAGTCCAGGTTGAACTGGGCCCGGTCGAGCTTCGTTTCCGCCGTTATCCGCACCGTGCCGTCGCCGAGCACGGTGATCTTGGCCGGCAGCGGCAGCGGTGCGCTGACACCCTTGATGGTGAAATCGGCCCGCAGGTCGGCGCCGTTGCCGGTGGTCGGTTGCACGGCGGTGACGACGACGCTGATCTGCGGGTAGTGCTCGACGTCGAAGAAATCGGCCGAGTGCAGGTGCTCGTCGCGTTTACGGATGCCGGTGCGCAGCGACGCGGCATCGATGTCGAGGCGGCCGAAGACGGCGCCTTTGGCGGTCACCTGGCCGTCGCCGCTGACCTCGGTGAACTGGCCTTTGACGTTGAGCAGACCCCAGAAGTTCTTGATCTTGAAGGTGACAGTTGAGTGGTCGGGAACCAGGTTCCACACCCCCGCGGCGTCCGGGTCGCTCAGCAGTGTTTCCACAGTGGTCATACATGCCTCCGTTGACCGAGCTCAGCTCAACAGCGGCGCCAGCTCGGCCGGGTCGAAGTACTCATCGATACGGCTGATCAGGGCTCGAGAACCCGAGGAGCCACCCAACTTAATCACGATGCAGACCCGCAAGGCGATCGATCCGCCGTTGTGGCCGGTGGCGTGCAAGATGTGCTGCTGGACGAAGCCGTTGGGAAAGAGCTGGCGGTCGAGGATCTCGTAGCGCCGGTCGGCGGTGACGTCGATGAACCAGTGCAGCACCCGGAGCGCACGTTTCTTGTCGTTGTCGCGACCTGCCCCGACCCGCCAGACCGCGATGTCGTCGTCGAAGATCTGCTCGAGCGTTGCCACGTCGCTCTGCTCGATCGCCGCGAACAGCTGATCGGCCACGTCGACAATGACTTCTGCACCCTGGCCGGACTCGGTAGCGGACATCGGTCGCCTTCCTATTCCTCGTGGTATCCGGGGTGTGCGACGGCCAGCCGCTGGCTGACCAGGACATGCAGAGCCCGCAGCACCTCGTCGCCGCGCGCGTCCAACTGGCCGGCCCGGATCGCGGCCGCCAGTCCGGCTTCGTCTTCGAAGCCCAAGCCGGCCAATGCGGCATGAGCCGGTTCGGCACCGGGGTCCAGTAGTTCGCGCTCGACCATTCGCAATGCGTTGGCGGCCACGCGCGCATGGAAGTTGACCTGGCCGCTGGTGGCGGCCCGGACGTCGGTTTCCAGAAATTCGGCTACCGCCGCGACCAGTTCCGCGGCGGTGGGGCGACCATGAAGACCGGTCATCGCGCGTCGGCCTCGTCGAGCAGGGTGAGCAGGTCCCACTCGGTTTCGCAGACCCGCCGTCCGATCGTGGCCAACTCCACCGACCGAGGCTGTCCGCTCAGGTGCCGCTCCGCCTGGTAGCGGCAGATGACGCCCCAGCGCAGGGTGGCCAGCAGCAGCCACCAGTGGAATGCCACCCGGTCGACCGTAGTCCCGCCGGCATCTTCATAGGCGCGAAGGAAGTTTTCGATGCTGCCCAAGCCGCCGGCGCCGCGGCTGGCCGGCGCGCCGAACCGCCAGGCGCGGATGCAGAACCAGGCCAGGTCTTCATAGACCTCGCCGATGTGCACCAGCTCCCAATCGAGCACCGCCACCAGGTCGGATCCGTCCACGATGAGGTTTCCCATCCGGTAGTCGCCATGGACCAACCGCGTCGGGGACGGGGCCGGCCGGTGTGCGGCCAGCCACCGAAATGCCCACTCGAAGGTGGCGGTGGTGTCGCCCATCGTGTCCAGCCGGTTGTGCCACTCGCCGAGCTGGTCTTCGGTTTCCAGCTCCGCATCGTGAGGGTCGGCCCGGTGGATGGCGGCCAGCGCCTGTGCGCATTGGCGCATCAGTCGCTCGCGGCCCGGATCGTCCAGCTGTCGATCGATACGCCGGACAATCGTCTCGCCCTTGATCTCGTCACAGATCAGAAACGGATTGCCCAGTGCGGCAGTCGAATTATCGGCGGTCACGATGTGCGGGACGGGGGCACCGGCCGCTGCGGCGGCTGCCTGGACGCGCGCCTCGAGCTCCATCGACGCATGCATGTCGTCCGGCGGACCGATGCGCAGGATCAGCGGCCGGCGGTCCTCGGGGGTGACCGCCTCGAACGCCCACGTGCTGCGGCTGGCCCCGCCGGTCAGCGCGCGCAGGTTGTCGATCGTGGTTTCGACGCCCAGCGCTGCGGCCACCACACCGGCCAGAGCGGGCTCCTGGACATGCGTCACTTCTTGCCGAACTTGAACAGCCGCTGGGCGACTCGGCGGATCTGAATCTCTTCGGCGCCCTCGGTGATCCGGTAGCGGCGATGGTGCCGGTAGATGTGCTCGAACTGTTCGTGACGCGTGTAGCCGAGCCCTCCGAAGATCTGCATGGCCCGGTCGGCGGCATTGCACACCAACCGGTTGGCACGATAGTTGGCCATCGACACCTTGTCCGACACCTCCAAGTGGTGGTTGCGGTCCAAGTGCCATGCCGCGTAATTGACCAGCAGTCGCACCATCTGCGCCTCGGTCTGCAACTCGGCCAGCGGCCACTGCACCGCCTGATTGACCGACAGCGGCTTGCCGAACACGATGCGCTGACCGGCATACTCGGCAGCCCGGTCGATGCAGTACTGCGCTGCGCCCAGGCTGCTGGCCGCCTGACGAATCCGGTTCTCGTGCAGAAATGTTTGCGCAACTTCGAGACCGCGGTCTACTTCGCCCAAGACCGCGTCGTCGGGCACTCGCACGTCGCGGAGCTCGACTTCACCGTGGTCGCTGGGCATGTTGAAGGTCCACCAGTAGAACGGGACGGTGAAACCCGGGGTGTCGGTGGGCACCAGGAACGCGGTGATGCCGGTCGCCTGTCCCGGGTCACCGGAGGTGCGGGCGAAGACGAGATCGTGGGTAGCGCGGTGCACACCGGTGTTGAACCGCTTGGCGCCGTTGATCACCCAGCCATCGCCGTCGCGTTCGGCGTGAGTTTCCAGCCAGGTCGCATCCGAGCCGTGTGCCGGCTCGGTCAGTCCGAACGCCATCGAGCGCTCTCCGGTGATCAGCGCCTCCGACCAGTCGTGGCGTTGCTCGTCGGTGCCGAACCGCTCCATCATGATCACCTGCGGGAAGTTGCCGACGATCGAGGACTCGTCCTGCAGATCGTTGTGCAGACCAAGGCCTTTGGCGGCCAGGTGCTCGCGGATGACTGCCATGTCCAGGTTGGTGCCGTCCCGGCCGCCGAGCGACGCCGGCAACGCGTAGCGCAGCCAGCCTGCCTGGTCGGCTCGCCGGCGCATCTCGCCGAGCAGATGCTCCCACTCCCGCCGCGGGATGCCGCCGTTGTCGACGTCGGTGCGGGCGAACTCGCGGCGGTGGTCGAAGTACTGCATGTTCTCGGCCTGCAGCGGAGCGATCTCGGCTTCGATGAACGCATCGATGTCGGCAAGCAGTCTCGGAAGGTGTTCGGGCAAAGTGAAATCCACGGTGTTCTCCTTCAGAAGCCGTAGAGGGTTTTCTTCCAGATCCTCGACAAGGTGGTGATTGCATCATCGTCGCTGAGTTTTACGCCCAACTCCGAGGGGCCCACGAATACCGTGGTGAAGTTCTCGAAGAGCAGCGCGATCGCCGCGGCGGTATGTTGCGGATCAAGCTCAGCAGAGTAGCCGTGCTCCTGCGCGCGCCGCACCGATGCGGCCACGATGTCCATGCCGAAGCGGCGGAATTCGTTTTGTACCTCGGCGAATCGCCGCTGAGTAGCGGCCAACTGCGCCACCGCGATCATGATGCCGATGTTCTGCTTGAACATGTTCCAATAGCCGGTGACCACCGAGGTGAAGAACGCGGTGTCATCGGGTGACTGGGGCAACGAGACGCTCAGGCCGGAGGGCGCCACGACGTCGTGCAGAAACGACTCCGCCAGCGCGGCCAGCAGGTCTTCCTTGTCGGCGAAGTAGCGGTAAAACACCGACGGTGATTTACCGGCGGCCGAGGTGATGTCGGCCAGCGTGGTGCCGTGAAAGCCGCGCTCGGCGAACAGTTTGCGCGCCGCCTGCTCGATTGCCTGGCGAGTATGGCGGCCTTTGGAGCTGCGCGCTTCGGTGGGCATCAGTCCCGTTTCCGGTCGCCAGCCCGCAGCAACGCACCGGGAAGGTCATGGCCTACCGCAGTTCGCGCGATTTCGGCGGCCGCGATTGCCGCGTTCAGATCGACGTCGACGTCGACGCCGCTGTCGGTCAACAGGTAGACCAGGTCCTCGGTGGCGATGTTGCCGGTGGCGCCCGGGGCAAACGGGCAACCGCCCAGCCCGCCGACCGAGGAGTCCAGCCGGCTGACCCCGGAGCTGACCGCTGCGTAGGCGCTGGCCAGCCCGGCGCCGCGGGTGTTGTGGAAATGCCCGCCCAGCGGAAGGTCCTCGATCGCCGGGCGCACGGCCTCGATCAGCGAGCGGACCCGTCCCGGCGTGGTGGTGCCGATCGTGTCGGCGATCGACAGCCGGTCGGCGCCGTAATCGCGAGCTGCCGCGGCGATGTCGACGACCCGCTGAGCGAGGGTAGGTCCCTCGAAGGGGCAATCCCACGCGGTCGCGATGATGACCTCGACAACCACGTCGTTGTCGTGGCAGATCGCCACGATGTCGGCGATCTGCGCAGTGGCCTCGGCGCTGGTCCGGCCGACGTTGGCGTGGCTGAATGTGTCAGAGGGCGATACCACGTACTCGATGGCCCGCAGTCCGGCGGCTACCGCGCGTTTGGCGCCGTTGGGGCTGGCCACCAGTGCGGAGAATTCGATATCGGGGAAGCGCTGCAACTCGGCGGCCACCTCGGCGGCGTCGGCCATCGATGGCACCTTCGACGGCGACACGAACGCGCATGCCTCGACCTCGCACACACCGGTGGCGGCGATGGCCTCGAGCAGTTCGAGCTTGGCGGCCAAGGGGATTGGCTGCTCGATCTGCAGTCCGTCGCGCAAGGCGACTTCGCGGATAGTCACATGGGCCGTCATAGCGCCCCCTCGGTGCGCAGTGCTTCGAGTTCCTCGGCGGTCTTGCCGAGCAGACCGATGTAGACGTCGTCGTTGTGCTGTCCCGGCTGCGCGGGGCCGGCATTGCGGACACTGCCCGGGGATTCGGACAACAGCGGCATGATTCCGGGGCCCAGGACGACCCGGTCAACTCGTTCGTCGTAGTGTTCGGCGATCATCCCGCGGGCCTGCAGCTGCGGGTCGGCGACCACGTCGGCCACTGTGTTGATTGGCCCCGCAATGACGCCTGCGGCAGTGAGGATTTCGATGATGTCACCGGGCTGACGTTCGGCGGCCCAGTCACCGATGATCTTGTCCAGCTCGTCCTGGTTGCGGCCGCGGGCGCCGTGGGTGGCGAACCGGTCATCGGTGACCAGTTCGGGGCGGCCCATCGCCTGGCACAGCCGGGCGAACACGGTGTCCTGGTTGGCGGCGATCACCACCCAGGTGCCGTCGCCGCTGCGGTAGATGTTCGATGGCGCAATACCTTCCAGGCGGGTTCCCGACGGCCCGCGCACCACGCCGCCGACGTCGTAGTCGGGGATTGTGGATTCCTGAATCGCCAGACAAGATTCGGTCAGCGCCACGTCGACCACCTGCCCCGCACCGGTCACGCCACGTCGGTAGAGGGCGGCCAGCGCGCCCTGAGCGGCGAACATGCCGGCCAGGCTGTCACCCAGAGACAACGCCAGCCGGGGCGGCGGGCCGCCGGGAAAACCGTTGAGATGCCGTAGCCCGCTGGCCGCCTCGGCCACCGACGCGTATCCGGCTTTACGGGCATCGGGGCCAGTTTGGCCGTAACCCGATACGCGCACCAGGATGATGCCGCGGTTGCGTTGTCGCAGTGTGTCGTAACCCAGGTTCCACTTCTCCAGGGTGCCGGGCCGGAAGTTCTCGACCACGATGTCGGCTTTTTCGACGAGCTCTAGGAACAAGTCGCGTCCCCGCGGCTGACGCAGGTCGAGTGTGACGGCCTTCTTGTTGCGGGCGTGCACGGTCCAGAAGAAGTGATGTCCGTCGAGTTCGGCCTGCCCCCAGGTGCGCAGCGGGTCCGGCGCACCGGGCGGTTCGATCTTGATGACCTCCGCGCCCATGTCGCCGAGCAGCCGGCCGGCGAACGGCCCCGCGATCAGCGTGCCCAACTCGAGCACCCGGACACCGTCCAGCGCACCCGTTGGGGTCACTCGGGTCTCGCGAAGTCGTGACGCACCAGCCAATCGCTGACGACGCCGACGGCCTGACGTAGTGCGCCACGCTGGTCTGGGCCGGCGTAATAGTGGGTGGCGCCGGGGATTTCATGAATTTCTTTGTCGGGATGCCCAATCGCCTCGAACAGCCGGCGAGTGTGGCTGGGCGTGCAGGCGTCATCGGCAAGGTTGCCAATCACCAACGCCGGCACGGCGATATCACGCCCGCATTCCACGCCGTCGCCGTTGGCGTCGTCGTAGCTCCATTGCGACAACCAGCTGCGCAATGTGCAGAACCGGGCCAGCCCGACTGGGCTCATGTTCACCACCTGTGGATCGCCCAGGTAGCACGTTCCGGGGGTGCGTTCGCTCGGATCGACCGACGGGTCGAGCCAGCGCGGGTCGGCCATGGTGCCGTGCACGACGAAGGCGAACTCGTCGTCGGCGCGGCCGGCCGCCTTCAGCTCGGCGAGCTTCTCCTTGACCCAGGCGGTGATTCGTCGGTTGCGGTCGATCTGGGCTTGCCGGTAGCGAGCGAGGAATTCCTGGCTGTAGGGCGGCTGGTTGGGGTTGTCGGGGTTGTAGAGGTCCAGTTCCGGATCGCGTTTGGTGGGATCGGACTCGTCGAGAATCGACGCGTCTAGCCATTCGGTCATGGTGCCGTGCCGGCTGATATGGGCGGCCAACAACATGATGCCGTCGGCGGCTTGCAAGTCCAGCTGGGTGAGGTCGGGCCCGTCGCCCGAGGGGCTCGACGTCACCGTCGCGTGCTGGGCTTGCTGTTGATAGAACACCGACAGTGAGCCGCCGCCGCTCCAGCCGGCCAGCACGACCTTGTCGTAGCCGAGCCGATTCTTGGCGTCGTTGATGCACTCGCCGAGGTCTTGAACCACCTTCTCCATCAGCAGTGCCGAGTCGGTGCCGCGGAATCGGCTGTTGCAGTAGATGACATGGTGGCCGGCGCGGGCCAGCGCGTTCATCATCGGCAGGTAGGCGCCGCCGCCGATGGGGTGCATGAACACCAGCACGGTGTCGGACGGTTTGTCGCGTGGCTTGAGTAGGTGACTTTCCAGCACCACAAGCTCGGCCAGCCCGCCGTAGACGTCGCGAACACCGGAATTATTCTGGAAGGCAATCAGATACGGGATCCGGTCGTACTCATGCTTAATAGCTGTGCTAGTCATCAGTGCTGTCCTAGGTCGTGCGCCAGCACTTCGGCTGACGGGGTGAGCCGGCGGCGGGTGTCGACGGCGATCACCTGCCAGTCAACCTTGTCAAAGTCGTCGAACTTGCGGCGCGCCCGTTCTCGGGCCTTCTCCGGCGCGCCGTGGTGAACGCCTTGCGGCGCATGGGAAATCAAGCCCGGCGGCATCGGGATGCCGTAGAGCGAGCCACCGTGGAAGAACGCGATCTCGTCGTAGTCGACGTTGCGGTGATACCAGGGGGTGCGCTCGGTGCCGGGCACGCCTTCGGCGGGCTTGGGTAGAAAGTTCATTACGTAGACCCCAGTGGCCTGCATGAACAAGTGCACGGTGGGCGGCAGATGCACACTGTCGGAAGTCACCACGTTGTAGTCGGCGATGTTGAAGGTGAACGCGAAGTTGTCGCCTCGCCAACCTTCCACGTCGAGTGGATTGTGTTGGTAGAACAGCGTCGTCGGCCCGCCCTCGTGCACCAGCCGGACCTCGTACTCGTCGCGGCCAGCGGGAGGCGGGTCGTCCGACGCCACCGGCTCGGGGATGGTGGCCTGCGACGGGTCGAACGGGAAGTGTCGGCCCAGCGCGCCCGGTGGTGGCACGCGAAATTCGTCGGTGGCCTCGATCATCAACAGCGTGGTCTCGCCGTTGGGCAACTGACGCCAGGTCGTGGCCTTCGGCAGATACACCCAGTCGCCCTGGCGGTAGGGCAGCGGCCCGAATTCGGTCTGCAATTCGCCGTCACCGTTGTGCACAAAGCACAGCAGATCGCCGTCGACGTGGCGGACATAGAACGGCATCGGTTCGCTGCGCCGGGACAGCGAGATGCGGCAGTCGGCGTTAGAGAACATCAGCAATGGACCGCCGTCGGCTTCGGTGGCGTCGCTGGGCTTCAGCTCGCTGGACAGCACGTCGAGGGGCCGCAGCGCGCCGACTGACCGGTAAGCGGTCGGGTCGTGGCGGCGGTACATGTTCGCGGTGCGGCCGGTGAACCCGCCCCGGCCGAGTTCGTCATCTTTGAGGCCGTCGAGATCGGCGTGCAGACGGCGTGGTGTTTTGCCTTTGCGCAGGTGGACAAAGGATTCCATCGGTGTCTCCCGGATCGGCCGCAATAAAACTGAAAGTGACATTACTTTCTCTTTTGCACCGGCACAAGGGTGTGCCCGCTCAGCACCACCGCGACTGTGCGAACTCATACGCCGTTG
>NZ_JCALCY010000009.1:0-141185 GCF_059812585.1 Mycobacterium sp. NGS48
ACTGTGCGCCAGCGCTTCACGCAATTGTACAGTCCGGCCATAGCAGCCAACGCTAATGCCGAATAGCGATGTCGGCCGTCGCATCGCAGGTAAGCTGCAGTACCTTTGCTCAACTGAAACCGTCATGAAATGTTAGCCGCGGCCACGCCGATCCCTGCGCTCAGCTATGAGGTCGGCCAGCCTGGTCCGCGAGATAATGCTCGGCAGGCACCAACGTCGTTTTGGCAGTCCTAAACCCGCGGGAGATGACGCTCTTCGTCGGGGCGCTACCCCTGCCCCGCCCCTCGCAGTGCTCGTAACCCCTGCAGGGTCCTTGTAATCAGCTCCCGTCGTTCGTCTATCGTCATCGAGTCACCGAGGGAAGTGTGCACCCGCAAATAACCCTGCGTCACAAGATCGTCGACCAGGAACCGCGTCGCACCGAGCGGCAAGGATAGCCGAGCGGCGATCTCTGCGACCGAGGGACTGTGTACGCAAAACGTCAGGATCTGGCCACGCACGTCGTTTCTCGGCCAGTGCGGTGGCTTCACTGTGGTGGTGAGCGTATTGACCGGAGCTTCGAGTGCCACTTCGACTCCAGCGGCGATGTGGCCTGCCGCCGGCGTGTATGGCCGGACCAGGCTCGGCTCGCTCGCTGTTCCCGGTTTTGTGAACCAGCCGCCGATCGGCTCGCCCTTGCCTTTCGGCTGGTGATGCGCGTCGGTGTGCTCGTCCCGGACATGCGGCGAACTATCCGGCACCTTGTGGTTCTTCAAGAACCACAAGGTCTGGTCGGCGTGCACCGACGCGCGTACCTCATTGGAGACGACCTTGAGTATGACGCGGTCGGTGTCTATGACGAATGTGGTCCGTCTCACCGGCAGCAGCCGAGCCAGAAGACCACGACGGCGAGCATGTCGGCCATGCCGGGCCGCCTCAGTCGCCACGACGGATCTACGCAGCTTGGCTAGCCTGCCTCGGCGTACCCCGAACAGCTCCGACACCACCCCGTCCGTGTCGGAGAGCAACGGATAGTCGAACGAGCGCTGTTGGGCGAAGTGGGCCTGCCTGTCGACGGTGTCGGTGCTGATGCCCACGCGCTGGGCGCCCAACTGGGCGAATTCGCTCCTCAGGTCCCGAAAATGGCACGCCTGGGCTGTACAGATCGGTGAGGACGCTATTGGGAAGAAGAACAGCACAACCGGCCCTTCGGAAAGGAGCGCGGACAGCGTCCGAGGCCGACCGGTGTGGTCGTACAAAGTGAAGTCAGGCGCTTTCTCGCCCGCGATCATCGGCAAAGACTAACGCGAGAAGCTCTGCGCGACGCCCGACTCGGATAATTTGGTCTTCGCCGACGTCGGTCCTGACTTAACGGAAAGACAAGGAAGGGCCGACGATTGACTCGGACGGCTTTCACGTGCATCGGAACCGTCGAATACGGCGGGCAACCACCGCCCAAACGAAAAGTCATCGACGGCAACGAGTTCGATCATGTTGTCTTTCCGCGGTATTCCCGTCTCATTGAAGCTCGCGAGAACTGCTGAGGCGGCGCGAGTTTGACTGTTCTCACGCGAGGCCAAGGTGCGACGCGGCGGCCGTGACTGCATCGTCGTCGATAGCGAGGGCCCGGATGCTGCGCACGCTTAGCGCACCGAGGGCACGGTCGAACAATGTCACCTAAATCCAGCTTGCCTCCAGGGTCGACCACCACCGGAGCCCGGCCGCGTCGGAATGTAGTTCGAACTGACCGACAGCGTAGGCCTGGGTGGCTGAGCGCTGACCGGTCGCTACAACCGACGGACGTAGTGATTCGGCCATCAACACGCCAGGGTTCGTCGAGGTCGATATGCCTCGCCGCCTCTGGGGATCGCGCCCCTCTGACAACCGCCTCGAGCACGCACTTCAAACTTGTTGCTCATGACAATGGCGGAAGACGTCGAGGCGGAACGGGCGGCATCAACGGAGTCGTTGATCGAAGCCGGCGCGTCGGCCCGCACCGCGTGTGGTGAGTGGACTGCGCTGGATCTCGCGGCCCACCTCGCAGCGGAAGAACGCATCGGTGGTGTGACAACTCGTCGACAGCGCCATCCGTCTTGCGCGACGCCACGGCTTCGCGGCACTGATCGACCGGTTGCGTCGGCCCATCCCACGGCTGCTGTTGCGGCCGCGGGTGGCCCCGCTGGCCCTGTTCGAATACTGGACGCATCACGACGATCTCATCGGGCTCAATGACCTTGCCCATGCCGTGCCGGCGACACTGGCGGAGGTCATTCCGCTGCTGCTGCGCTATCAGCTCAAGAAGCTGCCCGCCGGTATCCGGTTGACAGTCGGTACCAGCGACAGCAACAGTCGGTGGTCTGTCGGCCCGGAGTCGAGTCCCGAGGTGATTCTCGACGCCACGTCCGCGGATCTAGTGCGGTGGCTTGCGGGACGGAGAGCGTTAGCCGAAATCGCCATGGCGGGCCCCGATGTCCACGTGCAGGCCCTACGTGCGTTCGACGGTCATGTATGACGTCGGAATCATCGCAGCTTCTGCGCGAATTCAATGATGTTGCCGTCCGGGTCGGCGATGTGAAGCGTCCGTTCCTGCCATGGTCGATCCACCGGCCCGCTGAGGATCTCGACGCCGAGCCCTCGCAACCGCTCCGCTTCCCCATCCACGTCTTCGATCCGGAAGCCGATCTCGCCACAGGGTGGGTTGCCGCCTTCGCGACAGATGAGCTCCGGCAGCTTCGACCGTTCGAAAAGCGAGAACTTGGTGTTATCCATGTCGAACTCGATGTAGCCGTCGCCTTCGGTCCGCACCTTGAGCCCGAGCACTTCCCGGTAGAACGTCACCGACCGTTTGAGCGACTCGACATATTGGATGACGTAGTCCACGCGAGGCATGAAATACACCGTATCGGTTTCCAGGCGCCTCGATCGCCTCCCGCAAATACCTGCTGCCCGCGCTACAACCGCGTTAGGCTCTCGATGTCCGGCCACATCGCGCATCAGGAGTCCACTATGAAGTCCGATGAAAAAGGCCTTAGCGAAGACGCCCGTCGGCTACGTGAGTTCGCCGCATTCGACAAGTTCTCGGATGATGAGCTGGAGCGTCTCGTCCGAGCGGCAAATCGCACATCGACGAGGGGGCCATCGCCGCTGATTCATGAGCAGACTCCGTCGGATGCCTGCTACATCCTGCTCAGCGGCGAGGCCGGGGTGTACGTCGGCCAGGACCGCATTGCCGTGGTGGGGCCGGGCGAGATGATCGGGGAATCCGTGCTGCGCCGCGGGCAGCTGCGTTCTGCGACCGTAACGACGACCGGCCCGGCCGAGGTTCTGCGTATTGGGCGCGATGATCTCGGCGGATTGCTCGACGACATTCCCGCGCTGCGTGAAACCATGGACGCGACTGTCGCGCGACACGTGCCCGTAGCTTCGTCGCCGAAGCCGAAACCGCAGCGCACCAAGGTGAACGCCTCGGTCTCGACGGACTTGGTCGAGCGGTTCGAGGAGGCCGCCAACGCCGCCGGTGTGAGTCTCGCGACCGCGCTCGGGGATGCGCTCACCCAGTGGATCGAGCAGAGCAGCACAGCCGCTTCCCCGTAGGCCTCCAGCAGGCCGCGTCCGGTACGGTGCGCTCATGTCCGATCGAAACCGCCGCTTCCTCCTCCGCGAACGTCCCACCGGACGCATTGGCCCTGACACGTTCGAACTCAGCGACGAGGCGGTCCCCGAGATCGGCGACGGCGAGGCACTTGTACGCGTCGATTGGATCTCGCTCGATCCGACGAACCGAGCGTGGATCAATGACATGCCGTCGTATTTGCCGCCGGTCGGCATCGGCGAGGTTATGCGCGCAGGTGGGCTGGGTGAAGTGATCGCGTCGAAGAACCCGCACTATGCGGTCGGCCAGATGGTGCAGGGTCTTGTCGGCTGGCAGGAGTATGCGGTCGTCTCGGACGCGATGCCGTTGCTGCCGGTTGAGGTCGCCGAGGGTGTCTCCCCCAGCGCATATCTCGGCGCGCTCGGGATGACGGGGCTTACGGCGTGGATCGGGATCCGCGACATCGGCAAACCTCAGCCGGGTGAGACGGTCGTCGTCTCGGCCGCGGCCGGCGCGGTCGGCTCGGTTGCCGGTCAGCTCGCCAAGGCCGATGGCGCGCGTGTGGTCGGAATCGCCGGCGGCCCCGAGAAGTGTGCGCTGCTGACCGAGCAACTGGGGTTTGATGCGGCCGTCGACCACCGCGCCGACGACTGGGCCGCCCAGCTGGCCGCGGCGACGCCTAACGGCATCGACATCGACTTCGAGAACGTCGGCGGCGACATCATGGACGCGATCTTCGCGCGCCTCAACATTCGCGCGCGCGTTGCGCTATGCGGGCTGATCTCCGGCTACAACTCGGCTGACCCGCCGCCTGGACCGCGCGCGTTCGGCAACCTGCTCGTCCAGCGTGCCACGTTGCAGGGCTTCATTGTTCTCGACCACTTCGGCCAGGCGCCAGAAGCAACCGCCGAAATCGCCGGCCTGATCGCCGAGGGCAGGCTCACGCCGCTCGAGACGGTCGTCGAGGGCTTTGAGCAATTGCCGACGGCGATCAATATGCTGTTCGACGGCAAGAATGTCGGCAAGCTCGTCGTCAAGACAACCGGCTAGTGAAGGCGCCGTTGACATCTGACGCACGCTCGCCGCGCCACGACGAATTACTGCGGGTGGGTTGCCAGGTAGTCGTCGACCGCGATCCGTGACGGCGCAGCGTAACCGATGGGCAGCAACACATCTCCCGCGGTCGTGTAGTAATAGACATCCCACCGGTAGTAGCTGTTAAACGCGACGGGATCGGCTGCGAGCACCGCGGCGTATTGGTTGACCGCCTGGACGTATTCGTTCGCGTGGTTGTACCGGTAGAGGGCGTGATCACGGTTGCTGGCAAAGCCATTGGCCGCGAGGTAGCGCCCCGCTGCCAAGATGCTGTCGCGCGGTGAGTGGATATCGCCGCCCTCGCCGTAGGCGCCGAACGTGGAGGGCAAGAACTGCATTGGGCCCTGCGCGCCAGCGGTGCTCGGCCCCACGATGCGCCCGAAGCCGGATTCGATGAGGTTGATCGCGGCCAGGCAGGCCCAGTCAACGCCGGACTCCGACTCCGCCTGGTGGTAATAGGCCAACAGTTCGTCGGCTGGGACTGGAGGCTCGATGCGCCACGCGGGCAGCGTGTCCTTCACCTCTGCCATCGCCATGAGCTGCCGGCGCGCATCGATATTGCGGTAGTAGACCTCGAGTAACGACGGTGGGATGCGGGGACGCGTGATCGCATCCCATTCGGGGTGTCGCCCGATGGCCCGATAGGCCGCCTGCTGCCGGCGCGCCGCCGTCTCCAGCGTTGCCTCCGCCGTCGACACGACACGCAGCGCGAGCTCGTCGGCGACAAGGTCGTCCGCCAGTTGCGCGGGGTCTGACGCCAGCCTGGGCTGCACTCCCTCGGGCATGCTCGGCGCCGCCGCCACCGTTGTGGTTGACACGAGCGTTGCAGCGGCTACTTCTGTTGGCGGCGTAGTTGCCTTTGTACACCCGACGAGTGCCCACATGATCGTGCCGAGGACGAGCGGAGAAACGGCTACACGGTTACAGCTCACTGTGTTCGCTTCCATCGAATCCACGCTGCGACAATAGGTCTCGCGTCAGTCGGCCAAGGCGCGTCCCACTATCAGCGGATCGGCCTGACCCACTGCGTCGCGATCTTTTTCATCGTAGTCAAACTTGTCGAGGAAGTGCCTCATGGCGTTGATCCGGGCCCGCTTCTTATCGTTGCTTTTGACCACAATCCACGGCGCGAAATCGGTGTCCGTCGCGTCGAACATCTTTTCCTTGGCCGCGGTGTACATATCCCATCTGTTGATTGACTCGATGTCCATCGGCGAAAAAACTTCCACTGCCGGACAGGGTCAACCATTCGGATGGCGAACCGCGTGCGCTGCTCTGCCCGCGATACCGAGCACCAGAACTTTGTCAGGCTGATCCCGTCGTCGACAAGCAACTGCTCGAAAATTGGTGCCTGCCGGATGAATTTGTCATATTGCTCGGGAGTGCAGAACCCCATCACCTTTTCCACACCTGCGCGGTTGTACCACGACCGGTCGAACAGCACTATCTCACCGCCTGCAGGCAGGTGGGCAACGTAGCGCTGAAAGTACCATTCGGTGCTTTCGCGTTCGCTGGGCTTATCCAGCGCCACTACCTTCGCGCCGCGCGGGTTCAGATGTTCCATGAATCGCTGGATCGTTCCGCCCTTACCAGCGGCATCGCGGCCCTCGAACAAGATCGCATGACGAGCGCCAGTGCGCTTGGTCCATTTCTGCAGCTTCAGCAGCTCGATCTGCAGTCGTCGCTTCAGCGGCTCATACTCGTCGCGCGGCATTCGCTCGTGGTAGGGGTAGTTCTCGCGCCAGGTGTCGACCGGATCGCCGTTGCGGTCGAGCAGGACGGGAGCGTCGTCGTCCGCGCGTCGCCCACGGTATACCCGTGTTCGCTGGTCGAAAGGTCATCCAGGTCAATGTGAGTCATCGGCAGACGCTATCCACAAAAATCATGGTGTCACTGCCGACGCCAAAACGCCCGGGTGATCGGTCGGGGCGCTCAGGCCGTGAGTAGTCCTATGCCGAGCGAGGCCAGGCCTGCCGCGAGCATCAACCCGCCGGCGTACACAAGGGCGATCAGCGCGTTGGGGCGTTCGCGACCCGCCCCCATCGATGAGAAGAAGAAGCCGCTCGGCATCAACAACGCCGCGATCGGCACCCCGATGCGCGATAGCCAACCCCAGAAGCCCGCCATGTCCACAGCCTCGGCGTAGAGCAAGGCGGTTAACGACAGGATCAACAACACCCCCGCGTGGGCATGCCCCGCACGCGCGAACGACATCTGAAACGGTGTGGCCGGGGCGGATCCACGCACCAGCTTCACCAGGTAGAGGCCGCCAGTCTCCACGGTGACCAGGGACAGTAGCAGGATCCCGGCAAGGATCCGGGTGACGTCAGACATCGAGTCGCCTCTCGATCGGATACTGTTGCTATCCAATTTATTGGATACCTTCGCTACCTGATATGTCAAGATGGACTCATGCGACTGGCTGAGCTGTCTTCACGGAGCGGGGTCGCCGCTTCGACCATCAAGTACTACCTGCGGCTCGGGCTGCTTCAGCGCGGTGAGCATCAGAGCAGCACCTGGGCGACATACGACGATTCGCACCTGCGTCGGCTCGCCCTCATCCGTGCTTTGGTTGAGGTGGCCGGGCTGCAGCTCGAGGCGGTGCAGCGGATCCTCGAGGTGGTCGACGACGAGTCGGTGCCGTTGCACCGCGCGCTCGGAACCGCGCAGTGGCTCCTGTCCCCCACTCTCGGCGAGGAACCGAGCGGCGGGTCGACGGAGCGTGTTGATGCACTGCTTGCCCGGCACGGCTGGGACCTGGCGCCCGACAGCCCGCACCGCCCCGTGCTCGCCGGCGCGCTCGACCGGCTCGACAACCTTGCATTCCCGGCCAGCGACGCGCGGCTCGACCGGTACGCAGCGGCACTCGGCGGCCTCGCGCAGGGCGAAGTGGAAGCGGTCACCGCCGAGGCGGAGCGCGCAACCGCGATCGAGCACCTGGTGATCGGAACCTTGCTCTACGAGCCGCTATTGGCCACGATGCGCCGGATGGCGCAGGAGGCCGAGTCGGCCCGCCGCTCCGGCCGCCAGTGACGTCAGCAGGGGCTAGAGATCACCGGTGAAATCAGCGCTGAGCCACCGGTCGGGTCGGATGGTGAATAACACGTTGTCCGCGGGCTCGATGTCACGAACGAATGCGCGCCCACCATCCTCGCCGAGGTAACGGATGGCGATGGCTTCCCGCGCCTCCACAGGACTGGGTGTGGTGGTATCGACGACGGTGCCCTCGACGACCACGTATTGATAGGGCAGCTCTTCGCGTTGAACGACCACAGTTACCGTGCCCGCGCGCTCGATGAGCCGAGCCTTGCGAGTAGACGGCGAGGTGTTTATCAGGATGTTTCCTCCGGGCGTGTAGTCATACCAGATCGGGACACTGGCCGGCGGCCGGCCGTCGGCGGCTGCGACCGACAGCACGGCGACGTGCTTGGCTGCGAGGAACTCCTGGCGTTCGGTTTCGCTGAAGCGTTTCACGCCGACTGAGAACGCACAGCCCGGGGTTCTATTCCCCGCCGTTGACCTGGTGTTGGCAGTATCTGGCAGCTCGCCACATGGATCTGGCAGCAGCGTTGCACTTCGATTTCGGCTAGAGCCTGAGACCGACTATTCAAGGAGGAACGACCGCCATGGCCAAGCTCGCACTCAAGCAAGCCACGATCGAATATCAGGAATTCGGGCCGCAGGATTCGGCGCACACCGTGCTGTTCGTCCACGGCATCCTGGTCGACGGGCGACTCTGGCGCGGCGTCGTCGAAGAATTGGCGCTCCGCGGTTTTCGCTGCATTGTGCCCACGTGGCCGCTGGGCTCACACACCATCCCGGTTAACGACGCCGCCACACTCTCGCTATCCGGCGTCGCGGAGATGATCAACGACGCGATCGTCGCTCTTGACCTGTCCGATGTGACGCTGGTCGGCAGCGATACCGGAGGAGGGTTGTGTCAGCTGATGGTCGACGACTATCCGGACCGGATCGCCCGCCTAGTGCTCACCAACTGCGACGCCTTCGACCAGTGCCCGCCTTACCCGTTCGACATCGCATTTGGCTTGCTTCGCGGACCGATGTCGATCAAGTCGCTCTTCGGACTGATGCGGTTGCAGGTGCTGCGCCGATCGCCACTCGGCTTCGGCCTACTGTCCAACCAGCCCGATCCACACCTCACTTCCGCATGGCTGCAACCCTGCCTGCGGGACTCACGCATCTGCCGCGACCTTGCGGCGCTGCTGCGTCAGGTGGCCACCGCCGATCTCACCGATGTGGCGACCCGCCTCCCCCGGTTTACCGAGCCGGTGACGCTGGTGTGGGGCCAGCGGGACCGCTGCTTCACCCCGGACTTGGGTCGACGCCTGGCCGGGTTATTCAGCAATGGCAAGCTGATCGAAGCTCCCGACGCGAAAACCTTTGTTGCACTCGATGATCCGTCCGCAGTCATCGAGGCGATTGCGGCAAACGCTGCCTAGGCTTTTCAACAAAGCGCTACAGCAGACCCGGGAAAGAGCCGGCCCCATTCAACGCGGGCCGCTGACTGCGCATCGATGAAGCTGTGCGACGACTTTCCGCCGCCGCCCGCGAGATGGACGAGCGCCCAAGCCATTGCGAACACCGGCATCTGGTGACGTTGTGCCGCGCCGAGCAGTTCGTGCAAAGCCGTCTCCGAAGTGCACCGGCGAAGGCCGATCAGAATCCCCTGTGCCGTGTCGAGGATACGACCGCTTTGCAGATCAGAAGACATTTGGGGGTGAGCCCAGTTCGTCATCATGCCGTGCTTACCTCCTATTGAGCCGTTCTGATGTCTGCCACCCGCATTGCAGAAGAAGTACCCCCGTGCGCGTATCCCTCACGCGCATGCCGCTATTGCACCATGTGCCATGATTTGTGCATCGATGCCGTTGCGCCAGATCACCGTACGCATCGGTATGTAGCTGTGATCGTCTTGAGACGTAGCGGCGGCGTCAGAGAGGCCACACCTCGCGCCGCCAGGCGGCGTCCCAAAACATCCACTCGTAGCGGGCTGTCGTGGCGAAATGTGCCCGGGCGCGGACTTCTTCGGTAGCGCACAAGGTCTGGCCGACGTCGTCGGCCAGCGCCAGAACCTCGGCGACGGTGGTCCGATATTCGTCGTCGGCGTAGGTGTCGATCCAGCGCTGGTAGCGCGGATCGGGCGAGCCGCGCTTGACCAACTGGGCCCCAACCTCGGCATAGATCCAGTAGCACGGCAGCACTGCGGCGAGCCCATCGGCGAAGGTGCCGCCGTACGCGGTGGCCAGTAAATAGCTCGTGTAGGCGCGGGTCGTCGGTGCGACCGGCATGGTGTCGGGGTTCTGGAGGCCCAGCTCGGACAACAGCGACTCGTGCAGGGCGAGCTCGACCTCGACGATGCCGGCGGCGTGCCGCGCGAACATGCCGACACGATCGTAAGTGGGCGCCTTGCTGCCCACGACGGTCAGCGCGCGGGCGAAGTCGTGCAGGTAGTGCGCGTCCTGGGCGACGTAGTGGGCGAAGATGTCTGGGTCCAGGCGGCCGTCGGTGAGGCCCGTGAGGAACGGGTGCTCCAGGATCGCCGCATAGGTACCGGCCGCCTCGGCCCACAACCTTTCCGTCCAACCATTCCGCATCACAGCCCCGCTTCGGGTGGGTCGACCAGTCTCCGAAAGCTCGCCGCCGGATAGACGGATGCGCCTGAGTTCTGGACCCGATCGGCCAACGCGATGTCCGATGTCACGACGTTGATTTCCTGCGGTTGACCATCGGCCAGGACCAGACGGACGATCTCGTCGTCACCGGAGTTCGCGGCCGCCTTGGGTGCGTGGGCTACCTCGATCACCGATGAGCGAATCGGTGGCTTGGACGGCCGCTCGAAGACCACCGTCACCTGATGACCTTCCCTCGATGCCCAGCGCTCGAGCTGCTCCACAAGCCGGGCCATCGCCCGGGGGCGGTCCTTCCACCAACCGTCCGGGCGACTGCCGATCACGTTCATGGCGTCGACGATCCACCGCACTTTTCCACGGTACGGGCAAGGGCTTCTAATGCACACCCCAAGCGCCGCTGAGGTATTCAGCGCGGCAGGCCCGCCGAGCCAGCTTGCCGCTGGTCGTGCGCGGGATGGCGCCCGCCGGAAGTAAGCGCACATCGGCGGCGGCTAGCCCATAGCGGTCCAATACCGCCGCCCTGATCGCGTCGATCGCCGGCTGCGGGTCAGCGCGGCTGGTTCCGGCGGCGCGTTCCGCGATGATCACCAGGCGCGGGCCGGTATCGCCGGTGTCGGCTCCCGGCAATTCGTCGGCCGGTGCGGAAAACGCCGCGACATAGCCACGTCGCACCATCGGCGAAGCCTCCGCGGTGGTCACTTCGATGTCCTGCGGATAGTGGTTGCGGCCGTCAACGGTCACCAGGTCGACAATTCGTCCGGTGACGTAGAGCTGCCCGTCGAGATACATCCCCATGTCCCCGGTCCGCAGCCAGGTGCCTTCGATCGGTGAGCCGTCGGCGTGGCTGCCCTCTCTGAGCCGCAACTGCAGCTTGGCGCCGAAGGCCCGCCGGGTGTCGTTCGGACGCCCCCAGTAGCCGCGACCAATGTTGTTGCCTTGCAGCCATATTTCGCCGACCTGACCGTCGGGCAGTTCTTCGTCGGTGTCACGGTTGACGATCACGGCCCACTGGCTGCGAGCGACCCGACCGCACGAGACCTGTGGCACCGCGTTCTGGGCGTCGGCCGGCACTCGCGCGGCGTGACCGGCAGCCAGTTGCTCGCGGTCGAAGTAGGCAACGGTCGCCTCGGCAGCGGGGTCGATAGTCGAGACAAACAAGGTCGCCTCTGCCATGCCGTAGGAGGGTTTGATCGCCGTGCGTGGCAGCCCGTAGGGCGCGAACGCATCGCGGAATGTGGTTATCGCATCGATGCTGACCGGCTCGGATCCGATGATCATCACGACGTTGCTCAGGTCGATATCCTCACCCGGTGCGGGCAGACCGCGCTGCGCCGTCCACTCGTAGGCGAAGTTCGGTGCGGCGGTGACCACACGCCCATGTCGCGACTCAGCGGCCAACGCGTGAATCCACCGCTGCGGCCGTCGGACAAAGGCAGCTGGCGACAACAAGGTGGAATGTCCGCCATATACCGCCGGGAAGCCGATCATCGACAGACCCATGTCGTGGTAGAGCGGTAACCAACTGACGCCGTGGGTGTTTCGGTCAAGCAGGTCGATCGACAGGATCATCTGCAGCAGGTTGGTGCCGACCGCGCGGTGGGTGATTTCCACGCCCACCGGGGGCCGCGTCGAGCCCGACGTGTACTGCAAGTGGGAGATATCGTCGAGGCCCAGCTCGACATCGACGAACGCATGCCCCGCGGAGTCGGGAATCTCGTCGATGACGACGACTTCGGGCCTTCGAAGATGCGAGAGCTTCTGCAGAAACGGCTGGACGGCTTCGATCGCGGCCGCTGTCGTGAGGACCACCGCGGGTTCTGAATCACGCAGCGCCGTCTCGAGCCGTTCGGCGTGGCCGGGTAATTCCGGCGCGAACAACGGCACCGCAATGGTGCCCGCTTTGACCGCTGCGAAAAAGCCGGCGACATAGTCGATGCCCTGCGGCGCCAGGACCGCTACCCGATCACCGCAAGCTGCCAGTTGTTGCAGGTGCGCACTGATCGCTTGCAGTCGGACGCCGAATTGGGCCCAGGTCAGTTCGACGGCATGCCCGTCGACGGCGCCGGTGTAGTCCAGGTAGCGATATGCCACCGAGTCGCCGACGTGGGCGATGTTGCGGTCGATCAGAGAGATCAGCGTGACGTCTGGCGGCAACACAATGCCGCCCTGGGCGTCCAGGCAGTCCTCGATCTGTAGCAGCCCCATGACCCGCAGTCTAGGAGCCCGAGCCGTCAGCTCCTGCTAGCTGCGAGGGCCATGTGGCGCTTCACAACGCCGACTCGTGGAGGACCAGACTGATGAAGACGTAAGCCATGCACATGAGCAGGTTCATCGAGGCGAGAACCAAGCCGGCGACGATGAGCCACTGAACCGCGCTGCGCCGGCCGCGCGTGACCTTTGCGTGGCGCTGCTGGCGCTCTATCTCCATTGCGGCCAGCGCGAAATTCACATCGACGTACTCGTCAGAGACCAACGGCGCACCGCCCGCGATTTCCAGCAGACGCGTCGCTGGGATTCCAACTCCCACACCGGCGAAGCTCCGGCTCATCCGTCGCGCTTGTCTGCGGCTGAGCATTCGGTGTCGTGCGACGTGGCGCTGCGGCGGACTATCCCATTCGTCACCCCAGAGGTTTGACGAGACCGTCATGAGGGATGACTCTAACCGGGTTGGTCTTCCACGGGCTCGTTCAGGGAGCACAAGTCGGGAAATCTGTCGGGTCGGTCGACTCATCCGCCACTTTGGCGTGCTTCTGTCTAATGCCGCCCCTCGCGAACCTTGTATGTGGCTGGCCACGATTTTCGAGAGTCGTCTCCCACCAGCGGTGTTCCCAGTCCGCCGACTTTGACGTCGTAGGCCTCCTTGCCGGAACCGACTTCGCGGTTGGCGTGCTGTTGAGCCAGGTAGTACAGCTCGTCGATGGTGGCTTCGTCGTAGGCGACGAAGGTGGTTTTACGGGGCGCGTTGTCGACTTGGGTGCTCAGCCGGTCGGTCAAGATTCTCGACGTCAGCGCCGCCAGCGCGAACAGCGTGAATGGGATCACCCAGTAGCAGGTGAACGCTCCAGGCGTCTTCGCGTCGAGAATCGTGGCGTCGCCGTCCACGATCGGCGGGATCAATGACGACACCGTCATGGCGGCGAAAACCGCGATCCAAATCCGCGTCAGCAGCGTTGTGACCCGACCGAACGGTTCGCTTTTGACTGCGTCGGCGGGTTGGTCAATTTCGGCCAACTCGCGGACGAAAGGCTTGCCGACCAGCGCCCCGGCAAGGGCCACCACGAAGATCCCGGCGCTGCTCAGCGGCTGAATCCATCGCTCCAGGAACGGCTGACTGGATGTGAACGTCACAACCGCTAACACCAGAAATATGGCGACAGTGCCGATTTCGAACGTGCGCACCGGCATGCGTCGTCCCCACCCGGCCAGGACAGCGACGAGCGCAATGGCCAGCGCAACCAGTACGGACGTACCGAAAGGGACGTTGCCGACAAGCACCCAATAGACGATCCACGGCGCAAAGCCATACAGAATGCCCACGAGGGGTCAGTGTATGGCCAGGCTTGAGCGCCCTCTTCGGGTGCGCCGGATATGGTTGGTCGGAGACGAACCAACTGTGGGGCGGTGACTGTTTATGCGCTACAACCCTCCGCCGAACTGGCCCAAGCCGCCTGAGGGTTGGGTACCGGCACGTGACTGGTCGCCGGACCCATCCTGGCCGTCTCCCCCGCCCGGTTGGAAACTCTGGGTCGACGACGCCGCCGGCCCGCAGCGAACGATGTCCGCACTGAATCGGATTGAGCGCAGCGGCGACGATGTGGAATATTTCGGCGATGACCGCGCCTGGTCGGAGGCCTCTGAGTCCGAGGCCTCCGAGCAGTCACCGCCGGCCGAGCAACGCAACGTTGAGCCGCCATCGCCGTCGTCGCGTCCTGTCGAGGTCGCGCCAGAGGACTTATCCGCGCATCACCTCGGCTGTCACACCGCGATCAGGTGGGACGATGAGCACAAGTACGACATCGGGACGATAGTGGCCATCTCGGCAACTTCAGAGGCGATCAGCGTCAAACTGGCCGGACTCGACTCGCCGGTTTCGTTCGTACGAGACGCGCAACGTCGTGGCTCTGCCAATCCCCGCCTGTACGTATGGCTTTGAATGTGACCCGGTCCTAGCACGGGCCGTGGTGGCATCATCGCGGTATGGGCTTGCTGTTCCGCCTGGCAGAGCTTCTCATCGTGATATTGCCGCTGGCCGGCGTGGTCATCGCTGCAGTCAAAGCGTTCTCAGCCAACCAGAGGCGCGCCCGAACCGGATCACCCGAAAGCGGCGCCGCCGTCGAGCCTCCGGGTAATAAGGCCGGCAGCCAAGCCGCCCAGTGGACGTCGATCAAACGCGTCGTCGAAGAGCACAGCCGAACCGATGAGCGCTGGCTGGATTACGAACTCAACTTGACCAAGCTGCTGGACTTCCCGCTCATGACCGACATGCGCCATCCACTCACGGCGAGCTTCCACAAAGCCAAGTTGAAAGCGGACTTCCTGCGGCCGCTGAAGGCCGAGGACCTCCTCGAAGACCGAGAAGCTGCAACGCAGTACCTCGCCGCCGTCCAAGAGTACGTAACCGCGTTCGACGTGGCCGAGTCCGAGGCCGTCCGCCGGCGACGCAACGACTTCTCCCAAGCTGCACAGCAGCGGATTACCCGCGCGCAGAGCCTGTTTCGGGTGGCTTCGGACTCTGCCGCCACTGCACAGGAGCGGCAACAAGCCTATGACGTCGCCCGCAAAGAGCTCGACGGCCTGATCGTGTTACCGGCCGCGGCGCAGAAAACGATCGAGCGCAGAATCTCCGGCGAGATCGACGGCTAGGTTTAAGCCCGCTCAGGTTCGCTGATCTTGACCAGCATCTTGCCGATGTTGGCGCCGGTGAACAGCCCGTTGAGCGCGTCGACGCACGACTCGATGCCTTGGCACACTGTCTCGCGGTGCGCGAGTCGGCCCTCCTGCTCCCAGCGGCGAAGGTCAGCGAAGGCGTCGTCGAAGCGGCCCCACATGTCGAGGGCGTTGAACCCTTGCATGCGGGCGGTTTTGGCCAGCAGGTTCACGTAGTTGGCCGGCCCGGGATGCTCGCCCGTCAGGTAGCTGGAGATGACGCCGCACAGCACGACCCGCGCCTTGGGCGCCAGGCGGCCCAGCACTGCGTCGAGGATCCAACCGCCGACGTTGTCGAAGTAGACGTTCACCCCTTGCGGACAGTGCTGTTTGAGAGCGGCCGGTAATTCACCGTCCTTATAGTCGATGCACGCGTCGAACCCGAAATCCTCGACCACCGCACGGCACTTCACCGAACCGCCCGCGATACCCACCACGCGGGCACCGGCGATTTTGGCAATCTGACCGGCCACCGAGCCGGTGGCACCTGCCGCCGCCGAGACCACCACCGTCTCACCCGGCTGGGGCTGGCCGATGTCGGTCATCCCGAAGTAAGCGGTGGCGCCTGTCGGGCCGTAGACCGACATCACCGCCAACTGGTCGACCGTCGGCCCGGGAACCGGTGTGGTGAACACATCGTCTCGGACGATGACATATTCCTGGAAGCCCGACAGCGTCGTGACCACATCGCCGACCGCGTAAGCGTCGCAGCGGGTTGCCACCACCTCGCCGATCCCGGCTGCCCGGATGACCTCGCCCAACTGCACCGGCGGCAGGTAGCCCGGCTGGTCGTTCAGCCAGGTCCGTACGGCCGCATCGATTCCAACGTAGGTATTGCGGACCAACGCCTCACCCTCTGCGGGCTCGGGCGCCGGCGTGGTGACCAATTCTGTGTCACCGGGCTGCACCAGCCCGCTCGGGCGGCGACGCAGCAGGATCTGGCGGTTGGCGAGGTCGGGCACGGTGTGAACCTACCGAAGGCGGCGGCCGCCTCGGCACCCGAACCGCGATCAACAAGCCAGAATTTCGTTGTTTTGCTGCAGTGTCAGCGGGGTATTGCGAGCAGGAATGAGCGACATGGACCGACTCCCGCGAATCGGCGGGCCGCAGCGCACGCCAGAACCGCGGCGCCCTGCGTTCACCGAGGGGCCTTAAGGGGTGTATCCGGTTGTCTGCCAAGGATTTTGCGCACCAGGGTCGAGTGTGGTCGATCCCGCAGCTTCCGCGTCTATCACCGAAACAATCGCGCCACAATCCACCCGGGATAGACTTCAATCGTCGGGGGGAATCGCGCTGGACAGGAGCGTAAAACCATGGCTACCACAATCGAGCCGGACACCGAGACCCGCACGCCGTTCGAGCAGGATATCGCTGCTACGCAGCGATACTTCGACAGTCCGCGCTTCGAGGGGATCATTCGGCTCTACACGGCCCGCCAGATCGTAGAGCAGCGCGGCACGATCCCCGCCGACTACATCGTGGCACGAGAGGCGGCGACGGCGTTTTACCAGCGTCTGCGCGAGCTGTTCGCCGAGCGTAAGAGCATCACCACCTTCGGCCCCTACTCGCCGGGGCAAGCGGTGACGATGAAGCGGATGGGCATCGAAGGGATCTACCTCGGCGGGTGGGCGACCTCGGCGAAGGGCTCCACGACGGAGGATCCGGGGCCCGATCTGGCCAGTTACCCACTGAGCCAGGTGCCGGAGGAGGCCGCCGGGCTGGTGCGTGCCCTGCTCACCGCCGACCGCAATCAGGAGTACCTGCGGCAACGCATGAGCGAAGCGGAACGCGCGTCCACCCCGGCTGTCGACTTCCGGCCGTTCATCATCGCCGATGCCGATACCGGCCATGGCGGTGATCCGCACGTGCGCAATCTGATTCGTCGCTTCGTCGAGGCCGGCGTGCCCGGATACCACATCGAGGACCAGCGACCCGGCACCAAGAAGTGCGGCCATCAGGGCGGTAAGGTTTTGGTTCCTTCGGATGAACAAATCAAGCGCCTGAACGGCGCCCGGTTCCAGCTGGACGTGATGGGTGTGCCCGGGATCATCGTCGCGCGCACGGATGCCGAAGCCGGCAACCTGATCGACAGCCGCGCCGACGAGCGCGACCAGCCGTTCCTTCTCGGCGCCACCAACTTGAAGATTCCCTCGTATAAATCCTGCTTCCTGGCGATGATGCGGCGCTTCTACGAGTTGGGTGTCACGGCGATCAACGGTCACCTGCTCTACTCGCTGCCCGACGGCGAGTACGCCGCCGCGGACACCTGGCTGGAGCGCTACGGCATCTTCGACCTGATCGGCGAGGCGGCCGCATCCTGGCGGGACGACGGGGACCAATCGATCGACGCGCTCTACGACAAAGTCGAGGCGCGGTTCGTCGATGCCTGGGAAGACGCCGCCGGGCTGATGACCTACGGCGAGGCGGTGGCGGAGGTGCTCGAATTCGCCGAGAGCGAGGACGAAGCGCGCGACATGAGCGCCGCGGAGTGGCGCCAGTTCGCCGAGCGTGCGTCGCTGTATACCGCCCGCGCCAAGGCCAAGGAGTTGGGCGCCGACGCCAAATGGGACTGCGAGCTGGCGAAGACGCCCGAAGGCTACTACCAGGTGCGCGGCGGCATCCCGTACGCGATCGGCAAATCGCTGGCGGCGGCGCCTTTCGCCGATCTGCTCTGGATGGAGACCAAGACGGCCGATCTCGCCGACGCGCGCCAGTTCGCCGAGGCGATCCATGCCGAGTTCCCCGACCAGATGTTGGCCTACAACCTCTCCCCCTCGTTCAACTGGGACACCACCGGCATGACCGACGAGGAGATGCAGGCCTTTCCCAAGGAACTCGGCAAGATGGGCTTTGTCTTCAACTTCATTACCTACGGCGGCCACCAGATCGACGGCCTGGCCGCCGAAGAGTTCGCCACCGCGCTGCAACAGGACGGCATGTTGGCGCTGGCCCGCCTGCAGCGGCAGCTGCGGCTGGTCGAGTCGCCCTACCGCACGCCGCAAACCCTGGTCGGCGGGCCGCGCAGCGACGCCGCGCTGCTGGCGTCCTCCGGGCGCACGGCCACCACCAAGGCGATGGGCAAGGGCTCCACTCAGCACCAGCACCTCGTGCAGACCGAAGTGCCGCGCAAGCTGCTCGAGGAGTGGCTGACGATGTGGAGCGAGTATTATCAACTCGACGAGAAGCTGCGGGTGCAGCTACGTCCGCAACGCGCCGGCTCGGAATTGCTCGAGCTCATCATCTACCGCGATGGCGGCGACGCCGAGGACAAGCTCGCCAACGTCATCTTCGGCCAGTTCCAAGACCGGCACGAAACCACCATCCTCACGGTCCGCGACCAGAACACCTTCGAAGAGAAGTTGCGGCAGAAGCGTCTGATGACGCTGATCCATCTCTGGTTGGTGCACCGCTTCAAGGCCGACTGGGTGCACTACGTCAGCCCCACTGAGGACAACCTGTATCAGACCGAGAAGATGAAGTCGCACGGCATCTTCAGCGACGTCCATCAAGAAGTCGGTGAGATCATTGTCGCCGAGGTGAACCGTCCGCGCATCGAGGAGCTCCTTGCGTCCGATCACGAGGCGCTGCGCCGGCTCATCGCCAAAGAAGACTAGCGAGGTCAAAGTCGGTTAGCCGGAACCGATTTCGCCCTGATATTTCTTGGTCATGTGGTCGATGGCCTGAAGTTGGGTCTGCGCGAGGTCATCTCGTACTTCGGTGGCCCGCGCAGCGGCATCGAGTGTTGGTTGCGCCTGGCCTTGGAAGTGGGGTATCACCTCGGCGGCGAACAGTTCGGCCGACCGCTTGGTCGCCGCCGGGTTCGCCCACTCGTGGCCCATCTGCAGCATGCAGCCGAAGCCGCCGGACTGATCCCACAGCCGCTGGACCTGCGCGCGCGCCCGCTCGGGCGTGCCGATCACGCCGGCTCCGTTGTCGTTGATCATGTCGATCATCTCGTCGAGCCGATCCCCCGGCATGGTCATCTGCGGGAAGGCCGCCACCTTCTGGAAATAGTGGAACCACGGCTCGATACCGAATTTCACGTCGGCGCGCGCCTGCTCATCGGTCTCGGCGATATGCATCGGCCCAACGAGACTCCAGTTAGTGCGGTCAACGCGGGTGCCGAAGGCCGCAGCACGCTCTTCGACGATGCCCCAGTGATAGGCGAGCGCGTCGAAGCCTTCAATCGTCAGCGTCGCACCGATCGACAGCAGCCCGATGCCGTGCTTGCCGGCCAGCCGCGCGCCGGTCGGTGAGGCGACCGCAGCGACGGCCAGTGGGATCCCGCCATCGGAGTACGGCGCCAGTTGCAACCGGGCGTCGAACAGCTCGTGGGTCGCGGTTTTTGCCGTCACTGTCTCCCCCGCCAGCAGGCGTACGACGATGTCGAGGTTGGTTTCCAGCAGCTCGCGGGTGTCGGTCGGGCTGAGTCCGATCATCGCTGAATCGGTGGGCAGCGAGCCCGGCCCCATCCCCCCGATCACCCGGCCGTGCGTGAGGTGATCGAGCAGCATCAGCCGGTCGGCGACCCACAGCGGATTGTGATACGCCAGCGAGATGACGCCGGTGCCGAACCGGATCCGTTTCGCCCGTTGCGCGGCGGCGGCGATGAAGATTTCCGGCGAGCTGATGATCTCGCTGCCCGCCGAGTGGTGCTCGCCGAGCCATACTTCGTCAAAGCCAAGCGCGTCGAGATGTTCGACGAACTCCAAGTCGCGCTGCAATGCCAGGGTCGGGTTGGTGCCGGCGCGGTGAAACGGTGCGATGAAATATCCGAATCTCAGCTTGGCCATGACGGGTCCCCTTGCAGTGGATTTGCCCGGAACCTTAGACCGAGCGCCCTATGCAAGGGGACGTTTCGCCGGTAGCTCAATTCACTTGCGGCGCGCGATCACGGCCATCCGCCGCAAACGTTGCCGACGCAGCCACCGCCGCCGCCCGGTCCCCCACCGCCGCCGCCGACGCCAGGAATCTGGCCGCCGCCGCCACCGGGGCCGCCGCCGCCGCTTGGTCCGCCGGGAATTTGGCCGCCGCCGCCACCGGGGCCGCCGCCGCCGCTTGGTCCGCCGGGGACACCGCCACCGCCACCGCCGGGGCCGCCACCGCCGCCCGGTTCGCCGGGAGCCGGCGCCGGAGCCGGGGCCACGCTGGTTGTAGTCGTCGTGGTGGTCGTGGTGGTCGTCGTCGGCCCGCCTTTTTCGCCCCCGCCACATCCGACCGCGAACGAAAGCATGGCCGCACCGCCGACGAGTGCGATCGCGATTCTAGGTTGGGATTTCATCAGACCCTCACTTTCGTATCAGCTGCGCACTGTCACTTCAAAAGCTCGCGTGTTTGTACCCAGGATGCATTGTCGCAAAACCTGGGTGGCTTGACCAGATATCGCAGCATGTCCGGCCTTGGGTCAGCAACGGCTGCCGAACGCCTCCGGGCACTCTGATACGTATGTGGCACAAAAGGATCCGCAGACCACTCACTGCTACCTTCTCTTAGCTCAGGGGGTGTTGATTTCCGACTTCAGCATCCAAGCTTGCTTTTCCAGCGCATCGATGACCGCGTGCAGCAAGTCGGCGGTCGAGGGATCCGCGGCGTCCACGCCGTCATGCACGCTGCGCAGGGTGTCGACGACGGCGTAGATCCGACCGGTGATCATCTCGACCGCTTCCGCGCTGCCGAGTAGGCCGGGTGCCGCGGAGGGAACGGTCGTTGTCGTCACGACCGTGTCGGAGCGGCCGTCGGGGACGGCGTCGAGGGCGCGCGCATGCGCTCGGCAATCGTGTCGCTGGCCTCACGGGCGGTCTCGACGATGGTGTCAAGGTGCAGATGCAGGTCTCGGAAGTTCGTCCCGACGAGGTTCCAGTGCGCTTGCTTCCCTTGCAGGTGCAACTCGATCAAGTCGACGAGTACCTTCTGCAGATCTTCCAGCAAGCTGGCCGGAGCTTGGAATGCCCGCACCTCGTGGACATTTCGACGGTTGACCGACAGCGAAGTTGTCATCGCGGATTTCCCTTTCGTTGAGTTATTCGGGCCAGGTGTTGTTGAGGATCATCTCGACCAGATCGTCGCGGACGAACGACTCGTCGTAGTGTGCGAGGACGTCGGCGTTCATGGTGCCGAAGGTAGTGCGAGGGCGGCCCTTCATGCCGTCGGTAAAGGCGGCCAGGATGCGGCGTTTGAAATCGGGCCGCGGGTGTGCGGCGGTAACGGCCGCCAGCGCTTCGGGCGAGAGATCATCCCGACCGATGCCGACCACGTCGGTCTCGACGCCGGCTGTGACCAACGCGATTTCGGGTTCCAGGAATTCGGTCACACCGGGCGTGGTGTGTAAAGCGATACCCAGCCACACGGTGCGAGCGTCGGCTTCGTCGACGCCTCGCTGCAGTAAAAAGTCGCGTGCCGCATTCGCGCCGTCTACCTCGAAACGCAGAGTGGATGAACGGTAGCGCTCGGTGAGGCCGAGGTCGTGAAACATCGCGGCGACATACAGCAATTCCAGATCGGGCTGTATCCCCCGGCGGCGGCCTTGTAGCGCGCCGAAGAGGAAGACCCGCCGGGAATGGTCGAACAGCAAGTCGTCTTCGGCATCGCGAATGAAGTCTGTGGCGTCGCGTACCAGCGCGGTATCGGGGATCGCGATGCCGGCAATTTTTTCAATCGACTGGGTGTCCACGATGAGCCTCCTTGGTTGGAATGCAGCCAGCTTGCCTGCGTGCAGGCTTTTCCGACCGTGGCCATCGAGCCGCGCTTCCCACAAAAAGCGACACAATGGTGCCTGTGACGGAAGGCGGTGCGGGTTCACGGGTGGTGGCGATCGTCGTCTTCGACGAGGTGACGCTGTTGGATGTCGCGGGCGCGGCGGAGGTCTTTGCCGAAGCCAACCGGTTCGGCGGCAACTACCGGCTCAAGATCGCATCGGTGGATGGGCGCGACGTGACGACCTCAATCGGGACCCGGTTGGGCGTCACAGACAGCGTTTCGTCCATCGATTCGGCCGACACCGTGATGGTCGCCGGCAGTGACAACCTGGCCAGGCGGGCCGTCGATCCGGCGCTCGTCGACGCCGTCAGAGCAATGTCGAGCCGAACGCGGCGGCTGGCGTCCATTTGCACCGGGTCTTTCATCTTGGCCCAGGCCGGTCTGCTCAGCGGCCGGCGCGCCACCACGCACTGGCGCGACACCCGGCTGCTCGCCCGGGCCTTTCCTGATGTCACCGTTGAGCCAGACGCGATTTTCGTCCGCGACGGTGACGTCTTCACGTCGGCCGGGATCTCCTCGGGCATCGACCTTGCGCTGGCGCTGGTCGAATTGGATTACGGCACCGAGCTGGTCCGCGACGTGGCTCGGTGGTTGGTCGTCTACCTCAAACGGGCGGGCGGCCAATCACAATTCTCGGTGCTGGTCGAAGCGGACCCACCGCCGCAGTCGGCGCTGCGCCCGGTCACCGATGCGATCGCAGCCGATCCGGCCGCCGACCACAGCATGAAAGTCCTTGCGGCACGGGCATCCTTGAGCACCCGGCAGCTGACCAGACTGTTTCAGTCCGAACTCGGCACGACGCCGGCCCGCTACGTCGAAATGGTTCGAATCGACGCCGCCCGCGGCGCACTCGATGCGGGCCGCAGTATCACCGACGCCGCGCACGTGGCGGGCTTTGGCAGCACCGAAACGCTCAGGCGAGCATTCGTCACCCGCCTGGGTGTGTCACCGAAGGCTTACCGGGACAGATTTCGCACCGCATCCCGCGGTTGATCGCAGGTCAATTCCGCTTGGGCAACTGGGCGCGGATCAACGGTGCAATCTTGTCCGCCATGTAGGCGTGCCCGCCGTCGGTGGGATGTACACCGTCGGCGCCGATCAGATCGGGTCTGTCAACGAACCAGCGGTCGTTGATCGGGTCCACGAATGTCGCCCCGACGGCTCGCGCCTGGCCGGCGACCACGTCACGCACTTCCAGTACCCCGTCGGGCGGGTCGGTCGTCGGCCACGGCGGCCCGATCACCAAAAGTTTTGCGGACGGTGCGATATGGCGGGCCATATCGAAAGCGTCACGGGTCAATTGGGCCAACAACTCAGGGTTGACACCCTGGTCATTGCGGGACCCGAAGAACACCACCAGCACATCGTTGGGGTGGACGGCCCGGGCAGTGAGATCCCGAAAAAGGCTGCCATGGTCGCCGGGCACGCCATATCCCGCTCGGCCTTCGGATGCCACGTCGGGAGCGACCTGCATACCCTGGCGACCAAGTGTCAGCCAGGTGCGAGCGGTCCATGCCTTGGAGCCAAGGCCGCCCTCGTCGGTTCCGTTGGTGTAGGAATCGCCGATCACCGCGACGTGGTTCACCGGCGAACCGATACTGCGTGTCTGGTAGCGCGGCGGCGCGCCCTGTGCACTGAGAATGCCGAACGCGAATGCGAGTGCGACGACCAACGAGGTCAGACGACCCACTGCTACCTCCACTGTTCACAAACGCCGTGTTAGCGGCATCGTACGAGCAAACGCAAAGATTTGCGGTCCGAGTGGCCGCGAATCCGTTCGGCATCCAGCAGCAATGACTCCTAGCCCGCGCGTACCGAAAGCGGAGCGCTGTGCTCTTCGAGGTGCTCGTGCAGCGGGCCGCCGACTGGTTGAAGCCGCACCTTCGCCGGGTCGGCCCGTAGGTCGACTCGCGTTCCGGCGCTCGGCTCGCCCACGTCGATCATCCTGCGCATCCACCGCCGAGCCGGCTCCTCCACGACGTGGAACAGCACCGCGGCGATACCCGTGGCCAGCGTGAGCAGGCCGAGGACGGTCAGTTTTCCTGCATAGCCGTGCAAGGTGAGCTCAAACTGCTGAGTGGCCCATATCCAGGCGGTGTGCACCAGTTCGTGCACCATGTACAGGCAGAACGAGATCTGGCCGCCATAAACCATCGCCCGGATCGACAGCAGCTTCGGCAGACTGCCGGCGCCCATCGCCAGTGTCATCACCAGCGGCACGAACAAAATGTCGACCAACCCGCCGCTGTCGATGACCCCGGGCACCGGGTAGGTGTCGAGCAGGTACAACAGCCCGACGACGGCCGCGATCAGCAAGCCGGAAAGGTAGCCGGCGCCGCGGCGCGCACGATCGCTCGGGCGCAACCTGATCACAGCGGCGGCAACCAGTGCGCCCGCCGTGAATTGCATGACAATGCGGGGCAGCCAGCTCCACGGCGTATAGAACTGGCCGCTGGCCAACAACAGCAGCACCGGCGGCAGCGATGCGCCGAACGCCAGCCAGATCAGGTTCCGTGCTCTCGTCGCATGCGCCATCCGGAAGATCACCAGTATCAGCGCACCGAACATCAGGTACGCCAGCCACTCAGCGCTGATCGACCACGCCGGGCCATCCCAGCTCGATCCGTCGAAATATGGCTGAAACCACAGCTGCACCAGCAGGACTTGGCGCACATAGCTGACCGCGGTGAGCTGATTCACCGCCTCCGACGGCACATGGCCGACGTGCAGCGTGAAGATCAGCCACGCTGCGGCCAGATGCAAGGTGACCAGGTAGACCGGCCACACCCGGGCCAGTCGCAGCCAGAGGAAATTGAGGGTGGCGCGGGTGGACCATGACCAGCCCATCCGATCGAGGTAGTTCCAGGTCAGCACGAAGCCGCTGAGGATGAAGAACAGGTCGACGCCCTGGGCGCCGCAGTTGAGGACCGGAGCCATTGCGTCGCTGAAGCCCGGCGCCGCATCTCGCAACAGGGGCCGGAAATGGAACAGCACTACCCAAACGGCGGCGACGATGCGAAGACCGGTGAGGGCCTTGATGTCTCCGCTGCGCACAACACTCTTTCCGGGAAGCCACTGCTGTTTCGGTCGCGCCACTGCGTCGATTGGCCGTGCGGGCCGCCTCCACGCGGCAGCGTTCGGAGGGTACCAGTGCAAGCCCCCCAAAGGCCTGTCGGCAAGGCGGTGTGGCTGCGGAAAACTACCGCGCGACACGGCCAACCAAACTATTGACTCATTCCAGAAAAAGGGGTCATAGTGCTTGCGTGTCCTCGACGGCAGAGTTCGCGGAGCAACTTCGGATGGCCGATCTACGCGTGACACGTCCTCGCGTCGCGGTATTGGAGGCGGTGCACGCCCACCCGCACGCCGACACCGACACGATTTTCTCGGCCGTGCGGTCCGGCCTGCCCACCGTGTCCCGGCAAGCCGTGTACGACGTTTTGCACGCGCTGACCGCCGTCGGTCTGGTGCGGCGCATTCAGCCGTCCGGCTTCGTCGCCCGCTACGAGTCTCGGGTCGCTGACAACCACCATCACGTGGTCTGCCGATCGTGTGGGGCCATCGCGGACGTCGACTGCGCGGTCGGTGAGGCGCCCTGTCTCACGCCATCTGACGACAGTGGCTTCACCCTCGACGAAGCCGAGGTCATCTATTGGGGGCAATGCCCCGACTGCTCGACTGCAGATTGAAGGATCACAGCCGTGATCGCAGCCCGATTCACTACCTGGAAGGAATATTGTGTCATCCGATACATCTCAAAGCCGCCCGCCGCACGCCGACACCAAGACGGCTAGCGCCAGCGAGAGCGAAAACCCGGCAATTCCGTCGCCGAAACCAAAGACGCATGCTCCTCTCACCAACCGGGATTGGTGGCCAGACCAGGTCGACGTCTCGAGGCTGCATCCGCACTCGGCCCAGGCCAACCCGCTCGGCGAGGACTTCGACTACGCCGCGGAATTCGCCAAGCTCGACGTCGACGCGCTCAAGGCCGACATGATCTCGATGATGACCACGTCGCAGGACTGGTGGCCGGCCGACTACGGCCACTACGGCGGCCTGTTCATCCGGATGAGCTGGCATTCCGCGGGCACCTACCGCACACACGACGGCCGCGGCGGCGGCGGCCAGGGTATGCAACGCTTCGCCCCGCTCAACAGCTGGCCCGACAACGCGAGCCTGGACAAGGCCCGCCGGCTGCTCTGGCCGATCAAGAAGAAGTACGGCAACAAGATCTCCTGGGCGGACCTGATCGTCTTGGCCGGCAACGTGGCCATGGAGTCGATGGGGTTCAAGACCTTCGGCTTCGGCTTCGGTCGCGAAGATGTCTGGGAGCCCGAGGAGATCCTCTGGGGTGAAGAGGACGAATGGTTGGGCACCGACAAGCGCTACTCCGGTAAGCGTGACCTCGCGCAGCCCTACGGCGCGACGACCATGGGCCTGATCTACGTCAACCCAGAAGGCCCCGAGGGCAAGCCCGATCCGATCGCCGCGGCGATCGACATCCGCGAGACGTTCGGCAGGATGGCGATGAACGACGAGGAAACGGCCGCCCTCATCGTCGGCGGCCACACCTTCGGCAAGACCCACGGCGCCGGCGACGCCGACCTGGTCGGTCCCGAACCGGAGGGCGCCCCGCTCGAACAGCAGGGGCTGGGCTGGAAGAGCTCTTATGCCAGCGGTACCGGCAAGGACGCCATCACCAGCGGCCTGGAGGTCGTCTGGACGCCAACCCCGACCAAGTGGGACAACAGCTACCTGGAGACCCTGTACGGCTACGAATGGGAGCTGACCAAGAGCCCCGCCGGAGCCTGGCAGTTCACCGCCAAGGACGGCGCCGGCGCGGGCACGATTCCCGATCCGTTCGGCGGTAAGGGTCGCGCCCCGACGATGCTGGTCACGGACCTCTCGATGCGGGAGTCGCCGATCTACGCCGACATCACCCGGCGCTGGCTCGACCACCCCGAGGAGCTGGCTGACGCCTTCGCGAAGGCGTGGTACAAGCTGCTGCACCGCGACATGGGACCGATCAGCCGCTACCTGGGTCCGTGGGTCGGCGAGCCGCAACTGTGGCAGGACCCGGTTCCGGCCGTGGACCACAAGCTGGTCGACGACAAGGACGTCGCGACGTTGAAGAAAAAGGTGCTCGATTCCGGCCTATCGGTTCCGCAGCTGGTCAAGACGGCCTGGTCAGCGGCGAGTAGTTTCCGCAGAACCGACAAGCGAGGTGGCGCTAACGGAGCACGGCTGCGCCTGGAACCGCAGAAGAACTGGGAGGTCAACGAGCCCGCGGAGTTGGGAAAGGTGCTGCCGGTTCTCGAGCAGATCCAGCAGGACTTCAACGGCTCGGCGTCCGGTGGCAAGAAGATCTCGCTTGCTGACCTGATCGTGCTGGCGGGTTCTGCGGCGGTGGAGAAGGCGTCCAAGGACGCCAGCTATGAGATCTCGGTGCATTTCGCGCCGGGGCGGACGGACGCGTCGCAGGAGAGCACCGACGTGGAGTCCTTCGCGGTGCTCGAGCCGCGCGCCGACGGGTTCCGCAACTACGTTCGTCCCGGCGAGAAGGCACCGTTGGAGCAGCTGCTGGTCGAGCGGGCCTACCTGCTGGGTGTGACGGCTCCGGAGATGGCGGTGCTCGTCGGTGGCCTGCGTGCGCTCAGCGCCAACCATGGCGGTAGCAAGCACGGGGTGTTCACCGACAGGCCCGGCACGTTGACCAACGACTTCTTCGTCAACTTGGTGGACATGGGTAATGAGTGGAAGGCGTCGGAGTCGGCGGAGAACGTGTACGAGGTCGTCGACCGCTCGACGGGGCAGCTCAAGTGGACGGCCACCGCCAACGATCTGGTGTTCGGCTCCAATTCGACGCTGCGCGGGCTGGCCGAGTTCTACGCCCAGGACGACACCCAAGGGAAGTTTGTGGAGGACTTCGTCGCGGCGTGGGTCAAGGTGATGAACCAGGATCGGTTCGACCTCGTTTGATCAACATTCACAACGGCGCATCGGCACCCCGCAGCCCAACACGACTGCGGGGTGCCGTGCGTTGCATTACCCGAAAGCGACTGGAGGAGTGCGGTATTCATGGCTGACCGTCCCGATGTTTCGATGAACCCTGCGATCATCGACGAGTTTCGCGCCAACGGCGGCAAGGTCGGTGGACCGTTCGAGGCCGCGACGTTGCTCCTGCTGCACACGACGGGCGCAAAGTCGGGCAAGACCCGGATCAATCCGGTGATGTACTTCCGCATCGACGGCACGCTGAGCGTTGTCGGTTCCTACGCCGGAGCCGACGTCGACCCCGCGTGGGTGCACAACTTGCGCGCCCATCCGCGGGCGCACGTCGAGATCGGCACCGAGTCCTACGACGTCGAGGCCCGCGAGATGGCGCGCGACGAACGCGAAGCAGCATTTCGGCACGTGGTGACGGCGGCACCGGGCTTCGGCGACTACCAATCCAAGACCGAGCGCGTCATCCCCATTTTCGAGTTGCGGAAGGTATGACGCTCAGCACCAGCTCGTGGTAGTAGTAGCCGCCGCAGTAGCTCAACTCGGCCATTCCCGGGAGCTGCATCAGTGCATGCTCATCGGGATCGCGCGTCGTCGGTGAATACCGATCGGTACAAGTCCCAGTCCCTGGTGTCGACCGCGCGTGCGTATCGGCTGAGCAGTGCGGCGATCTCGAGTTCATCGCTGATCCGCTGGATATCCATGCACGCTCCAAAGTTGTTTCTTAGCAAAGTATTAAACGCTGCTCCCGGTGACCTTAGAGTAGCCAATTACCGTCGTGAGCAGGTTGAGGTAAATCCTGATCCGCAATGTCAGCAACGTGATCGAGAAATGAGGCCGATGTGACCGAGTCGATCGACACCGCAGCTTCGTTCGCCAGTCCGCGCTGCGCGACTGCCACCTTCGACTGCGTCGGTGCCCATGTCCGGGCCCAGTGGCGCCACCTGGCGACCGTGGTCACGATCAGTGGGGCAATCGATGCGCTGAACATCGACCGGGTCAGCGAGTACAGCAGGCATTTCGTGCTGCCGGACCAGCCCATCGTCCTGGACATGAGCGGCGTCGATTGCCTGGCTGCTCAGGGTATCCGCGTCCTGTACCGCATCGACGAAGACTGCCGCGCCGCGGGAGTGGAGTGGGTGCTGGTCGCCAGCCCCGCAGTCAGCCGTCTGCTGGCTGTCACGGGTGACGAGGACGAGTTTCCCGTCGTCGGTTCCCTGCCTGAGGCGCTGCACTACTTCGCCGACGCGATCTCGGCACGCCGCCGGATGCTGATGCCGCTACTGACTAAGACGGCCTAACTACCCGGCACGCCAGTTACCCGTATGCTGCTTCTCATGAGGTCGAAGCCACTAGCAATCGCCGCGGCGACGGTGCTTTGTGCCGGCTTGGGTGCTTTCTCCGGAGTCGCGAGCGCCGATCCCCCGGCCCCGCATACTCCAGGGCCGGCGCCGGGGCCCGGGCAGACCGCACCTGCCCCGGGGCGGACCGCACCCGCACCGCAAGCGGCGTCGGGACAACCCAAGACGATCATCGACGCCGACGGCACGTATGCGGTCGGAACCGACATCGTCCCGGGAATTTATACGTCGGCCGGTCCCACCGCAAAGACCACTTGCTACTGGAAGCGGGTCGGCGGCATCGAAGGCAAAGAAATCCTCGACAATGCGATGACCAAGAAGCCGCAGGTCGTGGAGATCCAGCCGACCGACAAGTCCTTCAAGACCGACGGTTGTCAGCCGTGGCAGAAGAACGACTCGGCAACCGTCGATCCGGGCAAGTCGATGGCGGAAGCCAAGCTGCAGTTGGGCATCCTGAACGGGATCGTCGACCAGCATCGCAACGATCAACCGCCCACGCCCTGATCACCGGGTCCACAACCTAGCCGGTGCCGGCTTCGCCGAGCAGTTGGTCCGCCGGGCGGTCCCAGCGATCGAGATTCACCTTTTCGACGAGTGGCCGGCGGCGCACCGGTCCATGCCGGCCCTTGGGCCAGCCGACTACCACGTGTCCGGCCAGCATCCAATCCGCGGGTACCCCCACCGCGTCGCGCAGCAATTGCTCACCGCCATAGGAAGCCCAACTGGTAAGACACGCACCGAGACCTTGGGACCGTGCAGCCAGCAGGAAGTTCTGCATTGCCGGGAAGATCGAGCCGCCAAGTAAGAGCTCCGAGGCCGTCGGGTAATGCTGCTGTGCGAATAAGACCGACGTGAATTCTGCTGCCCGATCGTGCAATTCGTACGTTGCGCGGTGGGTACGGGCGCGTCTGCTGTGGTCGTCGTCGGCCGGACGGGTCATGCCGTAGACCGGCTCGATGACCGCCAGAGCCTGGGCGGCGGCTTTGGCAACGACAGTCCGTTGTTCGGGTGATCGCAACACAACGAACCGCCAGCCCTGCGCGTTGGCACCCGACGGCGCCCAGGTCGCAGCTTGCAGACATCGAGCGAGCGTGACGTCATCAACCGGCTCACGGGTGAACCGCCGGATTGTCCGAGCGGTCGACATCACCTCCCAGACATCGCTGCTTGCCGCGCTCATCGGGCTCCTTCCCGGCAGGTTCACCGCAAAACCTACTGCGTTACAACCCGCGTCACGCGGGCACACTTGCGGTATGCAGACCGTTGAATACGCTCCCGGTCGGCTCGTTGACCTAGTCGGTGAGCCGGCACCACGAACCGTGCTGCTGTGGCACGGTCAGCAGCGCGACGCCCGCACCGCCGTGCGGCCGCTCGCCGAGCTGGTGGCCGGCCACGGGCTGGCCGTGGTCGCGCCCGACTGGAACTCCCACGCTGACGACGGTGGGCGCGAGGATCTGCTGCGATCGCTGGATTTCGCGCGGGAGCACGCCGACGACCCCGACAAGCTGATGCTCGTCGGCTGGTCGTTGGGCGGTGCGGCAGCGGCGGGGCTGACCACGCAGGCAAGCCAGTACGGTCTCCGGTTCGCTCATACCGTGTGTCTGGCCGGAGCATTCATGGCACCGGACCCGATCTCAGGGAAGCCTCCGACTGCAGGGCTGCACGATGCGGAGCATCGCACGCCATTCACGCTGCTCCACGGCATTGCCGACGACGCTGTTCCGGTCGCATGGAGCCGAGAATTTGCGTCGGCGCTCGAACAGAACGGCTGGCCGGTGGAGTTGGTTGAGCTCGGCGCGGATCACGGCTCGATCGCCGGCGCAAAGTACGACCCGGTCGCCGACCGCTACTCAGCCGCCGACGACCGCGCCACCTTGAGCATCGCAGCCGACGTGGCCGCCCGCATCGCCGCCAATCCATGATTTGAAGATCAGTATACAAGTGTTTACTGTGCTCATGGCGCCCCACGCAGGCACGGCTGACAGGAGCAGTAATGGACGCATTCTCATTGAAGTTGCCCGAGGAAGTCGCCCACGTCCGCGACTGGGTACACGAGTTCTCCGAGTCCGTCATCCGGCCGGCGGCGGCCGAATGGGACGAACGTGAAGAAACGCCTTGGCCGATCATTCAGGAGGCCGCCAAGGTCGGGCTGTACACGCCCGACCTATTCGCGCAGATGGCGGGTGAACCCAGTGGGCTGGGCCTGCCGGTGGTGTTCGAGGAAATGTTTTGGGGCGACGCGGGGATAGCGCTGTCCATCCTGGCCACTGGACTTGCCGCGGCCGCATTGGCGGCCAACGGCACTCCCGAGCAACTCGGCGAGTGGCTGCCGCAAATGTTCGGTACCCCGGACGACCCGAAACTCGCAGCCTTCTGCTCATCTGAACCCGGCGCCGGCTCGGACGTCGGGGCGGTGCGCACCCGGGCAAAGTACGACGAGGCCACCGACGAATGGGTGCTGAACGGGACCAAGACGTGGGCCACCAACGGCGGCATCGCCAACGTGCATGTGGTGGTGGCGTCGGTCGACCCGGACCTGGGCACTCGCGGGCAGGCGACTTTCATTGTGCCGCCTGGGACCAAGGGTCTGACGCAGGGACAGAAGTTCAAAAAGCACGGTATTCGCGCATCGCACACCGCCGAGGTGGTGCTCGACGACGTTCGCCTCCCCGGCGAAATGATTCTGGGTGGCAGAGAGCGTTTCGAGCGTCGACTCGCCAAAATCCGGTCGGGCGAACGGACGTCGAGTCAGGCGGCGATGATGACGTTCGAACGTACCCGTCCCGTGGTCGGTGCGATGGCGCTGGGCATTGCCCGCGCTGCCTACGAATACGCGCTGGATTACTCGTGTCAGCGCGAGCAGTTCGGGCGCAGGATCGCCGAATTCCAGGCCATCGCGTTCAAGCTGGCGGACATGAAGAGCCGCATCGACGCCTCGCGGCTGCTGGTCTGGCGGGCCGGCTGGATGCAACGCAACGATCAGCAGTTCACCTCGGCCGAAGGCTCGATGGCCAAACTGTTCGCCAGTGAAACCGCGGTGTATGTCACCGATGAGGCAATCCAGATTCTCGGCGGCAACGGTTATACGCGGGACTATCCGGTCGAGCGCATGCACCGAGATGCCAAGATTTTCACTATCTTTGAAGGCACCAGCGAGATTCAACGGCTCGTCATCGGCAGGGCGCTGACCGGGCTGACCATCCGCTGACTTCGCCCGGCCGGCGTCGGGCATAGTGCGCCGTTAGCTAGTCTGTGGGCCGCGTGAATCCTGCGCACCCACGCGCACAGCGCATCGACGAGTCCTGGCGAGAAAGTAGCGGTGAGATTGTCGCCGCCGCTCTCGATCAACACACGATCCAGGGGCGCATAGTCCTTCTCCAGTTCTTCGATTGCGATGAGGTTCATCGTGATGTCGTCGCGAATCGCGGTATGCGGGCAGCTCTGGTCTCGACGGCGCGAATCCGCTCGGCGGGCAGCACTCCGGCAGCTCGCAGGAACCGCGCATCTTCATCGGTGTAGATGTCGCTGGTGATCACTCCGATGTTGAACTCCGCGGCCATGCTCCGGCGTCAGACGGTGACGGACTCGCCGCGGCCCACCTCGACGATGCGGTCGGCCAGTCCGCGTTGCTTCATTTCGTCGATGAAATCCGCGAGCGGTGAAGCAAATACCGTGTAGTCGTCGAAGTGAATCGGAATCACCTTGGGCAGCTTCAGCCCGGGGTTCAACCAATCGATTGGTCAGGGCGCGGCTGCTGCCTCGGACTCATGCTCTGCGCCGTTGGTGGCCGCCGCATCATCCCAGCCGTTGACATGCGGCCCCGTCGGCCCAGCGAGGTCCTCCGAGCCGGTGACCTCGCGAAGCGCGGCGATCAGCTGGTGGACTTTGACCACCTCTTCCTCGGTCGGGATGGCGCCGGCCTCGAGCTCGTCGGGCAACTCGGGCCGAACGCCCCCTCCGTTGGCCGCATCTGCCGCCGACAACTTGGCGCGGATGCGCGCGGTGTACAGCTGCTGGCCCAGTGTCGATCCGGGCGCGGCGGCAGCGCGCTCCATCAGGTCGTCATAGCGTCGCCGGACATCGCTGAGCGCCACGATGACGGTGGAGGTGGACCGGCTCTGGGTTGCCGCGTTACTCAGCGCTGCGCGGAGTTTACGCAGACCGGAGAGAACCACTTCGGCGCGTTTCTGAAACTTCTTGTCTTCGGGGAACGGCAACGAATCAATGGCGGCGCCGTACATGTGCATGGCCGCCTCGGCGAGGCTGACAATGACTTGCGCTTCACCTTCATTCGGGTCGAATTCGCCCATGGCCCCTCAATTCTGTGCTGGTTCAATTTTCGTCGCTTCGACTGCACCGAAGAGAGTATCGGTAAGAGGCGCATAACAATAGCGGTGCTGTAGGCGAGGGCGGGTCTGTCGGCCGCTACCCGCGCGAAACTCTGCGGAGCTCGATCCGTCCGTCGTTTTCGCGCACATCCAGTGCCGGCTGGCTGACGATCGCCGGCCCCTGCAGCAAGGTGCCGTCGCGGATGTCGAACCGTGAGCCGTGGCAGGAACAGGTGATGACGTGGCCGTCGAGGTCGCCCTCGCTGAGCAGGCAGCCGCGATGGCTGCACCGGTCGTGGATGGCATAGACGCGCCCGTCGCGACGAACCAGCAGCACCGGCGTGTCGTCGACGTCGGTGGAATGTGGTTGCCCATCAGCCAGATCCACGCCTGAATCGACCGCGGTCCAGTCCTCAGGACCGGGATCGAAGGCGGTCTGGTTGACGCCGACACCGCGTACGTAGGCCATGTGCCCGCCCAGGTAGCCGCTGCCGCCGAGCACCCCCGCTCCGGCGAGTGCCAGGAATGCGCCTCGAATTCGGGCTCCGCGTCGGCGGGAGATCAACGACGCCCCGTAGAGCAGCAGCGCGACGGAGTTCGCTTCGGCGTGGATCAACCCGACGCGGCGGACGCCCTCGTCGGACAGCTCGGTGTCGGCCCAGTCGCTGAGTCCGGTGACCGCGGTGGGTGCCGCAGCTGCAATGCCGATCATGATCAACCGCTGCGCCGCTCGGGCGCCCGCACGTGGGGCGAACAGATCCAGCAGGGATGCCGACAGGAATGATCCGATCACCAGGTCGGTCATCGGCGGGTGCGCCGGGTGACCTAACCACGTTCCGCTGATCGCGTCTTTGAGCGGTTCAGCGCTCAGCAACCCGCGGGCCTTTTTGGCGATCCACTGTGCCGGAACGTCGAGGATGCTGGCGCGCTCGAGCGCATCGATCAGCGGTCGGCCTGGCGTGGAGACGGACACGGCGGGACCTCCCTTGAGCGGCGATCCTCCTGCAGTACCCGGCTGCTGCTGGCTCTACACGCCCTTCTGAGCGCGTCCGCCAGAAATGAAGTAGTCGCCTACTCTAGGTGCCCGTCCGCTCCGCGCCCGACACTGCGCACAGCTGTTGCCACGTCAACCGCGCGAAAGGGCATGAACCGATGATTCCCGATGGATTCGAGACGGGCTCGTTGTACCGGCCCAACTTACGCTGCGCAGACAAACTCGAGGTGATCGATAAGGGTGTTTGCACGCCGACCCATCCGGTACCGTTGCTGTTCGTGCACGGCGCCTGGCATGGCGCGTGGTGCTGGGACGAGTACTTCTTGGACTTCTTCGCGGACAAAGGCTTTCGGGCTCTCGCAGTGAGCCTGCGCGGCCATGGAAAGAGCCCGATAGCCAAGTCGCTTCGCAGTTGTTCGTGCGCAGACTATGTCGACGATGTCCGTTCGGTCGCCGACGACTTGCCCACCCCGCCGGTGGTCATCGGCCATTCGATGGGCGGTTATGTGGTGCAGAAGTATCTGGAGTCATCCCCCGCGCCGGCCGGCGTCCTGGTCGCGGCCATGTCCCCCCGGGGTGCGTATGGCCTGATGCTTCGGCTGGCGCGACGGCATCCCTGGCTCTTAACACAAGCCCTGGTCACCGGAAAATCGTCGCCGTGTGTCAACACTTTTGACCGTGCCCGCGAACTGCTGTTCTCGGCGCAGACTCCCGACTCCCACGTGGTGGGTTACGCGTCACGGCTGGTGGAAGAAAGCCAACGAGCCATATTCGACGGGTTGCTGTTCAATCCGCCCAGGCCCAAGCGAGTGACCACGCCGTTGCTCGTCGTGGGCGCCGAAGATGACGGTTGTTTCATCGTCGACGACATACGCGCATTGGCGCGCGCTTATCGCACCGAAGCAGAGATCATCCCTGGTATGGGCCACGACATGATGCTGGAACCCGAGTGGGTAGCCGTCGCCAACCGAATTCACGAATGGCTGGACGGTCGGGGGTTGTGAGCTGACACCATGGATTGGTGAGCATCGACTATGTGCCCGACGGCCACATCGTCACGATCACCATCAACCGTCCCGAGACGCGTAACTCACTGGACATGGCGCATTTCCGCGACCTTGCCCACGCCTGGGCCGCGTTTCGCGACGACGCCGACGCCTGGGTTGCCGTCGTCACCGGTGTCGGCCGAGACTTCTGCACCGGAGCCGATCTCAAAAAGTTCATCCCGGAGCTGACCGGTGAGTTGCCGCGGCCCGATGGCTGGGATGCCAACGATGCCATCCACGCCGTCTTGCACCGCTTTCCGGTCTACAAGCCGATCATCGCCGCGGTGAACGGCACTTGCGTTGCGGGCGGTTTCGAGATGTTGAGCTGCACCGACATTCGCGTAGCGGTGCCAGAGGCGCGGTTCGGGGTCATGGAGCCCAAGCGGGGTCTGTTCGCGGGCGGCGGCAGCACGGTACGGCTGCCGCGGCAGCTGCCCTACGCGCTGGCGATGGAGTTACTGCTGACCGCCGACATGCTCGACGCCGAGCGTGCGCTGGCGATGGGTCTGATCAATCGCGTCGTCACGCCCGACCGGTTGATGAATACCGCCTATGACTACGCCGAGCGCATCGCTGCCAACGCGCCGCTTGCGGTCTGGGCAACGAAACAGTCGGCCGTCGAAGGGCTGGCACTTGACCTGCACTCGGCATACGACAACGAAACTCGGCACAGCGACCGTGTTTTCGCGACCGAGGACGCCAAGGAAGGGCCGCGCGCCTTTGCGGAGAAGCGACCGCCGAACTGGCGATCGCGCTAGTTCAAACCATAGAAGCGTTGCGCGTTCAGTCCGGCGATTTTGGCGCGGGCGTCGTCGCTGATGTCGGGACGCGAGCGTAGGTGCTTGGTGCTCTCCGGCCACTCCCCGTCCCAGTGCGGATAATCGCTGGCGAACATGATGAAGTCGGCGCCGAGCACATCGATGACGCCCGGCAGAATCGGCTCCTCCGGTTCACAGGTCACCCAGATGTTGCCGGCCTGGACATACTCCGGCGGATCCCGCTGCCAGCCACCGTCGATCCAGTCACCGCGCTTCTCGTAATGCTCGTGCAGCCGGTCGATGAAGAACGGCACCCAGCCCACTCCCGCCTCCAGGAAGGCCACTCGCAAGTCTGGGTGGCGATCGAAAACGCCGCCCGACACCAGCGCCGTCATTGCCGTCATCTGGTCGAACGGAAAGCTGATGCAGTGCACCTGGATGTAGTTGGTGAACCGGTCGACGCCGATCTTCGGTAGATGGAAGCCGGGCACGCCGTGGATGCCAAGCGGCATCTCGAGTTCGACCGCCGCGGCGTAGAACGGGTCGAGGTCGGGGTGATCGAGGTTGCGGGTCTTCAGCGCCGGCGGGAGCAGCGTGGCGGCCAACCCGAGATCCTTCGCCTCGCGCATGATGTCGATCGCGACCTGCCCGTGCTCGATCGGTGTTACCGCCACGCCGCGCAGCCGACCGGCCGTCGGCTCGCAGTAGTCGGCGATCCACTGGTTGTAGAGCCGGGCGAACCCGGCGGCAAATTCGGGATCCTCCAGAGTTGGGGCGCACAGCCCCAGACTGGGATAGAGCACCATCGTGTCGATGTGATCGCGATCCGCGTCGCCCAGCACACCGTCGGCAGAGGAGCAATTGATCCCGACCGCTCTGGTCAGACCGTGCTCGACCGGCACACCGGCGCCGGGACCGTGGTCCTCCGGGTAGTGGCGGCCCTCGATCAGCAGCCTCGGGCGGCCGTCGGTACTGGGTGTGACGTGCTGCGGCCAGCGCTTCAGCGCTTCGATCGCCAGGGTGGGGCTCTCGGCGACGTGGCCGTCGGCGTCGATGATGCGCATGTCCCGAACCGTAACCGCTCGTGAAACACTCTCGTCATGGTTATCGCGATTGCCCGGCCCAAGCTGGAAGGCAACATCGCCGTCGGCGATGATCGTCAGCTCGGCTTCGCCGAGTTCGGCGACCCGCAGGGACGTGCCGTCTTCTGGCTGCATGGCACCCCGGGCGCCCGCCGGCAAATCCCGACCGAGGCCCGCGTCTACGCCGAGGAGAACCACATTCGGTTGATCGGCGTCGACCGGCCCGGGATCGGGTCGTCCACGCCCTACCAGTACGACACCGTCGTCGCATTCGCCGAAGATTTGCGCACCGCGGCCGACACGCTCGGCATCGATAAAATGACCGTCATCGGCTTGTCCGGCGGCGGCCCTTACACCCTGGGGTGTGCGGCGGCGATGCCGGATCGTGTCGTCGCGGTCGGAGTGCTCGGCGGCGTCGCACCGACGCGCGGCACGGACGCGATCGGCGGTGGAGTGATGGCGCTGGGTTCGCTGGTGGCACCGCTGCTCACCGTGGTTGGCTGGCCGATCCGGATGGCGGCGATCGGTTTCATCCGGATGATCCGTCCGGTCGCGGAACCGGCGTTGTACGTCTACGCCCACGTATCGCCGGAGGGCGACCGGCGGCTGCTGGTGCGTCCCGAATTCAAGGCCATGTTCCTCGACGACCTGCTCAACGGCAGTCGCAAACAACTGGCCGCCCCATTCGCCGATGTGGTGGTCTTCGCCCGGGACTGGGGTTTTCGGCTCGATCAGGTCAAGGTGCCGGTGCACTGGTGGCACGGCGACCGCGACCACATCGTTCCGTTCTCCCACGGTCAGCACGTGGTCGAAAGACTGCCCGATGCCAAGCTGCACCCGATACCCGGTGAAAGCCACCTGGCTGGGCTGGGCCGCGCAGAGGAGATTTTGCGGACCATGATCAAGGTCTGGGACCGCGCCGAGCAGAAGTGACTCGACAACGGCTCACCAGCGATCAGCGGAATGCTTTCGTCGGGGCGCTACTGGGCTGGACGATGGATGCCTTCGATTACTTCCTCGTGGTCCTGGTGTACGCCGATATCGCAGAAACCTTTCACCACACCAAGACTGAAGTCGCGTTCCTTACCACCGCCACTCTGATGATGCGCCCGGTGGGGGCACTGCTGTTCGGTCTGTGGGCTGACCGGGTGGGACGGCGACTACCACTGATGGTGGATGTGACGTTCTACTCCGTGGTCGGGTTTCTTTGCGCCTTCGCCCCCAATTTCACCGTGCTGGTGATCCTGCGGCTGCTGTACGGCATTGGGATGGGCGGCGAATGGGGATTAGGTGCCGCACTCGCGATGGAGAAGGTTCCGGGCGAGCGCCGCGGCTTTTTCTCCGGCCTGCTGCAGGAGGGCTACGCCTTTGGCTATCTGCTGGCAACCTTGGCGTCGCTGCTGGTGATCGACTGGCTGGGGCTGTCGTGGCGCTGGCTGTTCGGTCTGTCCATCATCCCGGCCCTGGTCAGTCTGATCATCCGGTACCGGGTGAAAGAGTCCGAGGTTTGGGCGTCGGCACAGCAACGAATGCGCCTGTCGAACACCAGGATTCGCGATATTCTGCGCGACGCCAAGGTCATCCGTCGGTTCGTCTATTTGGTGGTGCTGATGACCGCGTTCAACTGGATGAGCCACGGCACCCAAGACGTCTACCCCACGTTCCTGTCAGCTTCCGATGACGGCGGCGCTGCGTTATCGGGCGGGACGGCGAAGTCGATCGTGGTGATCTACAACGTCGGCGCCATACTCGGCGGCCTGGTGTTTGGCACGCTCTCCCAGCGGTTCGGCCGCCGTCACACGGTCGTCTTCTGCGCAATCCTCGGGCTGCCGATCGTGCCGCTTTTCGCCTACTCACGCAGCGCGGCGATGCTGTGTCTCGGCGCGTTTCTGATGCAGGTCGTCGTGCAGGGCGCCTGGGGCGTCATCCCGGCGCATTTGACCGAGATGTCGCCGGACGCCATCCGGGGGTTCTATCCCGGCGTCACCTACCAGTTGGGCAACCTGCTGGCGGCGTTCAATCTGCCACTGCAGGAGGCGTTGGCCGTTTCCCATGGCTACCCCTTTGCGTTGGCCGCCACGATCACGCCGGTGCTGATTGCGGTCGCGCTGCTCACCGCGATCGGCAAAGATGCCACCGGAATCAGGTTCGGTACGGAGCGGACTCTTGTCGGTGACGTGAACTAACCTGTGGCCGTGGCGCAGGTTCCGCGAACTCGCTACGCCAGCACCGGCGGCATCGACATCGCCTACCAGGTCTTCGGCGACGGTCCGACAGATCTCCTCGTGCTGCCCGGGCCGTCGATTCCGGTCGACACCATCGACTCCGAGCCGTCGATGTGTCGCTTCCACCGGCGTTTGGCGTCGTTCAGCCGAGTGATCCGGTTCGACCTGCGCGGAATGGGTCTGTCGTCGGGTGCGCTATCGGTGGATGCGCTCGGGCCGCAGTTTTGGGCCGAGGATGCCATCGCCGTCATGGACGCGGTCGGGTGTACGCAGGCGTCGATTCTCGCACCGAGTTTCAACGCGATGATCGGCTTGGTTCTCGCCGCCCGTTATCCCGAGCGGGTGCGCAGTCTGGTCGTCGTCAACGGTGCAGCGCGTGTGCTGCAGGCGGCCGACTATCCGGTGGGCGCTACGCCGAGCACCGCCGAATCGTTCATGACCGTCGGCATCGAGGCCGACGCCGTCGAGCAGGGTTTCGACATGCTGGGCATCGTCGCGCCGAGTGTTGCCCGCGATGGCGCCTTCCGCGCGTGGTGGGATCTTGCCGGCAACCGGGCGGCGTCGCCGAGCATGGCCCGTATCGCCACCAAGGCCGTGATCGACTCCGACGTACGCGACACTCTCGCTTGCATCGCCGCGCCGACGCTGATCCTGCACCGCACCGGAGTGGACTTCATTCCGGTTGGTCACGGCCGCTACCTCGCAGAGCACATCGCGGGATCGCGCTTCGTGGAGTTACCCGGTGCCGATTCCCTGTATTGGGTCGGCGACGCCGCGCCGATGCTCGATGAGATCGAAGAATTCATCACCGGCGTGCGGGGTGGCTTCGAGGCCGAACGGGTGCTGCTCAGCGTCGTATTCACCGACATCGTCAGTTCGACCGAGCATGCCGCTGTCCTGGGCGACGATCGCTGGCGCGACCTGCTCGACAATCACGACAGCATCGTCCGCCACGAACTCGAGCGGTTCGGCGGCCGTGAGGCCAACACGGCCGGCGATGGATTCGTCGCGACGTTCACCAGTCCCAGCGCTGGACTTGCCTGTGCGGCCGCCATTGTCGACGCGGTGCGGACGCTCGGTATCGAGGTGCGGGTCGGTATTCACGCGGGCGAGGTGGAGGTGCGCGGTACCGACGTCGCCGGAATGGCCGTGCACATCGGTGCGCGCGTCGCAGCGCTCGCCGGACCGAGCGAAGTGCTGGTGTCCTCGACGGTGCGCGACATCGTCACCGGCTCACGCCGCAGATTCGTCGACCGCGGCGAGCACGAACTCAAAGGCGTGCCCGGCCGCTGGCAGCTCTGCGCGCTGCTGCGTGACGAGGCGACGCAGCTACAGCGCTAGATGGAGCCTGAGCGCGTCTTCGAGGTCCGCGAGTTCGGCGGGAGAAATGCGACCAATCTGCCGTAAAAGACGCTGCGTCGCAACGGATCTCACCTGTTCCGCCTGGGCCTTCGAATCAACAGCAAGACCGCTCGTAGCCGCCGACAGCAGCACCTGAAACGGATAGACCCGTTGAACATTACTGGTTACCGGGACGACGGTAACCACACCACGACCGAGACGGGTGGCTGTGGCGTTGGCTCGGTCGTTGCTGATGACGACGGCCGGACGTTGCTTATTCGCCTCGCTGCCACGGACGGGATCCAGATCGACCTGCCACACGTCACCGCGCAGCATCGGTCACACCATCCCCGGTAGCGGCTTCCCACCACTCCGCATCCTCGCCCGACGACCACTCCGCCCACGCTTCGGCGTAGTCCTCCTCCAAGGCCGGGAAGCGAAGCATCTGCACCGCGCGCTGCAACGCCGCCGACCGCGAGGGCAATCCAGCTTTTTCGACATAGGCATCCAAGACGGCGATGTCCTGGTCGGACAGGCTAATGCTGAGCTTCATACCGAAATGCTACTCCGGTAGTACGAGCGGTAGCAAACACGCTCCTAGCTCTGGCGTGCCGCTTCTTGGACGAGTTGCACGCGCGACGTAAGGCCTAGCTTGGTGTAGACGTGCGTGAGGTGGGTCTGCACGGTTCGTGGTGAGACGAAAAGCCGTGTGGCGATGTCTTTGTTGGGAAGTCCTTCGCTGACGAGCCGGACGACATCGAGTTCGGCGGGAGTCAACGACGCCCAGCCGTTCGACGGCCGTTTACGTTCGCCGCGGCCGCGCTGGGCGTAGGCGATCGCCTCCTCGGTGGACAGCGCGGCGCCCTCAGTCCACCTGGTATCAAAAACCTGCTGCTCCACGGCATCTCGTACTGTCGTCACCGCGGCTTCATATCCCGCGTCATAGATCGGGAACCGCACTTCTCCACTGCGCTGGCGGATGGCTTCCGCGGCGCCGAGAAGTCGCGTCGCATACTGGTGACTGCCGCCGGCGGCCGCGATGCGGGCGAGGCATTCCAGGGTATCGGGCAAGCGCACACCGCCACCAGATCGAGCGGCGATAGCCAGTGCTTCATGCGCGTCGCGCTCGGCTTGTGTCGGCTCACCTTGCGCGAGCGCGACAAGCGAGCGCACCGTCAGTGCCATCATCCGGAACCAACCGGGTACCACTGCGACGGTGTCCTCGGCCCACCGGCGAGCCAGGGCAAGGTCACCACATGCCAGCGCGGCCTCAGCCATCGGATTCGAACTTCTGCCGAAGATTTCACGCAGCGGGAGTGTCTGCCGCCACGACGTCTCGCATGCGAGCTTCGCCGCGTCACCGTCGCCTTCGGCCAGGGCAGCATGGGCGAACACGGCGTAGATGGAGTCGCCGTAGAAACCGCCCATCGCGGCGGCGGCCCCTTCGGCGGATGCGGCCGCGGCCCGAGCAGCGGTTGCCTGGCCCTGGTAGGCGAGCACTATGCCATGCGCCACGAGACGGTTCACCATGTTGGTCAGCTCGTCAGCCGTCGCCGCCTCGTCGGCTAATGAGGTGAGCACCCGGCCGGCGTCGCCGAGTTCGCCCTGCATCCACAGCGCTACGCCCAGCCATACTCGGGAGTGCCGTGAATAGAACCGGTCGCTCTGGGCGTCCGCGATGGCTCGTGCTTCTTCTGCTGCATCTCGCGCACTGATCGGATCGCCGGCGAAACAGGCCATGGCTGCCTGCAGGGCGCGGATCTGGCATAGCTGCAACCGGTTGTCGGCTGCGCGGGCGTGTTCGATCGCGTCGGTGAAGAATGTTTGCGCGACTTCGGCGTCGTAAAGCGCCAACATGCCGCACGTCGTGAGCGTGTGCGCGACCAATGCCGGATCGTCGAGTTGACGTGCTGTCACAAGAGCGTCTTGCGCCCGCTGTGTGCTGGCGGGGGTGCCCGCGGACGCCGCCAGCAAGCCGTGGTTGGCGACCGCGCGCACCCACACGGCCGGTTCGACTTCCGGTCGGCATTCGTCGGTCAAGACGGCGTCGAACCCGGCCAATCCTTCCGCTAGCCGCCCTCGCCTGCCCCAGAACTGCTGCAGGGTCGAGACCAATCGCAATGCCGCATTGAAATCGGCCCTCTCCCGACTCCACGTGTACGCGGCCCGCAGGTTGTCGATCTCGACTTCGGCCCACTCCACAAGCCGCTCGTACGCCGCTTGAGGCGTCGATTCCAAATGGACTGCAGTAGACGTGTAGTAGTCACAGTGACGGGTGCGCACGTCGTCCGCCTCGCCCGACTCACCAAGCTTTTCCAACGCGTATTGACGCACCGTCTCCAACAGTCGGTAACGCATTGCGCCCCTGGCCTCTTCGGCGATCACCAGGGACTTGTCGACCAACAAGCCGAGTTGGTCGAGGATCTGGTAGCCCTCCACGTCGGTGCTGGCACCCACAGCTCGGGCGGCATCGAAGTCGAATCCACCCATGAAGACCGCAAGCCGGCGCAACAGGATCTGTTCAGCCTCAGTGAGCAGCGCGTGCGACCAGTCCACTGATGCCCGCAAGGTCTGCTGGCGGCGCACCGCTGTGCGCGCACCACCGGTCAATAGCCTGAAGCGGTCGTGGAGACTGTCGACGATCTGGGTGAGCGACAGCGCCCGTACCCGGGCCGCTGCCAGTTCGATAGCCAACGGCATGCCGTCGAGACGGTGGCAGATCTCCGTAACGAGGGCACTGTTGTCGTCGGTGATATAGAAGTCGGGCCGGGCACGGCGGGCCCGGTCGGTGAAGAGCTCGATTGCTTCGTCGGCGAGCGACAGCGACGGCACCCGCCAAATCACCTCGCCGGCGATGCCGAGCGGTTCGCGGCTGGTGGCGAGAATTGTCAACTGCGGACAGGCATTTAGTAGCTCAACAGTTATGTCGCCACACGCGTCGAGCAGGTGTTCGCAGTTGTCCAACAGCAGCAGCATTCTGCGGTCGCCGACGAACCGCAGCAGGGTGTCCATCGTCGAGCGGCCCGGCTGGTCGGGCAGTCCGAGCGTGCGCGCCACGGCAATCGGCACCAACGCCGGAATCGTGATCGGTGCCAAATCGACGTACCACGCACCAACCTCGAACTTGGTTGCGAGTTGGGCAGTGACCTCGACGGCGAGTCGTGTCTTACCGGCGCCGCCGGCCCCCGTGAGCATGACAAACCGGTTATCAACGACGATCTGACGCAACTCTGGCAGTTCGGCTTGGCGTCCGACGAAACTCGTCAGCTGCGTTGGAAGATGCTGCGAGACAATCGTTCTCGATGTCCGTAGCGGCGGGAACTCGTTGTGGACATCGGGGTGGCAGAGCTGTACGACTCGCTCGGGTCTGGGCACGCCACGTAGCGGGAAGCTGCCCAGATCGGCCAGCCACGCATCGGGCGGGAGCCGATCGATGACCAGGGCCTCGGTGGTGCCCGAGAGTACGGTTTGGCCGCCGTGGGCCAAATCGCGGATGCGCGCGGTGCGGTTGATGGTAGGGCCGATGTAGTTGTTCTCGTCACGCAGCTGGATCTCGCCGCTATGGACGCCGATGCGTAACCGGATTGGTGCCAATGGTGCTTGCTGTAATGCGAGGGCGCACGCGACTGCGTCGCTGGCGCGGGCGAACGCCACGACGAAGCTGTCCCCCTCGCCCTGCTCGACGGGCCGTACGCCGGCATGCGCGGCGGTGAGTTCCGCAAGCGTGCGGTCCAGCCGGGCCACAGCATCGGTCATCTGGTCGGGCTGGCTTTCCCAGAGCTGCGTGGAGCCCTCGACGTCCGCCAAGAGCAACGTCACTGTTCCGGTCGGCAGCTCGCTCACGCCCAGGTCACTCCAGTTCAGCGGCAGTTCGCTCATGGTAGCCAGCATGCGGTCACCGGGTAGGGCAAAACATCAGCGAAACCGCGTATTAAAAGGGCGGTGGCTCGTAATTGGCGGCTATCCAGGCGGCGCGTTTTCGGCGTTCTTCGGCAAGGCGTTCTTCGTTGATGCGTCGCTCAGCCGCGATACGGGAGGCGCGTTCGGCGGCGCGGGTCCGTTTTCGAGTAGGCATCATCAGCCCCCGGTTCTCGTCTGGCCTTGCCTCCGCCGGCAACACCAATTCGCCTGTGGGATCGGCCAATATCGGGAAGAACACTGCACCTCCGGGCGTGGTGGTGTACGTGTGGCCGGTGGGCGCCGTCCAGACCACCGTGCCGTCGCTGAGTTGCCGATCGGCCCAGCCGGTGTAGAAGGTCTTCAAAAGGTGGTGGTATCGACAGAGCAGCTTGAGATTCGAGGGATGCGTGGGGCCAAGCGGAAACGGGACCGTATGGTCGATATCGCAACATTCAGCTGGGAGATCGCAGCCGGGGAACCGGCAAGTCAAATCCCGCAGCCGTACGAACTCTGCCAACGCCGCCGACGGGCGATACCCGGCCTGCGGATCTGCCGATGGCTTGACGAAGGGCTTCAGTTTGGCGGTAGCCGCGAGGTTGCGCAATACAGGTGCGGGAACAGGCCCAAACCCCGGCAGAAAGCCCGGCGACTGCGAGTCGCCTTCTACAGAAGGCTGATCGGCGAACACATGAATGACCACATCTGTGCCCGGGTTCCGGGCTGCCGCAGCACAATCCATTGATCCACATTCGCAACGCATTACGTCTAGTCCAGCGGCCAGAGCACCCAGCGCGTCGGCACGCCGCTGCGCCTTGGTGCGCGGATCATTCCGGCACGCCGTGGCGGCCAGTGCATCCAGCTTGAGATCCAATGCGGCGCCGTCGTGAGCCTGGACCTGTCCCCAGATTCCGGCCAATCCGGTTTCGACCGGTCCGATCTCGACACAACGATCCTGGTTGCGCTCCCCAGGCACCCGCTGCGCGGCTGGATCAAACCGGACCACCCACATGTCGATACGCTCGAAAAGCTTGGGCTCTGATAGCCGCTTCCACTTGTGCCCATGCCGGGCGATCGCGGCATCGATCTTCGCGATCAACGCCGGATCCTTGACCAACTCGGTGCGGCACACCACTGCCGCCATCACCCGAAAATCGATAACGCCCGAGGCGAAAGTCTCAGCCACCAGCGGCAATCGCTCACGCAACTCAATCGCATACCGCAGCCGTCCCCGGGCACGGCCACGACTGATTCCCAACGCCGCGGCCACTTCGGCCACCACGTTTTCATGCCCGTCGATGGCCCAGTTTTCCCGGTCGACATCGTCCTCAGGTGCCCGCCGCGCATACAACTCCCCGATCGCGGCCAACTCCCGCCCACACATCGCGTTCTGCGCCTGCGCCGCCGCCGTGATCGCATCGACTACAGCGGCGTCATCCGCATCCGCAAAACAGCCGCTGATCTGAGCCGATGGATCGAATTCGAACATACATTCGATACTAGATGGACCCCCCGACAGGGTCAGTCGCTGAGCACCCGCCGCAGCAGATGCATCGCCACCGTCGTCGAGCGCTCTCGAATGTCGGCGCGGTTGCCGGGCAGCTGGACCGTGCGGGTCAGCGACCGGCCGTCGGCCAGCGCGACCTTAAAGCAGACCGTGCCGACCGGCTTGTCGCCCGTTCCGCCGCCCGGCCCGGCGATCCCGGTGATCGCGACCGCGGTGTCGGCTCCGAAACGGCGCAGCGCACCTGCGGCCATCGCTTCGGCCACCGGCTCGGACACCGCCCCGTGCGCGTCGATCAGCGCCGAATCCACGCCCAGCAGCTCCGTCTTGGCGTCGTTGGAGTAGGCCACTACCCCACCGGCGACATAGGCCGACGAACCGGCCAGATCCGTCAGCCGTGCAGCAAGCAGCCCGGCGGTACACGACTCCGCCGTCGCGATCCGCCGGTCTGCCAGTAGCTGTGCGACCTGATCGTCCACCCGCGAGCCATCTTCGGAAAAGATCTGCTGCCCATGCTTTTCGCGCAGCAACTCGAGCAGCTGCCGGTACACGTCGGCGGCGTCGGGCTCGTAACGGGTGACCATTTCGACCTCCCCGCGCCGCAGGCAGGTGGTGATCTCCAGCGAGCCCAATCCGGGAACGCGCTCCTCGGCGTCGCGCAGCGTCTCGGCCAGTCCGGATTCCGGTAACCCGAACATCCGCACGGTGTCCTGGCGATAGACAGTCCGCCCCGCGATGGCCTCCTGCACGGCGGGCAAATTCACCGCGGTCCGCCACATCGGCTGCAGCTCGCGCGGCGGCCCGGGCAGCACCACGACTGTCGGCGCCCCGGGCACGACGACGCCCGGCGCGGTGCCCACCGGGTCCATCACCACCGCCCCGGCCGGGATCATCGCCTGCTTGCGATTGGCCGCGCGCACCGCCCCGAAGTCCCCGCTGCCGACGCGTTTCATCAGCGATTTCAGGATCGCGGCGATCTTGCCCTCCAGCTCGGCGTCCAACACCAGCTCACGCCCGCAGAACCGGGCCACCGTCGCCACGGTCATGTCGTCGGCGGTCGGCCCCAAACCTCCGCTGGTCACGATCAGGTCCACACCTTGATCGGCCAGGAACCGCAACTGGGCCTCGATGTCGTGCTGCCGGTCCCCGCAGATCGTGATGTGCGCCAGTTCGACGCCCAATTCGAGCAGCCGATCGGCGATCCAGGGGCCGTTGCGGTCCTGTACCCGCCCGGTCAAGACCTCAGTTCCGGTGACGACAATGCCCGCACGTGCGCTCACTGGTATGACCTTAAGGTGTGAACGTTGAGGTACTTCAAGCCGATGTGACCAAGCTCGAGGTCGACGCAATCACCAATGCGGCCAATACCCAACTGCGTCACGGCGGCGGGGTGGCCGCAGCCATCTCCCGCGCCGGCGGACCGCAGGTGCAGCGCGAGTCGAACGACAAGGCGCCGATCGGGCTGGGCGAAGCCGTCGAGACGACCGCCGGCGACATGCCGGCACGCTTCGTAATCCACGCGGCCACGATGGAACTCGGCGGGCCGACATCGGCGGCGATCATCACCAACGCCACCCGCTCGACGTTACGCAAGGCTGACGAGCTCGGCTGCAACTCGTTGGCGCTGGTGGCTTTCGGCACCGGAGTTGGCGGGTTTCCCCTCGCCGAGGCGGCCCGGCTGATGGTCGACGCGGTTCGGGAGCACCAGCCAAGCTCACTGCGTCGGGTGGTGTTCGCGGTCCATGGCGACGAGGCCGAGCAGGCGTTCCGCACGGCGGTGCAGACCTAAGCCTCCGGCGAGAGGTACCGCTCCACCGATTCGGTCTTGTGCGTCATCGCGTCGCTGACGCCCGACCGCCAATCCGCTTTGATCACCACACTGACCCGAGTAGCGCGGGCGGCTACCGCCTCGACGGCGCGCTGCACCACCGCCATCACCTCGTCCCAGGAGTCGCCTTCGACGACGGTGAACATCGCATCGGTCTTGTTCGACAACCCGGAGTCGCGGACTACCCGCACCGCTTCGGCGACCAACTCACCGACTCCCTCACCGACACCCATTGGGGTAACGGAGAACGCGACGAGCACTGACACAACTTAAGTTTAAAGCGTGGCGCATGGCAGCATCGGCCTCATGCGGGTTCTCGTGCAACGGGTCTCATCGGCATCGGTGACGGTGGACCGCCAGGTCGTGGGCGCGATCCGGCCCGGGGGTCAGGGACTGCTCGCCTTCGTCGGTGTCACCCACGACGACGATGTCGGCAAGGCGCAGCGACTTGCCGAAAAGATTTGGCAACTCCGCATACTCGACGAGGAACGTTCCGCCGCTGACGTCGACGCACCGATCCTGGTGGTCAGCCAGTTCACGTTGTACGCCGACACCGCCAAGGGCCGACGGCCGTCCTGGAACGCCGCCGCGCCGGGCACTGTCGCCGAACCGCTGATGACGGCATTCGCGGAACAGTTGCGGCGATTGGGCGCCTCGGTGCAGACCGGGAGCTTCGGAGCGCACATGCAGGTCGAACTGGTCAACGATGGCCCGGTGACCGTACTGCTGGAATTGTGATGCCTGTTTTCCGCGGCGGCGGCGAAGCGTAGCGTGACTTGACGTAACCAACGCACCGATCGATCACCATGCCTTCGCGCACCCAGCGCTGTTTTATCGCACCGCCGGGGAGTACCGCGACTGCTTGCTGCCGTTCGTCTCGGATGGGCTCAACGCCGAACAACCCGTGTTGGCTGCGGTTCCCGAGCCCAATATGAAGCTGCTGCGGGATGGGTTGGGGCCAGCTGCTGCCCAGGTGACGATGGTCGACATGACCGAAGCGGGACGCAATCCCGGCCGGATCCTGGGCGAAGTATTGAGTGGCTTCCTGGAAAGGCATCCGGATCAGCCGGTTCGAATGATCGGTGAACCCGTCTGGCCCAGCCGATCTGAGCTGGAGTATCCGGCATGTGTACAACACGAGGCGTTGATCAACCACGCGTTCACCGGCCGTGATGTCACGTTGGTGTGTCCATACGACGTCGCGCGCCTGGAGCACCGCGTTGTGGCTGACGCCCGCGCCACCCACCCGGTGCTCTGGCAGGCCGGATCGCCCGCCGAAGCCAGCAGCACATTCGCGCCCGACGCGGCGTGGGCACATTACAACCAACCGCTGTCGAGCCATGACGCCGCGGTCAGATACACCGCCCGCCGGCTCGCTGACCTCAGCGGAGCGCGCGCTTTCGCAGCCAGCTACGGCCAGTGGTTCGGGCTATCTCCCGAGCGAATCGCAGACCTGCAATTGATCATCAATGAGTTGGCCACCTCGAGCCTGATGCAAGCCGGCGCTTGCCGGCTTGCCCTCTGGCAGAACGACGGTCATCTGGTCTGCGAAGCCCGCGACAGTACATATCTCGACGACCCGCTCGCCGGTCGCCGCCCGTATGACCGCGACACCAGCCGGGGACGCGGCCTCTATGTGGTCAACGCGGTCGCCGATCTCGTGCGCACCCACACCACCTCCGACGCGACCACGATCCAGGCCTACCTTCGCATGAAAGGGTCGGCGTAATGCGCGGGCATGCTGCGCTGCATTCCGCCGCTGGATTGACGCCGTTCGGACACTTGGCGTGGAGCTATACCGAACACACCGAATTTCTCCATCGCGCCGCCGAGTACATCGCCGACGGGCTGCGGCACAACCAATACATCGCCTACGCGGGTGAGGGAACGCGCGACGCGCTGCTGTCCGAGTTGGCCGCAATCCCGGGTATCGCCGAACATCTCGATTCCGGCCGCATCGAGGCGATTTCGGCGGACGACTACTACACCTTCTGCCCCGGCACCGACGTCATCGACGGCGATGCAGCAGTGGCTAAATATCTCAGCGCTGCCCGCCAGGCAATCGCCAACGGCTACAGCGGCTTCCGGGCGGTATCCGATGTCACGTCGGTTGCGCGCACGCATGCACAGCGCGACGGGCTGGCCCGTCTGGAGTACCTCGTCGACCAGCAGATGGCGGTGCTGCCGTTTTCGGCGATGTGCGCCTACAACGCCCGTGAACTGGGTTCAGCGGCAGACGAGTTGATGTGCCTGCACCCATTCGTCAACGCAGGGTCCGTGATGTTCCGGCTCTATGCCGACCCTGATACGGGCACGGACTTCACGCTGGCCGGCGAAATCGACGCCGAAACCAACGACCTGTTCGACACCACGCTGCACCGCGTCTGGCCACTGGTGCCCGGTCACACCATGCGCATCGGCGCCGATGAGTTGGAGTTCATCAGCCATCAGCAGTTGTGCCTGCTGGAAACGCGAGCCCAACAGCAGAACCGCAACGTGATCCTGTCGACGAACCAACCCACCGTCAGTCGGCTCGTCGATCTGCTCGACCTCACCCATGTGCAGGTGGCTGCCGCGCAATGACCCGCTCCGATGACGACGAGTGGGACATCGTCAGCAGTGTGGGCTACACCGCCCTGCTGGTGGCCGGGTGGCGCGCTGTGCACGCCGCGGGCCGGCAACCGTTGGTGCGCGACGACTACGCGAAGCATTTCATTACCGCGTCATGCGATCCCTATCTGACGGTATTGCTGGCCGACCCGGGAACCTCGGTGGGCGCGACGGCGTTTCCGCGACTGTACGGCGTACAGACCCGGTACTTCGACGAATTCTTCCTGAGCGCAACCGGTGACGGCATCCGACAAGCGGTGATCGTCGCGGCCGGTCTCGACTCCCGGGCTTATCGTCTCGAATGGCCCGACGGCACAACCGTGTTCGAGCTGGACCAGCGCAGAGTCCTCGAGTTCAAGGCCGGTGTGCTCGCCGAGCATGCGGCCGAACCCACCGCCCGCCGCACAGCGGTTGCGGCGGATCTGCGCGAAGACTGGTCGATACCGTTGCGTGAGGCCGGTTTCGATCCGCGACAACGCACGGCCTGGTCGGTCGAAGGAGTTCTGCCGTACCTGACCGGCCAGGCGCAAGACGCGCTGTTCACCCGTATCGATCGACTCTCGGCGTCGGGCAGCCGGATCGCGATCGGTGCGCTCGGGTCGCGTCTGGACCAAAGCCGGCTCGCTGACTTGGAAGCGAACTATCCCGGGCTCAACAGGTCGGGCGATGTGGACTTTTCAACCCTGACCTATGACGACGAGGACAAGACCGATCCGGCGCAGTGGCTCGCCGAGCACGGGTGGACGGTCGAAGCTGTTCGCACCAACCCGGAGTTACAAGCGGGCTACGGGCATACCCCGCCGCATGTCGACACCCAGATCGACAGCATCATGCGCTCCCGGTATATCGCCGCGACGCGCTGAACCTGATCGATTCCGGTCAGAGCTTGTGCGGAACGTCGAGGATCAGGCCACCGTCCATGACGTATTCGCTGCCGGTGGAGTACGACGACTCGTCGCTGGCCAGAAACAGCACAAACGTCGACACCTCACTCGACGCGGCGGGGCGGCCGAGCGGGATGGTGAGCATGTTGTCGGGAAAGTGCTTGGTCATCGGGGTGCGGATGAAGCCCGGATGAATCGAGTTGACCCGAATGTTGTGCGGCGCCAACTCCAATGCCGCGGATTTGGACAGGCCGCGCACCGCCCACTTGGAGGCGACATAGGGATGGACCATCTGGGCGCCGCGTAGCCCTTCGATCGACGAGACGTTGATGATCGAGCCGCCGCCCGCGGCGATCATCGGCTCGACAGCCACCCGCATGCCCAGAAACGTGCCGGTGAGGTTGACGTCGATGACCTTCTGCCACTTGGCCATGTCGAATTTGTGAATCTGGCCCAGCGCGACGATGCCGGCGTTGTTGACAAGGACGTTCAGCGTGCCGAAGTCCTGCACCGCGGTGGCAGCGGCGGCTTCCCATTGTTCGAGCTCGGTGACGTCGAGGTGCACGTAACGCGCAGCCTCGCCGATCTCATCGGCGAGCGCCTTGCCCTCGTCGTCGAGGATGTCGCCGATCACCACTTTGGCGCCCTCGTCGACGAGCATCCGGGCGTGGGCAGCGCCCATGCCGCGGGCGCCCCCGCTGATCAGTGCAACTTTTCCGTCTACGCGTCCCATGACGGCTCAGGCTACCTCAGCGGCATAGGCGCCTTTTCCGGTGATCAGCGGCAGGTCCAACGTGGTGCGGATGCCCGGATCGGCGGCCACTACCGCCGGGATGGCATTCACGATCCGGCCTGCGGCCGCGACAATCGCGGCGTGGTTGTGGTCGCCCCGGCGGCTGGACGGGCAGATGTCCACCGCATAGGACGGCTCGCCGGTGATCTCGACGCGATACGAACCGCCGGGCTGTGCCGGCCTCGGCCAGTCGGGGCGCAGGTCGTCGCGCAATCGGGTGACGTGCTCGATGACGATCGCGGGCCGGCCGTTGACCATCCCGCTGATCTCGAAGCGCATCGCCGCGACGCTGCCCTTGGGTACATGGCCGACCGCGATGTCGAAGGCCTCCGGCGCCGGCTCGCGCTCGTAGGTTTCGGTGATGTCGTCGACCTCGATGCCCAGCCCGGCCGCCAACTGCCGGATGGCCGTTCCCCAGGCGATGCTCAGCACGCCCGGTTGCAACAGGATCGGCAGTTCGTCGAACGGCTTGCCGAAACCCATCACGTCGAACATGACGATCGCGCCGTCGTAGGTGGCGTAGTCGGCGATTTCCATGCAGCGCACCTGCTCGATTTGCTGACAGGTGCCGGCGAACGCGAACGGGATCAGGTCGGTGGCGAAACCGGGGTCGACTCCGGTGATGAACAAGGTCGAATTAGCCTGTCGGGCAGTATCTTCCATTCGCGCAATGTATTTGTCGGGTATCAGCTGCCACGGGAACTGCAGTATCCCCGGCGCGGAGCCGACCACGTTGACGCCGGCCGCCAGGAGGCGCTGGCAATCTCCGATCGCCTCGGCGGGTCGGTCGTCGCCCATCGCGCAGTACACCGCGCACTGCGGCTCGGTGGCCAGCAACGCGTCCAGGTCGTTGATGGCGGTGATGCCGGTGGCGACGTCAAGCCCGGCCAACTCCCCGGCGTCCTTGCCGATCTTGGCATCCGACGAGACCCACACGGCGGTCAGCTCGAACCGCGGGTCGGTGACGAGCTGGCGCAGCGCGAGCCGGCCAACGTTTCCGGTGCCGATGTGAGCGACGCGGATTGCCATGTTGCCTCCCTAAACGATGGGGTCTCGCCGGGCGAAACCGTACCGCGTAGTGGCTGCCGGCGTAATCCGTACTAAACTAGAACACGTTCCAGTTCGCCTACCGTCCCCTGAGGAGCAGGCATGCACACCCCCATCTGCGACGAGCTCGGCATCGAGTTCCCGATCTTCGCCTTCACGCACTGCCGCGATGTCGTCGTCGCCGTGAGCAAAGCCGGCGGTTTCGGAGTGCTCGGCGCGGTCGGCTTCACTCCGGAGCAGCTCGAGATCGAACTCAAGTGGATCGACGAGAACATCGGCGACCACCCCTACGGGGTCGACATCGTGATCCCGAACAAGTACGAAGGCATGGATTCGCACCAGTCGGCGGAGGAGCTGGCCGATACCCTGCGCAAAATGGTGCCGCAGGAGCACCTTGACTTCGGAAAGAAGATCCTCGCCGATCACGGCGTGCCGGTCGAGGACAGTGACGGCGACAGCCTGCAGCTCCTCGGTTGGACCGAGGCAACTGCCACGCCCCAGGTCGAGGTGGCGCTCAAGCACCCGAAAGTGAAGATGATCGCCAACGCGCTCGGCACCCCGCCGGCCGACATGATCAAGCACATTCACGACGCCGGACTCAAGGTGGCCGCGCTGTGCGGCTCCCCCTCGCAGGCTCGCAAGCACGCCGACGCGGGCGTCGACATCATCATCGCCCAGGGCGGCGAGGCCGGCGGACACTGCGGCGAGGTGGGCTCGATCGTGCTGTGGCCCCAGGTCGTCAAGGAGGTCGCCCCGGTCCCGGTGCTGGCCGCGGGCGGCATCGGCAGCGGCGAGCAGATCGCGGCGGCACTGGCGCTCGGCGCGCAAGGCGCATGGACCGGATCGCAATGGCTGATGGTCGAGGAGTCCTCGAACACCCCGGTTCAGCAGGAGGCCTACGTCAAGGCCGGCAGTCGCGACACCGTCCGCAGTCGCTCGTTCACCGGCAAGCCGGCCCGCATGCTGCGCAACGACTGGACCGAGGCATGGGAGGCGCCGGACAACCCGAAGCCGCTCGGTATGCCGTTGCAGTACATGGTGTCCGGTATGGCTGTACGGGCCACGAACCGGTACCCCAACGAATCGGTCGACGTCGCGTTCAACCCCGTCGGTCAGGTGGTCGGACAGTTCACCAAGGTGGAGAAAACGGCGACGGTCATCGAGCGCTGGGTGCAGGAGTACCTGGAGTCGACGAACCGTCTCGACGAGCTCAACGCCGCAGCCGGCGCCTGATCGCCGGCGGGCGCGTTATTCGCCGTCAGCGGGCGGACCGGTGAAAACCTCTTTGGTCCGGCCGACGGCGTAAGTCGCGATGTCCAGCGAATTGTGGACGATGTCGCCGGTGCCGCCGGCGATGTCGCCGCGGAGGATGTCGCCGGCGTTGTCGACGATGTCGGAAGCCCGCTCGACGGCGTTGGTGGTGATGTCCCTTGCGGCGGTCAGCGCGTCTTTCGGGTTGAATGCCATCAGAACCTCCATGTGATCTGGATCGGCGTTATGGGTTCGGGTTATCGGTGGTGATACTTGTGTCTGAGGGGAATCCTCCGCTTTGAAGCGGGAAGCCGCCGTTGGTCAGCTGCCCGATCTGCCAGCCGTGCTCGGTGCACATCATTGGATACCCATCGGGCGACTGGGCCGCCGATCCGCGGGGATTAGCGCACGGTGCGCCGACCTCCTGAACTCCGTTCAATGGGTATGAAATCACCCAGTAGCCGGTCTGGGCGGTCGGGAACTGATGGGTGATGAAGTGGCATGCCTCGACCTGGCCGCCGGAAGTCCGGCCGAAGATGAAGCGCTCGTAGTTGTCGCACGGTGCGCCCATCGACGCGTCGTAGCTCATTCCCGGCACGTCACCGTCGTAGTGCGGCGGGTCGGCAGCGGCGGTCGGAGCCATGCTGATCGCGGTACCACTGATGACAGCAGCGAGGAACAGTTGACGATTCATGATCCACCTCGGGTCCCGGTTTGGTCCAAAGCATAACGACACAACGCCGGGTCACAAGCTCGATTCCCGCCGCCGATAGCGAGAACACGTTGCAATTCGGGACCCGCAATCCGGCGAGAAGACGTTCCATCTCCGCGGTTCCGATGCTTTACTGGGCCAGACGCGCTCGTATCAGGTCGTATCAGGTCGTATTCAAGGGGTGCATGGTGCCTTCTCTTCACACGCACGCTCCGAATCTGCCACCCGGGTTCGATTTCACCGATCCAGACATTTACGCCGAGCGGTTGCCGGTCGATGAGTTGGCCGAAATGCGCCGTGTCGCACCGATTTGGTGGAACGAGCAGCCGCTGGGCAAGGGCGGCTTCGACGACGGTGGCTTCTGGGTGGTCACCAAGCACAAGGATGTCAAAGAGATCTCGCTGCGCAGCGACGTCTTCTCCAGCCTGAAGAAGACCGCGTTGCCGCGGTATAAAGACGGCACGGTCGGTGAGCAGGTCGAACGTGGCAAGTTCGTCCTGCTCAACATGGACGCGCCCCAGCACACCCGGCTGCGAAAGATCATCTCGCGGGCCTTCACGCCCCGCGCCGTGGAACGCCTGCGCGACGACCTCAACGAGCGTGCCCAGCGCATCGTCGAGGCGGCGGCCGCACAGGGTTCCGGCGACTTCGTCGAACAGGTTTCCTGTGAGCTGCCACTGCAGGCCATCGCCGGGCTGATGGGCGTGCCGCAGGAAGACCGCAAAAAGCTGTTCCACTGGTCGAATCAGATGGTGGGCGACCAGGATCCGGAGTTCGCCTCCAACGATGCCATCACCGCGTCGGTGGAGCTGATCATGTACGGCATGCAGATGGCCGCCGAAAAGGCCAAGAACCCCGGGCAGGATCTCGTCACCACGCTGATCCAAGCCGATGTCGACGGCCACAAACTCTCCGAGGACGAGTTCGGGTTTTTCGTCATTCTGCTGGCGGTCGCCGGTAACGAGACCACCAGGAACTCCATCACCCAGGGCATGATGGCCTTTGCTGACCATCCGGATCAGTGGGACCTGTTCAAGCGTGAACGTCCGGCGTCCGCTGCCGACGAGATCGTCCGGTGGGCCACTCCCGTCACGTCGTTCCAGCGCACCGCGCTGGAGGACTACGAACTGTCCGGTGTGCAGATCAAGAAGGATCAGCGGGTGGTGATGTTCTATCGCTCCGCCAACTTCGACGAGGACGTGTTCGACGACCCATTCACCTTCAACATTTTGCGTAATCCCAACCCGCACGTCGGATTCGGTGGCACCGGCGCCCATTACTGCATCGGCGCTAATTTGGCCCGGATGACGATCGACCTGATGTTCAATGCCATCGCCGACCAAATGCCCGATCTGGAATCCGCGGGCATACCCGAGCGGCTGCGGTCGGGTTGGCTCAACGGCATCAAGCACTGGCAAGTCGACTATCACAGCGATGCTGCGGCCAAATGCCCTGTCGCGCATTGACTCTGATATAAACAACGCATGGCGACTCATCGCGCAGTCCATGTGAATACCGTCGGCGGCGCCCTGGAAGTAGTCGACGCCGAGACTATCCCGCCGGGCCGTGACGAGGTACGAATTGCGGTGTCCGCGTGTGGCGTATGCGGCACGGATCGTGCGTTCGTCAATGGCGGCTTTCCGGACATATCGTGGCCGCTGACGCCGGGCCATGAAATAGCCGGAACCATCAGCGAACTCGGTGAGGCAGTCACCGAGTTCGCCGTGGGTGATCGCGTCGCAGTCGGCTGGTTCGGCGGAAACTGCAACCACTGCATCCCATGCCGGCAAGGCATCTTCATCCATTGCGAGAACATCAAAGTGCCCAGCTGGCAGTACCCCGGTGGCTATGCGGAGATGGTGACGGTACCCGCCAACGCGCTGGCCCGAATACCGGCCGAGCTTTCCTTCGCCGAAGCCGCCCCGATGGGATGTGCCGGCGTCACCACCTACAACGCGCTTCGGCACACAAAAGCACGTCCCGGCGACCGGGTCGCCGTTCTCGGTGTCGGCGGCCTCGGACATCTGGGAGTTCAGTTCTGTCAAGCGATGGGCTTCGAGACCATCGCGATCGCCCGTGGCACCGACAAGGCAGAAGATGCTCGCCAACTGGGTGCCCACCACTACATCGATTCCACCAGTAACGACGTCAGCGATGCGCTGCAGGAGCTGGGCGGGGTATCGGTAGTCCTTGCCACAGCAGGGAACTCAAAGGCCATGGCCGACACAGTGGGCGGGCTGCTCCCCCGCGGCGAGCTGATCACCATCGGCGTCACCGCCGATCCATTGCCGATCAGTCCGGCCCAGCTGATCCTCCCGGGCGTCAGCATCACCGGGCACCCCTCCGGCACCGCGCGTGACGTGGAGGAAACCATGGCTTTTGCGGTGCTGTCCGGCGTGCGGGCATGGATCGAGGAACGCCCCCTTGCCGAGGCCGCTGACGCTTACGCCGCCATGGAGCAGGGCCGGCCGCGTTACCGCATGGTGCTCACCACCTGAGCGCACCCGGCCGATACGGTGAGGTGTGACCGCCGAAACCTGGACCCTGACCGCCGCCGACGGCGAACTGCTGGTCCACACCGGGGTCACCGGCCGGGCTGCGAAAATGGGTCACCGTCTCACCATCGCGATGCGGCACTGGCAGGCCGCCGTGAGGTGGACCGACGGCGAACCCACGGCGGCGGAAATCGTGGTCGACGTGCAGTCACTCGAGGTGTTGCGAGGCGAAGGAGGCGTCACACCGCTGTCCGCGCCGGAGAAGACGCTGGTGCGGTCGAATGCCTTGAAGTCATTGCACGCCCAGCGATTTGCCGACATCGGCTTCACCGCCGACGCAATCGAGAAGAGCGACGCCGGCTACCGATTGCGCGGAAGGCTGCAAATCCACGGAAAGACGCGCGAGCAGGTAATCGACCTTTGCACAGCGGATCTCGGCGAGTCATGGCGAATGTCGAGTGATACCACGGTTCGACAATCCGAATTCGGCGTCAAGCCGTACTCACTGCTGCTGGGTTCGATGAAAGTCGCCGACGAGGTGACCGTGTCGTTTACCGCGCAGCGCGCCAAGAAAAAGCTCGAGGAATAGGAGCCGCCATGCGGATTGGAGTGGTATTCCCCCAGACCGAGATCGGTGCCGACGCCGGTGCGGTGCGGGCCTACGCCGAGCATGTCGAAGGGCTCGGATTTGCCCATCTGCTCGCCTACGACCACGTGGTGGGCGCCGACCCGCAGATCCATCAGGGTTGGAACGGGCCGTATGACCTCCACAGCACCTTCCACGAGCCGTTGGTGACCTTCGGCTACCTCGCGGCGGTCACCACCTCGCTCGAGCTGGTGACCGGCATCGTGATCTTGCCTCAGCGGCAGACCGTCCTGGTGGCCAAACAGGCCGCGGAGGTCGACCTACTCAGCGGTGGCCGGTTGCGGCTCGGCGTCGGCCTGGGTTGGAACGCAGTGGAATACGAGGCGCTCGGCCAAGACTTCTCCAACCGCGGCAAGCGGTCCGAGGAGCAAGTGCAGTTGATGCGCAGACTTTGGACCGAGGAGACCGTTACCTATCGCGGCACCTTTCACCGGGTCACCGGAGCCGGGTTGGCCCCGCTGCCGATACAACGGCCGATCCCCGTGTGGTTCGGCGCATCCTCGCAGCGCGCCTGCCGGCGTGCCGGACGCATCGCCGACGGTTGGTTTCCGATGGTCGGGCCCGGACCGAAACTTGACCGGGCTTTGCAGGCGGTACAAGAAGCGGCGGTCGGGGCCGGCCGCGATCCCGCCCAGATCGCTATGGAGGGCCGGGTCTCCTGGCAGGGCAACCCCGACGAGTTCGTTGCCGCACTGCGCAGTTGGGTCGAGGCCGGCGCCTCACATGTGTCCATCAATACGATGGGCGCCGGGTTGGCATCGGTCGACGACCACCTGACCGCGTTGACCGCTGCCGCTCAAGCCGCCAAAGCAGTCGCCCCCTAGACCCTTACGGAGACGGGATCGGTGCCGGTGCAGGCTCTTCCGGCGGAGCGTCGTCCTGGTGGCCGTGTAGGCGCTCGAGCACCCTGGTCAGAAGCGGATGCGGATTCGGTTCCGGAGGCGGCGGAGGCGGCAGCGGTTCCGGTGGCGGCGCCGGAGCTGGAGCAGCGACGGGCACGTCGTTTGACGGCTCTGCGGTGAATGCGCTCTGCGGCTCGACGGGCGCCGCGATGACGGCCGGTTCTTCTGGCGGCGCCGGCTCGGGTACTGCCTGCGGCGGCGGCGCCTCGACCCTGGCCGGCGGTGAAGCCGGTGCTTGTGCGACAGGCGCCGGCGCCGACTTGTGCACTACTTGCCGGACCGGTTCGGTTGGCCTGTCCGGAAGCAGGCGCGGGCCCACCGCCAGCGACACCGACGCCACGAACGTCGCCGCGCCGGCGACCAGCATCGTCAACGCCCCGGCGTAGGCCGGCGGCCGTGACCGCACCGGCCGCCGGGTGGGCGTGCCGATCGGCTCCAGATTCGAAGAGTCGGCGAATTTCGTGCTGTCAGCTGCTGCCAGCGCGGCACCCCGGGCCAGGGCCGGCGCCACTCCGCTTTGGGTGAACACCGGCACCGGCAGCGCCTTCTCGAGCTGCCAGGACAGTGCATCGACGACGTGATCGGCGCCGACGACGATCACGCCGTCCGGCTGCCAGGTGCTCCGCTCGAACATCGTGGCCAGCCACCGGGCCAGCCGGTCCGCACCGCCGTCGAGGTGTTTGACGGCGGTCTGTGCCCGGCCGTCGCCGGCATCGACCATCACCACGGTGGTCGACTCGCCTTCCACCATGCACACTGCGGCCTTTTGATAGCCGACGACGGGCGCGATGCCCTGCGCCAACGTCTCGGCAGCCTGCAGCGACCGGATCGGTACCACGTTGTCGAAACCGGCATCGGTCAGCGACTCCAGCAGCACAGCGGCCTCGGCGGACGCGTCGTCGCTCCATGTCACGCCGAGCACGTGCAGGCGGTGATCCCGTTGTGTTGCTGCCGACACGGCATCCAACACCGCGGCAGTCACTCGCTCGGAGATGTTGGCCGCCCGCGTCCCGCCGCCGGTATGCACCTCGAAATCGTCATGGTCCAGGATGGTGCCCTCAGCGTCCCGACCGTCGACAAGTACCCAGCCGACGGCGGTCGACGTCAGCGACAGCCCTAGTACCGTATCCAAAATTCGCACCTCAATCATGCCGCTCAGTCGTGGCCCCGACCTGCGATGACGCCGCCGCGCGCACCCAAAAGTCGCCATGCTGTGGTGCGGTGGTTCGCGGCGCCGAACGGACCCGGGGGCAGTGTCTCTTCGTCGGCGTACCCCGGCAGAGCCTACGCGGCCGACAGTCCGGCCGCCGGTCGGGTATCGACAGCCGTGTGTGGTTCGGGGCAGATTTGGGTAGCCACGGGTGTCGATACGGTCGCGATCACCGGCGCCGAGCAGGTGGTAGCGGCCGATATAAATGTGAGACACGTTTGCGCTCTCATCGACATATGGACTACCAGCAGGTAAGTTCTGCCACGAGCGCACGACGGCATACGACAAGGGGCCAGGTATGACAGACGTGAGCAAACGGATGCGCGGCTGGGTGCGGCGATTGACGGTCGCCGCCATTGGAGCCGCCGCACTGCCAGGGCTGGTCGGCCTTGCCGGTGGCGCCGCGACGGCGGGAGCGTTCTCCCGGCCCGGTCTGCCGGTCGAGTACCTGCAGGTGCCGTCCGCGGCGATGGGCCGGGACATCAAGGTCCAGTTCCAGAGCGGCGGAGCCAACTCCCCGGCGGTCTATTTGCTTGACGGCCTGCGTGCCCAAGACGATTTCAACGGCTGGGACATCAATACCCCCGCCTTTGAGTGGTACTACCAGTCCGGCCTGTCGATCGTGATGCCCGTCGGTGGGCAGTCCAGCTTCTACACCGATTGGTACAACCCGGCGTGCGGCAAGGCCGGCTGCCAGACCTACAAGTGGGAAACCTTCTTGACCAGCGAGCTGCCCGGCTACCTGGCCTCCAACCAGTCGGTCAAGTCGACCGGCAGCGCTGCGGTCGGGATCTCCATGGCGGGTGCATCGGCGATGAACCTGGCGATCTACCACCCTGGTCAGTTCATCTATGCCGGTTCACTGTCCGGCTACCTCAGCCCGTCCACCGGGCAAGGCGCGATAGGCCTGGCCATGGGTGATGCCGGTGGCTACAAAAAGGAAGACATGTGGGGGCCGGACAACGACCCGGCGTGGCAGCGCAATGACCCCACGGTCAATGTCGGCCAACTCGTCGCCAACAACACCCGGCTCTGGGTGTACTGCGGCAACGGGACGCCAAACGAACTGGGCGGTGCGAACTTGCCGGCCACGTTCCTCGAGAGCAATTTCATGATCGGCGGCAACAAGAAGTTCGAAGAGGCGTACAACGCCGCGGGCGGCCACAACGCCGTGTTCAACTTCCCGGCCTACGGCACTCACAGCTGGGAGTACTGGGGTGCTCAGCTGCAGGCCATGAAGCCCGATCTGCAGAGCAGCCTGGGCGCCGGCGGCGGGGGCGGCTAGAACCGCAGCAACCGGCAGCCGGCCTTACTGGATCTGGTCGGTGACGTCGACCCACGCCGTCGTGTCGGTGCGGTGGTCGGTCATGTTCCGGCATTGACCATAGAGCCGCGCGATTCCGAGGTTCGGGTCGTCGTCGTCTCGATACAGGATCGCGGTGACGCCGTCTTGGTGCAGCGTCTTGCCGAACAGGTAGCGGTTCGACGCCAGACCTTCCTGCCAACCGCGAGCCACCATCGCCGCCACGATCGTGTCGAAGTAGGTGTCGGGTCGAGCATCGCCGGGCACAGTGAAGTTCAGGTAGACCGCGCCTTGATACGGCGGGCTTTCGCGGTCCTTGCAGGACATCAAAAGGTAGCCCGCCGTCGCCTGCTGTAGCCGGGCAATCGCGACGAGATGTTTTGCCTGCTGCACAACTTCGGCTTTGGATTGATCGTCGGTGCTGGGATGAGCGGGATGGTCAAGGATGTCGGCTGTGGACGAATGCAGTGTGTCGATCGCCAGAAAAGAGCCGCCCAGCACCAGCGAGATTGACAAAGTGGCCCCAAGCAGCACCCGAACAGCCGGCGAGCGAAGCCCGTTGCCGCCACCGGACACGTCGATGCCCCCTCGTTAACCGCCGAGTGCGGCGATGAGCTCCTTGATCCGGGCGGCCTCGTCGTCGGTCGGGGTCTCGTCGGCCTCGATGGCGTCGAGAAGGTCTGCCCGCAGGCCCGCGCCATTGGCGGTTTCCTGCGCGGAGAGTTTGGCACGTCGCCGCGTGACGTACAGCTGCTGGCCCAATGTCGCGCCGGGCGATTCGGCGGTCATTTCCATCAGGTCGTCGTATTGGGTCCGCACCCCACTGAGCGCCACGATGACCGACGGTGTCGCTCGGCCACGCGATGCCGCTTCGGTCAGCGCCGTTTGCAATTTGCGCAAGCCGGCGAGTATCACCGTGGCGCGTCCGGAGAACTCCGGATCGCTGGAATCCGGCAGGGCGTCAATCGATGCGGTGAACATCTGCATTGCCGCTTCGACCAGGCTGACAATGACAGGTGCCTCACCATCATCCGGCGCGGCGTCAGACTTAAACCGATTCATGTTGTGCGGGGCCTCACTGATCTCGTGGCGGAGGACGTCGAAACGCTAGCGCGTCTGCTGCGGCGATACAAGGGTCGCGGCGCAGGTGCTGCTGTCGTCGGATAGCCAACGGCGGCACAACAATCCATTTCGCGCGATTCCTTCATCGCCGTTTCCCGATTTTCGGCTCTTGTGCACATGACTTATAGCGGCCACAGTAAATACATGACCGAACAGAAATTGATCGAGCACTGGATCCAGGGCTGTGCGGTACAGCGAATCACGTTCCGTGACGGCCTCGTGTTGAACTTCGACGACGACAACGAACTCGTCATCTCGGCACCGATCCGCCTGACCCTGCCGGCCACGGCCAGCGCACCCGCCGAGGTGGTTTCCATCGATCCGAACGATCCGGCGGTGCAGGAGCGACCGTTGTTTGATTTCTCCGGGGCGACGTGCACCGAGGTGGCTTGGGACGACAGCGGAGATTTGCACCTGGAGTTTTCCGACGGGCATCAGATTGACGTATCGCCCGACGAGAAAGCAACGGCATGGGAGTTGTACGGCAAATACCACGGATATGCCGCATGCCTGGCACACGGCAAAGTACGAGTGGTACGCCACGACATGCCGGAAAGCGGCGACGAAACCTAGGGTCGCCCAATAGCACTGTGGCCTGCCCCGCCGATGAATGTCCCTCTTCCGCTCACCGGCCACGCGCGGACATGCTTGGATCAGCGACATGCAAGGGTCGGCAACAGTACATATGGCAGCACCCGCGGAGAAGATCTGGGATCTGATCGCGGATATCTGCAATACCGGGAGGTTCTCCCCGGAGACATTTGAAGCGGAGTGGCTTGACGGTGCCACCGGGCCCGCGCTGGGCGCGCGGTTCCGCGGTCACGTCAAGCGAAACGAAATCGGCCCGGTTTACTGGACCACGTGTCAGGTCACCGCTTGTGAGCCCGGCCGGGAATTCGGCTTCGACGTGCTCATCGGGGATAGAGCGGTGAACAATTGGCACTATCGGTTGGCCCCCGCCGCCGACGGCACCGACGTGACGGAGTCGTTTCGGCTCGCCTCGTCGCCGCTGACCAGCGTGTACTACTGGGTGTTCGGCGGATTCCTGCGGCAACGCCGCAACATTCGCGATATGACGAAGACGCTGCACCGCATCAAAGAGGTAGCCGAGGCATGAAATCGATCTTCATCACCGGGGCCGGTAGCGGAATGGGCCGCGAGGGCGCAAAGCTTTTCCACGCCAACGGCTGGCGGGTCGCCGCGGTCGACCGCGACGGCGACGGCCTTTCCGCACTGGCCGAAGAACTCGCCAGCCAGCGGTTGTGGACACGGACGGTCGACGTGACCGACAAGCCTGCTCTGGACGCCGCCCTCGCCGACTTCTGCGGGGACCGCGACGGGCTGGACATGATGTGGAACAACGCCGGGATCGGCGAGTCGGGCTGGTTCGAGGACGTCCCCTACGAGGCCGCGATGCGCGTGGTGGATGTCAACTTCAAGGCGGTGCTCACCGGCGCATACGGCGCACTGCCCTACCTCAAGAAGGCATCGGGCAGCCTGATGTTCTCCACATCGTCATCGGCGGGCACCTATGGAATGCCCCGCCTGGCGGTTTATTCGGCCACCAAGCACGCCATCAAAGGGCTGACGGAAGCGTTGAGTGTGGAATGGCGGCGCCATGGCGTGCGGGTTGCCGACGTGCTGCCGGGTATGATCGACACCGCAATCCTCACCAACACACCCGAGCACTCGGAGAGCGGCATTTCGACCCGCACGGCCGAAGAGATCAGGGCGGCTGCGCCGAAGCGGGGCATGATGCGGTTGATGCCGGCCAGCAGCGTGGCCGAGGCGGCCTGGCAGGCGTATCATCACCCGTCCCGAATGCACTGGTATGTGCCCAAGGGCATTCGGATGATCGACCGGCTCAAAGGGATCAGTCCAGAGTGGGTGCGCGACCGCCTCGTCAAGTCGCTGCCGCGGCTGCTGCCCGACCAGGAACTCGGTTGAAGCAACGATTGCACTGGTTTGCGCTGCACGGGTATGTCCGTGGCATCGCATCACTCGGCGCTCGGCGCGGTGATCCGCAGGGCCGGTTGGTTGCCGATCCCGCCGTCAAGACCGACCCAGTGCCCTTCTACGACGAACTGCGGCCGCAGGGACCGCTGGTGCGCTGCCGCCTCGGTTATCTCGCCGTCGGCCATGCGGTTGCCCATGAGCTGCTGCGGTCGGACGACTTTCGCGTGGTTTCCCTCGGTGGGAACCTGCCGGCGCCGGTGCGGTGGCTGGAGAGTCGCGTCCGCGACGACCTCCTCCATCCGCTGCGACCGCCCTCGTTGCTGGCGGTCGAACCGCCGCAGCACACCCGCTACCGCAAGACGGTGTCATCGGTGTTCACGCCCAAAGCGGTAGCGGCGTTGCGGGACCGGGTCGAGCAGACGGCGACGACATTGTTGGACCGACTTGCCGACCAGCCGGGTGTCGTCGACATCGTCGACAAGTACTGCGCGCAGCTTCCAGTCGCCATCATCAGTGACATCCTGGGCGTACCTGACCGGGATCGCGGTCATGTCCTGGAGTTCGGCGAGCTGGCCGCACCCAGTTTGGACGTCGGGGTGTCGTGGCGGCAGTACCGGCGCGTGCAGCACGGGATCGCGGGATTCAACCTCTGGCTCGGTGAGCATCTGCGCCAGTTGCGACGCGCGCCCGGTGAGGACTTGCTCAGCCAGTTGATCGTGGCATCCGAAAACGGTTCGTCCGACGAGCGTTTGGATGAGACAGAGCTGCAAGCCCTTGCCGGGCTGGTGTTGGCGGCCGGCTTCGAAACCACAGTGAACCTGTTGGGCAACGGGATCCGCATGTTGCTGGACACACCCGAGCATCTGCACACGCTCCGCGCGCAACCGCAATTATGGCCCAACGCCGTCGAGGAGATCTTGCGGCTGGATTCGCCGGTTCAGCTCACCGTACGGGTAGCGCTGCACGACACCGAAGTAGCGGGCACGCCCGTCAAGCGCGACGACATGGTGGTGATTTATTTGGGCGCTGCCAACCGCGACCCCGAGGTGTTCGCCGACCCGAACCGCTTCGACATCCAACGCGGCAACGCCGGCCGGCATTTGGCGTTCTCCGGAGGCCGGCACTTTTGTCTGGGCGCGGCGTTGGCCCGTGCTGAAGGGGAGGTGGGGCTGCGGGCCTTCTTCGACCGCTTCCCCGAGGTGCGGTCGGCGGGTGCGGGCAGCCGCCGTGACACCCGGGTGCTGCGCGGATGGGCACAGCTGCCGGTGGCGCTGGGGCCGTCGCGGTCGATGGCCGCCCGCTGATCCCTGCTATCGTTCGGCGGCGCCGGGCGCCCGGCGGCCGAAGTACCCTTCCAGGGTCGTGGTGCAGACCAGGTGTCCGCCGCGGTTGAACATGGCCCCGCTGGCCAGCGCCCGGCCGCCGATACCGTTGGGTGATTGCTGGTCGTAAAGCAGCCAATCCGACAGGTCCGGGGGCTGGTGAAACCACACTGCGTGATCGATCAGCGCCGAGATTCCGGGTCCCAGCGGGGTTGTGCGCCGGGCGATCATTGCCGGTTCGAGTAGCGTCCGGCCTGAGACATAGACCACCAGGCAGGTTGCGAGCAGTGGATCTGTGGGCGGAATCCCGTTGGGACGCCACCAGATTCGCGTCCTCGTCGACGGCGTATCGGTGAGGTCGCGTGCGAGCCTGGCCGGGGCGTCCACGTAGCGCAGCTCGACCGGCTGCGGCCGGACCCACCAGCCGTCGAACTCGTCGGCGTAAGCGCTGAGCTGAACTTCCAGCGGCGCAAGTGATTCGGGGCCGGGAACATCCGGGTGCTGCTGTTGGTATACCTCGTTGTCGACGGGAACGCTGAACGACGCGGTGCCCTCCAGCAGTACTGCGCCGAATTGCCGCGCAGTGACCCGGCGGGCGGAGAACGTGCCGCCGTCGTGTAGTGCGGTCACCTCGAAATCCACCGGGTGCCTGGCGTCGCCGCGTCGCAGGAAATACACGTGCATGCTGTGCGGGGCGCGGCCGAAAACGGTTCGGCTTGCCGCCATCAACGCCTGCGCGGCAATGTGGCCGCCGACGATGTGATCGCCGATTTCTTCGAGCTGGGTGCCGACGAAGGAGCGGTCGCTGACCTGCTCGAGGTCGAGCGTGTCGAGCACCTGGGTCAGTGTCAGGGTCGACATCGGCGGCATGGTCACGTCAGCGTGTCTGGATCGGCCAGCGGGATCAGGATATGCGACGGGGTGGGGCCGCCCTGGTGCACCTGGTAGCTGCCGCCGGCCAACGCTTTTCGCGCCGGCTTGGTGGGCACCAGGTTCGGGAAGTCATAGGTGGTCAGGGTGAGACGCAATTGATGGTCCGGGGCGATCAGCGCGGCGGTGGGAAAGATCTCGATGTCATAGCGGGTCACTTCGCCCGGGACGACGGGCCGGCTGGCCGAGCGGGTGCTGAAGTGGTGGGGTCGCAGCACCGTGCCGTCGGGCAGATACCACGTGCGATCCGGATCGAGCGCGCGATGCGAGCCGAGCAACGCACCCTGCGAGAGTGGCCGGCTGGCGCCGTCAGGTGCGACGTCGTCGAGGTGGGCAACCCACACCGTCTCGGTGGTGCTGGCCGTCGCGTGCAGGGTAAGGGTGATCGGCCCGACGACCAGCGCGGCCGACGTGAACGGATCGGTGGTGTAGGTCAGTGCGCCGCGTTGTAGCCGCCGGTTATCCAGGTCGTAGCGGATCCGCGCGCCCCGCTGGGTGGCCATGAAGCTGTTCATGCCCAGGCTCCACTGCTCCATGCTCCGGCCGGCCATCGGCCCCCGTGGCTTGTACTTGAGGGTGACCGCGCATTCATCCTGGCCGGCGTCGTGGGTCAGGTGCCCCTCCGGCGACAGGTAGAAGAGGGTGGGTTCCGCCTCGGCAACGGGATAGTCGCGGGCGTGGAACCACTGCGAGCTTCCGACGGCCTGGAAGGTGAACGGCGATCCGGAAACCGCGGCGGTGTGGTCGTCTTTGAGCCAGTGGTCGAACCAGCGCAACTGCAGGGCACCCAGATGCAGTCCGCCGAAGTTCGACACGTGATACCAGGGACCCATCATCAGTTGGAACCGGTCCGACACCGGTTGGTCCGGTTCCATCGGCGCGCCGTTGGGTCGCCCGGCGAAGGCGTTCTGCAGCCCGGCGTAGTTGAGCGGCTCCCCCCGCTGGAACGCATCGTGCCAACCGCCCACCAGGAAGACCGCCACACCGTTGGCGGCGATGTCCGCAAGGACATCGGCCGGGCGCAGCGTGTCCCAGAATGGTTCGTCGTAGGCCACGTCACCGCCGCTCATCGCATCGGCGACGAGCGGCCCGAAATAGCGTCGCTGGTCACGCCCACGCTGTCGTACGGTGGTCAGCCCTCCCGCGCGCGGCCGCGGATGCCCGCCGCGAGCGAGCAGCTCCAGCGTCGGATTGACGACGTTGAGCAGCGAGTAGATCGCCCCGTACGCCCGGATGGTCCGCAGGTGCGGCACCCCGCCCATCGCCGCTGCGTCGCGATAGAAGTCGTGGGCCGCCATCACCGGAAAGATCGCCTTCAGCGGCGAATCCGGCCCGACGGCGGCGGCGGCGAAGAGCTGGTTGATCGCCAGGTAGGAGATACCGAACATCCCAACGCGGCCGTTCGCGTTCGGCAGCGTCGCCGCCCAGTTGACCAGATCCACCCCGTCCTGCGTCTGTTCGGCACCGAGCATCTCGAAGGAACCACCCGAAGCACCGGTTCCGCGAACATCGACCATCACCTCGATGTAGCCGCGCTTGATCAGGTAGGGCGTTGCGCCGCCGCCGATCTGGGCGGCCGGCGGCGGTGCCTTCTTGCCGTACGGCGTCACCGACACCAGCACGGGGAATGGCCCGGCCGCGGGTTGTCCGGTCTCCGGTTCGACGGGGTAATGAATGTCGGCGCGCAGCACGACGCCGTCGCTCATCGGAACCTCGACGTTGTGGCGCACCCCGACCTTGTAGACGGCGGGCCTCGGTTCCCAGGTCGAGTACGGCGACGGGCTGATGTCGCGGGCACGTGCCGCCACCGCCCGGCCCGCCGCCGCTGTCACCCCGACGGCCGCCAGCGCCAACCCGGCGCGGCGCGCCACCCGCAGTCCCGCCCTTCTGGCCATCACTTCCCTCCCGCATCGTCGACTGCTCAGACTCTAGGCAATGGGTTTGCGGCGCCGTTGCTGGGCGTCCACCGTGCTGGACACTTGTCCAACAACGCCGTTATATTCACCGCTGTGGCATATGACGCAATCATCCGGAATGGTCGCTGGTTCGACGGCACCGGCGGTCCGTCGGCGATCAGGAACATCGGTATCCGCGACGGGCGCGTCAGCGCTGTCACCGCAGCAGACCTCGATTCCACGGGTTGTCCGCAGGTGGTCGACGCGACCGGTAAATGGGTGCTGCCGGGTCTGCTCGACATTCACACCCATTACGACGTGGAGGTGCTCGACGGACCTTCCCTGGCCGAATCGCTTCGTCACGGCGTCACGACGGTGTTCGTCGGCTCCTGCTCGCTGTCGACCATCCACGTCGACGGGGTGAATGCCGGCGACCTGTTCGGCCGCGTGGAGGCCATTCCGCGTGAGCATGTCATCGCAGCTGTCGACAAGCACAAGACGTGGCGCAGTTGCGAAGAGTATGTGTCCGCACTGGAGGCGCGGCCGCTGGGGCCCAATGTGGCCGCGTTCATCGGCCACTCCGATATGCGCGCCGCCACAATGGGTCTCGACAGCGCTACCCGTAAATCCGTGCGGCCCACCAAGGCCCAGCTGGCCCGCATGGAACAGATGCTGACGGAGGCGTTGGCGGCCGGTTTCGTCGGGATGTCGTCACAGCAGTTGCTTTTCGACAAACTGGACGGCGATGCGTGCCGCTCCCGGACCCTGCCGTCGACCTACGCCAAGCCGCGGGAACTGCGCCGGCTGAAGTCGTTGCTGCGCCGCAGCGGCCGAGTCTTTCAGTCCGGGCCCGATATCACCAACCCGCTCAATCTCGGCTCACAGGTGGCTCAGTCGTTGGGCTTGTTCCGCAAGCCGCTCAAGACCAGTCTGCTCTCTGCTGCCGACGTCAAAGCCAACCCGTTCGCGATCCATGCGCTGGGTCCGCTGGCCCGGCTGGTGAACCGGTTCGGGGCCGCTTTCCGCTGGCAACATCTGCCGGTCCCGTTCGAGGTGTACGCAGACGGTATCGACCTGGTGGTCTTCGAGGAATTCGGCGCCGGCGCAGCGGCTTTGCATCTTCGCGACGAGCTGGAGCGCAACGCGTTGATGCGCGACGAAAGCTACCGCCGCCGGTTCCGCAAGGACTACGAGAGCAAGTTCGCCATGCGGGTATGGCAGCGCGACCTCTTCGACGCCGAGATCGTCGGGTGCCCGGATGCCTCGGTGGTCGGCAAGTCGTTCGGGCAAGTCGGTCTCGAGCGCGGCGGGCTGCATCCCGTCGACGCATTCCTGGATCTGGTGCTCGAACACGGCACCGCGCTGCGCTGGCGAACCACGATTTCCAACCATCGGCCCGAGGTGCTGAAAAAGCTGGCCGCCGAACCCGGTGTGCAGATGGGCTTTTCCGATGCCGGTGCGCACCTGCGCAATATGGCCTTCTACAACTCCGGGCTTCGCCTGTTGCGCCATGTCCACGACGCGGAGAAGGCCGGCCGGCCGTTCACCACGATCGAGCATGCCGTGCACCGGCTCACCGGGGAACTCGCCGACTGGTTCCAACTCGATGCCGGTCACCTTCGCGAGGGTGACCGTGCCGATCTGGTTGTGGTGGATCCCGAGCACCTCGACGCGTCGCTCGACGAGTACGCCGAGGCCGACGTCGACCAGTTCGGCCAGATGTCGCGGATGGTCAACCGCAACGACGACACGGTGAACGCCGTCTTCGTCGGCGGGCGTGCGGTATTCCTCGACGGGGCGCCGACCGAGGTGCTCGGCGTGCAGCGCACCGGGCGTTTCCTGCGCGCGAAGACCGCTGCGTCGACCGTGAAAGGTGAACTGGCCCATGTCGGTTGACGAGGCAGTACTGAAGCTGTGGCGGGCGCTGTCGCAGCGGGATTGGGATTGCATCAAGACGTTTCTGTCGGCGGACTGCATCTATGTCGACATGCCGGTGGGGCCGACGGCGGCCGCACGCGGTCCCGACGACATCGTCAAACGTCTCAAGGTCGGCTTGGAGTCGCTGGCGCACTACGAAAATCACGACGGTGTGCTGGTGTCCAACGGCGCCGACGTGATGTATGAACACTCCGAGACGTGGCGCTGGCACACCGGCGAGACGGCCCTGCTCAAGTTCGTCAGCGTGCATCAGGTGCACGAAGGCAAAGTGACGCTGTGGAAGGACTATTGGGACATGGGCTCGATGGTCAGCCAAGCGCCCGCCACCTGGATGGAGGACCTGGCCGGGACCGACACGTCATGGATCTTCGACGCGACGGGGCTGATCTAGCGGCGATCGCAAGCGCGGCGGAACCGGGCGCAGCGGGTCGCCGCCATTGATCTAGGACTCGACGAGTCTCTTAAGCCGTTTCAAAGTTGCGGCCAGGGTGCGACCCACCTGGCGTACGGCGACGCGATCGGCGATGTAGCCCAGGATCCCACCGGGTACTTGGTATGACAGCCGGAACGTCGCCTTCGTTCGGCCCTCCCCCGCGTCGCGCAGCCGGATGCGGCCACGCTGGTTGACGCCGCCGGTGATGCTGACCCAGGCCAAGTCGCGGGCCTCGTCGAACTCCACCACCTCGATCAGCCCACCGACGGGCACCGAGCCGATCTTCCAGTGCACGGTATAGCGGGCCCCGATACCCGCGGGCCGCTCGTTCGCATTTTCCCAGCGTTCCAGGCTGGTCATGAACGAGGGGTAGCAGTCCGGATCGCTGACGAACTTCCACACCTCGCCGCGGTCGGCGTCGATCACGCACCGGCGTTCGACGCGCATCAGCCGATCACCGGGAATCGACGCTCGGCGGCCAGTCGGTCCACGCCGCCCTGCAAACTGGCCATCACCTTGTCGTGCACCGCCTGATCATCGCCGTCGACGTCGATGGGCTCCTGCACCTCGATCGTGATCTTGGCCGGCAGCGGAAGGTGTCCGGCGAGATCGCTGATATTCAGCCCCCACGGCAGTGCGAGTGATATCGGAACGCTCTTGAGCCGCAGCAACTTATCCGCCATCAGCAGCTTGGCCAGCCACTGGCCGCGGTTGAGGAACAGCGCGGTCTCCTGCCCGCCGACACTGGAGACGGGCACGATCGGCACCCCGGCCTCGCGGGCCAGCCGCACATAGCCCATGCGGCCACCGAAGTCGACGCTGTGCCGTTCCCACGACGGCCGGAAAACTTCATAGTCGCCGCCGGGATACACCAGCAGCGCCGCGCCGGTTTCCAAGGCCAGCCGCGCGTTTTCGTGATTGGCGGCGACGGTGCCGAACTTGCGCAGCCAGCCCAACGGGGGCGCGGAAACGACCAGGTTGTGCGCCAGCTGGTAAAACGGCCGCTCGACGCCGAAGTAGGAGCAGAACGCAAGGGTGAACACGAACGTGTCGGGTGGTACGTTGCCGCCGCTGTGGTTGCCGACCAGCAGCACCGGTCCCTCGGCGGGGATTCGATCCAGGCCCCGCACGTCGGCGCGGAAGTACAGCGACGCCAGCAGCCACGTCCCGGGCAGTTGGTCGCGGATGTAATCCGGATCGCGCTGGTCAAGGTCGGCCTTGGGTACCCGCGACGCTACTTGCGTGCGGGCCCACTGAAGCGCATCACCTAGGCCGGCCACGTCGGGTTTATACCCCGGGTGGGCGATTCTTATACCCGCTCGGCAGCATCAAGTCGGTAGATGCGGGCGGCGTTGGCGTGTGCCATCATCTCGACCACCCGGATGGCGTCGGACTCGCTCCAGTCGCCGTCGGCCACAAACCGGCTGAGTACTCGGTGAATCCCGTTGCGCCACAGCATCGCGCCGAGAAAATGCAGCTCTGCCGGCCCGACGGCATCCGAGGAATAGACGATCTTACGGAATGGCGCCAACTCCAGCAGTCGGGCGATGAACGCCGGGCCCCGGGCACCCAGATGATTGATGCTCAGCCCGCCGTCGAGGTACACGTTGTTGAAGGCCTGTGCCAGATAGCCCGCTTCTCGCTCGTAGGGGTAGCAGTGCAGCAGCACGACCGGTGTGTCACCGGACTGACGCAGGAAGTCGAGCAGATACAGCGGATTGGCTTTGTGCAGATCACAGTCGCGGTCGCCGAGGCCGACATGGAACTGCAACGGCTTACCCAGCCGTAGCGCCTGGTGCAGCCCGAAGCGCAGCAGCACCCGGTCCGATAGCCGAACACCACCGCTGTCTCGCCACCGGGCGGCTGCGTCGGCGACCTGTGCCGCGGTCGGCTCCGTCAGGTCCCCGTCGAATCCGTCCCGGTAGGCCAGCACGGACTTGGTGCCGACCGCGTTCGCTGCGCGTCGGAGCAGAATCTCCTCGAATGCCGTCGCATAGTCACCCGGCGCCTGCGCTGCCTGCTCGGCTACCTGCTCGAGGCGAACCACCTCACGTGCGTGACCCGCGGACAGCTCGGCGAGTTGCTCGACCCCGGCTACTCCCCGATTCAGCCCGGTGTCCACCAGCCAATGGGTCACCCCGGCGGCGGGCAGGAAAAGCTTGGCCAGGTCACGTTCGCCTAATCGGCTACGATGCTGCCAATAGTCGTCTGCCTCAGCATGTTTGGCCAAGCCAAGAAGCGGTGCGCAGTGGGTGCGGACAGCAAATCCGAGTTGCGAGTCGAATCCCGAATCGAACTCGGCCAGCGGTTCAGTGTTGGCCTCGTTAAGGCCGTTCTCAAACCGCTGCCGGTCCCCTGCCGCCAGCCAGCAGCCATGGACATGCTGATCGATCAACGGCACCTCGGCGATACGACAGGCCAGCGCAGAGTTGCCGGCAGCAGGCATCGTCAGACGCTCCAGGCCATGCGGAACTTCGCCGTCAGCTCTTCGGGATCCAAACCCGCGTAGCGCTGGTCCTCCAATCGGCGCACCGCGACAATCAGGTCCACGGCAAGATCGCCGAGTATTTTCCGTAAGCGAGATGAACCATCAAGTGCTGCAATCGCTTCCGCTTGCAATTCGGGCAACCGCACGATACCCGCATGGTCGCGGTACGCGTCGGACAGCGTCGCGGGGTCCACGGTCGTTTCCGGCGGCAGCGCAGCCTTTCTCCTGATTCCGTTCAGCGCCAAGCCGAGGATCGCTGCCGAGGCAAAGTACGGATTGGCCGACGGGTCGACGATCTTCACCTCCACGTTGCCGCCGGACGGGTTGGCCGGGCCGCCGCTGATGAAACGAACGGCCGCTTCCCGGTTCTCGGCGCCCCAGCAGGCGTACGCGCCGGCCCAGTTCCCGGGCCGCATCCGTAGCCCGGACACGATCGAACCGCAGAGAATGGCCTGGGCACCCGGCAGTCCACCAAGCAGGCCCGCCAGCGCGCTTTCCCCCTTGGGCGTCATGCCGTGGGCGGCAGAGCCGTCGGAGAACAGTGGCCCGTCGGAATCGGTCAACGAGAAATGTTGGTGGGCACCAGATCCCACGCTGTCGGCGAACGGTGCCGGCGACAGGCTGACCCGAAGGCCGTGTCGGCGCGCCACCCGGCCGACGATGATGCGACACAGCGCCAGTTGGTCGGCCGCTTCTACCGGCGATTGCGGAGCCAGCGAGATCTCGAACTGGTTGACCCCGTACTCCGGGTGAAATTGCTCGATTCCGACACCGGCCGCCGTCGCCGTCGCAATGACGTCGTGAACGAACGCCTCGAACTCGAGTACACCGGCAAGCCCGTACTGTGCCCACAGCGTCGACGGCAGCCGGTTTCCTTCGGGCGTGACCAGAACGAATTCGATTTCATGGCCCACCATCGCTTCGATCCCGGCCTCGGCAAGCGCGGCCACGACACGGCCCAGCGTGCCGCGGCTGCACCCGGGAAACGGTGTCCCGTCCTGCTCGAAAAACCCCGCGGGTGCCCACGCCAACCCGTCGCCGATGACGCGTAAGGCGGACAGGTCGATTCTGACGCGGTGATCACCGACCACCCCGATATTTTCGCTGAATGCGATGCCGCTGTGGTCGATAGCGAATGCATGCCAAACCAGGCTGGCGCCCAAGCCAGGGTCGGCGAAGGCGTTGGACCGCCGTATCGGCACGGCCTTGGCCTGCATCAGCCCGGCCGGGTTGACCGCAGTGCCGATCACGACGTCCACCCCCTTGGCCTCCAACTGGGCGATCGCCGCTGCGGCAAGCGGGGTGGTGGTCACGCGTCTTGCGTCAAACCCGACTGGGCAAGGTGAACTTGCAGGTCTGGCCGATGTCCAACGTGCGTAGCACCCGCCCCATGCCGATCCACAGCGCGCACGACAGCGCCAGGTCGGCCAACAGCTCCTCGGAGAAGTGCTCGGAGGCGCGGGCCCAGAAGTCCTCGTCGTCGCGCAGCACGGCGTGCTCGGTGGCGAATCGGTGCGCGAATTCGGCGGCCAGTCGCTCCTGTTCGCTGTAGCCCGGCCAGGTGCGCCATTCCAACGCGTGGTCGTAGAGTTCTTCGTCCACACCGGCGGCCGGCCCGTCGCCGTCGCGGGTGTTGAGGCACACCGCGCATTCGTTGTCATAGGCGATTACGACGCGCGCGAGCTCACGGGTGCGCATGGGCAGGCGATTGCGGTTGTAGACAGCGTCGCTGAACGCGCCGATGGCGCCGCCGAGTTCGGGGGACTTCACGAACCAGCCGGCCAGGTCGTCGTCAGCGAATTCTCCGATTCGGCTCATGACGAGATCCTAGCGCCAATAGCCAGCTGTCCCCGACCTTCGTGCCAATCACGTTGAGCGACAACCCGGTGGGCGATCCGGTCGAGGGCGGCCTCGACCTGGGCTCGGTCCGGTCGGCCCTGGAATCCCGGAGCCCGGGTTAATTTGTCGACAATCCAGTCGCGAATCAGATTGGACACGAAGTCGACCTGCCGGACACCAGATGCGGTCAGCCACAAGCGGTCGATGTTGCGTGCTGCGTAACCGGCGCGGACCACACCGTCGAAGACGGGTTCGAGGACTTCGTATGGCACCCCCACGTCGTCGCCGATATCGGTTAACCGTGCCGACCCGAACAGTCGCGTGTAGCGGTGGATTCGCAACACGGCCCACAGCCCGGCCGCATCCAGCGGGCAATCGGGACGCATCGCGATGCTGCGCAGTCGCATACCGGGAGCGCCCTGCAGCATGCGTCCGATGGTTGCCTCCAGCAGCTCGTCGGGTGACTGCGCGGTGGGCATCGCAAATCCGTCGCCGAGGTCGGCGGCATTATTTCCGATGTCCCGCAACGGAATCTCACGCAGGAAAAGCGCCAACACAAACCCCACCACTGCCGCCGGCGCTGCCCACAAAAAGACCATGGACAGCGAATCGGAATAGGCCGCCACGATCGGCGCAGCGACCTCCGGCGGCAGACGATGCAACACCTCCGGCGAACTCGCCGCCGCGGCGGGCGCTCGACTTGCCTGCAAGGCCGGTCCCAGCCTGTCCTGCAGGAAATTCATGAACAGCGAGCCGAAAATGGCGGCGCCGAACGAACTGCCGATCGTGCGGAAGAATGTCACGCCCGAGGTGGCGACGCCGAGGTCGTCGAAACTCGAGGTGTTTTGCACGATGAGCGTCAGCACCTGCATACACAATCCGATACCGGCCCCCAGGATGACCAGGTAAAGCGACTGCAGCAGAGTCGATGTCGACGGGCCCATCCGGGACAGCAACACGAATGCCACCGCCATCACCGCCGTCCCGGCGATCGGAAAGACCTTGTACCGCCCGGTTCGGCCGACCAGGATGCCGCTCGTCATCGACGTGGTCAACATGCCAACCACCATCGGCAGCGTGCGAAGCCCCGATTCCGTCGCCGAGACGCCGTTCACGAATTGCATATAAGTAGGAAGGAAGGTCAGCGCGCCCAGCATCGCGAACCCGACGACGAAAGAAAGGATGCAGCACACCGTGAAAACCGGACTGGCGAAGAGCCGGGGCGGCAGGATCGGCGCGGCGGTCCGGCTTTCCACCCACACGAAAACGGCCAGCGCGACAGCGGAGCCAACGAACAGGCCGATGATCGTCGCGGATCCCCACGGGTACGTGGTGCCGCCCCAACTGGTGGCCAACGTCAAACCCGCGGCGCCGAGACCGACGAAAACGATGCCGACGTAGTCGATAACGGGTTTGGCGCGTTCGACCAGCGTGGGGATGGTTGCGGCTGCCACGAAGAACACCACCACCGATACCGGCACGTTGATCCAAAACGCCCATCGCCAGGTCAGGTGGTCGGTGAAATAGCCGCCCAGCAACGGCCCGACGACCGTGGTGACTCCGAATACCGCCCCCAGCGCGCCTTGATAGCGGCCGCGTTCGCGCAGCGGGATGACTTCACCGATGAGCGCGGTGGCGGTGACGGTCAGACCGCCGCCACCGATGCCCTGCAGCGCCCGGGATCCCACCAGCATGACCATCGTGTGCGACAGGCCGCACAGTACCGAGCCGACCACGAAAAACACCACGGCGGCTTGGAACACCGCTTTGCGGCCGAAAAGGTCGCCCAGTTTGCCCGCCAGGGCGGTGACGATGGTGGAGGCCAGCAGATAGCTGGTGACCACCCACGACTGGTGACCGGCTCCGCCGAGATCGGCGACGATCGTCGGCAGCGCGGTCGCCACGATGGTCTGGTCAAGCGCAGCCAGCAGCATCCCGAGCACGATCGCCAAAAAGATCAGATTGCGTCGTTGCGGGCTGACCAGAGTGCTGTCCTGCGCCGCGTCCGCGGCTGGCGTCGCCGTCGGTGCGGTCATACCGGCCTTTCCATCGGCGCCCGCGGCCGCTGGGACGGTTTGTCAGGTGGTGGGCGGGCGGGCGACGCACTGCGCGGCGTAGAGCGCCTCGCCGAGCTTATCCATCAACTCCAGCTGCGTTTGCAGGTAGTCGATGTGGTCTTCTTCGTCGGCGACGATCTTCTCCAGAATTTGCGCGCTGGTGCTGTCTTGACGCTCGCGGCACATGATGATGCCCGGCTTGAGACGGTTGAGCACATCGAATTCGATTGCCAAGTCACTCTCGAATTGCTCGCGCAGCGTCTGGCCGACCCGCAGCGACCCGATGCGCTGGTAGTTCGGTAAACCGTCGAGCAGCAGAATGCGATCCGTCACCATTTCTGCGTGCCGCATTTCGTCGAACGACTCTGCGCGGGTGTGGGCCGCCAGCTCGGTAAAGCCCCAGTTTTCCTGCATCTTCGAGTGCAGAAAGTATTGGTTTATCGCGGTGAGTTCACTGGTCAATTGTTCGTTGAGTAGGCGCAAAACATCGGGATCACCTTGCATGATCGCTCCTTATTTCAAGCTGTCAGGTGTCGGACTGCGTGAGGCTGTCGGGGGTTGGGCTGTAACCCGCGACGTGTCATGCCGGATTCAATCTAGTCCAGCGCAGAGCCGCCGGTGCGATGATTCGTCCGGCGTCGGCGCGTCGCGGTGGGCCGCTGGCTGCGACGCCGTTTCCAGGTGCAAAAGCGCAGTTCAACACGCCTGCAGGTTAGGTTAGACTCCACTAACCAAGTTAGGTTAGACTTCACTAACATGAGGCCTGTTCAGTCCGGTCCTTCCGCCGGTTCGGCGGGGGTGGGTTGATGTACGTGTGCCTGTGCGTCGGGGCCACCAGTCAAACCGTGGCCGACGCCGTCGCGTGCGGCGCGTCGACCTCCAAAGAAGTTGCCGCAGCCTGCGGGGCCGGCGCGGACTGCGGGCGTTGCCGGCACAGCTTACGGGCGATCATTGAGGCCGCCGCGCAGTTCGAAACCAGCGCCGCGCGGTAACTCAGCCGCTTCGGCGACCGGTGAAATCCGCCAGCGCCGCGGCGTTGGCCTGGGTACCCATCAGCTCGGCGAAGTGAGCGTTCTCCCGGGCGCTTGCCGCTGCGATCTCCGGGCGGGTCGGTTCGACGATGGTGTGTTTGACCGCCATCAGACTCGAAATCGGCCGCGACGCAAGGATTTCCGCGTGCCGACGCGCATCAACGAGCAGATCTGACGGCTCGCACACCTTCCAGACCAGACCCATCCGCAGCGCCTCCTGGGCGTCCACCCATTCCGAGGACATCAGCAACCAGGCCGCGTTCTGCCGGCCGACCAACTGGGGCAGCAGATACGACGAGGCGGCCTCTGGTGCCACGCCGAGGCTGGTGAACGGGCATTTCAGTCGCGCAGTTGAGGACATGAACGCCAGGTCGGCGTAGCCCAGGATGGTGGCGCCGATACCGACCCCGACGCCGTTCACCGCGCAGATCAGTGGTTTGGGGAACGCGCTCAGCGCGTCTATCAGCCCGGTGAAGCCGTGCTTTCCCGGCACGAAGCCCGGGTCGGTGACCCGTGCCTGCATCTCCCCGAGATCAGTCCCGGCGCTGAAGGCGCGCCCCGCCCCGGTCAGCAGAACCACCGCGACCTCCGGGTCGTCGGCGGCGGCCAACAGCGCCTCGGCCGTGGCGTCGTAGAGCGCCTCGTTGAAGGCGTTGAGCGCCTCAGGCCGGTTCAAGGTCAGCGTGCGGACCTTGTTCTCGTCGTCGATCTGCAATGTCACGGCTGCCTCCCAAGCATCATGAGTGTGGTGGTTGCCAGACTCATAAAAACGGTGTTCGAAGCACATACCGACTCGTCGGCACGGTGTCGATGTTTTCGTTGGCCCCGAACGCCGATGTACTGGCGATCATCCGGCTCAACCGGTCCTGCAAATCGCTGTCATCGGCGGCGCCGAAGAAGGCCGTCAGGTCGGTGACCGCCTCGATCGGGAACAACTCCTCGACGACGCCCGAGATGGGCGGCGCGTCTGGGGTCAGGGCGCGCACCACCGCGTTCTGGGTATAGCCGAAGGTGGCCTGTGTCTCGATTGCGACCGGTGTGTGGTCGCGCTGCCAGCGAGCCAGCCAGCTGTCCTGGTCCAGCCCGGCCGGGCGCCGCAATAGCGCAACGTTGGCCAAACCCGTTGTGCGGCAGCCGAGCTCCAGTGGGGCCGGCAGCGGGACCGACTCGGTGACCAGATACCCGGCGAGCTCCTCGCATTCGGCCTCCAGCGTGGCCAGCGCGGCGGTGATCTGGTCGCCATAGCACTGCTGAGCCCAGATGCTCACTACTGCGGCCGCCGGCGGGTCGAACGTCGTGAGCGTCATCAGCGAGCCACGCACCACGCTGTCCCGCACATTGACGGCCAGACCGGCAACACCAAGGCCCAGGATCGCATCAGCAACCGGCCCCCGCTGGCGGGCGCACCAGTCGTCGTCGCGGTCGGCGGCCCGGAGCACCGCCACTACCTTTTCCATCGCTACAACTCCCGCGCCCACCGCGGCTGGATGAACACGCCCTCGGCTTCCACGGTGACACCCTCGTCGTCGGCGAGGAAGCCCGCCGCGAAAGTCTTCACACCCTCCACGCGAGTGGCGGTCGCCTCGGCGTGCAAGCGGCCAAGCCGGGTGGCCCGCACATAGCGCAGGGTGATGGTCCCGGTCAGCCGCGGGTTGGTGCCGTCGCTGGCTGCTTCGCCCAAGAGGTGATCGAGAACCAGGGCCGCGACGCCGCCGTGTACATGACCGGGCGGCCCCTCATAGGCGGCACCGAGATCGAATTCGCACCACGCCCTGCCCGACGGGTCATGCTGGATCTCCAGTGGCGGGGCGATCGGGTTGCGCGCTCCGATAACGACGTTTCCCCACGCCATCTGCTCGCCGCTGGACAGGTAGCGCACACCGAAGGTGCCATCCACCTGCTTGCTGCGTAAACGTGCGGTGGCCGAATCGATTTCATTCTTCGCCGCGGCGACGGTTTCGGCGTCGACTTCGGTACGGATGGTGGCGTCGATCAACTCCCGTACCGACTGGGTCAGCGGCTCATAGACTGCCCGCAGCCGTTCGAGGTCCTCGACGCTGATGTTCTCCAAGGTGAAGTCCAGCATGACTGCAACTAGAACATGTTCCTGCTACGTCGTGGCGGCGGGGTGGCGAACCAGGCGCACGGGGCTGTCGGCGCTGACCAACTCCCCGATGACCTGAGCCAGCTGCCGGTAGGGCGCTTCGCGACCGCTGGATGAGCGGAACACCAGGCCGATCCGCCGCCCCGGGCGGGGATTTGCGAACTGTGCCAGCCCGAGCTGGCTGCGGCTGGCCTCGACCGATACCGCGCTCTGCGGGATCAGGGTCACGCCCAATCCACCGGTTACGCACTGCACTGCCGTGGCCAGCGATGCGGCGCGGGTGTTGGCCAACTCAGCGCGCACTCCGGCCTTGCGGCAGAGGTCGAGGGTCTGGTCACGCAGGCAGTGGCCCTCGTCGAGAAGCAGCAGCGGCAATTGCGCCAGCGCCGTCGGCGGCACCCGCCGTTTGCCCGCCAACGGGTGACTCGGCGGCAGCGCGAGCACGAAGTCTTCGTCGTAGATCGGGATTTCGGTGACACCGCTGGCCTCGGCAGGCAACGCGATCAGCGCTGCATCCAAAGCACCCTCGCGCAGTGACATCAGCAATCGCTCGGTTTGGTCCTCGATCACTCGCAGGGTCAGCGCGGGCAATCGCTCGGTCAATCCGGCCAGCACCGTCGGCAGCACGTACGGCGCCACCGTGGGGATCAGGCCCAGGCGCATGGTGCCCTGCAGCGGATCCACGGTGCCAGCGACCGCTGCGGTGAACGCGGTCACCGCTTCGATCGCGCTTTGCGCCTGCGGCAGCAGGTGCCGACCCTCCGTCGTCAAGAAGACACGCCGCGTTGATCGCTCGACGAGCTGGACGCCGAGGCCGGCTTCCAGCGCCGACAGGGACTGTGACAGCGTCGACTGACTGACACCGAGAATGCTTGCAGCAGTGCCGAAGTGTTGCTTTTCCGCCACCGCGACGAAGGCCCGTAGGCCGGCGACGGTGGGTTGATAACTCTTATCGGTCATGCCTATCAGTGTAGTGGGAAATATCACCTTTACTTTAAGGTTAGATTAGGCCAAAATTGGATCGAGTCCAAAAAGTTGGAGAGTAAAACCGATCTTGATCAAAGGAGTGATCATGGCACTGCTGACAATCGGCGATCAGTTTCCCGCCTACGAGCTCACCGCGCTGATCGGTGGTGATCTGTCGAAGGTCAACGCCAAGCAGCCGGAAGACTATTTCACCACGATCACCAACGAAGACAACCCCGGCAAGTGGCGAGTGATCTTCTTCTGGCCGAAGGACTTCACCTTCGTGTGCCCGACCGAGATCGCTGCGTTCGGCAAGTTGAACGACGAGTTCGAAGACCGCGACACCCAGGTTCTGGGTGTGTCGGTGGACAGCGAGTTCGTCCACTTCCAGTGGCGCGCCCAGCACGAAGATCTCAAGAAGCTGCCGTTCCCGATGCTGTCCGACATCAAGCGTGAACTTGTCGAGGCCACCGGGGCGCTCAACGACGAGGGTGTCGCCGACCGGGTGACGTTCATCGTCGACCCCAACAACGAGATCCAGTTCGTCTCAGTGACCGCCGGCTCGGTGGGGCGCAACGTCGACGAGGTGCTGCGGGTGCTCGATGCCCTGCAGTCCGACGAGCTGTGCGCCTGCAACTGGCGCAAGGGTGACCCCACCATCGACGCCGGCGAAGAGCTGAAGAAGTCCGCCTAAAGGAGTGGCGCAGATGAGCATCGAGAACCTCAAAACCGCACTGCCCGAGTACGCCAAAGACCTCAAACTCAACTTGGGGTCGATCGCCCGCACCACCGCTCTCAATGAGGAACAGCTGTGGGGCACGCTGTTGGCCAGCGCTGCGGCGACGCGAAATGCTGAGGTGCTGACCCAAGTCGGCGCGGAAGCCGCGGATTATCTGTCGGCCGAGGCGTACCAGGCGGCGTTGGGCGCCGCGTCGATCATGGGCATGAACAACGTGTTCTATCGTGGCCGCGGCTTCCTCGATGGCGCCTACGACGACCTGCGCCCAGGATTGCGGATGAACATCATCGGCAACCCGGGTGTGGACAAAGCCAGCTTCGAATTGTGGTGCTTTGCGGTGTCGTCGATCAACGGGTGCTCGGACTGCCTAGCTTCCCACGAGCACTCGCTGCGGGAGGCCGGCGTCGAGCGAGAGGCGATATTCGAGGCGTTGAAGGCGGCGTCCATTGTCGCGGGCGTGGCCCAGGCGATCACCGCCGCCCAGACGCTTGCCGCGGCCGGGTAACTTTAACGACGTGGCCGACTGGGTCGAGCATGTGATCTGGTGGCAGCTCTACCCGCTGGGCTTCGTCGGCGCATTCCCGGGTGAGCAGCCGCCAGCGCCGGACGAGCACCGCCTACGTCGGGTTACCGAGTGGTTCGACCACGGCATCGAGTTGGGCGCGTCCGGGATTGCCCTGGGTCCGATTTTCGCCTCCCGGACCCACGGCTACGACACGACCGATCATTACCGCATCGATCCGCGCCTCGGCGACGACGACGATTACGACTTCCTTGTCGCCGAGGCGCATCGGCGTGGATTGCGGATCGTGCTCGACGGGGTGTTCAACCACGTCGGGCCGGACTTCTCGCGCGATCACCAGGATTGGTTTCGTGACTACAGCTTCGAGGGCCACGGCGATCTCACCACGCTGAACCACGACAACCCCGAAGTCGCCGACTACGTCGTCGATGTCATGTCGCACTGGCTGGAGCGTGGCGCCGACGGCTGGCGGCTGGATGCGGCTTATGCTGTGCCGTCTAGCTTTTGGGCTGCTGTGCTCCCGCGAGTTCGCCGGCAGCATCCGGAGGCGTGGTTCGTCGGAGAGCTCATTCACGGCGACTATGCCGCGGTGGTCACCGAGGCCGGTTTCGACTCGGCCACCCAATACGAGCTGTGGAAAGCGATCTGGAGCAGCCTCAACGACGGCAACTTCTACGAATTGGACTGGGCGCTACAGCGGCACAACGAGTTCCTGGACAGTTTCGCGCCGCTGACCTTCATTGGCAACCACGACGTCACTCGGGTTGCCAGTCAACTCGAGCATTCTGCTCACGTCGCCCACGCGCTGGTGCTGCTGTTGACCGTCGGCGGCATTCCCAGCGTGTACGCCGGTGACGAACTCGGCTACCTCGGGGTCAAAGAGGATCGGTTCGGCGGCGACGACGCGGTGCGGCCCGAATTCGGTTCTCCCCCGGTACCTCTGGATGATGACGGCGCAAAGTTGTGGGCGCTGCACCAATACCTGATCGGGCTGCGGCGCCGCCATGCGTGGCTGCACGCCGCAACCACGACCGCGTTGCTGCTGGACAACCGGCACTACGTCTATCGGACCCACCACGATGACGACGCCCTGATCGTCGTGCTCAACATCGATGACGCGCCGCTGGAGGCGAGGGTGCCGCGCGCACAGGTGGTCGCCGGATCCGGAGCTCCGCCGGAAGAGATCGTCGACGTCGTCGTGGTCGAACCACAGGGCTGGCGCATCCTGCAGCCTATGTGAGCCGCTTCAGCGTCAGCGGATCTTGCTCCCCGCGGTAGTACTTATCCAGCAGCGCGACGAAATCCCGGTTGTCGTCGGTGGCGCGGGCGAACAGCGTCATCGACGAGCGGACCTTCAGATCGTCGGGTGATCCGAAAATCTCGGCGATCGAACGGCCGTCGATGCCGTTGACCAGCTGTGTGCACTCGTACAGCCGCGGGCCGAGCACCTCGTGGTGAAGGTAGGCCTGTGCTTCGTCCAGCGAAGAGATCGCATACCTTGCGGCCATCGGACTGCTGCCGAGTCCGGCCAGCTGCGGAAAGATGAACCAGATCCAGTGACTGCGTTTGCGGCCGGCACGCAACTCCTCGACGACGGTGTGATAGACCCGAGCTTGCGCGTCGACGAAGCGCTGGAGATCGAAGGGATCATTTGCGGACGTCATCTAACCACCGTCGCACAGTCAAACGACGGGTGCCGAAGATCGGTGACCTCGCGCCGCTGATCCGGTTTCGCAAGCCCCGGCTCGACCGCGTGCAACGCCGACTCGACGCGGCGCTGACCATCCACGATCTACGGCGTATCGCCCAGCGGCGTACCCCCAGGGCCGCATTCGACTACACCGACGGGGCTGCCGAAGACGAGTTGTCGATCGAGCGGGCGCGGCAAGCCTTCCGCGACATCGAATTTCACCCGGCGATCCTGCGCGACGTCAGCAGTGTGCGCACCGGCTGGCCGGTGCTCGGTGCGCCGGTGGCGCTGCCGTTCGGCGTCGCGCCGACGGGGTTCACCCGGTTGATGCATACCGCGGGCGAGATCGCCGGTGCTCGCGCTGCGGCGCGCGCTGGTGTTCCGTTCTCACTGTCCACCCTGGGCACCGCCGCGATCGAAGATATAGCCGCAGCCATTCCGCAGGGCCGCAAATGGTTTCAGCTCTACATGTGGCGGGATCGGGACCGGTCGATGGCGTTGGTGGACCGGGCAGCTCAGGCGGGTTTCGACACGCTACTGGTCACCGTCGACGTTCCGGTTGCCGGTGCGCGATTGCGCGACACCCGCAACGGAATGACGATCCCGCCGACCTTGACCCTGCGGACCGTGCTCGATGCACTGCCGCGCCCGCACTGGTGGTTCGATCTGCTGACGACCGAGCCGCTGGCGTTCGCATCGCTGGATCGATGGTCGGGCACCGTCGGCGAATACCTGGATACCATGTTCGACCCCAGCGTCACCTTCGCTGATCTGGCATGGATCAAGACCCAGTGGCCGGGCAAGCTCGTCGTGAAAGGTATTCAAACTCTGGCAGACGCCCGCGCCGTCGTCGACGCCGGCGCCGACGGCATCGTGTTGTCCAATCACGGTGGCCGCCAACTTGATCGAGCGCCGGTGCCGTTTCATCTGTTGCCGTTGGTCGCGCGAGAGCTTGGCGGCTCCACGGAAATCTTGCTGGATACCGGGATCATGTCCGGCGCGGACATCGTGGCCGCGGTGGCGTTGGGTGCGCGGTGCACGCTGATTGGGCGGGCTTATTTGTATGGGCTGATGGCGGGTGGTGAAGCCGGTGTCGAGCGTGCCATCGAAATCCTGTCCGGCCAGCTGACCCGGACCATGCGACTCCTCGGCGTCACGTGCTTGGAGGAGTTGTCACCGTCGCACGTCACGCAATTGCGGCGGCTGGTGCCGGTTCGGCCGCCGGAGGTGTCGGAATAATCTGCTATACTCGAACGTATGTTCGATGGGGCGGCGCGGGTGGCGGTGAGCGCTCGGTTTGATGAGCTGTTCGAGCGGCGCCATCCCTCGACCACGCCGGAGTCGAGTGCGCTGGTGGAGCGGATCTGTGCGTCCTCGCGGGCGGAGAACCAGGCAGCGGCCGCGCAGCTGACCGCGATTGGTGAATTGTTCGGTTACCGGTTGTCGCGGTGCTCGAACACCGAAGAATGGGCCATTGATACTGAAGAGGCGGTGACGGCTGAGGTGGCCGCGGCGCTGCGGATCAGTCAGGGGCTGGCGGGAAGTCGGTTGCGGTATGCCCGGGCGATGCGCGAGCGGCTGCCGATGCTGGCAGCGGTCTTCCAAGCTGGTGATATCGATTATCGGGTGTTTCAGACGATTGTGTTTCGCACTGATTTGATCACCGATCGCGACGTGTTGGCGACGGTGGATGCGCAGTTGGCCGTGAATGTGCCGCGTTGGCCGTCGATGACGCAGGGTCGGCTTGCTGGTCAGGTCGACAAGATTGTGGGCAGGGCTGATGCCGATGCTGTGCGGCGGCGCAATAAGCGCCAGGGTGGTCGTGAGATTTGGATCGGCGATGCCGACTCGGGTATCTCGGAGATCCATGGGAGCCTGCTGACTGCCGATGCGCATGCTCTCGACCAGCAATTGGATGCGTTGGCTGCCACGGTGTGTGAGTACGATCCGCGTACTCGCGATCAGCGTCGTGCTGATGCGTTGGGTGCCCTTGCGGCACGGGCTGATCGACTGGGCTGTCGTTGTGGGCGAGGCGATTGTGCCGCTGGAAAGCAGCCTGCTGCATCGCCTGTGGTGATCCATGTGGTCGCCGAGCAGGCCGCGATCTCGGGCAGCGGCTCGGCAATGGCTTCCGAGGTCGGGGCCGATGGGCTGATCCCGGCTGAACTGGTGGCGGAGCTGGCTAAAACGGCCAAGCTGGTGGCGTTGGTTCACCCGGGCGATGCGCCACCCGAGCTGGGGTATGTGCCGTCCAAGGCGTTGGCGGATTTTGTGCGGTGCCGGGATTTGACGTGTCGCTGGCCGGGCTGTGACCGGCCGGCTGCCGAGTGCGATCTCGACCATACGATCCCGTATGCCGTTGGCGGGCCGACGCATGCGTCGAATCTCAAATGTTATTGCCGCACTCATCATTTGGTGAAGACGTTTTGGGGTTGGCGTGATCAGCAGTTGCCTGACGGCACGGTGATTTTGACGTCCCCTTCGGGGCGGACGTATGTCAGCACTCCGGGTAGCGCGCTGCTGTTTCCCAGCTTGTGCCACTCCACCGGCGGCATCTCGGCGATTGAAGCCGATCTCCCGGATGACTACTGCGGCGAGCGCACCGCGATGATGCCCAAACGCCGCCGCACCCGCGCCCAAAACCGCGCCCACCGCATCGCCGCCGAACGCCGAGCCAACCACAATGCACGCACAACACGGCGAGACGAGCGTATGAGCTACTTCGACCTGGCGCCGCGCGACGGCGACGACGAGCCGCCACCGTTCTGATTGCAGTTCACGGAAACTGGGTTAATGCAGGGTCAGTCAGGAACGCGGGTTGTACCACCTCTGGCGACGAGCAAGGCTGAACGTACTCAACCATCGACCTGGACGGCCGGGCCCTAGTATCGGCGCGGTGGAGAGCGCCTTCGCGGAGCTTGGGCGGGCTATGGTGAGTTTAGGGTCGGCCGGACGGTGCCGGTAAGCGCGGGACGGGATTCGGGCACCATGACGAGCAGTGTCCGTCCCGCTGCCGCACCCCGCTACTCCGAGCCAACAATCGGCGCATCAGAGCCAAGTGTGCAACTCGATGTCGACGGAAAGCTCGGCTAACGGAGAGTCAGCCAGGGAAGGCCGGGTTTCGCTGCGACTACTGGGGCGAGCGCACTAGACGCGAACCATTAGAGACGGTCACACGCCAGCCGTTTCGCGGCCTCGAAGAATCAGTTCGATCCGATCTAATAACTCGTTCGGGTCGTCGTGGGCGCCATCTTTCCAAGCCACGAAGGCATTGAGAAGATTGACGGGCTGCACGCTCACCTGTACGGCTCCTGGCCCCGGCGGCGGCCCAAGCAGGATCGTCTTAGTCGAGCCTGTGCCCGAATCCGCGGAGCGATAGGTGACGGCGACTTGTAGCGACTGGAACGCCCCAATCGGAGCGGTCTTGGGCGCGATCGAATCAACACACTCACGCCGGATTTCGGTCATATCGGACCCCCGTCCGTCCAGCTGCATAGCCAATGCCGACGACGTGATACGGAGAAGGCATCGGCGCCGCATGCGCATGACGAAGAACACACACAGTGGCGTTATGCCCAAGGGAAGAATGCCGACGAACCGAAGCCACACAGGATTGCCGGGAGCGTATCCCGCCGCCAAAAATCCAACTCCCAGCAGCGGGAACAGCAGACTTGTAGAGTATGCGTTTCCCTCGTACCAGGGAACGTAGCGGCACACTACCTCATCAGCCGTCCGGGTGACCCCGGCCCGAAAAATCCGGCCATGCCCGAGGATGATTATGCCGGCGACCGCAGCAATGGCCAGGCATAGGTACCACGGCGACCCGATCAGCAAGTTAATGCCCGCGAGCAGGCACAGGGCACCGCCGAAGGTATAGCGCACTATCCGGCCGCGACGGCTTTTCGTCCCGTTACCTGCCATCAGCGGCCGTCTCTCATTTCGGTTACCGGGCCAGCACGACCATCACCGATGGGGGCAGCACCTTTACCCGCACCCGTCTGGACGGACAACCAGACATGTTCCCGGTTCGCGGGGGAATCGTGCAGTGCGGTCACCGTCAATTGCGCGATTAGCGTCTCCTCTTCAGTAGAAATGATCCGGGACCTTGACACACTGTCGACGATGCCGAGTTCATGACTGATCTGCATGGCGAGCGCTCCCACAACGCCAGCACCCTCTGTCGCTGCCGCAAGTTCGCGGTGCAGTTCATGACACCGGGGAACCGACTCCAACTGCTGCTCGGCCAGCATCGCGAACACCTTATGAGAATCGAGGGGTGCCTCGATGCGATGCATGGTCAACACCGCGTTTGCGCAAAACTCCGTGATGCGGGGATCGGTGCGACAGGCCCACACCCGAAGGCCGGGAGCGGAATCAAAAGGTTCCCACCCTGGCGGTACCCCCACCTCCACGACAAATCCGGAAAATATATCGACGAGGAGCACAGTGATGCCATGCTCTTTCACGAACTCATCGAATCGCATGGTGCACGTCCTACCCACCGAACCCGAATACCTTTGCCACGCCATGCACCGCGCTGCCCACCGCGTTGCTAACCGGTTTCCACGCGACTTCCACGCCCTTCGACGCCACAAAGCTTGCGCCGGCCCCGATAACGGCGCCTGCCACCAGGCCAACCGCAGTCCCCGCGCCTGGAACGACCGAACCGACCAGTGCACCAGCCTCCGCGCCCGCCCAGAGTCCGGCTGCCACTCCTGCACCCTCGCGGGTAATAGCCTCGGCAACCGAGTTTCCGTCATGGATGTCGGACATGACGGCAGGTACCGCGCTGGCTGCAGCAACCACCCCACCCATGCGGGATAACCCCTTCAGCTCGAAGCCCCCAATCTTGGGATCCTCCAGCCACCTCAACAAACCGGGGTCAACCTTTCCGGGCCCAGTGCCACGGGACTCCGCGATCAACTTGAGCGCCGCTGAACGCACGCCGTCTGCGGTACCACCTGACACCCCGCCCGCTGCCGCGATCAGCACGTCACCCTTCGTCGGGGTTAGCCCGGGTGTCTCGCCGGCTTCATCCTCATAGGCCTTCACGATCGCCATCGTCGGCTGGGCCGACTTCATGGTGGCCACATAGCCATTACAAACATCCTGGATCTCACCGAGAGTGGTCCGCACCGCCTCGACCGCCGCGTTGTGAAGAGCTTGACTGTCTTATTAGGCGGCTTTGGCGGCGGTTATCGCATCGTCGATTTCGTGCAATTTGGCGTCCAGAGCGGCGATGTCAGCGTCGCTGGTGCGTTGGGCCGTGGCCAGTCCTGCAGCGACTGTCTCCAAATCCAGTGCGATCTTGGCGAGTTTGGGGTTTCTGCAGTTGCAATGCCGTGGTGGCGCGGGTGACTTCGGCCGACTCGTTGATCGGATGCTCAGTCCCGTTGTGCTTCCAGCCCTTCTCGAAACGCTGCTTGGCCGACTGGAGGTCGCCTTCGACCTCGGTGGCAGAACCCGCCGCAGCGTGGAACGCGTCCGCATGGTCATTGATCGCGCCAGGGTCGCCCGCCTGCAGTTCGTCGTTCATCTTCCACGGGTCACCGCCAGCCCCAGCGATCAAATCACCGATCGATAGGTTGACCAGACCCGAGGTTGGAGGCATCAGAGCGTGTCGAAACCGGCTTCGGCGGCTCGGAAGGTGTCGGCGGTCGAAGTATCCCGCGCGGTGAATTCATGTGCCGCGGAATGACTTTCGCCGCTAATTTCGATCAGCGCGCGGTGATGGCCGTGCAACTGCTCGATGTGGCCCTGGTGTGCCGTCGAGACCGCCTCATGAAATTCGTGGGCTTCGGCGAAATCGCCGAACATCCCCGCAGCCGGTTCCTTCCCGGCAAGCTTGCCCGCCGCAGCCAATGCTGTCTGGGCTGCATCGTTACACCGGTCCGCACCGGCATGTAGATGCGCCGTATCGACTTCCATACTCCGCTCGGCCACGGCCCCGTTCCTTTTCGCTGCAAACCTGGATAAAAAGCTTATCGGCTTCAGGTCTGTGAACTGCCAGGGAAATGGCAGCGTGCCCAACGGCTCGAGGGATGCACACACGTCCGACGACGACGAACCGCCACCGTTCTAAGCGTCGGGGAACAAACCCCGGACCACCGAGGTTGAGCGCATCAGGCTTAACTTTGGAGGATTGATGGCTGAAGCCAAAACAGTGCCGGTCTTATTCGTCAGTGATCCGATCGTGCTGCCCGGGATGGTGGTGCCCGTCGCGCTCGACGAGGCCGCCCGGACGGCCGTCGACGCGGCCCGGGCCAGCGAATCGGGCAAGCTGCTGATCGCGCCGCGGCTCGACGACCGCTACCCCTCCTACGGGGTGTTGGCGTCGATCCTGCAGGTCGGGCGCATCGCCGGCGGTGGCACCGCCGCTGTGGTGCGCGGCGAGCAACGGGCCCACATCGGTGCCGGAGCCAACGGACCGGGTGCGGCGCTGTGGGTCGAGGTGACCGAGGTCGCCGAGCCCGAACCCGATGACGAGACGCGCGCCCTGGCCGCCGACTACAAAAAGCTGCTGCTGGGGATGCTGCAGCGCCGCGAGGCGTGGGAAATCGTGGACATGGTCAACCGGTTGACCGACGCGTCGGCGCTGGCGGACATGGCTGGTTATGCGTCGTATCTGACCGACGTGCAGAAGCGTCAGCTGCTGGAGACCGAAGATGTCGCCGAGCGGCTGCGAGTGCTGATCGATTGGACCGGCGATCACCTCGCGGAGGTCGAGGTCAACGACAAGATCGCCGAGGATGTGCGTTCCGGCATGGAAAAGCAGCAGAAGGAATTTTTGCTGCGCCAGCAGTTGGCCGCGATCCGCAAGGAGCTCGGCGAAGGCGAACCTGAGGGTTCCGATGACTATCGGGCTCGCGTCGAGGCCGCCGAGCTGCCCGACAAGGTGCGCGAAGCCGCGCTGCGTGAGGTCGGCAAGCTGGAACGCGCCAGCGAGCAAAGCCCCGAGGGCGGCTGGATCCGCACCTGGCTGGACACCGTGCTCGAGCTGCCGTGGAAAACCACGACCGAAGATTCCACCGACCTGAAGGCCGCCCGCCAGATCCTGGACGACGACCACCACGGCCTGGACGACGTCAAGGACCGCATCGTCGAATATCTGGCGGTGCGGGCCCGTCGCGCCCAACGTGGGCTGCACGTTGTCGGCGGTCGCGGCTCCGGTGCGGTGATGGTGCTGGCCGGCCCGCCCGGCGTCGGCAAAACCTCGCTGGGCGAGAGCGTCGCCCGCGCCCTGGGCCGCAAGTTCGTTCGGGTCGCGCTGGGTGGGGTGCGCGACGAGGCTGAGATCCGCGGCCACCGGCGTACCTATGTCGGCGCGCTGCCCGGCCGCATCGTGCGCGCCATCGGCGAGGCCGGCTCGATGAACCCCGTCGTGCTGCTCGACGAGATCGACAAGGTCGGCTCTGACTACCGGGGCGACCCGTCGGCGGCATTGCTGGAGGTGCTTGACCCCGCGCAGAACCACACCTTCCGCGACCACTACCTGGATTTGGACCTGGACCTGTCCGACGTGGTGTTCCTGGCGACGGCCAACGTCATCGAGAACATCCCGTCGGCGCTGCTGGACCGCATGGAATTGGTGCAGATCGACGGCTATACCGAGGACGACAAGGTGGCCATCGCCCGCGACTTCCTGCTGCCCCGCCAGCGTGACCGCGCCGGGCTGACCACCGACGAGGTCAACGTGACCGAGGCCGCGCTGCGCAAGATCGCCGCCGACTACACCCGGGAGCCCGGTGTGCGGCAATTCGAACGGCTGCTGGCCAAGGCGTTGCGCAAGGTCACCACCAAGCTCAGCGACGAAACGGAGCCGATGATCATCGACGAGCCGGATCTGGTTGGCTACCTGGGCCGACCGCGGTTCACCCCGGAGTCGGCCGAACGCACCGCGGTGCCGGGCGTGGCAACCGGATTGGCGGTCACCGGGCTGGGCGGTGATGTGCTCTACATCGAGGCCGGCGCCAACGAGGGTGAGCCGGGCTTACAGCTGACTGGTCAGCTCGGTGACGTGATGAAGGAGTCGGCGCAGATCGCGCTGTCCTATGTGCGCTCGCACGCCACGCAGTTGGACGTCGACCCTGCGGCATTGGACCGGCGCATCCACGTGCACGTGCCCGCCGGGGCGGTGCCCAAGGACGGTCCGTCGGCCGGCGTGACGATGGTGACCGCGCTGGTCTCGATGGCCACCGGGCGGCAGGTGCGCGCCGACGTCGGGATGACCGGCGAGGTGACGCTGAACGGCCGGGTGCTGCCGATCGGCGGCGTCAAGCAGAAGCTGCTCGCCGCCCAGCGCGCGGGTCTGTCGACGGTGTTCATCCCGCAGCGCAACGAGCCGGATCTCGACGATGTGCCCGCCGAGGTGCTCGACGCCCTGGATGTCAGGCCGATGACCGATGTCGCCGAGATCGTCGCGCTGGCGTTGGAACCCGCCGACAGGGTGACCGTCGCGGCGTAACGTTCGCGAGCGTGAGCAACCTCAAGCGGCGCATCGTCCACACTGCCCAGCGCTTGCTGGTCAACCCAGTTGGCCGACAACTGCCGGTGACGATGCTGGAAACCATCGGCCGAAAGTCCGGTCAGCCACGCCGCACCGCGGTTGGTGGCCGGGTGATCGACAACCAGTTCTGGATGGTCTCCGAACACGGCGACCATTCCCACTACGTGCACAACATCAAGGCCAATCCCGCGGTGCGGGTGCGCGTTCACGGCCGCTGGCGCAGCGGCACCGCCCACCTGCTGCCCGACGACGACGCAAAAGAGCGCCTGCGCAGCCTGCCCGGGCTCAACAGCGCCGTGGTCCGGCTGATGGGGAGCGACCTGCTGACCATCCGGGTGGACCTGGACTGACGTCGCCTACGGCGCGAGGATGTACGACATCCCGGGCACGTGCTTGGCATCACGGGTCCACCAGTGGAATAGACCGCCGTGTTGCGCATTGTTCATCTCGGTGAGGTTGATGTAGAGGCCGTCGGGCCGTCGCGAAGTCGAATTGACCCAGGCCACGTGGCCAGTTACGGGATCGGCACCTTCCACGCCCGGCTGAAACACCACGATCGACCGCGGCTGAGGATCATCGACGACTGTCCACCCTGCGGCACTCGCAGAGTTCGCCCAGTCTTTGGCGTCGCCATGGACGTCGGGATATTCGCCAGTGGCCTCGTGCCATTTCTGCATTGCCCCGTCGGTGCATTGACCCGGCGCAGCGGTGTTGGAAGCCTGCGTTTTGCCCATCGCGCGGCCATCAGTCGATGAAACCTGAGCAGGTGGCGGGGGCTGATCGCTGCATGCTCCGGTGACCGTGTTCTGGGCGCCCGTCTGGATATCGACATCGGCGACGAAATGATTGTCGGATACCCGGTACCAAAGATTGTCCCAGCCGCCATTTGGGATGTTGGAACTGAAGTACCCTTTCACGGCCTCCCCGCGCTGAAAGCACTCGAGTGTCAACGTGTCGTGCTTGTGGTACCAACCATCCTGTTGCGAATTGCGGCTTGGCTCAGACATGCGCTGGGTTTTTGCCATGACAACGGCGGTCGGATCCGCGTGCGCGGGCGCTGCGAACACCAGCGGCTGCAGCGCACTGCCGCTCAGCAGCGCCGCGATCGCCAATCTGGTCAAGCGGCTGCGATGGGTAATCATCCCCGGTCCCCCATTACCCGCGGTCATGCTGAAGAACTGATGGCGCAAATTAGCACAATTGGCGGACATTGGTGGGAGTAATTGCACAATGGCAGTTCAGGCCGGTCCAAATGCCGGCCGAATTCGCGCCTGTCGGCGCCCAAGAAATGAACGACGGTTGCCGACCAAGAGGCGCGGGTAATCGGTGCGCTATGGACGAGTCCAAGGAACGGGTGAAGCGACTGCTGAAGGTTGCCGGCACCACGTACGCCGCCGAGGCGGGAGTTCGCATCAGCGACAAGCCCATGCCGCTGTTTCAACTACTGGTGCTGTGCATGCTGGCCAGCAAGCCGATCGACGCGTCGATCGCCATGCAGGCCGGGCGCGAACTTTTCAGAGCGGGCTTGCGCACCCCTAAAGCCGTGCTCGGCTCCGATCGCCGGACCATGATCGAGGCATTCGGTCGCGCCCACTACGTGCGCTATGACGAAAGCTCGGCCACTCGGCTCACCGACATGGCGCGGCGGGCGAACGACGACTACTCGGGCGATCTGCGCGGAATCGCTTCGCGAAGCGGACACGATGTCGGCGTGGCCGCACGAATGCTCAGGCAGTTCAAGGGTATCGGCGACACCGGAGCCGACATCTTCTTGCGGGAGGTGCAAGACGTGTGGACGTGGGTGCGGCCCTATTTCGACAAACGGGTCACTGCTGAAGCAAAACGGTTAGGACTGCCCACCGACCCGAAGAAACTCGGTTCCCTGGCGCCGCGCACCAACGCGCGCCTGGCCGCCGCGCTCATGCGCTCATCGCTGGACCGCGACGTGCATGCGCAGGCGGCTGGTTGAGCCGGCGTGACCGCGCGAATCGGCACGTCCGGATGGTCCTACGATCACTGGACCGACGTGCTGTACCGGCCCGGCCTGCCGCCCGCACGTCGGTTGGCCCGCTACATCGAGGAATTCGACACCGTCGAACTCAACGCCAGCTTCTATCGGTGGCCCAAGGATTCAACGTTCGAGGGGTGGCGCGCGCAGTTGCCGGACGGCTTCACGATGTCGGTGAAGGCGCATCGCGGCTTGACGCACTACCGCAGACTGGGCACGCCGCAGCCCTGGATTGAGCGCTTCGAACAGTGCTGGCACACGCTGGGCGACCGCCACGGCGTGCTGCTGGTTCAACTGCATCCCGAACAGCGCCGCGACGACGACCGGTTGGACAGTTTCCTCGCCGCCATGCCGGATTGGCTACGGGTGGCCGTCGAATTGCGGCATCCGTCCTGGAACGATCCGGTGGTGTATGCGCTGCTGGAACGCCGCCACGCCGCCTACGTGGTGATGAGCGGGGCCGGCCTGCCGTGTATCCTCCGCGCCACCACGGATTTGGTGTACATCCGGATGCACGGCCCGGATCCGGAGGCGATGTACGCCGGCTCCTACCCGCCCGACGAACTGGAGCAGTGGGCGGAGCGGATCGCCGAATGGGACGGCGAAGGCCGCGACGTCTGGATGTACTTCAACAACGACCCACACGGCCACGCGGTACGCAATGCGCGTTTCCTGAAGGGACTTTTGAGCTGAACCCAGCACAGTAGGCTGGACTTATGGGCAGCTCAAATACATTTGTCATCGTCGGCGGTGGACTCGCCGGCGCCAAAGCGGCAGAAGCATTGCGCGACAAGAACTTCGATGGGCACATCGTGCTCGTCGCCGAGGAGGAGCACCTCCCCTACGAGCGTCCGCCGCTGTCCAAGGAGTTTTTGGCCGGCAAGAAGACGCTGACCGATTTCACTGTGCACGACTCGGCCTGGTACAGCGACCACGACGTCGACCTGCGACTGGGAGTCCGAGCCGCCGCGGTGGACCCGGCCGGTCATCTTGTCGCTCTGCCCGACGGCACCACCGTCGACTACGACAAGCTACTGCTGGCCACCGGATCCCGGTCCCGGCATCTGCCGATACCGGGATCCGATGCCGCCGGCGTTCATTATCTGCGGACCTTTGAGGACGCGTCGGCGCTCAATTCGGTGCTTTCTGAAGGCTCCTCGCTGGCAGTAGTGGGCGCCGGGTGGATCGGCCTGGAAGTGGCGGCCAGCGCCCGTCAGCGCGGGGCCGACGTCACCGTCGTCGAGACCGCCAAACTGCCGCTGATGGCCGCGCTGGGCGAAGAGGTCGGCACGGTGTTCGCCAACCTGCACCGCGAGCATGGTGTCGACCTGCGCCTGCAGTCCCAGGTCCAAGAGATCACCACCGAAGGCGGGAAGGCCACCGGCCTCAAGCTGCAGGACGGGTCCACGGTCACCGCGGACGCAGTGCTGGTGGCAGTCGGTGCCCAACCCAATATCGAACTCGCCGAGCAAGCCGGACTGTCGATGGGCGACGGCGGGGTGCTGGTCGACGCGTCCCTGCGCAGCAGCGATGCCGACATCTACGCCGTCGGCGATATCGCCGCCGCTGACCATCCGCTCTACAGCACCCGCATCCGCACCGAACACTGGGCCAATGCGCTCAAGCAGCCCGCAGTGGCGGCGGCCGGCATGCTCGGCGAACCCACGCAGTACGCGGAGTTGCCGTATTTCTTCACCGACCAGTACGACCTGGGCATGGAGTACGCCGGTCACGCCCCCAGATACGACCGCGTGGTGTTCCGCGGCGACGTCGACGGCCGCGAGTTCGTCGCGTTCTGGCTCGATGCCGAAAAACGCGTACTGGCCGGAATGAACGTCAACATCTGGGATGTGCTCGACGACGTCAAGGAACTGATCCGGTCCCAAAGCCCGGTGGATCCCGAGCGGCTGGCCGACCCGCAGGTGTCGTTGGGCGAACTGCTGACCTGACCCGCGTTATCCGCCAACCGACTTGAGCGGGTGCCAACTGTGGTCGATGACGTCCGGCATACACACACCCTGCAACCGTTCTCGTTCGGCGCGGCGACGTTTGATCCGCAGCCCGGCGTCGCTGGGCCAGCTCAGCAGTTCCTCGCAGGTCAGGTAATACACGTCGTCGACGACGTCGACGAGCTCCGCGGCAACGCGCCGAGCGCCGAACTCGCGCAAGGCCATTCGCAATTCATGGGTGAACCGCATGGTGGTGTCGTGTGCCAGTTCGCGAGACATCCGGGCGTTGGCCGCGACCCGCTCGAAAACGGTCTCCGGTGGCGATGCGGGGGCGGTCGACGTCGCCGACGCGGCGGCCACCAGCAACGCTGCCGGATCGTCGCCGAACACGCAGTGGGCCAGTTCGGCCTCACCGACGCCGCGGTGGCCGATCCGGGCCACCGTCGCGTCGAGTTCCGCGGCGACATCCGGGCACACGGCGCGGATGCCACACAGATCACCGTCGGCGGCTAGCGCACCGGCCCGCGGATCACGCCGCAGCAAGCCCGCCAGCGCAGTGATCTCAGCCGCGACGTGGCCACTGTCCAGCAGCGTGCCGATGCCCGAGATCGGCGCACATGCGCCGGTGCGCTCCAGTGTTGCTGCGGTGACCCCGGTGTCGATCACCCAGAGCGCGGTCAGGCACCACCCCTGGTGCACCCGGTCGCGTAACAGCCGTATCCGCACCTGCAGACCGGCCTCCGACAGCGAGCCCAACTGCGGCGCGTCAAGGTGCTCAGCTGTCGCGGCAGCGCGGTAAGACTGCGTGTCGGTTTTCAGATGGCGCAGCATAGCCAGTGCCCGCGTCACCACAACAGCTTTTGCCGCCTTGGCGCCCAGCGGCGGACGGCCCAGCGGCAGCAGCTCGCCGACCGGCGAGTTGCCCACTGCGTGCTCGACGACGGCTTGCTCGTCCCAGCCGGGCAGCCGGCTGGCGGCGATCACGCCGGCCGACACCCCGATATAGGGACGATGGCCGAACACCGCGACGGCCCGCGTTTCCCATTCGTCGGCCGCCGCGCCCCCCAACGCCATCGCTTGGCTCATCATTCGGCTGGCGCCACGTAAGGCACCCAGCTGAACGTCGAGGGTCATCGGAGTCAACGGGCCTGGCAGCGCCGCGGCAAAGGTACCCGTGCCGAAGACCGGGAATCGCGGATCGATCCGGTCGTCGAACTCGCCCTCCAATCCGTCCGGGGCCGCACATCGCAGCCCCGGACCCCCCAGCGGTCCAAAGCGCGGCATGGTCTCCCGCGGCAACGGCAGACGCCCCGGCAGGTCGATCGCGCCACCGGTGCCGAGCTTGCGACCGGCGACCCCACGCGCGGTGTCGGCCACCGCGCCCGTCACGGACCAACCGAACTCGAAGTGCCAATCCTCTTGCAGCGCAGAGGTGTCCATCGACGGCGTCAGCTCTGCCCACGTGGCGAGTCGGTAAGGTCGCGACCGCTGGCCCGCGGAGCGCAGCAGCTGCCGCGCGGTGGCCGCATCGGTGGTGTCCGGCGTCGCCAGATCCACCGCACCGGTGGTGTCGGTTGCGACGGCAAGGTTCAGGAAGCGGACCAAATCCTCGAGATGCACCAGGCGCACCGACGGCTGTGTCGACGTGGCGTGCAGCAGGGTGGCCACCGTGCGGCATACCGCCCAGTCGAGCTGACGGCCCACCGGCGGTGCGGTCCGGATGATCAGGCTGGGCGCCCACCCGGTGGCGACCAGCGCCTCGGCTTGCCCATACAACCCGGGCGCTCCGGCCGCCTGAGACACGAAAACCAGCCGTGCGCCGGCGCATGCCGCAGCGTGGGCGACGTGCACCACCCCGTTGATGCCGGCGTTGCCGGGAGCCGGCTCGATAGGCGCCAGATGTACCACCACGTGCGATTCGTCGGCCAGTTGCTGTAGAACCTGCCCGCCGAGCGGCCCGCAAACGAAGTCGACCTCGGGATCCAGACAGGCATGCGGATACCGGGCGATGCCGCTGACCGTGTGACCGGCGGCCACCAGTTGGCGGGCCAGCGCACGTCCCACGACTCCGGTAACGCCGGTTACCAGGATCCGCATGCGGTGCTCACCTCCCCCGGTGCCTTCCCCGACAATAGGCGCGCCGAGGCAGTCCTCAAGAGGCTTTTGACCCGAACGTAAGAATTGGGCCGTCAGTGCAGGGTCGCGGTACCGTCCGGGCGGATCGCGACCTTGGCCCCGGCGATGTCCTCTCGTGCGGTGATCGCAGCCGACGGGGCATCGGGGATTATGGCCAAGGTGCGCGACTCGTCAGGTGTCCGCACGGCCAGGAACGCCTTCTCGGGCTCGCCGTCCCGGTTGAACGGCGTTGTCCAGGACTCGACGGTGCCGACGCCCTCCCATTCGACCACCGCCGGCCGGGTCGGCTCCCGGTCGACGGCCGATTGCACGTCCTCCCAACGGAATTGCGATGTCGGTGGCTCGGTGCCGTACACACCGAAACTGTGTTTGGTCAGGTACCCGCCGTTGGCGCTGATCAGCCCACACCGACCCGGATGGGCGGTCAGCAGTTCGGCCATTGTCGCGATCGAGTGGGTCACGTAGTTGCTCCACGGTCCGCCCGCGAAGGTCAGCCCGCCGGTGACGGTGAGCGGTCGACCGGGGTCGTCGACCGGCAACCCCAGTTCGGTGGCGGCGATCTGAACCGCCGACGGAAAGCACGAGTACAGGTCGACATGGTCGACATCATCGATACCCAGGCCGGCCAGCTCCAGCACGCGCGCACCGGCGATGCGGATGGCCGGTGAGCGATGCAGTTCGGCACGCTCGCTGATCGCATAGGTGTCGTGTGCGTCGGTGCCGGCATACGGGTAAACCCAGCGCTCAACCGGGACCTGCAGACGCGTCGCGGTCTGTACCGATGTCAGCACCAGTGCGGCGCCCTGGTCGACCATGTTGTTGGAGTTCATCAACTTGGTGTAGGGCCAGCTGACCATCCGGTTAGTCGGTCCAGAACGCCAGATCTCTTCCGCTTCAATAGGTTTGCGAATCCACGCGTGCGGGTTGTTCACCGCGACGGCGTTGAACCGCGCCCACAGTTCGCCGAGGCGCTTGCGGTGGTCGTCGATCGACTCGCCGGTGCTGATTCGCAGCGCCTGCTCGAACATCGGATAGACATGGGCCGGCCTTGCGAGCTCGATGCGTTCCTCGGCCGGCCCGGCCATCGGGACGTTGTCGTCGCCGCCCGGCGCTATCGGAACCGATTCGTCCTGTTCGGTCCAGGTGAGCTTGTTGCCGTGCTTCTTTAACTGCATGCGGGTCCGCCAGGTTTCCGCGCCGGCCACCAGTACCACGTCCGCGCGGCCGCGCTGGATGTCCAGACACGCCTGGTTCACCAGCGTCTGCGGCACGTTGCCGCCCACACCGCTGTACCGGGTGGCCGAATTGTCGATACCCAACCGCTGGCCGAGCAGCAGGCCGGGGTCGCGGTAACGCGCCGAGAGCAGGTTCACCACCCGGATGGAGTCGACCGCCGCGAGCACCTGCGGGTCGGCGGCCTCGCGGGCGGCCGCCGTCATCAGGTCGACCGGCTCGATGCCGGGCGTGTCTTCGCGGTGGTTGACCTGGCCGTAGCCGATCAGCACCGGTGTCCGTGGGTCGACGGGCATGCAGGGAAACCTTTCGCGATCGACGGTGGTTTAGACGTTGTCAGTGAACAGCACGCCGTCGCTGATCAGTTGCTCGACTTCCTCACTGCCCATTCCGAGGATCTTGCGGCAGATCTCGCGGGTGTGCTGGCCAGGCAGCGGCGCGGGTCGCTGCGGCGCCGGCGGGATATGGCGAAACGGCGCCGGGCCGGTTTCGGCCGGCAGCGGGTGGTCGAACAGCGGATGGTTCATGTCGCTGAACAACTTTCGGTGCACCAGTTGCGGGTCTTCGAGGATGTCGGGCGGGCGGTTCATCTGGCCGGCGGGGACTCCGGCCGATTGCAGCGCCTCGGCGACCTGCACCGGTGAGCGGGTGCACGTCCACGCCGATACTATTCCCGCCAACTCGTCGGCAAGGGGCATTTCCGCTTCGGTGTACCCGAAAACTGTTGTGGCAGAGCGCCAATCCTCATCGTCGCGGATCGAGATCGCGCACCATTCGTCGTCGCCGGCGCATGGGTAGACGCCGTGCACGCTGGCGTCGTCGCGCAACTCTGCGCGCCCCGCATCCCGTGCGGCCTCGGCCACGTAGAGGGTGTCGAGTTGGTTGACGACGGCCTCGGCCTGGGAGACGTGGACTCGGACGCCGGCGGAGGTCCGGGCACGGTGGATCAGTGCGGCCAGCGCCCCGATGGCGGTGATCCGCCCGACCACATGGTCGGGGAAGACTGTCGTCGCGTCGTAAAACGGGTGCCGCGAGCTGTCGGCGGCGGCCTCCTCGGAGGTCCACAGTTTGGTGACCCCGGTGGTGGCGCGGACCAGCGGGCCATACCCCATCCGGGCGCTCCAGGGACCGGTGTCGCCGAATGCGCTGCTCTCGGCGAGCACCATCCGCGGGTTGAGGGCATGCAAGGCCTCGTATGGAAAGCCCAGCGCGGCAAGCGTTCCCGGTTTGAAGTTGGCGAGAACCGCGTCGGCGTCGGCGACCAGGCGGCTGAAGATGAGTTTGCCTTCCGCGTTGCGCAGATCGACGCCGAACGCGAGATTGTTGCGATGCGTCCAGGCGAATGACTCGCTCATCGCGTCGCCGGCGCGGGCTTGCCGCAATCCGTCGGGATAGGCGGCACTTTCGACCTTGATGACCTCGGCGCCCAGGTCGGCGAACAGCCGGCTGCATTCGCCACCGGCGACGATGATGCCCAGGTCGACGATCCGCAGCCCGTCGAACGGGCGTTGCCAGACGCCATTAGCGGCCGGCGCCCTCGCTGGATCGGCAAGCCAGGAAGCCTGGTGGTGTCCCGCGGCCGGCGCCGGTGTGCGAAACCCGGTGTGCTGCCCGTCGATGGAGAAATAGCCGACCGGGATAGTGGCATGCACACCGGCTGTTAACTCGGCGTCGGCAACGGCGCCCGCTGCCGCGAAATGTCCCGAGGCCAGGATCTGCGACGGGGACAGCACCGCGGCGATCGGCACCCCGTTGGCTTGTCCGGCCGACACCAGCTCGGTCATGGTCTGCCCGGCAAACAAGTCTTCGATCAGGACGCTGATCTGCGGCCAGGCTGCGAATCGCGCGGCGATCACATCGTAGCGCGGATCCTGGAATTGCTCGGGCTCGCCCAACCAGCGGCGCAGGCCGCGCCACTGCCGGGGCGACATCACGCAGATCCGGACATGACCGTCGCGGCAGCGGTAGATCGGGTAGGCGTCCTGGTTCTTCGGACGCCCGCGCCACCGGTTGGGCTTGCGGACGCCGGCGGCGGCCTGCCCGTGTGCGCCGAAAGCGGGATCCAGTGCCATGACCACAGCATCGAACCGGGAGAAGTCAATGTAATCGCCAGTGCCACAACGTAACCGATGGTAGTAGGCGACAAGCGCTGACCAGGCGGCTTGGACTGCGGCGGTGGCCGAGGCAATGCCGTCCGGTGGCAACACCGGCGTTCCGGTGGTGGGGCCGGAGCGCGCCAGCGAACCGGACAACGCGTACAGCACCGGATCGGTGGCGCGCCAGGACGACCGCGGTCCCGTCGTTCCGAAATCGGTGATCGACACTGCGACCAGGTGCGGATACCGATCGGCGAGCTCGGCGCACGACGTTCCGTATGCGGCGGCGCGCCCCGGTACCCCGCTGTCCACGACGATGTCAGCGCTGCCGGCGAGCTCGGCGAACCGAACCCGATCCTGCTCGTCGGCCGGGTCGAGCACCGTGCTGCGCTTATTGGCGTTGTGCAGCGCAAACTGCAGGCTGGCCCCGCCCAGCGCGGGCAACCGGCGCCGCGCGGGGCTGCCACCGGGCGGTTCCACCTTGAGCACGTCGGCGCCAAGATCGGCGAACAGCCGGCCGACCGCGTCGCCGTCATCGGCGGACAGGTCAAGCACCCGCACCGACGCCAGCAACTCACCGCCGTCGACACCGACCATGGCGTTGAGCGTAGTTGGCGGGGGCGCGGCGGTCGGATACCCAGATCAAATCGGCAATAACGACGGCAGCGGTTAATTACGGTTTAGCGCATGTCTTCCCTTTTCGGCCCTGCCGGGTTAGTGGACTTGGCAGAGCAGACGGTGCGCACGTCCATCAAGGTCGCAAGCTGGGGCGAAAGGCGCCTCTTCGGGCTCATTCGGTCGGGGATGCGCGCGCCGGCTGCGGCCCCAACGGCACCGCCCCTCTCCAACGGCGAGATCGAGAAGCGTTCCGATGCCGACTCCGAAACTCTCGACGTCAAGATGCACGGCCTGCTCGACCGCGCAATCGAGCAGAACACGGCGTCGAGCCGCCACGAGCTGTTCCACAAGATCCTCGACCAGATCGTGCCGGACGAGGCACGCATTATCAGCGCACTCTCCGACGGCTCCACGTCCCCGTTGCTCAACGTCCACGCCCGCACCCGTGCCGGACTGGCGAGTGACGTGGTGCTGGAAAACATGTCGCTGATCGGCAAGAGCGCTAACCTCGCACTGCCGCAGTTGACCCCGATGTACGTCAGTCACCTTCTGTCGCTCGGGCTCGTCGAGTCCGGTCCCGAGGACTCCGCTTTGAAAGACGAGTACGAGATCCTCGCCGCCGACACCGCCGTGCTCGAAGCCGTCAAGCGCGCGACCCGCGGACCGATCCCGGCGCGCGTCGAAAAGTACATCCTGCGATTGTCGGGGCTCGGGCTGGAACTCTGGGCTGCGGCGAGCATGCCGCAGGAGCGGGAGTGACGACGTCGGCCATAGCCTCGATTCAATCCTGGGGCGAGATCACCGCCGACATCAAGCTGAACTGGTTCATTTACCTGTCGATGCCACTGGTCGCGGCCTTCGTCGGCTACACCACAAAGCTTGTCGCGCTGCAGATGCTCTACCGCCCAATCGAATTCGTGGGCATCGGGCCGATCGGATGGCAGGGCGTAGTTCCGCGCCGCGCAGGCAAAACGGCGGCGCTGACCATCCAGATGCTCACTGACAAACTGCTACGACCGGAGGAGATCCTCGACAAGATCGACGCCAGGCAAGCCGTGGACGATCTCCGCGAGCCGCTTACTCGGACCATCGACGCGATGGCTCGCGAACTCGCCGAGCAGGTGCGCCCCGGCCTGTGGGACTCGATCCCGGCCGCCGGCCGCAAGGCCGTGCTGTCGCGGATGCAGGCCGCCGCCCCGGAAGTTGTCGACAACCTGCTTACGGAAATGAAGACCGACTTGCCGCGGTTCGTCGATCTGCAATACCTTGCCGTCACCATCCTGGTGAAAAACAAGACCCAGCTCAACGAGCTGATGCAGGGCATGGGTGGGGCGGCAATGAAGTTCATCCGCCGCAGCGGCATCTACTTCGGCTTTGCGATCGGGCTCGTGCAGATGGTCGCCTGGGGTCTGCTCCACAATCCCTGGATCATGCCCGGGTTCGGATTCGTGACCGGGTTCGCCAGCGACTGGCTGGCTCTGAACCTCATCTTCATACCCCGCGAGCCGAAGAAGCTGCTCGGTTTCATCCCGGCGCACGGCGTGCTGCACGCGGAACGGGACAACGTGACCCGCGACTACGCCCGCATTTTGGCGAACGACCTGTTCTCCCCCGATGTGCTCCTCGAAGCGATCCTGCACGGACCCACTGCCGAACGGCTGTTCGCGGCCATCGAAAAAGAAGTCTCGGCAGCAGTCGACGCCCAGGTCGGGATGGCACAACCACTCATCACGCTTGCGATCGGGACCCAGCGGTATCGCCAGGCCAAAGACGCCGTCATCCAGATGCTCCTCGAGCGCCTACCGGAGACGATGCAGGAGGCCAAGGACTACACCGCCAAGACGCTCGACATCGAGAATCTCATCGTCGACAAGATGAACAAGCTGTCGCCCGATCAGTACGAAGCCATCCTCCGCCCCGTCTTCAAAGACGACGAGATGCTCATGGTGATGGTCGGCGCCGTACTCGGCTTCCTGGTAGGCGAGCTGCAAGTGGTCCTCGTCGAGCAGTTCGCCCGCTAGCCGCTCGGGCAGGGAACAATCGGAGTGATGAGCTTGCAAACCGCAACCCCAGCAGCCTTATCCGACGACGAACGTGACCGCATCCACGCCTACTGGCGCGCCGCCAACTATTTATCGGTCGGCCAGATCTATCTGCTGGACAACCCGCTGCTGCGCGAGCCGCTGACACCCGAGCACGTCAAGCCGCGGCTGCTGGGGCACTGGGGCACCACCCCGGGACTCAACCTCGTCTATGCACACCTGAACCGGATCATCCGCAACCGCGACGCCAACGTCATCTTCGTTACCGGGCCAGGCCACGGCGGTCCCGGACTGGTCGCCAACGCGTATCTGGAAGGTACGTACAGCGAGGTGTACACCGGGATCGAAGAAGACACCGAGGGGCTGCGAAAACTGTTCCGCCAGTTCTCGTTTCCCGGCGGTATCCCCAGCCATGTCGCCGCGCAGACTCCGGGCTCCATCCACGAGGGCGGCGAGTTGGGCTACGCCCTGGTACACGCCTACGGTGCGGCGTTCGACAACCCCGACCTGGTGGTGGCCTGTGTGATCGGCGACGGCGAAGCCGAAACTGGGCCGCTGGCCGCCAGTTGGCACTCGAACAAGTTCCTCAACCCTGCCAGCGACGGCGCGGTGCTGCCGATCCTGCACCTCAACGGCTACAAGATCGCCAATCCGACTGTGCTGGCCCGTATTCCGCACACCGAACTTGAGTCGCTACTGCGCGGCTACGGGTATCGGCCGATCACCGTGGCCGGCGACGACCCGGCCAATGTGCACCAGCAGCTGGCCGCCGCGCTCGACGACGCATTCGATGACATTGCTGCCATTCAGCGCGCCGCCCGCAGCAGCGAGACGGTCGAACGGCCGGTGTGGCCGATGATCGTGCTACGCACCCCGAAGGGCTGGACCGGACCCAAGACGGTGGAAGGCAAACGCGTGGAGGGCACCTGGCGCTCGCACCAGGTTCCGCTGGCCGAGACCCACGACAACCCTTCGCACCGCACCCAATTGGAGGAGTGGCTGCGCAGCTACCGGCCCGAGGAACTGTTCGACGACGACGGCAGGTTGCGGCCCGAGCTGCGGGCGGAGGCGCCCGACGGTGACCGTCGGATGAGCGCCAACCCGCACGCCAACGGCGGCCTGCTGCTGCACGACTTGGACGTGCCGGACTTCCGCGACTATGCCGTGGAGGTCACACAGCCCGGCGCCGTCCTCCATGAGGCCACGCGAGTGCTGGGCACCTTCCTGCGTGACGTGATCGCCCGCAACGCCGACCGGTTCCGGTTGATGGGTCCCGACGAGACCGCCTCCAACCGGTTGTCTGCGGTCTACGAATCCACCGACAAGGTGTGGCTGTCGGAAACCACGCCCGACGACGAGAACCTGGCACCCGACGGCCGGGTGATGGAAGTGCTCTCCGAGCACCTGTGCCAGGGCTGGCTGGAGGGCTACCTGCTGACCGGCCGGCACGGGCTGTTCAACTGCTACGAGGCGTTCGTGCACATCGTCGACTCGATGTTCAACCAGCACGCCAAGTGGCTGGCCACCAGCCGTGAGCTGCCGTGGCGGCGGCCGATCGCGTCGCTGAACTACCTGCTGACCTCGCATGTGTGGCGCCAGGACCACAACGGCGCGTCGCACCAGGACCCAGGATTCATCGACCTGGTGGCGAACAAGCGCGCCGAAATCGTGCGGGTCTACCTGCCCCCGGACGGCAATACGCTGCTGTCGGTGGCCGATCACTGCCTGCGCAGCCGCGACTACGTCAACGTGATCGTCGCCGGCAAGCAACCGGCGCTGGCCTACCTCGACATGGAGCAGGCGATCTCGCACTGCACCCGCGGCCTGGGCATCTGGCAATGGGCGAGCACCGCCACGGCCGATCCCGATGTGATGCTGGCCTGCGCCGGCGACATCCCGACGCTGGAGACGCTGGCCGCCGCCGACATCTTGCGCCGAGAGCTGCCCGACCTGCAGGTGCGGGTGATCAACGTCGTCGACATCATGCGGCTGCAGCCCGAATCCGAGCATCCGCATGGCATGCACGACCGCGAGTTCGACGCGTTGTTCGGCACCGACACCCCGGTGATCTTCGCCTACCACGGTTATCCCTGGCTGATTCACCGGCTGACGTACCGGCGCGCCAACCACGACCACATGCACGTGCGCGGCTACAACGAGCGCGGCACCACCACGACGCCGTTCGACATGGTGATGCTCAACGACCTCGACCGCTTCCATCTGGTGATGGATGTCATCGACCGGGTCGACGGGCTGGGCAGCCGCGCCGCCGAACTGCGCCAACGGATGGCCGACGCCCGGCTGGCCGCCCGCCGCTATACGCGCGAGCACGGGGAGGATGACCCGCAGATCTCTGACTGGACCTGGGAGCCGAGTGGGTAACCTAGGGAAATGGCCGGTCAAGAGGCGGTGATTCAACCGCACCCGTTGGCGTCGCAGCTCTCGGCGCTGAACCGGTTCCGGGTCTACGTCGACGTCGCCGTCGTCGTCGTGGTGTTGGCGCTGACCAACCTGATCGCGCATTTCACCACTACGTGGGCGGGCATTGCCACCGTTCCCGCGGCCGCTGTCGGCCTGCTGATCCTGCTGCGCTGCAACGGCCTTGGTTGGGCCGAACTCGGCCTCGGCCGCGAGCACTGGAAATCCGGCATCGGGTATGCGCTGGCTGCGGTGCTGCTGGTGGTGTCGGTGGTTGCGGTCGGAGCGCTGCTGCCGGTGACTCGGCCGATGTTTTTGAACAACCACTACGCGACCATCTCGGGTGCGCTGGTGGCGTCGATGATCATCATTCCGCTGCAAACCGTCATCCCCGAGGAACTGGCGTTTCGCGGCGTGCTGCACGGCGCGCTGAACCGGGCCTGGGGCTTCCGCGGTGTCGCGGTGGCGGGCTCGCTGCTGTTCGGCCTCTGGCACATCGCGACATCGTTAGGTCTGACCAGCAGCAATGTCGGCTTCACCCGGTTGTTCGGCGGTGGCGTGGTCGGCATGCTGGCCGGTGTCACCCTGGCCGTGTTCGCCACCGGGATGGCCGGGTTCGTGTTCAGCTGGCTGCGGCGGCGCAGCGGCAGCCTGATCGCCCCTATCGCCTTGCACTGGTCGCTGAACGGGTTGGGGGCGCTGGCCGCCGCGTTGGTGTGGCAGCTGTCCACCTGAGGGCGATCACACCAGCAGCACGGCGGCGCCGGCGATGCGGCCCTCGGCGAGGTCAGTGAGGGCCCGATCGGCTTGCGCCAGGGGGTATTCAGGGGTCGTCACCTGAATGGGGTGCTGCCCGGCGAAGTCGAGGAAGGCTCGCGCGTCGGCGCGGGTGTTCGACGTCACCGACCGGATCTGACGTTCCTGGAACAGGTGCCGCTGGTAGTTCAGGCTGGGGATATCGCTCAGATGGATGCCGGCGATCGCCAGCGTGCCGCCACGATCCAGCGCTTCCAGCGCCGGCGGCACCAGCTCGCCGACCGGGGCGAACAGAATCGCGGCGTCCAACGGCACCGGCGGCGGTTCGGCGGCGCCTTGGGCTGAGGCGGCGCCGAGATCGAGGGCCAGTTTTCGGGCGCGTTCCCCGCGGGTCATCACGTGCAGCTCGGCCCCTTGCGCCAGTGCGACCTGGGCGGTGATGTGGGCGCTGCCGCCGAAGCCGTAGAGCCCCAGTCGGCCCCCGGGCGGCAGCTCGGCGCGCAGCAGGGAGCGGTAGCCGATGATGCCGGCACACAACAATGGAGCCAGTTCGCTGTCCCGGTAACCGCTTGGCAGGTGATGCGCGAACGCGGCAGGAACCGTTGCGAATTCCGCGTAGCCGCCGTCGGCATCCCAACCGGTGTAGCGCGACTGCGGGCACAGGTTCTCATCGCCGCGGCGACAGTACTGACACACACCGCAGGTGTGCCGCAGCCACGCGATCCCGACTCGGTCGCCGACGGCGAACTCGTTGCCGGCATCGGGGCCGACTTCGACGACTTCGCCCACCACTTCATGCCCCGGCGTCACCCGCTCGCGGTGCACGGGCAGTTCGCCCTCAGCGACATGCAGATCGGTGCGGCACACCCCGCATGCCTGCACCGCGACCAGCAGCTCGGACCGGCCTGGACGCGGTACCGCGCCGGTAACCCGTTCCAGCGGACCGGTGTTCATCGGGCCGGGTCGGCGCACCCGCCACGCGATCATCGTGGTCTCAGCGCGCGGGTTCCCCACGGCTGCAAGGGGTTAGCGGTTAGGTCCTCGAGGTCCGTGCTGCGATGAACTTGTAGATCAGCAGCAGGATTATCGCGCCGATCAGACCACCTAAGAACGAATGCTTGATCGGAGGATGGATATCGAACGTGTGAGGTTCGAAGACCATGCTGCCCAGAGTGCCGCCAACGTAACTTCCGGCGATACCGAGCAGTGCCGTCAGAATCCAGCCCATGGGCTGCTTGCCGGGCACAATGAGTCGTGCAATCGCGCCGACGATAAGACCGAGGATGATCAACCAGATGATGTGCAAGACCACGATCAGCTCCTTCTTGCGGCGACGAATGCGACAAGGACCCGCCGGACCAATCATGAACGATTAGCGATCGCTACACATATACCCGGTCAGCGTAACGATTTGGACGCCCTAACGGACACGGTCGTTTAACTCAGGAAACGAGCTGGTGAACTGCCGCTCAGGTCGAGACCGTGCCCCCCGCCGACGCGGCGGTGACGGGACCCGGTCCTGCGGCGGGCGCAGGAGCCGGTTGCGCCGGAGCAGGCGCAGGCGCTCCCGGAGCCGGTGCTGGCGCTCCCGGAGCCGGTGCTGGTGCTCCTGGTGCCGGTGCTGGTGCCGGTGCTCCTGGAGCGGGCGCGGGCGCCGGGGCGCCGGGGGCGGGCGCTGGAGCCGGAGCCGCCGGAGGTGCCCCCAGCGGACGGATCGATTCGGCCAGGATCTTCGCCGCGTTCTGGTCCACCGGGTTGTTGGCGGTCCCCAGCCACACCACAAACCACCGCTGGGCCTGGGTGCCCTGCGTTGCGTTCGGAGGCGCACCGACCACGCCGGTCCAGATCTGGCCGTTGGGCTTGGCGGCGTCGCTGAACTTGACCTCGTAGTAGGACGCGCTGCCGGCCACACCGTTGGCGTTCAGTGGGGTGCTTGCCTGATTGATCCGGGTGCCGGGATATGGCATGAAGAACTCGCCCATATCGGATGCCAGGCGTGTCGCGGCCTTGGTGTTGTCGGCTTCCGAACTGGCATAGAGCTTTTGGTCCAACCGGCCGAGAACGATGCGGGTGTCATTGGCCACTGCCGGCGGTTGGTCGGGCGCGGGTGGCGGAGCGGTCTCCTTACTGAGCAGCACCGACCCATAGTCGAGGTGGGTGGCGTCCGACTCCACCCAGCCGGCCGGAATGACGTAGCTGAATCCGCCGGGCGGATTGTCAATCCGCCCGGGCTGGGGCGCGTTCGGGTCGGCCACCGGCGGCGGCGCGTTCGGATCGGTTCCGGGCGGCGCCGCTACCGGATCGGCGGCCGGCGGCGCGGCGTTGGGACCGGCCGGGCCCGGTGCCGCATCCGCCGGCGGGTTGGCCCCGGCCGGTGGCGGCGCCGGCTGTCCGGGTCCCGGTGGTACCACTGGATCGGCGCTTGCTGTGATCGTCGGCAACGCGAGGGTAACGGCGCTGGCACCGGTCACCGCGGCGATCGCCAGCTTTGCCCAGAACCCCCTAGGCCGAGTCGGAGTTGAATCCACCTGCCTCATGGCGACGAACCTACCGTGTTACAGCCGTGACGCAAGTGTGGATTGCTGACATTGTGATTTGTTTGCCAGCCGTTATGAAGGCAGTCGGTTATGCGGGGCGGTGTACAGCGCCAATTCCTGGGCCTTGACGGTGAACCACACGCGCTGCCCGGGCGTCAATCGAAGCTCGGCGGCAGCGTCGACCGTGATGTCGGCGGCCAATCCTGGCGCGCCATCGGATTGCTCCTCGCCGCGCACCCGGACCACCGGACCGCGACTATTCAACTCGGCGACCGTCACTGCGACGGTGTTGCGCGGGCTACCGTGCGGCGGCTCGTTAAACACCGCCACCGCGGCCGGGTTAAACACCGCAACCGCGTGCTGCCCTGTCGCGAGATCGTCGACCGCGTTGCCGTGCCACTGCGATCCCGAGCGGTCCAGCACCGTTCCTTCGGCGCAGATGGTTCCGTTGACCAAGTTCACGCCGGCGATGCGGGCGCCGAAGTGGCTGCGTGGCGCGGCCAGCACCTCGGCCACCGGGCCGATTTCGGCAACATGGCCCGATTCGAGCACCAGTACCCGATCGGCCAGCGTGACCACATCGAGCAGGTCGTGGGTCACCAAGATGGTGGCACGCCGGTTTCGGGCGACCACCTTGCGCAGCAGCACGCGGATCCCGGCGGCGGCCGCGACGTCGAGCCCGGACAGCGGCTCGTCGAGAAGCAGCACATCGGGTTCGGCGGCCAGCGCCCGCGCGATCGCCACCCGCTGACCCTGACCGCCGGAAAGCTGGCTCGGCCGACGATCAGCCAGGTGCTCGGCATCCACCTCGCCCAGCCAGCGCAGCGCCTCCGCCCGTCCGCTGCGGCGGCCGGCCCACAACGTGCGATGACGGCTGCGCGGTCCGAAGGCCACATTGGCGGCGACACTCATGTGCGGGAACAGCAGCGGATCCTGAAGCAGCAATCCGACGCGGCGTTGGTAGGTCGCCACATGCACATCGGCGGCGGTGTCGGTAAGCACCCGGTCACCCAGGCGTACCGCACCCTGATCGGGCCGCACCAGGCCCGCGATCACGTGCAACGCAGTCGACTTGCCCGCTCCGTTGGGCCCCAACACCGCCAGCACCTCGCCCGGGGACACTGAGAACTGCACGTCCAATTGGCGGTCGGCAACAACGGCGCGAAGCTGCAGTTCGCTCATGCTCGACTACCCGGCGCCCACTCCGGACAGCCTGCGGGTGCCCACGCCGAGCACGACGACAGCCGCGACCGCCACCAACAGGATCGACAGCGCCACCGCCGCGTCGGCGTCGGCGACCCGTTGCAGATAGATCTCCAGCGGCAGCGTGCGGGTGATGCCCTGGCGCGAACCGGCGAACGTCAGCGTCGCCCCGAACTCCCCCAGCGAACGCGCAAACGCCAGTACAGCACCGGAAACCAAGCCGGGCACCAACAGCGGCAAGGTCACCCGCCACCACACCGTGCTCGGCCGGGCCCCTAACGTCGCTGCCACAATTTCGTAGTCGGCGCCCGCGGTGCGGGCCGCGCCCTCCAGCGCGATGACCAGAAACGGCAAAGACACGAAGGTCTGTGCCAAAACCACTGCGGCGGTGGTGAATGCGATGTTGAGACCCGCGGCGTCCAGATACCGTCCGATCAGTCCGAGCCGGCCGAACGCGTACAGCAGCGCGATGCCACCGACCACCGGCGGCAGCACCAGCGGCAGCAGGATGACCGGTCGCAGCCATCGCACCAGTCGCATGCGGCTGCGCGCGAGCACCAACGCCATCGGCACGCCGAGCACTACGCACAAGGCGGTGCTGGCGGCCGCGGTCTTCACGCTCAGCAGCAGCGCAGTGCGCGACGACGTGCTGGTGATCAGCGACCAGAAATGCGGCCAATCGACTTTGACCGCAACTGCCACCAGCGGCGTCAGCACGAAAATCGTGCCAACCGCAGCGGGCACGTAAACCCAGCGCGGCAGCCCGGATGGTGTTTTCAATGCTGCTCGTCAGGGCTTCTTGAAGCCCGCCTGATCCAAGATCTTCTGGCCGGGCTCACCGGTCACCAAATCCACGAACTTCTGCGCCAACGAAGGCTGCGGCGCCTTCTTGAGCACCGCGATGGGATAAACGTTCACCGCGTCGGCGGCCTCAGGAAAGTCGACGGTGGTGACCTTGTCGGCGGCATTGGCCGCGTCAGTGAGGTACACCAGGCCGGCGTCGGCCTGGCCGGTAACGACCTTGTTCAGCACGTCGGTCACATTCGGTTCCTCGCTGACCGGGTTGAGCTGCACGCCCGCTTTGTCTTCGATTCGCCGCGCCGCGGCTCCGCAGGGCACCGGCTGCTGGCACACCACCACGTTCAATCCCGGCTTGGTGAGGTCGGCGAACGACGTCACACTCTTCGGGTTGCCCGGAGCTGTGACGATCACCAGGGTGTTGGATGCGAAATCGACCGGTGTGCCGGCGATTAATCCGGCGCCGGCGACAGTATCCATTTGCGCGGTGTCCGCCGACGCGAAAACGTCTGCGCTGGCGCCCTGGGTCAATTGGGTGGCCAGATCCGAGGACCCGGCGAAGTTGAAATCGACGTTCGCGCCGGGATTGTCGGTCTTGAAGCGCTCGCCGATCTCAGTGAACGTCGGCTTCAGTGAGGCTGCGGCGAACACCACGATCGACTGAGTTGCCGGAGCCGGCGACTTCGACGACGACGGTGCCGGCGATGGGGTTCTGGAGCCACAGCCGGTCAGACTCGCCACCAGGGTCAGCACAACACAACAGGCCATCAGCCATATCCGACGCATGCGTCAAACCCTAACCCGGCCAGGCGGGAAGGACCGGGGTGCGGCGTGGCGAGGCGCAACCGTTACCCAAATGGTGTGCGAGTTGTTCCGCGTCTGGAGTTCCACCGCTAGCTACCGTCCAGTAACATCGACTGAAATCGAGGCGAAGTGCCCGTAACCGGGTTCAGCGTTGAACACGAGGAGGACATGGCAGTGGAGGTGCTAGTCACCGGAGGCGACACCGAACTGGGTCGCGTCGTCGCCGAGGGCTTTCGGGATGCTGGTCACCAGGTCACGATTGCAGGTGCACGGCGCGACGACCTCGAGGTGGCCGCCAAGGAACTCGATGTCGACGCGATTGTCTGCGACACTATTGACCCGGCCAGTCTGACCGAGGTTCGCGGGCTGTTCCCCCATCACCTCGACACGATTGTCAACGTGCCGGCGCCAAGCTGGGACGCCGGTGACCCCCGCACCTACTCAATTGCCGATCTGGCCGCAGCCTGGCGCAACGCGCTGGACACCACCGTGCTCTCGGCGGTGCTGACCGTGCAGGCGGTGGGCGATCATCTGCGCTCCGGTGGCTCGATTGTCAGCGTGGTGCCGGAGAACCCGCCCGCCGGCAGTGCCGACGCCGCAATCAAGGCAGCGCTGGCCAACTGGGCCGCCGGCCAGGCGACGGTTTTCGGCACGCGCGGAATCACCGTCAACGCCGTCGCCGCCGGCCGCAGCGCCCACGCGGGCTATGACGGTCTGACCAGCATGCCGCCGACGGTTGCCGCTGAGGTCGCCCGGATGGCGCTGTTCCTGACCACGCCGGCGGCGCGGCACATCACCGGTCAACTGCTGCACGTCAGCCACGGCGCGCTGGCTCACTTCGGGTAGGCGATTCGCCGGCCCCAATTCTGTTCGTCGATCAGCTCGACTTCTTGCCGCCTTTTCGGCCGGCGGCCTTTTTCTGAGACTGATTTCCGCCGCTGCCGCTACCGCTGCTGCGATTGCTTTGACTGCTGCCCGAACTCTTGCCGCCGCGGCTGGACGACCCCGGGGAATTCGAAATCGCCGCGGCCCGTGACTTGCTCATCCCTTTTTCGCGCAAGCCCTCGTATTGCTTGTCGTTCTTGACGCTGGAACCGTGATCCTTCGCCACTGTGTCCTCCTCTGACTTCCTTTGCTGCGATTACCCGATTGCGGACTCGGACACACCAGCAAGTGCGGCCGCAGAAGCGGCGCGTCACACCCGGTGGTTGCGGTGTGGCTGATCACACAGCGTCGGCGTCGATCAGTGCCCGGGCGGGCGACTACCGTGTTAATGAACGCAGTCGCCGTCGAGGAGCAACCCGCAAACATGAGTGCCCAACCCGAAGACACTGCTGCATCAGGTCGGCGGCACCAGGTCGTCGTCATCGGATCCGGATTCGGCGGACTCAACGCGGTCAAGAAACTGAAAAGGGCCGACGTCGACATCAAGCTGATCGCCCGCACCACCCATCATCTGTTTCAGCCGATGCTGTACCAGGTGGCCACGGGCATCGTCGCCGAAGGAGCGATCGCTCCCCCGACCCGTGTCATCCTGCGCAAACAACGCAATGTCCAGGTCCTGCTCGGCGACGTCACGCATCTCGACCTGTCCGGCAAGTACGTCGTGTCGGAGCTGCTCGGTCACACCTACGAGACCCCGTACGACAGCCTGATCATCGCCGCCGGCGCCGGTCAGTCCTACTTCGGCAATGACCATTTTGCCGAGTTCGCCCCAGGCATGAAGTCCGTCGACGACGCGCTGGAGTTGCGGGGCCGGATCCTGAGCGCGTTCGAGCAGGCCGAGCGGTCCAGCGATCCTGAGCGGCGTGAGAAGCTGCTGACCTTCACCGTCGTCGGCGCCGGTCCCACCGGCGTGGAAATGGCCGGGCAGATCGCCGAGCTGGCCGAGTACACGTTCAAGGGAGCGTTCCGCCACATCGATTCGACCAAGGCGCGGGTAATCCTGCTCGATGCCGCTCCCGCGGTGCTGCCACCGATGGGCGACAAACTCGGTCAGAAGGCGGCGGCGCGCTTGGAGAAAATGGGCGTCGAGATCCAACTCGGCGCAATGGTCACAGACGTCGACCGCAACGGCATCACGGTCAAAGACTCCGACGGCACCACCCGGCGCATCGAATCGGCCTGCAAGGTGTGGTCGGCCGGGGTGTCCGCCAGCCCACTGGGCAGGGACCTGGCCCGGCAATCCAGCGTCGAACTCGACCGAGCGGGACGGGTGAAGGTGTTGCCCGATCTCTCGATTCCGGGTCACCCCAACGTTTTTGTGGTCGGCGACATGGCGGCCGTCGACGGCGTTCCCGGGGTGGCGCAGGGCGCCATCCAGGGGGCGAAGTACGCCGCAGGCACCATCAAGGCCGAACTCGAAGGCGCCGATGCGGCCGAGCGGGAGCCGTTCCAATACTTCGACAAGGGCTCGATGGCCACGGTGTCGCGGTTTTCGGCGGTCGCCAAGATCGGTCCGCTGGAGTTCGGCGGGCTGTTCGCCTGGCTGGCGTGGTTGATGCTGCACCTGGTGTACCTGATCGGCTTCAAGAACAAGATCACCACGGTGCTGTCCTGGACGGTGACCTTCCTGAGCGGTAAGCGCGGCCAGCTCACCATCACCGAGCAGCAGGCCTTCGCCCGCACCCGCCTCGAGCAGCTGGCCGTATTGGCTGCCGAGGCGCACCAAGGCGAGGCCGCCAAGGCCGCCAGCTAGCGCGTATTCCGCATAACAGGAGATGCCGGGAGTCCGCTAATGACTGCGCGCTCCATTAGCAAAGCGGATGGGATTTTGCGAAATCAGATCGGCCGTATTGGCGTTAAATTCACGTTACATATCTTTCACCGCTCGGCGAGGGCGGAAGGTTAAATCTGGTCGCCACATCGTGCCCCGCCGCCCATGCCGCTGTGACGCAAGGTGCGTGAGTGCACGTTGTGCGCTCGGGCCGCAATGGCGACCACCCAGGGAATTTCGCGCGTCACATTGCGTGTCTTGGCTCGTCAGAGACTCCTCAGTGCTGCGGCCGGCATCGCCATGGCGGCAGGGGCCGCGGTCCGCTTCGGCGGTAACGACCCGCGCACGCAGCGACGTTAAAACGCCGTTAACCAGGTTAAGAAACGGTTAACGCACTTTCACAACTGCCGTCCGGCTAGGTAGTTATTGGAGCCGTTGTCTTTAGTAAAGGAGAAGTCATTGTCTTTCGTAACCACACAGCCCGAGGCGCTGATGGCGGCAGCCGGTAACTTAAGCGGTATCGCGTCTGGGCTGGCGGCCCGAAATGCGGCGGCAGCTGCGCCGACGACCGGGGTGGTTCCGGCAGCCGCCGACGAAGTATCTGTGCTGACCGCCGCACGGTTCGCTGCGCAAGCCCAGATGTACCAGTCCGTCGGTGCTCACGCTGCGGCCATCCAGCAGATGTTCGCGGAAAACCTCACTGGCAGCGCGGCCACCTACGCGGCCACTGAGGCAGCCAACGCGATCGCTGCGGGCTGACGTAGAGACGGGCAGGTATGGATTTCGCAGCGTTGCCGCCGGAGATCAACTCCGGCCGCATGTATGCCGGTCCCGGCTCGGCGCCGATGTTGGCCGCCGCGGTCGCCTGGGACGAACTGGCCAACGACCTTTACGCCACCGCGGCCAACTACGAGGCGGTGGTCTCGGGGCTGGCCAGCGGACCGTGGGTGGGTGCCTCATCGGCGTCGATGGCCGCGGCGGCCGCACCGCACACGGCGTGGTTGAGCGCTACCGCCGCACAGGCTCAACAAACCGGCGTTCAGGCCAAGGCCGCGGCGGCCGCCCATGCGGCCGCTTATGCGATGACGGTGCCCCCGCCGGTGATTGCCACCAACCGGACTGAGCTGGTGACGCTGGTAGCCACCAACATCCTCGGGCAGAACGCCCCGGCCATCGCGGCCAACGAGGCCGATTACGCCGAGATGTGGGCCCAGGACGCCGCCGCGATGTATGGCTACGCCGCGGCCTCGCAGACCGCTTCCCAGGTGACACCGTTCACGGCACCGCAGCAAACCACCAATCCCGGTGGGACGGCTGCGCAGAACGCGGCGGTCGCCCAGGCTACCGGTACGTCGGCCGGGCACGCCTCGGTCTCGCAGGCGCTGCAGGCAGCAGCGCCAACGGGGTCGATTCCGGGTCTCGATACTTTGGGGTCGCTTTCGGACATCTGGGCCCTGCCTCAGGACGCCCTCTTCGATACCGCGATCATTGCCGCGTTCTTTCCCGAATATGCCATTGCCGGTGCCGCGCTCCCGTCTCCCTTAGGTCTGGGAGCGACGGCGCCCGCCGCCGCGGCGGCAGCTGTGCCATTGGGCCTCACGCCGGTGGAGGGAGCCCCCGGCCTGGCGGGGGCATCGGTGTCCGCCGGTATCGGCCGGGCGACCTCCCTGAGCGGCATGTCGGTGCCGCAGGGCTGGGCCACCGCGGCCCCGGAGATGCGTCTGGCCGCCGCCGAGTTACCGATCGCCAATGTGGTTGCGACAGAAGGCGGCATGCTCGGCGGGATGCCGTTGTTGGGCGGGGCGCCGCTGATGACGATGTCCGGGCGTGGCATGGCTGACTCCCGTCGCCGGGATCCGGAGGAGGCTAAGCGCAAGGCCAAGGGACGACGATCAACCATGCGGTGACTCGATCACCGCAACAATCTCATTCGCTGATTTCTGAAGGAGACTTCAATGACTACCCGGTTTATGACCGACCCGCACGCGATGCGGGATATGGCGGGCCGTTTTGATGTACACGCCCAGACCGTCGAGGACGAGGCCCGCAAAATGTGGGCGTCGAGCCAAAACATCGCCGGAGCCGGCTGGACCGGGACCGCCCAGCTGACCTCTCACGACACCATGGGCCAGATGAACACCGCGTTTCGCAACATCGTCAACATGCTCCACGGCGTGCGCGACGGGCTGATCCGCGACGCCAACAACTACGAATCCCAAGAACAAGCGTCCCAGCAGATCCTGAGCAGCTAGGAGAACCCGCCATGACCATCAACTACCAATTCGGTGACGTCGATGCCCACGGCGCGCTGATCCGCGCCCAGGCCGCCTCCCTGGAAGCCGAACACCAGGCCATCGTCCGCGATGTGCTTGCTGCCGGCGACTTTTGGGGCGGCGCGGGCTCGGTGGCCTGCCAAGAGTTCATCACCCAACTGGGCCGCAATTTCCAGGTGATCTACGAACAGGCCAACGCCCACGGCCAAAAAGTCCAAACGGCCGGCAACAACATGGCCTCCACCGACTCCGCCGTCGGCTCCAGCTGGGCCTGAGAGCCGCTCGGACTCAACTCGGCGGTGCCGCCAGGTTCTGCAGCCGCACCTGACCGCGGGCGACCATCCGCCCGTCGTCGCCGGTCACGGTGACCACCCATAGTTGCTGAAGCCGGCCGCGGTGCAGCGGCTCGGCGACCCCGTAGACCGTGCCGCTGCCGATGGCACGCAGGAAGTCGGTGTTGTTGTTGACGCCGACGACGGCACCGCCGCCATGGGCGGCCAGCCAGGTGTAGGCGGCCACACTGGCCATGCTCTCGACCATCGAGCAGTACACGCCACCGTGCACGATTCCGAACGGCTGCAACAGCTTTGGCTGAACTTCGAGCTGCGCGCGAGCGCCATCGGGGCTCAGCTCGGTGAACACCAGCCCGATTTCCTTGTCGAACGGTGCGTCGGCGTCGGTGAGGCTTGGCACAGCTTCCACGTCCTTGTGTCTACACCATTCGATGTTCGACTCCCCGAAACGGGCGAGCCCCGCGCACCAGGCACGGGGCTCGCCGATCGAGTAGACCGGGGGTCACTGCAGCCCTCAGGACTCTGCCGCGGTCATCATCGCTCGATGCCAGTCAGCATAGGCAAGGCTGCCCTAATTTCGCAAGAGCTCCACGCCGCCGGTTGGAATGGCCACGCACCGGCAGGCCGAAACCCAGCAGTGCGTCGAGCACCGCTTGGCCGCGCCGCATCCCGGTCAGCTCACTGGCTGCGGCCAGTTGCGGCACCTGTGTCGCTGCCGTCACCACGGCCGTTCCGACGATGTGCCACATTGCCGCCACCGAAAGCGCGCCGTCGCTGACCGTATGCAGCTTGGCGAACAGCGGCGCCAGTGTGCGGTGCCCGCGATGTGCGACCCAGGTGGCCAACGCAGCCTCGCCGGGAAACTGCACCACGGTGTCTCGTTGCCGGCGTTGGTCAGCCCGGGTGAAGCAGGGATCGTCGGGAAGTGCCCGCACCGTCGGATCGACCACGGCCACCCAGTCGATGGCGCCCTCGGTGTCGCTGTGGACCCACAAGTTCTCCAGGCCGATGTCCCACGCCCGCCCCTCGAGCATCAGCAGCGCGACTACCCGCCCGATCACCGTATGGACCAGCGCAGCGGCCAGGTCGCGAGCGGCGAAGTGGCCGTCCATCTCGGCCGCAGCGCCGTCGAACATCACCTGCAGCCGATCGGTGGTGACAACCAACTCCAATGGCCACCACCGGCGCAGCGAGATGTCGGCGAGCACTGCGACGCCGTACACCCGTGGCGAGTGCGGATACAGTTCCCGAAGCCGTCGGCTGGACTCATGCAGCGGCAGCGTCCGGCGGATGGCCATCCCCGCGATCAGTGGGTCGTCTACCGCAATGGCCACCCGCACCTCCTGCTAGTTTGGTTAGGCTAACCATACTAATCTCCGACCAGCCGAGGTGAGACCGTGTGACGACACTCACATCCCCGAAATGCCGGCGATTCCGCCCGCCGTTCCCGCCGGTCGATAGGTCGGGTCACGATAAATCCGGCTGGCGGGGGGTGTTCTCTCAGCGGTTCGGTACGACAGCCGGTAGTAAGCGGGGGTACGCTTACGTCATTGCTCAGGAGATGAACCTATATGGCTAAGCAAACGCGTTTAGGTGACCTCGAACGTGCGGTGATGGATCACCTGTGGTCCGCACCCGAACCTCAAACCGTTCGCCAGGTACATGAAGCGTTGTCAATGCGGCGCGATCTGGCCTACACCACGGTGATGACCGTGCTGCAGCGGTTGGCCAAGAAGAACTTGGTGTCCCAAATCCGCGACGACCGTGCGCACCGCTATGCGCCGGTGCACAGTCGCGACGAACTGGTTGCCGGACTCATGGTCGATGCGCTCGACCAAGCGGCGGACTCCGGTAGTCGTCAAGCCGCGCTGGTGCATTTCGTTGAACGTGTCGGTGCCGACGAGGCAGACGCGCTGCGGCGGGCGCTCGACGAGTTGGAGTCCAGTCACCGTTCCGCGTCCCCATCTGGCCGATCGGCTGGCATTCCACCCGAGAACTGAGGGACACTGGCAGCGTGTCCGCGCTGGCCTTCACTCTCCTCGCGCTGCTGCTGGTCGGCCCCATACCGGCCCTGCTGGCGCGAGCGGCTTGGCCATTGCGTGCGCCCCGCGCCGCCGTCGTGCTCTGGCAGGCCATCGCCGTGGCAGGTGTGCTCTCGGCGTTCAGCGCGGGTATCGCGATTGCCAGCCGGCTGCTGGTGCCCGGACCCGACGGGTGGCCGACGGCTACTTTGGCCGGCGACATCGGGCGATTCGGCTGGCCGCTGTGGGTGCTGGACATTGCCGTTCTCGCCCTCACGCTGTTGATCGGGGCCCGGTTGGTGGCCGCCGTGATCCGTGTGGCGGTGACCACCCGTCGGCGGCGGTCCCATCACCGCATGCTCGTCGACCTGCTCGGCGTCGCACCCGACGTGGTTTCCGCCCGGGCCTGCACCCGGGCCCACGGGCTGCGCATCCTGGAGGTCGCCCAGCCGTTGGCCTATTGTCTGCCCGGCGTCCGCAGTCGCGTGGTGGTCAGCGAGGGAGCGCTGGACTCGCTGACCGACACCGAAGTGGCCGCCATCATCAGCCACGAGCGCGCGCACCTGCGCGCCCGCCACGACCTCGTGCTGGAGGCGTTCACCGCCGTGCACGCCGCCTTTCCCCGCTTTGTCCGCAGTGCCAGCGCGCTGGACGCGGTGCAGTTGCTGGTGGAGCTGTTGGCAGACGATGCCGCGGTACGCGCAGCAGGTCGCACTCCCCTGGCCCGAGCTTTGGTGACCTGCGCGTCGGGCCGCACACCATTGGGTGCGTTGGCCGCTGGCGGCCCGCACACCGTGCTGCGGGTACGCCGGCTGTCCGGGCGAGGCAACAGCCTGTTGCTGGCGACGAGCGCCTATCTGGCCGCAGCCGCGCTGCTGGTGGTGCCCACCGTCGCCTTGGCCGTACCGTGGCTCACCGAACTGCACCGGCTGTTCGCCTAGACCGAAGCCCCGCCTTCGGCGAATACGCTGCGACTACCCGAATCCTGCTGTGCCACAGTGTGTGATGAAACACTTGGACAGGGTCCCGACTTGAGAGGCGAACACATGAGCTCGTCACCATCGAACGCTGCTGCCGGCACTGCGCAGATCGGAGTCACCGGCTTGGCGGTGATGGGTTCGAACATCGCCCGTAACTTCGCCCGGCACGGCTACACCGTGGCGCTGCACAATCGCTCGATCGCCAAGACCGACGCGCTGCTGGCCGAGCACGGCTCCGACGGCAACTTCGTGCGCAGCGAATCGATTCCGGAGTTCCTGGCCGCGCTGGAAAGACCGCGCCGGGTGCTGATCATGGTCAAGGCCGGTGAGGCTACCGACGCCGTCATCAACGAGCTCGCCGACGCCATGGAGCAAGGCGACATCATCATCGACGGCGGTAACGCGCTCTACACCGACACCATCCGTCGCGAGCACGCGATGGCCGAGCGCGGGCTGCACTTCGTCGGGGCCGGCATCTCCGGCGGCGAAGAAGGTGCGCTCAACGGGCCGTCGATCATGCCGGGTGGGCCGGCCGAGTCCTACACATCGCTGGGTCCGCTGCTCGAAGAGATCTCCGCCCATGTCGACGGCGTGCCGTGCTGTACCCACATCGGTCCCGACGGGTCCGGGCATTTCGTCAAGATGGTGCACAACGGCATCGAGTACTCCGATATGCAGCTCATCGGCGAGGCCTACCAGCTGCTGCGCGACGGGCTGGGCCTGACGGCACCGCAGATCGCTGACATTTTCACCGACTGGAACGGCGGCGACCTGGACAGCTACCTGGTGGAGATTACCGCCGAGGTGCTGCGACAAAAGGACGCCAAGAGCGGCAAAGCGCTGGTGGACGTCATCCTCGACGAGGCCGAGCAGAAGGGCACCGGCCGCTGGACCGTCAAATCCGCTCTGGATCTCGGTGTTCCGGTAACCGGTATTGCCGAGGCGGTGTTCGCCCGCGCCCTCTCGGGTTCGGTGGCTCAGCGAAAGGCCGCCGTCGGCCTGGCGTCGGGCCGGCTCGGCGAGCGACCCGCCGACCCGGACACCTTCACCGAAGACGTCCGTCAAGCGCTGTACGCGTCCAAGATCATCGCGTATTCGCAGGGCTTCAACCAGATTCAGGCCGGCAGCGCCGAATACGACTGGAATATCACCCCCGGCGATCTGGCGACCATCTGGCGCGGCGGCTGCATCATCCGGGCGAAGTTCCTCAACCGCATCAAGGAAGCCTTCGATGCCGAGCCTGATCTGGCCAGTCTGGTTGTCGCGCCGTACTTTCGCAGTGCCGTCGAGTCGGCGATCGACAGCTGGCGTCGGGTGGTGTCCGCGGCAACTCAGATGGGTATTCCGATTCCGGGCTTTTCCTCGGCACTGTCGTATTACGACGCGCTGCGCACCGAACGGCTGCCGGCCGCACTTACCCAGGCCCAGCGTGACTTTTTCGGCGCGCACACCTACGGCCGGATCGACGAGCCGGGCAAGTTCCACACGCTGTGGAGCGGCGACCGCAGCGAGGTAAGCGCCTGACCACCAAGGGGGCACAGCAACACCGATGAGGTTTCTGGACGGGCACCGGCCCGCATATGACCTGACCTACGACGACGTCTTCATCGTGCCGAACCGTTCGGACGTGGCGTCGCGGTTCGACGTCGATCTGTCCACCGACGACGGCTCGGGTACCACGATCCCGGTCGTGGTGGCCAACATGACAGCGGTGGCCGGGCGGCGGATGGCCGAAACGGTGGCCCGCCGCGGCGGAATTGTGGTGCTGCCTCAGGACCTTCCGATCACCGCCGTGCAACAGACGGTCGCGTTCGTCAAAAGCCGCGACTTGATTGTCGACACCCCGGTGATGCTGGCGCCCGACGATTCGGTGTCCGACGCGACCGCACTGATCCACAAGCGGGCTCACGGCGCGGCGGTGGTCGTCTTCGAGGGCCGCCCGATCGGCCTGGTCACCGAATCCTCCTGCGAGGGCGTGGATCGGTTCACCCGGGTGCGCGACGTCGTCACCACCGACTTCGTCAGCGCCCCGGTAGGCACCGACTCCCGCAAGGTCTTCGATCTGCTCGAGCACGCCCCGGTCGGCGTCGCGGTGCTGACCGCCGCGGACGGCACGCTGGCCGGTGTCTTGACCCGCACCGGCGCGATCAGGGCCGGTATCTACACGCCGGCCACCGACGCTGCGAACCGGCTGCGCATCGGCGCAGCGGTGGGCATCACCGGCGACGTGGCCACCAAGGCGCAAGCGCTCGCCGAGGCCGGTGTGGACCTGTTGGTCATCGACACCGCGCACGGCCATCAGCTCAAGGCCTTGGACGCCATCAAGGCGCTGTCGTCGCTGGAACTGGGCGTGCCGCTGGTCGCCGGCAACGTGGTGTCGGCTGAGGGCACCCGGGATCTGCTCAGCGCGGGCGCGGCCATCGTCAAGGTCGGGGTGGGCCCGGGCGCCATGTGCACCACGCGGATGATGACCGGCGTCGGCCGCCCCCAATTCTCCGCTGTGTTCGAATGTGCTTCGGCGGCAAGACAACTCGGAGGTCATGTGTGGGCCGACGGCGGGGTGCGGCACCCCCGGGACGTGGCGCTGGCGCTGGCGGCCGGTGCATCGAACGTGATGATCGGATCCTGGTTTGCCGGCACCTACGAATCCCCCGGCGACCTGATGCGTGACCGCGACGACCAGCCCTTCAAGGAGAGTTACGGAATGGCTTCCAAGCGGGCGGTGGTCGCCCGGAGCGCCGCCGACACCGCCTTCGAGCGGGCCCGCAAGGCGCTGTTCGAGGAAGGGATATCGACGTCGCGCATGGGACTGGACCCCGACCGCGGCGGCGTCGAGGATCTCATCGACCACATCACCTCCGGGGTGCGCAGCACATGCACCTACGTCGGCGCGTCGACGCTGGCCCAGTTGCACGAACGTGCGGTCGTCGGGGTGCAGTCGGCGGCAGGATTCGCCGAGGGCCATCCGCTGCCGTTCGGCTGGTGACCGAAAGTGATTACCACTTTCGCTACCATGTGAACTTCAAACACGCAGCTACATCGAGGGAAAGGTACGACGTGCCGCAGGCACCCGTCGAGGCCGCTGGCTTCCGGGCCGAGCCGTCGTGTGCCGACTCCGAAGAGCCCGTTTCTAGCCGGCCGGGCACCGCGCCCGGCGCCCCGCGACGGCAGCACCTCCGATGAATCATCTCGTCGTCACCCTGCTCAGCCTGCTGGCCATCGTGGTCCTCACCGCAGGCACCGCGCTGTTCGTGGCCGCCGAGTTCTCGTTGACCACACTCGAGCGCAGCACGGTGGAGGCCCACGCGCGCAAGGGGACCCGCCGCGACCGCTACGTGCAGCGCGCCCACCACACGTTGTCATTCCAGCTGTCCGGTGCCCAGCTGGGCATCTCGATCACCACGCTGGTCACCGGTTACCTGACCGAACCGCTGGTGGCGGAATTGCCGCATCCCGCGATGGATGCCCTCGGGGTGCCGGATCGGATCGCCCACGGAATCACCGTGTTCGTTTCGTTGGTGATCGTGACGTCGCTGTCGATGGTGTTCGGCGAGTTGGTGCCCAAGTACCTCGCGATAGCGCGCCCGCTGGCCACCGCGCGCGCCGTCGCCGGCCTGCAGCTGCTGTTCTCGCTGGTGTTCACGCTGGCCATCCGGCTGACCAACGGCACGGCGAACTGGATCCTGCGCCAGCTGGGCATCGAGCCGGCCCAGGAATTGCGCTCGGCACGCTCACCGGCCGAACTGGTGTCGCTGGTCCGCACCTCGGCGCGCAGCGGCTCACTGGACCCGGCCACTGCCGCGCTGGTGCATCGATCGCTGCAATTCGGCACGCTCACCGCCGAGGAGTTGATGACCCCGCGGTCGAAAATCGTTGCGCTGCAAAAGGACGACACCGTGGCCGACCTGGTCGCTACCGCCACCGAAACAGGATTCTCCCGATTCCCGATCGTCGACGGCGACCTCGACGAGACCGTCGGTATCGTGCACGTCAAGCAGGTCTTCGAGGTGCCCTCCGCCGAACGGGCGAACACCCTGCTCACCGCTGTCACCCAGCCGGTTGCCGTGGTGCCGTCGACGCTGGACGGCGACGCGGTGATGGCCCAGATCCGCGCCAACGGGCTGCAGACCGCGCTGGTCGTCGACGAATACGGTGGCACCGCGGGCATGGTCACCGTTGAAGACCTGATCGAGGAGATCGTCGGTGACGTGCGCGATGAACACGACGACGCCACCCCGCACGTGGTGGCCGCCGGTAACGGGTGGCGCGTGTCCGGGCTGCTGCGCATCGACGAGGTGGCCAGCGCGACGGGATACCGCGCCCCGGAAGGTGAATACGAGACGATCGGCGGCCTGGTACTCCAGGAACTCGGCCACATTCCGGTTGCCGGCGAAGCGGTCGAACTGGCCGCGTTCGAACCCGACGGCCTGTCGCGAGGGTCGACCCGCTGGCAGGCCCGAGTGGTGGGCATGGACGGCCGCCGCATCGACGTGCTGGAGTTGACCGAGTTGGCCGGTCGCAGCGAGCAGACCCCGGGCGAGGGCACCGATGGCTGATCTCCTGTGGGTACTGGCGACCCTGTTTCTGATCGGTGCCAATGCGTTCTTCGTGGGCGCCGAGTTTTCGCTCATCTCAGCGCGCCGCGACCGGCTCGAAGCGTTGGCCGAGCAGGGCAGGTCCAGCGCCGTCACCGTGATCCGGGCCGGCGAGCGGCTGCCGCTGATGTTCGCCGGCGCCCAGCTGGGCATCACCGTGTCATCGATCCTGCTCGGCCGAATCGGCGAGCCGGCCGTCGCCGACCTGCTGCGGACACCGTTGGACTTGCTGGGCATCTCGCATGCGGTGTTGCACACCGTGTCGTTCGTGGTCGCGCTGGGGATCGTGGTGACGCTGCACGTGCTGCTCGGCGAGATGGTGCCGAAAAACATCGCGATCGCAGGGCCGGAACGGGCAGCGATGCTGCTGATCCCGCCCTATCTGGTGTACGTGCGGGCCGCGCGGCCATTCATCGCGTTGTACAACTGGTGCGCCGGCGTGATTCTGCGGATGCTGCGAGTGCCGCTGCGCGACGAACTCGACGTCACAGTGTCCACCGTCGAGCTGAGCGAGATGATCGCCGAATCGGTGTCGGAAGGTCTGCTGGACCGCGAAGAGCACACCCGGCTGACCCGGGCGCTGCAGATTCGTACCCGCGTCGTCGCCGACGTCGCGGTGCCCGTCGCCGCCATCCGCGCGGTGCCGGTCGCCGAGAAAGGTTGCGGGCCAACGATTCAGGCGGTCGAACAAGCGCTGGCCGACACCGGGTACTCCCGGTTTCCGGTCGCCGATGTGGACGGCGGCTTCATCGGCTACCTGCACATCAAAGACCTGCTGTCGCTCGGCGACGATCCGCGGGCGGTGATCGACCTGGCGGTAGTGCGCCCGCTGCCGGAGTTTCCCGCGTCGATGCCGCTGCCCGAGGCGCTGTCGCGAATGCGCCGCAGCAACAGCCACCTCGCGCTGGCCACCGCAGAGGACGGCGCCGTGGCGGCGATGGTGGCGCTGGAGGATCTGGTCGAGGATCTGGTCGGCACCGTGCGCGACGGGACACATCGTGTCTGAGGTCCTCGATCCCCAGCAGTGGCGGGTACGCGCGGACGCCTATGGCGACCGCGTCGAGGGTTTCCTGGGCTCCCACCGCGTTGGCGAGCCGCATCCGGTGTGGGACTTCTTGTTCAGCTACTACAACTTGCGGCCCAGACAACTGCGGTGCTGGCATCCCGGCTACGGCGTGGTGCTGGCCGGCGGAGACGCGATTCGCCACTACCGCGGCCGGCGCGGCTACACCGTCGGCACCGACGGTGTCACGGTCAGCGACGCCCATCTGCGCAGCCGTTTGGACACGCTTGGGTTTGTGGCGCGGCTGCTGCGGGCGACCGCGCAGCGGCCGGCCCGGCTGAACTGCTTCGGGCTGCACGAATGGGCGATGGTCTACCGCAGCGGCGCCGTCCGCCATGACCGGGTGCCGCTGCGGCTGGGCGCCGAGGGCACCGACGCCGTTGTCGATTCCGAGATCGCCGGGCCGCTGCGCTGCAGTCATTTCGACGCGTTCCGCTTCTTCACCAGCGACGCGGCGCCGCGAAACGCCGGGGCGCCCAGCCGCGCGACGCAGCAGGACTGGGAGCAGCCCGGTTGCCTCCACGCGAACATGGATTTGTATAAATGGAGCTACAAGCTGAGCCCGCTGATCGACTCCGAGCTGCTGCTGGACTGCCTGGAACTGGCCGCTGCCGCTCGCGAAGTCGATATGCGGGCCAGCCCGTATGACTTGCACAGTTACGGGTACGCACCTATCGCCGTCGAGCAGCCCGCCGGCCGTGCCGAGTATGTGCGTTGCCAGAGCGCCATTGCGCAACGCGCCGCGCCGCTGCGGTCCGCGCTGCTGGGGCGGTGTGACCTGCTGCTGCGAGTCGCCGGGTGTCGGTAACCAGGGTGCAGGCCGGTAGGCTGAGCACGAATTTAATTTAGCCAGTGCGGAGGAGAATGATGACAGATCGCGTGCCGGTGGGGAACCTGCGCGTCGCCCGGGTGCTGTACGACTTCATCAACACCGAGGCTTTGCCCGGCACCGACATCGACCCGGACAGCTTCTGGACCGGCGTCGACAAGGTGGTCGCGGACCTGACCCCGCAGAACCGGGAGCTGCTGGCGCGCCGGGACGACCTGCAGGCCCAGATCGACAAATGGCACCGTCATCGTGTCATCGAGCCGCACGACGCCGAGGCGTATCGCCAGTTCCTCACCGACATCGGCTACCTGCTGCCCGAACCGGACGATTTCAGGATTACGACTGCGGATGTCGATCCCGAGATCACCACCACCGCGGGGCCGCAGTTGGTGGTGCCGGTGACCAACGCGCGCTTTGCGCTGAACGCCGCCAACGCCCGGTGGGGTTCGCTCTACGACGCGCTCTACGGCACCGACGTCATCCCGGAGTCCGATGGCGCCGAACAGGGCACCAGTTACAACAAAGTGCGCGGTGACAAGGTGATCGCGTTTGCCCGCAAGTTCCTCGACGACGCGGTGCCGCTGTCATCCGGCTCGTATGCCGACGCCACCGCGTTCAAGGTCGACGACGGCCGGCTGCTGGTCAGTCTGCAGGGCGAGGACCATGATCGTGGCCTGGCCGACCCCGGCCAGTTCGCCGGCTACACCGGCGACGCCGAGTCGCCGACATCGGTGTTGCTGGTCAACAACGGGCTGCACGTCGAGATCCTGATCGACCCGGAGTCGCCGATCGGCAAGACCGACGCCGCCGGTGTCAAGGATGTCGTCCTGGAGTCAGCCGTCACCACGATCATCGACTTCGAAGACGCGGTGTCCGCCGTCGACGCAGACGACAAAACCGCCGCCTACCGCAACTGGTTGGGCCTGAACAGGGGTGACTTGTCCGCCGAGGTGAACAAGGACGGCGACACCTTCACCCGGGTGCTCAACGAGGACCGCACCTACACCGCTCCGGACGGCAGCGAGTTCACCCTGCCCGGCCGCAGCCTGCTCTTCGTCCGCAACGTCGGCCATCTGATGACCAACGACGCGATCGTTGACGCCGATGGCAACGAGATCTTCGAAGGCATTCAAGACGCGCTGTTTACCGGCCTGTGCGCCGTGCACGGAATGAAGACCGGCGACGCGAACGGGCCGCTGCCCAACAGTCGCACCGGCTCGACCTACATCGTCAAGCCGAAGATGCATGGCCCCGACGAGGTCGCCTTCACCGCCGAATTGTTCAGTCGGGTCGAGGATGTGCTCGGGCTGCCGCAGGCCACCCTCAAGGTCGGTGTGATGGACGAGGAACGGCGCACCACCCTCAATTTGAAAGCCTGCATCAAGGCCGCCGCCGACCGGATCGTGTTCATCAACACCGGCTTTTTGGACCGCACCGGTGACGAGATCCACACCTCGATGGAGGCCGGCCCGATGGTGCGCAAAGGCACCATGAAGTCCCAGCCGTGGATCTTGGGCTACGAGGACAACAACGTCGACACCGGCCTGGCCGCCGGATTCGCCGGGCACGCCCAGATCGGCAAGGGCATGTGGACGATGACCGAACTGATGGCCGACATGGTCGAGCAGAAGATCGCCCAGCCGCGTGCCGGCGCCAGCACCGCCTGGGTGCCCTCGCCGACCGCGGCGACCCTGCACGCCATGCACTACCACAAGGTCGACGTGGTGGCGGTGCAGAAGGAACTGGCCGGCGAGCAACGCACCAGCATCGACCAGTTGCTGACGATCCCGTTGGCCAAGGAGCTGGCCTGGGCTCCTGAGGAGATCCGCGAAGAGGTCGACAACAACTGCCAGTCCATCCTCGGCTATGTCGTGCGCTGGATCGACCAAGGTGTCGGCTCCTCGAAGGTGCCCGACATCCACAACGTCGCGCTGATGGAAGACCGTGCCACACTTCGTATTTCCAGCCAGTTGCTGGCCAACTGGCTGCGGCACGGCGTGATCACAGCTGAGGATGTGCGGGCCAGCTTGGAGCGGATGGCGCCGATGGTGGACCAGCAGAACGCCGACGATTCCGCGTACCTGCCGATGGCGCCTAACTTCGATGACAGCATCGCATTCCTGGCTGCCGAGGAGCTGATCCTGTCCGGTGGGCAGCAGCCCAACGGTTACACCGAGCCGATTCTGCACCGGCGGCGTCGCGAGTTTAAGGCCCGCTCGAGTGGCTGATGGGTAGACACAGCATTCCGGATCCCGACGAGTCCGCGGGTGAGCCGCCCGGGGACCGATCGGACGACTACTTCGGCAGCGGGGCGCATTCCGACGCCGACGACTATCCCGACGAGTTTGTGGACGACCCCGGCTTCGCCGACTACGGCGAGGGCATCCCCGACGACCAGTCCTCGGAGGACTATCCCGATTTCGGGCGACGCGGAGAGCGGGCGCCATCTGCGTCGCCGGCCGGCGGCGGCCACAGCGCCCGGGAATGGGTGCGGCGTCATCGCAGCGACGGCGGGCCGCGCGGGGTCAGCATCGGCGTAATTGCCGCGTTGGTCGCGGTCGTGGTGGTGGTCGCCACCGTCATCCTGTGGCGCTTTTTCGGTGACGCGCTCTCCAACCGCTCACACACCGCCGCCGGGCGCTGCGTCGACGGCAAACAAACCGTCGCCGTCGTCGCCGATCCGTCGATCGCCGAACCGGTGCGGCAGTTGGCCGACCGGTACAACGCGTCGGCGACGCCTGTCGGTGACCGCTGCGTGGCCGTCGACGTGAAGCCGGCCGGATCCGATGCCGTCGTCAACGGCTTCGTCGGAAACTGGCCGGCCGACCTCGGTGAGCGACCGGCGCTGTGGATTCCGGCCAGCTCGGTGTCAGCGGCGCGGCTGGTGGCCACCGCCGGGCAGCAAACCATCAGCGACAGCCGTTCGCTGGTCACCTCGCCGGTGCTGCTGGCTGTCCGACCCGAACTCCAACATGCGCTGGGCAGCCAGAACTGGTCGACGCTGCCCGACCTGCAGACCAAACCCGACGCGCTGGCCGGTGTGAAACTGCCGGCTTGGGGCTCATTGCGACTGGCGCTGCCGATCGGCGGCAACAGCGACGCTGCGTATCTGGCAGCCGAGGCGGTGGCGGCCGCATCCGCGCCGGCCGGCGCGCCGCCCACCGCGGGCGTCGGCGCTGTGCGCACCCTGGTCGACGGTCAGCCCAAACTCGCCGACAACTCGCTGACCGAGGCGATGAACTCGCTGCTCAAGCCCGGCGATCCGGCGACGGCGCCGGTGCATGCAGTGGTCACCACCGAGCAGCAACTATTTCAGCGTGGGCAGTCGCTTCCCGACGCGGCCAGCGTGCTGAGTTCGTGGCTGCCGCCCGGACCGGCCGCCGTCGCCGACTATCCGACGGTGTTGCTGAGCGGTTCGTGGTTGTCGCAGGAGCAGATGGCCGCAGCCAGTGCGTTCGCCCGCTTCATGCACAAACCCGACCAGCTGACCGAGTTGGCCAAGGCCGGTTTTCGCGCCGAGGGCGCCAAATCGCCGAGCAGCGACATCACCAGCTTCGCGGCGCTGCCGTCGACGCTGTCGGTGGGTGACGACGCGATGCGGGCCACGCTGGCCGGCGCCCTGACCACCCCGTCGAACGGACCGGCGGCGCTCATCATGCTCGACCAGTCGATGGTCACCGACGAGGGCGGCAAATCTCGGCTGGCCAATGTGGTTGCCGCGCTGAATGACCGGATTCGGGGGCTGCCACCGGCCTCGGTGGTCGGTTTGTGGACGTTCGACGGCAAGGAAGGCCGCGCCGAAGTGTCGCCGGGCCCGCTCGGCGACTCGGTGGATGGTCAGCCTCGGTCGGCGGCGCTGACGGCGACGCTCGACAAGCAATATTCGTCGGCCGGTGGTGCGGTGTCGTTCACCACGCTGCGGTTGGCCTACCAGGCGGCGCAGGCGAATTTCCAGGAGGGGCATACGAACTCGGTGCTGGTGATCACGGCCGGACCGCACACCGACCAAACGCTCGACGGAGCGGGTCTGCAGGACTACATCCGAGCCAGCAGCGATCCGGCCAAGCCGGTTGCGGTCAACGTCATCGACTTCGGCGGCGACCCGGACCGGTCGACATGGGAAGCAGTCGCCCAACTGTCCGGTGGCAGCTATCGCAATCTGGCGACCTCGGCATCGCCCGAATTGGCCAGCGCGGTCAGCACTTTACTGGGCTGACCCGGTGGCTACGGGACCAGTTGAATCAGCTGGATCTGACTCGCGGCACGAGTGATCCACTTCCGCGTTGACGGAAGTGACCGGACATCAACTTCCATCCGGCTCCCCAAAATCGTCGCCGTTTCCACTGGGCAACGCTGCGACCCCGTTCGGCCGGATCGATGATCTCGATCAGATCGATCCGCTGCTCCGGATCAGCAATAACAGCCTGCAAAAAAGACCTCATCTGATCGGTGAGGCGGTCCAGATCCGAGTTGCTGTAGAGCAGCCCATTTGCATCAATCTGAATGTGAACATCGCAAGGTTCCCCGTTCTCGGCTTCCCGCGCGTAATACGCCGAGATTGAGAGATCATCGCAGGCCCCGAACGTCGCTCCCAGAAACGCTGCGTGACTTCCAGCGAAGTCTAGGCTGCTGAAGAATGGTACGACGTTGATAACAGGCCCGAATGGATTCCCTGGCTTTTTAAACGGGTCCGTGTCGCAGTGAAATTCCGGTATATGATAGCGGGTATGGACAAGCAATGGGCCAATCTCTCGTTCGAGTGATTTTGCAAAATCCACAAATCCGATATGTGGGGCGACCGTGACCCGTACCGGAACAGCGTTTGAGAGCATGCACGGTGTACTCCATCCGACGCCGAGACGGTTAGCGACCGCTAGTCGAATCGGAAACTCCGACGCGGAGGATGCGCGGCTTAAGCACCCAACTAGCGATGCAGTCAAAAAGCGAGGCAAAGACAAGCCGACACCATCCGCCGCGCTTTTTAAGCGGGTCGCGGCCTCTCCCGCGAGCTCCAAGTTTCGATGTAGGGTCGCCCGGCGTGGTGGCCACATCGGGCGTTCGGCGATGATTACCGGCTCGGGCCAGGTATGCGTGTAATTAGCCCAAAATTCCCTATCCGTAATGAAATCTTCAGAACTTCTGTAATCCGAATCACTCCTTGAAACCATTTCTGGATTCGAAAACCTCGGTCGAGTGGGTTCCGCGCCCAACTTCAGTGCCGTATACACCTCTGATATGTGGCGGAGGATAATAAGTAAACCGAATCCATCGCATACAATACGGTGAGCGACAATAAAGAGAGAGTATTGTGAAGTATCAAGTTTGATAAGTCCAGCTCGGTACAAGATGTCATGACTTAAGTCGAATGCTTGACTGGTCATATCCGAAATCAGACTACGAGCTACGGATTCTGGGTTACCCGTTTGGCTGATATCGAAGAAATCCGGTCTCCACGCCTCCGGGTCGCATAGGGTTTGGTGAACTCCATCTTGATCTTCGCTAAATCTGACACACAAAGTCGGGGTCTCACGACAGACGTGGCGGAATGCTGCCTCCATCACGAGGTGATCTACCGGACCGGATATTTCAAGGTGGCCGGATATATTATTAGGCAGCTCCGGTGCCAATCTCTGGGCAGCCCATAAAGCCTCCTGGGCAGATGAGACTCCGATGTGGCGGTCCAATGTCACTAGCCCCCCGCGCCAGAGCCCACATCAGAGTTGAACTCACAGTAGGTGGCGCAGCGCCCGCACGATCGGACGCGGGCCATCGGTCGACTCACGCCGCCCCGCCCCCTCCCCGACGCCCCGCCCCCTCCCCTGGGCGTCATTGCGAAACTTAACCCTGCTTGTGGTGGCGTAAACAAATTCCGTTGGTGTGAGCACAGGTCGGGTAGTCGTCCGACATCCTGCGAGTAGTTCTCCGACATCCTGCGAGTAGTTCTCCGACATGTGGTGCGTAGTTATGCAACATGCATTGAGTAAGGATTCAACACACGTAGAGCAATCGCCTGTCCTCGCCGTGGTGCACAGGCAACGCGCAGTACCGTACGGCTCAAGGGATTTGATGATTTTCAGGTCGTGATAATCAGCGCGACATGCCGACGTCGTCTTCTTAAGCCGGTGGCCGATCCAGACTTAATAAGTGGATGAGTTGATCGCGGCTGCTGATGCCGAGTTTGGCGAAGATGCGATAAAGATGTCCCTCCGCTGTCCGCACGGAGACGCACAGTCGATCTGCGATCTGACGGTTGGACAAACCGGCCGCCACCAGCATCGTAATCTCGCTTTCACGGTCGGTGATCGGTAGCGGTCGGGCCGCGGCGGCCACGGCCGGTGTTCGTAGGTCCCCCTGATTGGCCAGCCGGTATGCCCGGATCGACGACGCTACTTCCTTACCGCGGCAAGCGTTGCGTGCGTGTTCACCCGCTGCTTGGGCCGCCGCGTCGGCAGCTAGGGCCATCGCACCGATACCCGCGAACCGATCAGCGGCAACGTCGAGCAGGTCGCCGTCGTGGTCCGCCACGCCGCGGGCATGCACAGCGACCGCCTCCGCCAGCGGAGTGTTCAGCGTCCCGCTCAGCTCTGCCACGCGTGCAGCGCGTGAATAATCGCCGAACCGAATAGCAGTGTGCAACGCACGCATTTCGACTGCGGTCATCCCGAATTCCTGCGCGAGCTGCGCGGCGCGCACTGAATGTATCTGGGCGGCCGTTGCCTCGCCGACGGATGCCCGCTGCCAGGCCCTGGCAAGCTCGAGTTCCGGCAAGAACACGGCAACTTGCGGGCCGTAAGCCTCCTCAGAACTGCGCAGCGCGGCAGCGGCAGCTTCGCTGTGTCCCCGCGCGCCTTCGGCCTGTGCGCGCCAGGCCGACACAAGCATCAACCACCCAGGTGGAAAGCCTTGGGACATAGCCAATCTCGAGGCCTGGAAGGCAGCACAGGCGGATGGTAGCGCACCGCGGGCAAGCTGCACGACTCCGAGCATCGCGTGGACGAAGGCGTCTGCTTCAGGCCCCACTGCGGCCGTCGGAGCATAGCGTACCCAAATCCGCTCAGCCGCTGAATAATCACCGGCGGCCGTCGCCGCCAAGACCTCAGCCAACCCCATGACGAACCGGTGTGGTCCCAGTTGGTCGGGCACAGCTGCGCGCGCCACATCCGCTATGAGGTGACTTTGGCATGGCCGCCCGCTGAGCGCCGACACCCAGGATGTCCCCGTAGCAACCAACTTCGCCGTCAACGGTTGCACATCGGATCCGCCCAATGACAGCCCTCGGTCGATTGCTGTCGAGAAATCACCTGAGAAGCAGGCAAACACGCCCTCCATTGCCGTCACGAGACCGTTCACCGCGTGCGTATCAACGCGATCTCGCACACCGGCAAGTAGGTGCCGTGCCTGCTCAACCCGTCCGCAATCAAAGAACAGGTTCGCGGCCCGCAGACATCTCCACTGCGCGATCAGCCACTCATCGTCGCCGTCGGGGTCCGCGCCGGCAAGCACAGTCTCGGCGGCGTCACCAAGTCCCTTCCAGCTCATCGCCTGAGCCAGCACAATCGCGGCCGCCACGCCGCCACCGTGGTCGAATGCGAATTTCGCCAGCTCCTCTGCGCAGGCGACGTTTGACATTGACACCGCACCGGCGGCTGCATCGATGATCAGGTCGAGGTCGGGGGCCAAGTCACTTCGCATCATGAACTGGGCCAGCTGTATCCGAGTGCGCACCTCGGGCATATTCGACTGCTGCTCTCGTATGCGCATTTGCTTGTAGAGATGCTGTGCGAGCATCCCGTTAAGCTGCCGCAAGCGCACCACGCCGGCGCGTCGGATCGCCGTTTCACCCAAGACAGGGTGAGCCAAGCGAGCCACAGTGTGCGATTGGTCGGCAACCAATTCGAGTACTCCGAGGCGCTCAAGACGCGCCACTGTGTCAGCATCGCAAATTTCGCGCAGGATCTCCCAGTTGAGGACCCCCGCAGCGGCCACGACCTCTACCGCCTCCAATTCTTCAGCGGCCAAGGACCGCAGGCGAGATTCGAGAAGATCGTTGAGCTCGCGGTCTGGTTGCAGCGCGCCGCGCAAATGCCAGCCATGCTCCGTGCACACCAGCGCGCCGCTCTCCCGGGCGGAATTCAGCAAACCGCGCAGCATCAGCGGGTTGCCGGCGGTCTGGTCATGTAGCTCTTTAGCCAATCGGGGCTCGATGACGCCGCCGAGGACGGTGCGGATGAGCTCCTCGGATTGCTCCGCGGTGAACGCGTTGATATCTAGCCGAAGTAACAGTCCGTCTTTCCACAGTGCTGTCACCGTGTCGGACACGGCGTTGCCCGAGCGGATTGCCACGATCAGGCGCACGCTGCCACTGGCGGCAAGGTGGTACACCAACGACGCCGACAACGGATCGAGCAACTGGGCGTCATCGACGACAATGACCAGGTTTTCTTCCTGCTCCAGCTTATTTTTGGCGGCCGCCAGCATGACAGCGGGTTCGGGTGCCGTGTCGAGGGACGTCAACCAATAAAACGTCCCGAAGGGCACCGCACTCGCGGTTTCGGTGCCGAGCGCAAACCGCACCGGACGTCCGCGCGACCTGACAGCCTCGGCAATGGCGCGAGCCAATGTCGATTTGCCGACACCGGTGTCGCCCACCAGCACGACCCCGCGGAGATCTACGTCCGTCTCGAGTGCCGCTAATGCCTGGCGGACCGCGTCGTCGCGGCCCACCATCGGCCACCGCGACCCGCTACTTGTTCGCACCGGGCCCCCCTGAGCCGCATTCTTTCCCCACCTGAGGAGGATGATCCTAGGGAGTGGTACCCAAAGTCGCCGAAATTAGTCTTACTGGCATGTAAACCTGCATCGCAGCTCTCGTCGCTACCGCTGGTCCTGACCGTTTTCCCGCGGGGCGGAGCCAGGTTTGTGCTCTCTATGCGAACGCCTCCACCGGTGGGCAGGAGCAGACCAGGTTGCGATCGCCGTAGGCGCCGTCGATGCGGCGTACCGGTGGCCACACCTTGGGCCGGAAGGCCTTGCCGAGCGGATAGGCGGCCGCTTCGCGGGTGTAGGGGTGATCCCAGTCGGCCACCAGCAGGCATTCGGCGGTGTGCGGTGCGCCGCGCAGCGGGTTGTCGTCCACCGGCCACTCCCCCGCGCCGACCCGGTCGATCTCTGCGCGGATGGCAATCATCGCCTCGCAGAATGCATCCACCTCGGCGAGGCTCTCGCTTTCGGTGGGCTCGACCATCAGCGTGCCGGCCACCGGAAAACTCATGGTAGGTGCATGAAAACCATAGTCCGCCAAGCGTTTTGCGACGTCGTCGACCGTGACGCCGGTGGCCTTGGTCAGCGGTCGCAGATCAAGGATGCACTCGTGGGCCACCATGCCGTTCTCGCCGGTGTAGAGCACTGGGTAGTACTCGTCGAGCCGGCGGGCGATGTAGTTGGCCGAGGCGGTCGCGGTGAGCGACGCCGCCCGCAGCCCAGCTGCGCCCATCATCCGGATATAGGCCCAGGTGATCGGCAAGATCGAGGCCGACCCATAGGGCGCCGACGACACCGGGCGGCCGTCGGACGCTCCCGGCAGGAACGGCGCCAAGTGTGCGCGGGCCACGACAGGTCCGACGCCGGGGCCGCCGCCGCCGTGCGGGATGCAGAACGTCTTGTGCAGGTTCAGGTGGCTGACGTCGCCACCGAACTTGCCGGGCCGCGCCAACCCCACCAGGGCATTGAGGTTGGCGCCGTCGACGTACACCTGCCCGCCGGCGTCGTGCACAACCGCGCAGATGTCGGCGATGTCGTGCTCGTACACCCCGTGGGTGGACGGGTAGGTGATCATCAGCGTGGAAAGCCGCTCGGCGTGCTCGCTGACTTTGGCGCGCAGGTCGTCGAGGTCGAGGTCACCGTTGGGGCGGCAGGCCACGACCGCCACCCGCAGTCCGGCCAGCGCCGCCGACGCGGCGTTCGTGCCGTGCGCGCTGGATGGAATCAGGCAGATGTCGCGGTGCGGCTCCCCCCGGCTGGCGTGATAGGCGTGGATCGCCAACAGGCCGGCATATTCGCCCTGCGAACCGGCGTTGGGTTGCAGTGAAGCCGCGTCGTAGCCGGTGAGCTGCACCAGCCAGGTCTCCAATTGGTCGATGAGTTGACGGATCCCGGCGGTGTCGGCGGGCGGGGCGAACGGATGCAGACGCGCGAATTCCGGCCAGGTGATCGGCTCCATCTCGGCGGCGGCGTTGAGTTTCATTGTGCAGGAACCCAGCGGAATCATGCTGCGGTCCAAGGCCACATCCTTATCCGCCAGTGCGCGCAGATACCGCATCATCGACGTCTCGGTGCGGTACCGGGTGAAGGCCGGATGCGTCAAAAACTCCGAGGTGCGGGTGATGATCCCGGCGCAGACCGGCTCGGCGGCCTCGACGCCGAAGGCCTCGAGCACCGCGGCCACGTGGTCATCGGTGGTGACTTCGTCGCAGGACACCGAGACGTGGTCGTCGTCGACGCGCCACACGTTGATGCCGTTGGCCTTCGCCGCGGCGACCACGTCGTCGGCGCGGCCCGGAACCCGCGCCAGCACGGTGTCGAAGTACTTGTCGTGCACCAACGCATCGCCCAGTGCGGCGGCGATCTTCTCGGCGTGGCCGTGTACGCGGCGGGCGATTCCGGTCAGCCCTTCGGCGCCGTGGTAGCTGGCATACATCGCGGCCATCACCGCCAATAGCACCTGGGCGGTGCAGATGTTGCTGGTCGCCTTGTCGCGGCGGATGTGTTGCTCGCGGGTCTGCAGCGCCAAGCGGTAGGCCGGCGCTCCGTCGGCGTCTTTCGACACGCCGACCAGCCGGCCGGGCAGCTGCCGGGCCTGCTTGCCATGCACGGCCAGATATCCGGCGTGTGGGCCGCCGAAACCCATTGGCACACCGAAGCGTTGACTGCTGCCGAATGCGACGTCGGCGCCGATCTCGCCGGGCGGGGTGATCAGGGTCAAGGCCAGTAGGTCGGCGCCGACGGCGACCAGCGCGCCGCGCTCGTGCGCCTCGGAGATCAGCGCGGTCCAGTCGGTTATCCGCCCGCTGGCACCCGGCAACTGGGCGATCACTCCGAAGAACTCACCTTCGGGCAAGCCGTCGCGCAGGTCGGCCGTGACGATCTCGATGCCCAACGGTTGGGCACGGGTGGCCAGCACTGCGGCGGTCTGACCGAACAGGTCGATGTCGACGGCCAACCGGTTGACGTTGCCCTTTGCCGCTCGGTGCATCAGCGTCATTGCCTCGGCGGCCGCAGTGCCTTCGTCGAGCATCGAGGCGTTGGCCAGTTCCAGGCCGGTCAGATCGGCGACCATGGTCTGGAAATTCAGCAGCGCCTCCAGCCGGCCCTGGCTGATCTCCGGCTGATAGGGCGTGTAGGCGGTGTACCAGGCCGGGTTCTCCATGATGTTGCGCAGCAGCACCGGCGGCGTGTGCGTGTCGTAGTAGCCCTGGCCGATCATCGACACCGCGACGGTGTTGGCGTCGGCCATTTTGCGCAACTCGGCCAGCGCCTCGGCTTCAGTGGCCGGTGGCGGTAGCTGGTGCAGCCCCGGGGCGGCGCCGGAGTCGGTGAGCGCGTCGAGAATGTCGGTCGGAACCGCCTTGATGGCCAGCTCGTCGAGTGACCCGACGCCGATGACGGCGAGCATCGTGGCGATCGCGTCGCTGTCGGGACCGATGTGCCGGTCGGCGAACCGCGGATTCGTGTAGTCGGACACTCGGGACTCCTGACATGGGCAGAGGACGGTGTTCCTCTCCCTCTGTCGCTACCCGCATCGGGCGCCTGAGAGATTCAGCGCTGGCCTGCTTGCGCCTTTCCCCATCGGCGGGTGATCACCCGCAATGGGCCTTCACCGCTTTCCAGAGGCATCGTTGTCTCGCGCGGTCCGGGTGCCTGAGAGGTTGACGGAGAGGTATTGCTCCTTCGGCGTCCGTGGCTGGCCGTCACGGAACTCTCCCGCATGAGGTGCGATGCGGGACCCAGTTTACCGGGGAGGTCACGCCCGGCGCGAGGGTGCGCAAACCCGGCTTACGGCG